>NZ_CP126158.1:2121337-2828450 GCF_030127145.1 Halobaculum halobium
GGCGAACGTCACGTCGCGCACCTCGACCGCCGCGGTCATCGGCTCAGGACCCGGTCCAGCGTCGGGACGTTCACCTCGCGCATCACGTCGAGGTACCCCCAGTCGTTCTCGGCCCACTCGTCGGTCAGGCCGGGCATCGCCGTGAGCGGGAGTACCGCCTCTGCGTCCGTCTCGGCGACGAGTTGGTCTGCGGCGCGCTGTGACTCCAGCGGGTCCGCACAGACGTACCGGACGCCATGCTCCGCGATCACCTCCTGCGCGCGTTCGATGTCCCGGGTGGTCGGCTGGTCGTCGGGCGAGAGTCCGGTGAGCGCTTCGACGTGCAGGCCGTAGCGGTCGCCGAGGTACTGGAACGAGTTGTGTCCGGCCACGAGGAGCACTCGCTCACCCGCGTCGGCGACGAGGGACTCGATCCGTTCGTCGAGGGCGGTCAGCTCCTCGCGCAACGCCGCCGCGTTGGCGGCGTGGGCCTCAGAGCCGTCGGGGTTCGCCTCCGTCAGTGCCGCCTCCACGGTGTCGACGGCGTCAGCGACGCGAAGGGGGTCCATCCAGAAGTGCGGATCGTACTCTCCGGCGTGTCGGTCGTGGTCGTCGTCGCCCTCGTCGTGGTCGTCGTGGTGTTCGGTTTCTGTGTGGTCGTCGTGGTGCTCGGTTTCGGTGTGATCGCCCTCGTGGTACTCGTCGTCGTCGTGTTCGTCGCCGCCGTGGTCGTGGCCGTGCTCGCCGGTCGCCGGCAACAGGGCCACGTCGGCGCTGGCGTCGACGGTGTCCACGGCGGCGTCGTCGGCCGCGAGGTCCGCGGCGACGTCGTCGACCCACGGCTGGAACCCCGTCATTCCGTGGACGAGGAGGTCGGCCGCGCGGATCGACTCGCGGACGCGCGGCCCCGGCTCCCAGCCGTGGCCGTGCTGGCCGACCGGGACCAGCAGGTCCGTGCTCGTCGCGTCGCCGGCGACCGCGCTCGCGACGTCGCCGAAGACGAAGAACGTCGCCTGCGCGGTCGCGTCGCCGTCGCTCCCTGTCCCGCCCCCGTCCGAATCGCCGCTTCCGGGCCGGGAGCCCAAACAGCCCGCCAGCGCGCCCGCACCGATCGCGCCGACGGATCCGATGACGGCTCGTCGCGTGCGTTCCATCTCTGGATATTAAATTAGGGCTCAAGAATATTAACTTTGCCATTCGAGAGTAGACTTTGTTAGTAATCTCTGGTGGCGGGCTACCGGCACGTCGCGCCGGCGGGCAAAAGGCGAAGCCCCCGTATCTCGGTGTGTCAGGTATGACCGACACGTCAGCGCCCGCGAGCGCGGCCGACGATGCGATCCGCGAGCGCCTCGACGACTACCGCGAGTCCCTGTTCGACCTCCTGCGCCTGCGCACCGTCAGCGCCACCGGCGAGGGGATGGACGACGGCGCCGACGCGACTCGCGACCTGCTGGCCGATCACGGCCTCGACGCCCGACGCATCGAGACGGACCGCTACCCCCTCGTTTACGGCGAGCGCGTCGCCGAGGACCCCGACGCGCCGACGGTCGTGTTCTACGGCCACTACGACGTGCAGCCCGCCGAACACCCCGACCAGTGGGCGTCGCCGCCGTTCGAGCCGACGGTGCGCGACGGGGCGATCTACTGCCGCGGCGCCGGCGACAACAAGGGCCAGTTCGCGGCTCACGCGTTCGCGGTGGACGCCCTCGTCCGCGCCGACGCCGTGCCTGACGTGACGGTCAAGCTCCTGATCGAGGGCGGAGAAGAGAGCGGGAGTCTCGGACTGAAGTCGTACCTCGATAGCGACGGAGCCGACCCAGAGTCCGACGCCGACGCCCCCGCGGCGGCGATCCGCGACGCCGATCTGGTGTACGTCGCCGACGGTCCACAGCACCGCTCCGGGCGACCCACCCTGATATACGGTAACCGCGGGATCCTCACGTTCCAGTTGGACCTCGAAACCGCGAACGCGGACCTCCACTCCGGCAACTTCGGCGGCCCGGTGCCCAACGCCGCGACGGAACTCGCGGAGGTCGTCGCCTCGTTCACGGAGTACGGTGACGAGACGGACTCCGATCGGGGCTACCCCTCCGGGGGCGACCGCGTCGCAGTCGACGGGTTCCACGACGGCACCGACGTGACGGAGGCGGACCGCGAACTGGTCGCGGCGCTCCCGGACGACGCCGACGAGGTGCGCGAGGAGTTGGACCTCACCCACTTCGCGACCGAGCGCGACTACTACGAGCGCCTGCTGTTGGAGCCGACGATCACCGTCAACGGCCTCGACGCGGGCTATCAGGGGGACGGGAGCAAGACGGTCATCCCGCGGGCGGCGACGGCGAAACTGGACTCGCGGCTGGTGCCCGGACAGGACCCCGATACCGTCTTCGAGCGCATCGAGGAGCACGTCGCCGGCGTCCACCCCGACGTGGCGGTGACGAAGGGGACCGGGTTCCCGCCGATGAAAACGCCCGTCGACACCCCGGCGGCACCGCCCGTGCTGGATACGCTGTCGGCCGTGTGGGACGCCGACCCGGTCGAGTTGCCCGTGCTCGGCGGATCGCTCCCGGCGGCGTTCTTCCGTCGGGTCGACGCGCTCGCGGACGTTCCCGTGCTCGTGGTGCCGTACGCGAACCCAGACCAGGGCAACCACTCGCCAAACGAGCACCTGGACTTGGACTGCTTCGAGAACGGGATCCGGACGACGGCGGCGTTTCTGGAGCGCGTCGCCGACGCGGACCTGTAGTCGGAGTCGCCGCCCCGACTCCCTCGCCGCCTGCCGAATGTTTTAGCCGCGAGGCGCACGCCGTGAGCGTATGCCCGACACAGTAGATGCCGGCGGCTACGGCGTCGCCCGCTTCCTCGCGATCGAACACGTCGACTCTCCCACGTTCACCCCGGAAGGCCGCCTCCTCGTTCTCGCAGACACCTCCGGCACGCCGCAGGTGTGGACCGCCGACGAGCCCGGCGCGTGGCCGTCGCGGCTCACGCCGTACGAGGAGCGGGTCTCCGCACTCGCGGCCTCGCCCGCCGACGAGTCGTTCGTGTACGCCATGGACCGCGGGAGCGACGAGCGCGACCAACTCATCCACTACGATCTCGCCACGGGCGTCGAGCGCCCGCTCACGGACGACCCCGAGTCGAAACACGCGTGGGGCGCGTGGGGTCCCGACGGCGACCGGGTCGCCTACACGGCTAACCGCGAGGACGACGGCCGGTTCGACGTGTACGTGCAGGAGGTGGGGAGCCCGGAAGAGCAGGCGGGCGACCCCGAGCGCGTGTACGAGGGCCCCGGCGGCTGGCTGAACGTCGCCGCGTTCGGCCCCGAGGGTCGCCGGCTCGTGCTCACGAAGGCGCACTCCAGCTACGACGAGGATCTGTTCGTGCTCGATCTCGACTCCGGGAACACACGGACACTCTCGGACGGTTCCGAGGCGACGTACTCGCACGTCCACTTCGACGGCGAGGGCGGACTGCTGTGTGTGACGAACCGCGATAGCGACACCGCCTACGTCGGCTGCCTTTCGCTCGAATCTGGCGCGGTGACGCCCGTCGCTGGCTACGATGACGCGACGGGCGAACCCGGCTCCGACGCCTGGGACGTGGACGCCCTCGCGTTCGACCGCGACACCGGGCGGCTCGCGTACACCGTCAACGAGGGCGGCTACTCGTCGCTGCACGCCGGAACCCTCGCCGGCGCCGTCGCCGACGCCGGCGGCGAGCCGAGAGTCGACCCCGTCGACACCCCCGCGGTCGACGGCATCGCCTCGGATCTGACGTTCGGGTCGGACGCCCAGGGGCTCGCGTTCACGCACACGTCGCCGACGGATCCGTACGGCGTCAACGTCTGTGAGTTCGGGAGCGACGCCGCGACCGACTGGACGCCCGTCGGTCGCAACGGACTCCCCGGCGCGGCGTTTCACGAGCCGGAGACGATCCGCTACGAGACGTTCGACGGGCGCGATATCCCGGCGTACTGGACGCTGCCGCCGGGCGTCGATCCCGACGATCCGGACGAGCAACTGCCCGCCATCGTCGACATCCACGGGGGGCCCGAACACCAGCGTCGGCCCTGGTTCTATCCCACCAAACAGTACTTCCTGAACCGGGGGTACGCGGTGCTGGAGCCGAACGTGCGCGGGTCGTCGGGCTACGGGACGGCGTACGCGCACCTCGACGACGTGGAACAGCGCATGGACTCGGTCGCCGACGTCGCCGCCGGCGTCGAGTGGCTCCACGGGCAGCCGGCCGTCGACGACGACCGAATCGTCGCGTACGGACGCTCCTACGGGGGATTCATGGTGCTCGCGGCGATCACCGAGTATCCGGAGCTGTGGGCCGCTGCCGTCGACTTCGTCGGCATCGCGGACTTCACAACCTTCCTGGAGAACACCGGAGAGTGGCGCCGGAGTCACCGCGAGGCCGAGTACGGCAGCCTGGAAGACGACTACGAGTTCCTGAAGGAGATCTCGCCGCTGACCAGCATCGAGGCGGTCAGTTGTCCGCTGTTCGTCCAGCACGGCGCCAACGACCCGCGCGTGCCGGTCGGCGAGGCCGAGCAGGTCGCCGAGGCGGTCCGCGAGCGGGGCGTCCCCGTCGAGACGCTGATCTTCGAGGACGAGGGGCACCACACGACGAGCCGCGAGAACCTCATCGAGGAGTTCGAAGCGATCGCGGCGTTCCTTGACGAACACGTCTGAGCGGCGACGCTGTCGATCGTGTGCCGTGCGCTGCAATCGCCACACGTGTTTATGAGATCACATGTTGAACAGCGATCTGCCATGACCAGCGCAGCGACGCGGTCGCTCGCGGCCGTGCTCGTCGTCTTCGTCCTCGTGACGGGCGCGAGCGCGCCCGCGGCGGCCGCGGAGTCACAGATAGGCGGGACAGTCGTCGTCGCAGCGGGTGAGACGATCAGCGACGACCTCGACGCGGTCGGCGGCACCGTGATCGTCCGCGGAACGGTCGACGGCGACGTGAACGCGGTCGGCGGCACGGTCGTGATCGCAGAGCCGGGCGTCGTCACGGGCGATCTCACCGGCAGCGCCGGCGCCGTGACCGTCGAGGGACGCGTCGGGGGCTCGGTGGAACTCGCGACCGGGTCGTTCACGCTTCGTCAGTCGGGCGAGGTCGGCGGTGACATCGACGTGGCCGGCGGCGAGGTCGTGCTCGACGGCGCGGTCGGCGGGACGGCTACCGTCGCCGCCGAGACGCTCCGCGTCGGCTCGACGGCGTCGATCGACGGCGACCTCCGTCACGACGTGCAGACGCTCGCCAACGAGGGACAAGTCGCCGGCGAGGTGCGCGCCGTCGACCTCGGTAACACGGGGTTCGGCGGGTTCGGTTTCACCGTCCCGACGTGGATCAGCGTGCTGTACACCGTTCTCGCGCACCTCGCACTCGGCGCCGTCCTCCTGCTCGTCGTCCCGGGGTTCGTGCGCGAGGTCGAAACCACCGGGGTCACACGCGCTCCCGCCAGCGGCGGCGTGGGGCTGGCGACGCTGGTGCTTGCGCCGATACTCTTGGTGCTGCTTGCAATCACGATCGTCGGGATCCCGCTTGCGCTCTTGGGCGCAGCAGCGTACGGGCTGTTAGTCTGGATCGGCCTCGTGCTCGGCGCGTACGTCCTCGGACGCCGGGGGCTGCGTGCGCTCGATCGCGACGAGGGCTCCGCTGCGCGGTGGATCGCGCTCGTTGTCGGCGTGCTCCTCGTCGGACTCTCGCAGTTCGTTCCCGGCGGCGGCCTGTTCCGGCTCGCGCTCACGGTCGTCGGCGCGGGCGCGGTGGTCCTCGCGCTCAACGCACGTCGAACCGGGCGCCGTGGTGATGAGCCCACGGAGCCGGAGGTGGGCGGAACCGGCGACGCGACGGCGTAACCCGCGGGTCGACCCCTGCGCTCCGACTACGTCGGTTTCTCCAGCGTCCACACCTGCGTCGTGTCATCGTCCGCGAGCGGCTCGCCGCCGAAGCCGCCGGCGAGCGACCCCGAGGCGAACGGGGAGTCGTCGACCAGCGTCTCGACGAGGCGCTTCGGAAGCATCGCGAGTTCGAAGGCGTCCGCGAGGACTACGTCGCCCTCCGGCGTCACCACCTCCCGCTCGACGCGGAACAGCTGTTCGACGGGGTCGGTCACGGTCGTCCGCGACCGGACGGCGTACGCCCGTCCCGCCCGCTCGACGGTCGTCTCCTCCCACTCGTCGTACGTCTCACAGATCACGTCGAAGTCCGGAACGAACACGTCGAAGACGAACCGACCGCCGGGCGCGAGCGCGTCGTGGACGCTTGAGAGCGTCGCTCGTAGGTCCGGAAGCGTCCGCGCGAACTGCAGCGAGTTGTACGGGCAGATCACGAGGTCGTACGCACGGTCGGGGTCGAGGGCGGTCATATCGGCCTCGCGGACTGAGGGATCGAGCCCCTCCGAGCGGGCCTTCGACCGGAGTCTGTCGAGCCGCTCGGCGCTCAGGTCGACGCCGTCGGCGTCGACGCCGGCCCGGAGGAGCGGGAGGTGGATCCGACCGGTGCCGCAGGCGAGCTCCAACGTCGGGCCGCCCGCCTCGATCGCGCGATCGACGTAGAACGCCACGTCGTCGCGCTCGCCGTCCCGATGACGGAGGTCGTACAGCTCCGCCTCGGTGATCGCGGAGTCGTCGCGCATACTGGCCAGTCCGGCGCCGGCCGATTAATCCCTCGGTGAGCGTGTGACCGATGAACAGGGGGAAGAGTTCCGGCCCGGCACCTCACCACCCGTTCTCGATGTCCTCGTTCAGCGCCTCCAGGATCCGCTTGGTCGTGTTCTCCACCACCTGCTCCATGAACTCGGGATCGGAGTTCGTCGGGTCGCCCAGGCCGCCCAACTCGGTCACGTCCGAGAAGTAGGTCCACGAGCGCGTCTCCGGGAGGTCGTCGGCCTCCTGCGGCGCTTTCTTCTCGGATTTCACGAGGTCGTCGCGGACGAGCTCGACGAAGCTCGTCTCGTGGTCGCCGGCGTGGCCCCACCCCTCGCCGAAGTGCTCCTCCAACTCGTCGCGTCCGAAGTCTGTCCAGTGAACGAAGTGGGCGCCGATATCGTGGTCGCGATTGAGGCGGTCGCTGGCGAGCGCGAGCGCCTGCTTGTTGCCGCCGTGACAGTTGAGAAACAGCACGCGCTCGGCGCCGTGTTCCGCGAGGGAGCTGCCGATGTCGATCAGCGCCTGCTTGTACGTGTCCTGCGAGAGGGTGACGGTCCCAGGGAACGGCATGTGGTGCTCGCTGTACCCGTACGGGAGCGTCGGCGCGCGAAGGAGGTCGAGGCCGTGGTCGGGCGCCGTCTCCACGAGGGCCGCAGAGAGGTGCTCGGCGCGGAGGCTGTCGGTGGAGAGGGGGAGGTGAACGGAGTGCTGTTCGGTGCTGCCGGTGGGGACGACGACCGCGTCGGCGCTCAGGAAGGCGTCGCCGGCGTCCTCCCAGGTCATCGTCGCGAGGTCGTGTTCGGTCTCGGGCATACCGGTCCGGCGGCGGCCGGAGTGATACTCCTTCGGGAAGCGGCACGGGAGGTCCGGACCGGCGCGCGAGCGGGCTCACGGCGTGCGATGGCCCAGCGGGTTGAAGTCGCGCCGGCGCGACTCGCGACCATGAACGACGAGGACCGCGCCGCGGCGGCCGACCTCATTCGGCGGACGATGCGGCGCGACCGGCTCCCCGGCGTCAGCGTCGCCGTCGTCGACCGCGACGGCGTCCGCTACGCCGAGGGGTTCGGCGCCCGCGACCTCGCAGGGAACCGGCCGGCGACGCCCGCGACGCTGTACGGCGTCGGCTCGGTCACCAAGTCGGTGACCGCGCTGGCGACCGCACAACTGGCCGAGGCGGGGATGTTGGACTTCGAGGACCCCGTGTCAGACCACCTCGACGTGGACCTGGGAAGTGACCCAGAGGACCCGATCCGGCTGCGACACCTCCTGTCGCACGCCTCGGGGCTCCCGTCGCTGGCGACGAGCGAGGCGCTCATCGGCCGGCGGCTCCGCCGCGACACCGACACCCTTCCGCTGTCGACGCCGGCGGATTTCCGGGCGCACGTCGAGGGCGCGGTCGGTTCGGCCGGCGGCGGTTCGGCGGGTGGGTCGACGACCGCGGGCGACGAGCGCGTCGGCGCCCCGGGCGAGCGGTTCGCCTACAGCAACGAGGGGTACGTCCTCTTGGGCGACGTGATCGAGGCGTGCACCGGCCGCCCGTACGACCGGTACGTCGCCGAACACGTCCTCGATCCGCTGGGACTCGACCGGGCCACCTTCGACGACACGGCGTTCGCGATGGACGACGATCACGCCACCATGTACCTGCGCGAGGACCGGGGACCCGGCTCGGGACCCGCCCGCGACGGGGGCGACGTCGGAGGCCGGGACGACCTCGCGGCGGCGTCGGTCCCCGTCCGCGAACTGTCGCGGCCGGCGGGCGGCCTGTTCACCTCGGTCGAGGGGCTCGGGCGATACGCCCGCCTCATGTTGAACGACGGCCGCATCGACGGTCGCGAGGTCGTCTCGCCCGAGTCGGTCGCGACGCTCGTCGAGGACCGCGTCGACACGCCCGGCGGCCCGTACGGGTTCGGCTGGCGCACCCGCGAGTCGTGCGGCCGGGAACTGGTCGGCCACTCCGGCTCCATCGCCGTCTCGACTGCGTACGTCGGCTTCAGCCCCGAGGCGGGGCTGGGCGTCGCCGTCGCCGCGAACGCCGCGCCCGGCTATCCGCTGGTCCGGCTCGGCGAGGGAGTGTTCGCGTGCGCGCTCGGGGAGGAGCCCGCGGCGGCGGTCCCCTTCTTCGAGCGTCGCCGGCGATTCGACCGCCTGACCGGCGAGTACGCCTCCTACCGGGGTGTCAAGCGCGCGGTCGTCGTCCGCGACGGGGGCGGGCTCCGGGTCGAACTGGCCGGCCCGCTCGGCGGCGAGTCGCTGCCGCTGACTGACGCCCCGGGCGACGACCCCTTTGCGTTCCTCACGCCCAACGAGGCGGGCGAGCGGGTGCCGGTCGAGTTCCGCGTCGGCGACGGGGGCGGCGACGACGGCGCCGGGGCGGACGCCGACCGCGGGGTCGACCTGCTGTACGATCGCTGGCACCTCCACAAGGTCGCGGACGACCCCGGCAAGCTCCCGTAACCGCGCTCCCCAACGCGCCGGTGGAGCCGCGATCCCGTCGCGGCGCGGTCGACGGAGCGACCGTGTGACCGCGACCCGCGAAAGGGTTACAAAGGGATTCGGCATACTCTCCGGCAACTGATGGAACTGATCGTCACCGAGAAAGACAACGCCGCCCGGCGCCTCTCGGAGATCCTCTCGAACGGGGACTTCGACACCGAGCGACGCGCCGGCGTCAACGTCTACCGCTGGGGTGGCACCCGCTGTATCGGGCTCTCGGGCCACGTCGTCGCGGTGGACTTCCCGCCGGAGTACGACGACTGGCGCGACGTGGAGCCGGTCGAACTCATCGACGCCCCCGTCCGCAAGCGCCCGACCCAAGAGGGGATCGTGCGGGCGCTGCGGCTGCTGTCGCGGGACGCCGACCGCGTCGTCATCGCGACCGACTACGACCGCGAGGGCGAGTTGATCGGCAAGGAGGCGTACGAGCTGATCCGCGAGGTCAACGAGGACGCCCCGGTCGACCGCGTGCGCTTCTCGTCGATCACCGAGCGCGAGGTGACCGAGGCGTTCGAGGACCGCGACGAGATCGACTTCGACCTGGCGGCGGCGGGCGAGGCCCGCCAGATCATCGACCTCATCTGGGGGGCGTCGCTGACGCGGTTCCTCTCGCTGTCGGCCCGCCAGCTCGGCGACGACTTCATCTCCGTCGGTCGGGTGCAGGGGCCGACGCTCAAGCTGATCGTCGACCGCGAGCGCGAGATCGAGGCGTTCGACCCCGAGGACTACTGGGAGCTGTTCGCCGACCTGCTGAAGCGCGAGGGCGAGGAGACGGACGCGGAGGACTCGTTCGAGGCGCAGTACTTCTACGAGGACGACGACGGCACCGAGGCCGAGCGCGTCTGGGACGAGGCGACCGCCGACGCCGTCTACGACCGGCTGCGGGAGGCCGAGTCGGCGACGGCCTCGTCGGTTCGTCGCCGCCGGCGCACGGACGAGCCGCCGGCGCCGTTCAACACGACGCAGTTCATCCGCGCGGCCTCGTCGATCGGCTACTCGGCCCAGCGGGCGATGAGCATGGCCGAGGACCTCTACACGGCCGGGTTCATCACCTACCCCCGCACCGACAACACCGTCTACCCCGAGGACCTCGACGAGCGCGAACTGCTGGAGGAGCTGTCGATGGGCCGGCAGTTCGGCGACGACGCCGAGTCCCTGCTCGACCTGGACGACATCACCCCGACCGAGGGCGACGAGGAGACAACCGACCACCCGCCGATCCACCCGACCGGCGAGCTGCCGGCGCCCTCGGAGGTCAGCGACGACGAGTGGGAGGTGTACGAGCTGGTCGTGCGGCGGTTCCTCGCGACCTGTGCCCCCGACGCCGAGTGGGAGCACCTCCGCGTCGTCACCGAGGTCGACGAGGGCGACGACGCCGTCGGCGTCGACGACGGCGCCCTGCGGCTGAAGTCCAACGGCAAGCGGCTCACCGAGGAGGGGTACCACGCGGTGTACCCGTACTTCTCGACCAACGAGAGCTACGTCCCCGACGTGACCGAGGGCGAGGCGCTGGGGATCGTGGACACGGCCTTCGAGGCCAAGCAGACCCAACCGCCGCGTCGGTACGGCCAGTCGCGGCTCATCGAGACGATGGAGGACATGGGCATCGGGACGAAGGCGACGCGCCACGACGTGATCCAAAAGCTGTACGACCGCGGCTACATCGAGAGCGATCCGCCGCGACCGACGGGGCTCGCGAAGGCGGTCGTGAAGGCGAGCGAGGAGTTCGCCGACCGCATCGTGAGCGACGAGATGACCGCCCAACTCGAGGCGGACATGCAGGCGATCGCTTCGGGAGAGAAGGCGTTCGACGAGGTCGCCGACGAGTCCCGCGAGATGCTCTCGCGGGTGTTCGATGAGCTGGTCGAGTCGCGAGAGGAGGTGGGCGACCACCTCCAGAAGTCGCTGAAGGCGGACAAACAGCTCGGACCGTGTCCCGAGTGCGGCGACACCCTCCTCGTGCGTAAGTCGCGGGCCGGGTCGTACTTCGTCGGCTGCGACGGCTACCCCGACTGCGAGTACACCCTCCCGCTGCCGTCGACGGGCAAGCCGCTCATCCTCGACGAGGTGTGCGAGGACCACGAGCTGAACCACGTGAAGATGCTCGCCGGGCGCAAGACGTTCGTCCACGGCTGCCCGCAGTGTCAGGCCGACGAGGCCGACGAGGAGGAGGACGAAGTGATCGGCGTCTGTCCAGACTGCGGGGAGGAGCACGGCGGCGACCTCGCCATCAAGCGCCTGCGCTCGGGATCGCGGCTCGTGGGGTGTACGCGGTACCCCGACTGCGACTACTCGCTGCCGCTGCCGCGTCGAGGCGAGATCGAGGTGACCGACGAGACCTGCGAGGAACACGACCTCCCGCATCTCGTCGTCCACTCGGGCGACGAGCCGTGGGAACTGGGCTGTCCGATCTGCAACTACCGGGAGTACCAGTCCCGGCAGGCGGGGTCGGAACTGGAGGCGATCGAGGGGATCGGCGAGAAGACCGCCGAGAAGCTGAAGGACGCCGGCGTCGACGACGTGTCCTCGCTCAAGGAGATGGAGCCGGACGCGCTCGCCAACGAACTGGACGGGGTCGGACCGGACACGGTGCGCGGCTGGCAGGCCAAAGCCGACTAACACCGTCTCTCTCTCCGTACTGAGTCGTCCGATCGATAGTCTTCACTGTTTCCTCCGCTCGACCCGCCGAACGCTTATTTCTCCGGTCGCCCGTTACACCGGACGATGGGGTTCTTCGAACGGATGGGGCGGCAGGTCGAACAGTTCAAACAGACCGCGAAGAACGAGGCTGAACAGCACGCGGACTACCGCTGTCGGGCCTGCGAAGAACGGTTTCAAACGGACTACGACGAGTGCCCCGAGTGCGGGGCCGCGACGGTCGAGTCGACGACGGACGAGGAAGAGTGAACGCGCGAGGCGACTCGCCTCGTGTACCCGCAAGCGGACACACGTTTCCGACCTGCCGTCAAACAGTCAGTACCTTTATCAGCAACTGAACGAGTGTTCAGCCGTGGCCCTCCAGACCGCGCTCCGACGGACGCCATCGACGCTGGCATCCAACCCTGTCCTGTTCGTGCCCGTTCTCCTGTTGACGCTGGTGCAGGTGCCGCAACTGCTCCTCCAGTCGAGCGCGCCGCTCGTCGCGAGCCTCGTCTCGCTGGCGGCGTCGGCGCTGTACCTCGTCGCGGTGCCGTTCATGCAGGCGGGGCTCATCGGCATGGCCGACGAGGCGCTCGACAGGCGCACGTCGCTGTCGACGTTCGTCGCCGCCGGGAAGGAGCACTTCGTCTCCGTGTTCGTGGTGTACCTGATCCTGCTCGCCGTGAACATCGTGCTCGGCATGATCGCGTTCGTCGCCGGCATCATCGGCGTGGTGGGCCTCCTCGGCTCGATGCCCACGGGTGCGCCCGACCCCGGCGGGGTGAACGTCGCGCTGTTGGCCGCCGTCGCCGTCGTGCTGCTCGCGGTCGTGCTCGCGTACCTCGTCGTCGCGTTCCTGATCCAGTTTTACGGGCAGGCGATCGTAATCGACGACTACGGCCCGATCGATTCGATCACGCACAGCGCCGGCGTCGTGCGCCGCAACGTGGTGAGCGTCCTCGGGTACTCGCTGCTCGTCGGCGTGCTCGCGGGCGCGTTCGGGGCCGTCGTCGGCCTCGGGTCGGCGCTGGCAGCGCCGCAGTTCGCCGCGGGCGGGACCGTCGACCCGTTCGTCGTTTCGCTGCCGTCGCTCGGGGCGGTCGCGATCTCCGCGGTGACGGTCGTGCTCGGGACGCTGTTCGGCGGGTTCTTCGGGACGCTGTCGGTGGCGTACTACCGCGAACTGACGGCGTGAGTACGGGCGTCGATCCCGGGTTGCGGTGCAGCCGCGGAATCGTTCGTATCGCCACTACCTCTTCCCCCGGCCTATCGGAGCACCATCCTGCACGGCTCTCTCCGTCAATACCGAGCCGTGATCGGATTTTCGACGCCATCGGCCGTCGACCCGAATCGATCGCCTCGACCCACCCGCATCCGCGCCCTTTTTAGCGCTCTGCATACCATCCCCACCAACATGAGCGCGCCGTGGGACGAGTGGGACCACATCCTCAAGATCGACCCGGACAAAGAGTTGCACGCCGACGAGACGTTCGCGGACGCCTGTAAGACCGGCACGGACGCTATCGAGATCGGCGGCACGCTCGACGTGACCTCCGAGAAGGCCACCCGCGTCATCGAGGCGTGCAAGGAGCACAACGTCCCGCTGTACCAAGAGCCGTCGAACCCGGCGGTCGTCGTCGACGACGAGGCCCTCGACGGCTACCTCATCCCGACGGTGTTCAACGCCGACGACCCGTTCTGGATCACCGGCGCCCACAAGGAGTGGGTGCGCATCGCCGACGACCTCGACTGGGACCGCACCCACACCGAGGCGTACATCGTGCTCAACCCCGACGCCTCCGCCGCCGAGCTCACCGGCGCCGACTGCGACCTCACGCCCGACGAGGTCGGCGCGTACGCCCGCGTCGCCGAGAAGATGTTCGGCCAGGACATCGTCTACGTCGAGTACTCCGGCACCCTCGGCGACCGCGAGACGGTGAAGGCCGCCCACGACGCGCTCGACGACTCCACGCTCTTCTACGGCGGCGGCGTCCACGACTACGACGACGCCTACGCGATGGGCGAGGTGGCCGACGCGGTCGTCGTCGGCGACCTGCTCCACGACGAGGGCGCCGACGCCGTCCGCGAGACCGTCGAGGGCGTCAAGGACGCCCACGCCGAGATCGCCGACGCCTGAGCCGCCCGGTCGCGCGCGTCGACGCACTGCCCGGGTCTCTCGCGCCCGCGCGGTCGCTCACAGGTATCGCTCTCGTTTTGCTGTTCGGCTCATCGCCCTGTCGGCTCACGTCTCGCCGTCGTCGTCGCCGAGCCACGGGAACCGGAGGGTGACGACGCTGCCGCCGCCCTCGCGGTCCGAGACGGCCGTGACGCCGCCCACCGTGTCGACGATCCAGTGGACCACCCACAGTCCCATGCCGGAACTGGACTCCAGCGCGTCCTCGCCCCCCTCCTCGAGCACGGTGCGCTCGCGGTCGGGAAAGCCCGGGCCGTCGTCGGCGACCGCCACCTCGACGACCCCGCCGGCGCCGAGTCGGTCGCCGAACTCGGCGTCGGGACCGAGTGAGTCGGTGGCATCGGCGTCCGCGAGCGTCTCGTCGGGACGGACGCGCACGACGACCTCGACGGTCGGGTCCGACCGCCCGGCGTGCTCGACGGCGTTCTCGACGACGTTGTGGACGGCCGACTCCAGCAGGTCGTGCCCCGGGACGAGCGCCCGCACGTCGTCCGACTCCGCCCGGATCGACACCGAGGCCTCGGGGTGGTCGCGGGCGACAGTGCCGACGACGCGCTCGGCGACGAGTGCGAGATCGGTCGCCCCCTCGATCGTCTCGTCGCCGAGCACCGCGTCCTCGGCGAGGCGAGCGTGGTCGCTCAGCCGCTCGATCCGCTCGGCGCGGGCCTCGATCCCGTCGAGATACTCGGCGATGTCGGCGTCGCCCTCGCGGCGCGCGTGGTCGAGGTAGCCCGCGATCACCGTGAGGTCGTTGCGAACGTCGTGGCGCAACACCCGGTTGAGAACGGTCAACACCTCGACGAGGCGCTCGTAGCGGGCGGTCGCCTCCTCGGCCTCGGTCGTGCGCATCCGGACGCGCACGTCGCCGATGCCGACGGCGGCGCCGAAGACGACGCCGCCGCAGGCCCAGCCGCCGGCCGCGGCCGGCGAGAACGAGTCGAGCGCCCCGACGGCTGCGCTGTACGCCTGCATCACCACCGCGCCCACGACCAGCGGGATCACCCCGACGACGAGCCAGCCGGCGAGACGGGCGTGGTGCTCGCGGGGCAGGTCCACGCGGGCGACCCACGTGAGCACGACGCCGTAGGCCCACACCGCACACAGCGGACCGACGAGCCCCAACACGATCGACCCCGGGCTCCGACCGGCCGAAGTGAACGCCAGCGTCGCGGTGCCGACGACGAGCGCGCCGGTGAACGCGCCGCTTGCTGCCAGCGCTCCGGAGAACCACGCCGGTCCCCCGGTGTCGTCGACGTCGGCGTCGACTTCGCGCTCGCCGGGTACAGTCGCCTCGCTGTCGGCATCGCTGTTGTGCCCCCCGGCCCGGCCCGCGTTCGTCACTGCGGGTCGATTCGACCCCTGACGGATAAGCGTACCTTCCCAGCTATCACCGCGTGCGACGAGGGCTCGATCCCGCTGGACGATCGTCCCCTCCAACCCCGAACCTCGTGGTAACCGTTCGCGAGGGGTGAGAACAGGGATCGACCGAGTTTAAAGCCTCGCGCCGGAACCAACCGGTATGCACGGTCGAACGTACACGGCTGACGCGACCCCCGGCGAGGCGGCCACTGTCGCCGGCTGGGTCCACGAAACTCGCGATCTGGGCGGCATCGCGTTCCTGATCCTCCGCGACAAGACCGGGAAGATCCAGGTGAAACTGGAGAAAGACGAGATGGACGAGGCGATGGTCGACACCGGCCTCGACGCGCACCGCGAATCCGTCCTGAAGGTCGAGGGCGACGTGAAAGAGGAGCCACGCGCGCCCACCGGCGTCGAGGTCGTCCCGACGGACATCGAGGTCGTCGCGCCTGCTGACCCCGAACTCCCGCTCGACCCCTCCGGAAAGGTCGACGCGGAGCTGCCGACCCGACTCGACAACCGCACGCTCGACCTCCGCAAGCCGTCGGTGCAGGCGGTCTTCGAGATCCGCGCGGAGCTGCTTCGCGCCGTCCGCGACGCCTTCCGGAGCCACGACGCCACCGAGATCAACACGCCGAAGATCGTCGCCACCGGGACGGAGGGCGGCACCGAGCTGTTCCCCATCTCCTACTTCGGCGAGGAGGCGTTCATGAACCAGAGCCCACAGCTGTTCAAGCAGCTCATGGCCGGTTCCAACCTCGAACGCGTCTTCGAGATCGGCCCGATCTTCCGCGCCGAGGAGCACAACACGCCGCGCCACCTCAACGAGGCCCACTCCATCGACTTCGAGGGCGCCTTCTGCGACCACACCGAGGCGATGGACGTCGCCGAGGCGGTCACGAAGGCTGCCTACGAGGCCGTCGCCGAGAACTGCGCCGACGAGCTGGAGGAGCTCGGCATCGCCGAGGAGTTCGCGGTCCCCTCGGGCGACTTCCCGCGCCTGAGCTACCAGGAGGCGCTCGACCGCGTCAACGCGACGGGCGAGCTCGACGAGCACCTCGTGTGGGGCGACGACCTCTCGACGGAGGCCGAGCACGTGCTCGGGCAGGAGGTCGGCGAGCACTACTTCATCACCGACTGGCCCTCGGAGGTCAAGCCGTTCTACATCAAGGACCACGACGACGACGACGAGAAGTCGACCGGCTTCGACATGATGCACCCGCGCATGGAGCTGGTGTCGGGCGGCCAGCGCGAGCACCGCCACGAGCAGCTCATCGCCGGCTTCGAGCAGCAGGGGCTCGACCCCGAGGAGTTCGAGTACTACACCAAGATGTTCCGCTACGGTATGCCGCCCCACGCCGGCTGGGGGATGGGCGCCGAGCGCCTCCTCATGACGATGCTCGATCTGGACAACATCCGCGAGGCCGTGCTCTTCCCGCGCGACCGCCAGCGGCTCTCGCCGTAATCGGTCGCGAGCGTCGTCGCCGCGGCGTCCGCGGACCGGTCGCGACGCGACTCACCTGACACGCTCGTTCTCGCCGGCGTCGCCGCGCCGCCAGCGCGCCACCTCGGCGCCGCAGTCGACACACTCGGTGATCAGCTGTGACTCGTCGTCGGACGCGCGTTCGATCGACACCGCGACCTCGTCGCCGCAGGCGGGACAGTCGTCGCGCTTCAACTGCTCGCCGTACGCCAGCGGCGCGCCCAGCGCGAGCGCGGTCACTCTCCCGTCGCTGCGGTTCCACCCGCGCTGGAACTGCCCCGGCGGGACCCGGATCGCCTCCATCGGCCCGACCTCGATCTCCCGTCGCTCCGCGGATTCCCCGGGGTCAGCCGAGCCGACGGGGTCGGCCGAATTCCCGGGCTCGGGACCGACGACCCACGTCGCCGTCCCCGACAGCACGACGAACACCTCCTCTTGCACCTCGTGGTTGTGGTAGGCGAACGCGAAGGAGTCGCCCGGCGCGAGTTCGTAGTAGTTGATCGCGAGGTCCTCGCAGCCGAGCGGCTCGGTGAGGTGGCGCATCACCGCGGCCGGCTGCAGGGAGTTGTCGAGGTCGTCGACGACGACGTGATCCATGCGTTGACGAGTCGCACGGACGGGCAAAAGCGCGCGGGTCTCGGCCGTCGCCGCGCCGCCGCCCCACACCGCCGGCGCGCTGTCGACGCTGACCCGGGCCGAACTCAGTCGCCGGCGTCGCCGCCGAAGCGACCGGCGGGAACCGAAACCCATACTCGCGCCCCGGCAGTTGCGCGAGTATGGACGAGGCGACCGCGTTCGCGCCGGGCCACGTCACCGCCTTCTTCGCGCCGTACCCCGACCGCGACCCCGCGCGCGCCGGTTCGCGCGGCGCCGGACTCGCGCTGTCGGACGGCGTCGAGGTGACGGTCCGACCGGCCGACGACGCGGACACGGCCGACGACGGGCCGACTACTGGGACCGACCTGAAACTGGACGGCGTCCCCGCCGAGGTGGAGCCCGTCGAGCGGGTCCTCGGGGAGTTGAACGTCGCCGCCGAAGTCGAGGTCGACAGCGACGTGCCCGTCGGCGCGGGCTTCGGGGTCTCGGGGGCGGCCGCGTTGGCGACGGCCTTCGCCGCGAACGCCGTGTTCGGACTGGAGCGCTCGGAAAACGACCTCGTGCGCGTCGCCCACGCCGCAGAAGCCGCCGCCGGTACCGGTCTCGGCGACGTGGTCGGCCAGTTCCGCGGGGGACTCCCGGTCCGACTGGAGCCGGGCGCTCCCGGCTACGGCCGCATGGACGGCGTACCGGCGCGTCCCCGCGTCGAGTACGTCTCCTTCGGCGAACTCTCGACCGAGCGCGTGCTCGGCGGGGACCTCGATCCCGTCCGCGAGGCGGGGAGGTGGCGCTGACGCGGCTGATGCGCGCGCCCGACGAGCTGGAACTGCTGGCGGCCGGCCGGGAATTCGCCGGCGAGGCCGGCCTGCTGGTGCCCGAGGTCGCCGAGGCCGTCGAGGCCGTCGAGGCCGAGGGCGGACTCGCGTCGATGGCGATGCTCGGCCGCACGGTGTACGCGCTCGGCACCGGGCTCACCGACGCCGGCTACGACGCCGCGGCGTGTTCGGTCCATCCGACGGGGGCGACGCTCGCCACCGAGGAGTAGACCGCTCCGAGTGGATGCGCTTTTCGCACCCCGGGTTCGATCCGGAGACATGACCGAGGACGCGCCGGACGAATCCGGCGACGGCGACGCCACCGACCCCGAGGTCCCCGCGGACCCCGAGCACGAGTCGGAGATCCCCGAGGACCACCCGCGCTACCAGTCGCTGCTCACGCGCCACCGCATCGAACACGGAGTCGACTTGGGCATCACCTCAAAGCAGGGGCTCATCGCGGAGGGCCGCGGCGAGGCGTTCGACTACCTGCTCGGGGAGGAGACGCTCCCCTCGGCCGACGCCGCCGCCCGCGCCGCCGCCGCGTACCTCCTGCTGGCCGAGCACCCGGTGCTCTCGGTGAACGGCAACGTCGCGGCGCTGGTGCCCGGCGAAATCGTCGAGCTCGCCGCGGCGACGGGCGCCGACATCGAGGTGAACCTGTTCAACCGCACCCCCGAGCGAATGGAGGCGATCGCCGAGCACCTCCGCGAGCACGGCGCGAGCGAGGTGAAAGGCCTCACCGCGGACGGCCGCATTCCCGGCTTGAGCCACGAGCGCGCGAAGGTGGACGCCGACGGCATCGGCGACGCCGACGTGGTCGTCGTGCCGCTGGAGGACGGCGACCGTGCGGAGGCGCTGGGCGCGATGGGGAAGACCGAGATCGTGATCGACCTGAACCCGATGAGCCGCTCCGCGCAGGTCGCCGCGGTTCCCATCGTCGACAACATCATCCGCGCCGTTCCCAATATCACCCGCCACGCCGAGGAACTGGCCGACGCGAGCGACGACGAACTGCGGGACATAACCGCGTCGTTCGACCGGGAGGCCGCGCTGGCGGAGGCCGAGCGGGCGATCCGCGAGGGCGACCTGGACTGAATTCGAGGGCGACGACCCGGATCGAGCGAGGCGGGGACTTTCGCGGTCGCGGTCGCGACGGGCCCTTCGATCGCTCAGAACCGAAACAGCTACTATCGACTCGCGACTCCCACACCGATCCGATGCCCGACATCCGCGGCGTTGCCCTCGGCGCCATCCGCCACCCGGCCACCGGCGAGTACCTCGTCCAGCGGCTCCCCGGAACTGACGACACCCACTTTCACCGCTTCATCGGCGGGGGGATCCACGTCGGCGAGGCGAGCGACGCGGCGCTGGAGCGGGAGTTCCGCGAGGAACTGGGCGTCGCCGTCGAGGCCGGCCCGGCGGTCTGTACCGTCGAAAACCTGTTCGAGTGGGGCGGCGACTCCCACCACGAGTTCGCGATCGTGCGCGAGGCGACGTTCGCCGACGATTCGCTGTACGATCGCGATCGATTCACCGGCGTCGAGGACGACGGCGGCGACGATGGCGGCGACGACGACCGATTCGAGTACGAGGCGTACTGGCGCTCGTTGACGGCGTTGCGGGCGGCCGACGCGCCCTTCTTCCCCGTCGGCGTCGCCGACGCGGTCGCGGTCGACGGGCACACGCACGTCGTCAGTCCACTCGACGCGGACGCCGGGGCCGTCGCCGACGCGGTCACCGGTGCCGACACTGACGCCGTCGACGAGTGATCAGTCGAACCCCGATAGCAGCGTCACGAGCCACTGCATCGCGTCCCCTCGCTCGCGCACCTCTACCGATTCGACCCACTTCACCCACTGGAACCCTCGTCGCCCCGGTGCGACCAGCCGCGCGGGCGCGCCGTGACCGTGCGAGAGCGGTTCGCCGCGAACGTGCGTCGCCACCAGCGCCTCGCGCGCCTCGTCGATCGGGAGCGACCACCGGTAGCCCGTCACCGACGTGAACCGCACGTAGCGCGCGCGTTCGCCGTCCGCGCCTGCCGAGTCGAGCAGGTCGCCGACGCGGACGCCGCCCCAGCGCTGGTGGGTGTACCACCCGGAGGTGCAGTCGAGCGTCGCCGCCAGTTCCGCGTCGGGGTCGCCGCCGCCGATCGCTTCGAACGGGAGGTCGAGTTCCTGATCGACCAGCCCCCGTACCGAGAGCGACCACGACTCGCGGTCGACGGGGTCGGGGTCGTCGGCGACCCACGAGGTCACCGGGAAGCCGCCGCCCTCCGTCTCGGTGTCGTAGAGGTCTCCGGTCGGTTTCGACCCCGTGAAGCGACGACCCGCCCCGCCGAGGACGCGGTCGGCCGTTTCGGTCGCGCGCCAGGCGACGGTCCCGGCGACGAGCAGCGCGCCCGTCCGCAGCGCCGCGCGCCGGTCGAGGTCCACGTCGCGCGGGGAGTGGTACCGGCCCCGGAGGTGCCACAGCACCAGCGGGACGAGCAGCAGACCGAGGCCGACGTGGAGGTTGAGCGTCGTCCACGCGAGCACCGGGACGTTGCCGCCGAGCACCCAGAAGACGCCCGTTCCGAGGGAAGCGAGCGTCACGACCGCCTGCAGCACCGAGAGCGGGGTGAAGCGATCCCACGCCGCCGCAGTCGTGACCCGCCGACGGACGCGGTACAGCTTGAACGCGACGAGCGCCGCGAGCGTCAGCCCGACCGTCGAGTGGAGCCAGAACACCCACGCACCGCTCGGCGTCCCGCGGGTGAACGAGTACAGCCCGGAGACCACTTCGACGGCGACAGAGACCGCGATGGCCCAGTCGACGACGCGGGCCGGCGGCTCGCTCGCGCGCAGGGAGCGCACGACGGCCCCGCGGAGGCGACTCATGTCCGATCGGAGGGGCCGGATCGACATAGGTTCGTGGCCGCTCGTCGCCCGCGATGCCCCCGGCCACCGTCCGCAACGTCCCCGCCGGTCGCCTGCAACGCCCGCGGCGGGGACCGCGACCGCGACGGCAACGCACAAGTCCCGCTCGGTCGTCGTCCCGTGCATGCCAGTCGCACTCGTCACCGGTTCGTCGCGCGGTATCGGCGCGGCGATCGCCGAACGCTTCGCCGCCGACGGTTACGACGTCGCCGTCAACTACCACACCTCCGAGGACGCCGCCGAGGAGACGGCCGACGCGGTCCGCGCACACGGCCAGGACGCCCTCGTCGTCGGCGCGGACGTCGCCGACCCCGACGCCGCGGCGCGTCTCGTCGACGCCGCGGTCGACGACCTCGGCGGCCTCGATCACGTGGTCAACAACGCTGGCATCGACCAGCACGTCTACACCGAGGAGCTCTCACCCGACGATTTCGACCGCGTGATGGACACGAACGTCAACTCGGTGTTCAACGTCACCAAGGCGGCGCTGGGGACCCTCCGCGACAGCGACGCCGAACCCACGCCCTCGGTCACCAACGTCTCGTCGATCCTCGCGTACACCGGCGCGCCGATCGAGGTCCACTACGCCGGATCGAAGGGGGCGATCATCTCGATCACGAAGAGTCACGCCCGCGACTTCGCCCCCGATGTCCGGGTGAACGCGGTCGCGCCGGGGCACGTCGAGACGGACATGACGAGCGACCGCAGCGAGGCCGAGAAACGAGAAGAACTGGCGGAGATCCCGATGGGGTACTACGGCCAGCCGGCGGACATCGCGGAGGCGGTCGCGTACCTCCGCGACGCGCGGTTCGTCACCGGGGAGACGCTCAACGTGAACGGCGGGGAGTTGATGCGGTAGCGCGTCTCAGCCGCGTACCGACGCGACCTCACTCGCCGCGCAGCCACTGCCGGCGCACCTCGTACTCCTCCTCGTCGAGTTCGCCGCGGGCGTACCGGCGATCGAGCACGTTGCGGGCGTCGGCGTCCCGCTCGTCGCTGCCGGCTCGGGTCGCCAGCGTGACGGCGCCGTAGACGATCGCGCCGAGGACGGCGAGCATCACGAGCAGACCCAGCAGCCCTCCCCAGGCGCCGGCCCACGGGAACAGGCCGCCGCCCATCGTCCCGCCGGCCCACCCGCCGCCCGCCATGCCGCCGCCCGTTCCGGGTCCCATCGGTCCGTGCGGACCGGCCTGTGCGAGCACGTCGAGCAGTGTGACCATCGTGTTCATTTACAGTTGTGTATTTGGGCATCAAGGCTGTCTGCGTTACGACGGTTCTCGGATGCTGGGACTCGCGTTCCGGCGAGGCGGTCCGACAGCTCCGGCCGCGGATCCGCCTACAGCGCCGACTCGATCCGATCGAGCCCCTCCGCCAGCCGGTCCATCGAGTTGGCGAACGAGAGCCGAAGCTGACCCTGTCCGGCCTCGCCGAAGCCGTCGCCCGGCGCGAGCACGACCCCGGCCTCGCGGCACAGGCGCTTCGCCAGCGGGAGGCTGGCTTCGTCGGTGTCGGGGTCGAGGAACGCGTAGAACGCCCCCTCCGGCTCTGGCGCGGTGACGCCGTCCATGTCCGCCAGGCGGTCGGCGACGTAGCCGCGACGCTCGCGGAAGGCGTCGTACATCGCCTCGACGGGCGCTTGCGGGCCGGTGAGCGCGGCGATCGCGGCGTGTTGCGCCACGCTGCCGGTGCAGGCGGTGGTCGACTCCCGGATCTTCGTCGCCTCGTCGACGACCGTCGGGTCGCCGGCGAGCCAGCCGACGCGCCAGCCCGTCATCGCGTACGTCTTCGAGCAGGAGCCGACCGTGAGCACGTGCTCGGGGTGGCCGGTCAGCGCCGCGATCCCGGTCGGGTCGCGGTCGTACGTTAGCTTCGCGTACACCTCGTCGGCGATGACGTACGCGTCGTGCTCGGCGGCGGCGTCGACGACCGCCCGGACCTCCTCGGGGTCGGCGACGCGGCCCGTGGGGTTGGAGGGCGAACAGAGGACCACGAGCGAGGTGTCGTCGCTCATCTCGGCGATCAGCGTGTCGGCGTCCAGGTCGTAATCTGGCGCGGGCATCGGCACCTCGACCGGCGTCGCGTCCGCGAGTCTGGCCTGCGTCCAGTAGTTCGGCCACGACGGCGACGGGAGGAGGACCTCGCTATCGGGCTCGACGGTCGCGAGGAACGCGAGGTGGAGCGCCTCCATTCCCCCGGTCGTGGTCAGGACCTCGTCGGGCGCGTGGCGCACGTCGTACTCGCGCGCGAGGGTGTCGCTGATCGCCTCCCGAAGCTCCGGGAGCCCCGCGTTGGAGGTGTAGTGGGTGTGCCCGCCGCGGGCGGCCGCGACCGCGGCGTCGACGACGTGTTCGGGCGTGTCGAAGTCCGGTTCGCCAACCTCGAGGCGGACGAGATCGCGGCCCTCGCGCTCCAACTCCTGGGCGAGATCGAACATCTCGCGGATGCGCGAGCGGTCGCACGCTCGCACGCGGGCGGTGGGTTCGTGCATGCCGAGAGTGTTCGCCCGCGAGCGTTTCAAGCTACGTGTGGGGGCAGAGTGGAGCGTACGTGCGGGAGCGGAGCGTCCGTGAGAGGGCGGAGCGGAGATCGGTCGGCCTACCGAGGCACGGCGTCGACCCGACGCGCCGGCGACGGCGGAGCGGACGCTCGCCGGCGGATCTGGCCGCCGGAGCGATACCGACCGAATACGAGCCATTTCGTCCGGGTAACGAAGCACCGTGACCGATTCGTCTCTCCCGGATACCCATGCCGTCGTTCAACCGAACCGACTCGGGGTACAGTCGCCGCGGCGTCCTCCGTGGACTCGCGGGTGCAGGGATCGGCGTCGCCGGGACGGCCGGCGCGACGGCGGCGGGCGACGACGGCGACGGGGCCCGCCCGACCGTCCTCACGCAGAACGTCTACTTCGGAATCGACTTCTCGCGGCTGCTCGCGGCGGACTCGGTGCGCGCGTTCCGACGGATCGTCGGCGAGTTCGTCGACGAGATCGAGCCGCGGGTGTACCGCGCCCGCGCCGACGCGGTTGCCGCGGCTGCCGCGGCCGCCGACGCGGACGTGATCGCGCTCCAGGAGGCGACGCTGTTCCGGATCCAGCGCCCCAGCGACTACGGCTCGCAGGGGAGCGCCGCCGCGGAGGAGGTCGTCGACCTGCTCGACGAGGTCGACGCCGCGCTGGCCGACCGGGGGCTCGACTTCCGGCGCGCCGCGGTGACGACGACCAGCGACGCCGAACTCCCGGCGACCACCGACGGCGGGACGGCAGACCTCCGAGTCACCGACCGAAACGCGGTGCTCGTGCGCGAGGGACTCGACGTTGACAGCGTCGAGACCGACACCTTCGCCGCGAGCCCCTCGATCCGGATGCCGGACACCGACCAGACCGTCGCGCTCCGACGCGGGTACGCTCGCGCGGACGTGTCGATCGGAGGCGGCACGGTTGCGGCCGTCTCGACGCACCTGGAGTCGGTGTCGTCTGTTCTGCGCGTCCTCCAGGCGTCGGAGCTCGTCGAGGCCCTTCCGACCGATCGGCCGGTGTTGCTCGGCGGGGACTTCAACAGCGGTCCCGGGACCGAGCCGGCCGCCTACGACCTCCTGACGGACACGTTCTCCGACCCGTTCGTCCGGCTGGACCCGTCGGGCGAGGGCCACACCTGCTGTCAGGACCCGGACCTCAGAAACGACCGCTCGCAGTTGAACCGCCGGATCGACGGCGTCCTCCGACGCGGCGCTCTCCGGGCCACCTCGGTCGGTCGCGTGAACCACCGCCGCGCCGACCAGATCGACGTCCGCGACCGCGACGAGGACCGAACGGCCACCCTCTGGCCGTCGGACCACGCCGGCGTCGTCGCGACCTTCCGCTCGGCGTGAGCGACCGCGGGTCGGCCGCCACCGCCGCTTCCGGTCGGCGACGGCCCCTGGATCGCGGGCTCTGTCTGCCGCCGCGCCCGCGTCGCCTCCGCCAAGCACCGTACCTTTATGTCACTTGTCCGTTTCCTGCTGTGACCGTATGGTAGACTGCGTACGCTGTGAGACGGACATGGGAACGGTCGAGACGGCGACTCACTGCACGGAGTGTCGAACCGGGCCGCTCTGTTCGAGTTGCTGGGGGGTCTCCGTCGAGCGGCCGGCGGGGACGTTTTGTGCTGACTGCTTGGACGACATGGAATAGGCGCCCGGAAGTCCGGGGTCAGCGATCAACTCGCCCGGCCGACGCGTCGGACGCGAGCTCCGCTGGCGGCCCGCCGGACAGCCGATCCCGGTCGTGCGACTCGGTGAAGTCGATGTCCGGTCCGGTCGGCACGAGCCGCTTGGGATTCAGGCTCTCGTGGGAGCCGTAGTAGTGACGGGTGATGTGGTCCATGTTCACCGTCTTCGCGACGCCGGGCGTCTGGTAGACGTCCTTCGTGTACTCCCAGAGGTGCTCGTACTCGTGGACCCCGCGGCGATTGCACCGGAAATGGGTGTGGTAGACGTGATCGAAGCGGACCAGCGTCGCGAACATCGCCACGTCGGCCTCCGTGAGGCGGTCGCCCGCGAGATACCGTCGGTCAGCGAGGAGCTCGTCGTACTCGTCGAGCGCGTCGAACAACTCGTTGACCGCCTCGTCGTACGCCTCCTGGGTGTTCGCGAACCCCGCGCGGTAGACGCCGTTGTTGATCCGCGGGTAGATGTCCGCGATGCGCTCGTCCACCGCCTCGCGGGAGCCCACCGGCCAGAGGTCGACCCCGTTGCCGAGGTCGTCGAAGGCGGTGTCGAGCATCCGCATGATCTCCTCGCTCTCGTTGTTGACGATGGTCTCGCGCTCTTTGTCCCACAACACGGGCACGGTCACGCGGCCGGTGTATTCGCCGTCGGCCCGCCGGTAGATCTCTCGGAGGTAGTCAGCGCCGTACAGGGGGTCGGGCTGTTCCTCGGAGAACTCCCAGCCGTCGTCGTACCGCTCCGGTTGGGTGAGCGACAGCGAGATCGCGTCCTCCAGCCCCTTCAGCGCGCGCGTCAGCGCGACGCGATGGGCCCACGGGCACGCCCGGCAGATGTACACGTGGTACCGGTCGGCCTCGGCCGGGAACTCCGGGTTGTCGACGGGATCGGCGCCCGGCTCCGGGACCGAGCCGTCGATCCAGTCGCGGAAACTCGTCTCGCTTCGCTCGAACTCGCCGGAGTCGCCCGTGTCGCGGCGGACGCCGGTGCGCCACTCGCCGTCGACGAGCATGTTGGTCGCGTCGCTCATTCGTCGTGACCTATCCTGTGCCGCCAGACGCTAAAGCCGTGTGGCGTCGGAAGCATCCGCTGTGCGGCCGCTCGTCCTCGACGGCCTGGAGATATATTCTGAAACACGGGAAATGAATTATAGTGGTGCGGACGGATCGCCGCGACATGGGACGCAAGTGCCAGAACTGCGGGGGGACAGTGACGGAGCAGTACGCCCGAGTGTTCGCGCCCGACACGGCGGCCGGGCCGCGGGTGTGTCCGAACTGCGAAGACCTCGTGCGCGACGGCGCGAGCGTCCGCGAGGCGCGGGCGAACCGGGGGTAGTACGTCTCCGCTCCGACACGCCGCGCGCTACTCGACGGTCCCCGCGCTGACCCGACCGAACCCGCCAGCGAGCGTCCGGTACGTTGCGTCCGCGCACGCCTCTCGAAGCGCGCGGTGTGCGGCGGCGACGCGCTCGTCCTGCACGGCCGCCGGCGACCGCCCCAGCGACTGCGCGGTTCCGGGCGGAGATCCGCCCCGCACGAACAGGCGGAACGCCGGGTTCAGCGCCCGCCAGCCCGCCCGCGCCGTCCGCGCCAGATCCAACAGCGCGATGCGCCCGCCCGGACCGACGAGGTCGGCCCACCCGCGCACGGCGGCGGCGGGATCGGCGAGCATCCCGGCGACGAACGCCCCGCAACAGGCGTCGACCGCCTCGGCGCGAAGCGGCGGCCGCGTCGCGTCGCCGCACACGAGGCGGCCGGGATCGCCGCGGGCGGCGCCGCGCTCGCGGGCGACGCGGAGCACGCCGGGCGAGAAGTCGACCCCGACGTAGGCGCCCTCGGGGCCGAGCGCGCGCTCGACGTAGGGGCGGTTCGCCGCGGTGCCGCAGCCGAACTCCACGACCGTGGCGCCCGGCGCGGGGTCGAGCGCGTCGACGAGCGCCTCGCGGAGCCGACCCACGACCGGGCCGCGCCTGGCGAGCACGTCGTAGAGCCGAGCGAGGCGGCTGTAGAACTCCGGCGCCGACAGCGACGCCGGCTGGAGCAGCGGGGTCACCACGGCTACAGGAGCGCGCGGACCGTCCGGGCGACCGTCGGCGCGTCCGGACCGACGAGGTACAACACCGGCTCGACGCCGACGCCGCCGGTCTGGTAGACGGCGACCGACTCGGACTCGGGGCCCGCATCAGCCAGCGCGTCCCGAACGGGGTCGTCGGCGGCGCCGGCGTCGGTCTCGCCGTACTCGCGGGGGCGGAACTCGACGGTCGCCGCGCCGTCGGACTTGAGGGCGGCCACGAGGTCGGGGTCGTAGCGGACGTTCACCGCCGCGCGGGCGTCGACGCCCGCGGCCCGCGCCGACAGCAGCACGCCGGCGACGTGCTCGCTGACGCCGAACTCGGGGTCGCTCGGGACGCGGGCGGTCCCCTTCACGTCGAATATCCGCCCCGGGACGGCCGCCACGTCGTCGATGTCGGCGGCGTCGGGCACGCACTCCACGAGGTTCGAGCCGACGTTCGGGATGAGCCCCGCGAACCCCGAGGCCGCGGTGAGCGTGCGGACGCCCCGGCGCAGCGACGAGAGCGTCCGCTCGCGGTCGCGCAGCCCGCTGTCGGGGTCGTGGACCGCGAAGTCGTACTCGGCGCCCGCCAGCTCGGGCATCGCCGCCTCGTGCAGCTCCGCGAGCAGGTCGCCGGCCTCCAGCCGCCGGATCAGCACCTCTACCTCCACGAGCGCGCCGACGCGACTCAGATCGCCCGAGGCGAGCCCCTCGGCGACGCGATCGACAGCCTCGCGAACGCGCTCGTCGTCGGCGACGCGGTCGTTCGTCGCCACGTCGCCGTGGGCGTACTTCGACACCGCCGACTGGCTGATGCCGAGCGCGTCGGCGACCTCCCGCTGGGTCAGGTCGCGCTCGCGCAGCGCCTCCGCCAGCATCGCGCGAACGGTCGGGAGGAACTCGTCGACGACCACCTCCTCGATGAACCTCATCGCTCGGGCTCCTCGGACGGGGATCCGGCGTCGCCGCCGCCGAACTCGGGGTCGTCGCCGATGCGGGAGGCCTGCGGCCCGGACTGCCCCTGGTACTTCGAGCCTCGCTCGGCGCCGTAGGGCCGGTCAGCGGGCGTCTTCAGCTCCGTGAAGGTGAGCTGCGAGATGCGCATCCCCGGCGAGAGCGCGACGGGCGCGTTCCCCAGGTTCGACAGTTCGAGGGTGATCTGGCCGCGGTACCCCGGGTCGCACAAGCCCGCGGTCGCGTGGACCACGATCGCGAGCCGGCCCAGCGAGGACCGGCCCTCGACGTGGGCGACGATGTCGTCGGGGATGGCGACCGTCTCCTTGGTGGTGCCGAGGACGAAATCGCCGGGGTGGAGAATGAAGTCGTCGCCCTCGGGGACGTGCGTCTCCTCGACGTACTCGTCGACCTCGCGGGCGTCGTTCGGATGGATACACGGGATGTTAGTCCGGCGGAACTCCAGGAACTCCGAGCCGAGCCGGAGGTCGACGCTGGCCGGCTGGACCTGCGTGTCCACGTCGTCGAGCGGGTCGACGACGAGGTCGCCGTCCCGGAGCCGCGCGAGGATGTCGGTGTCCGAGAGTATCATTACCTGAACGCGCGGTCGCACCGGGCGTAAAGCTCCCGCATCAGGGCGGGCCCGGGGGCGCCGCGGGCGGGACAAGAGCCGGCAACGGGCGGGGATCGATGGTCGGAAACGGCGGGGATCGATGGTCGGCGATCGGAGCGGCTTCCGGGTCAGAACAGTTCGAACAACAGCCCGATCGCGGTGAGGGCGCCGACGATCCATGCGGCCGTCCCCACCGAGAGGTCGCGGGCGTCGGCCAGCCCGTACGTCCGGATCACGCCCGCCCAGACCGCGACGACGGCGGCCGCGAGCAGGCCGATCACCTCGACCCCGCCGATCGCCGACTGGAGGGCGCTCACGGCGCTCTCCGGTTCCTCCGGCAGCGCGGCCGTCCGGAGCCGGTGTATGACCAGTGCGCCGACCGCGAGCAGGCGCGCGAGACTCGGCGTCATCCCCCAGCCGGCGACCGCGAGCGTGTCGGCGAACGAGCCCTCGCCGTCGGCGAGCGCGCTCGCGGCGTGGAGGGTGCCGCCCTGCACGAGCCAGAACACCGGGACGAGTACCACGGCGGCCGGCGGGAGCCACGAGAGCTCCTCGGCGACGAGCGCGCCCAGGCTCCGCTGGACCTCCTTCGGCTCGCCGCAGCCGCTCGGGGTGTCGTCGAGGACCGAGTCCTCACAGAAGGCGTCGCCCGGATACGCCGGGTTATCGACGGTGATCGGCACGTCGAGGGCGGCGGCGAACTCGCCGAGAAAGACGGCCAGGCCGCCGGCGGTGACGAGGGTGACGACCGCGACGGCGGCGGCCGCGTGGGCGAACGGCGGCGAGCCGTCGTGGCGCTCGAAGTAGCTGTCCGGGCGGAGGAGGGGCGTGCGGGGACGTGACATCGGCAGCGATCCTCGGCCGCGCGGTAAATTCCTTTCCGTCGACTGCCCGCGCAGTGCGACACGCTTTCGGTCGCGCTTCCCGCACGCCGGGTATGAGCATGAAGCAGGCCATCGTCGTCCGCACCGATCTGGGGATGGGGACGGGGAAGCTGGCCGCGCAGGTCGCGCACGCGTCGCTGTCGGCGTACGAGGACACCGGCGCGAAAACGCGCAAGGCGTGGAAGGGCGAGGGACAGAAGAAGGTCGTCCTGAAGGCGGCGGGGGAGTCGCAGATCTTCGAGTTGGCCGACCGCGCCGAGCGCGAGGGGCTCCCGAACGCGGTCGTCCGCGACGCCGGACACACGCAGCTCGACCCCGGAACGGTGACGACGCTCGCGGTCGGGCCCGGCGAGGAGTCGATCGTCGACAAGGTGACCGGCGACCTCTCGCTGTACTGATGCGGGAGGCCCACCCCCGCGAACGCGCAACCGGCGTCGACTACTACGTCAGCGACGCCGACGGCGTCGGCGGGCGCCTCCGCGTCGCGCCCGAGGACTTCCGGGTCCGCGAGCGCGAACGGATGGACCCCGAGCCGCTCGACGCCCACGAGGGCTCGTACCCGTTCCTCCTCCTCCGGGCGACGCTGCGCGGGTGGGACACGAACGACTTCGCGAGCGCCCTCTCGAACGCGATGAGCGCCAGCCGCGAGCGCGTCTCGTGGGCCGGCACCAAGGACAAGCACGCGGTCACGACGCAGCTGTTCACCGTCCGCGACGCCGACCCCGAGGAGATTCCGGCCCTCGACGGCGCCGAGATCGAGGTGCTCGGGCGGGTCGGGCGCGACCTCTCCTTCGGCGACCTCGCGGGCAACGAGTTCGCGATCCGGGTTCGCGAGACCGAGGGCGACCCCGACCCGATCACCCGGGATCTGCGGGCGTTCGCCGCCGGCGCCGATCCCGCCGAAGAGGAGACCGCGGACGAGGGCGCCGGCGACAGCGACGGGAACGGCGGCAGCGACGACACGGCGGTCCAGATCGCGGTGCCGAACTACTTCGGGCACCAGCGATTCGGGAGCCGCCGCCCGATCACCCACGAGGTCGGCCTCGCGGCGGTCCGCGGCGACTGGCGCGGCGCGGTGCTCGCGTACTGCGGCAACCCCTACGACACCGAACCCGAGGACTCCCAGCGCGCCCGCGAGGTCGTCGAGGACCAGGCGGACGCGGACAGCCCCGACTGGAGCGCCGCGCTCGACGCGATGCCCGGTCGCCTGCGCTACGAGCGCTCGATGCTCCACCGCCTCGACGACGGCGCCGACTGGCGCGAGGCGCTGGAGGCGGTCCCGTCGAACCTCCAGCGGCTGTTCGTCAACGCCGCGCAGTCGTACGTGTTCAACCGGGTTCTCAGCGAGCGCCTCCGCCGCGGGCTGCCGTTCGCCCGGCCCGTCGAGGGCGACGTGGTCGCGTTCGTCGAGCGGGACACCGCGTTCCCGAAACCGGACATGGACCGCCTCCAGCGCGCGACAGCGGGGCGCGTCGACACGCTCGCGCGCCACTGCGAGCGCGGGCGGGCGTTCGTCACCGCGCCGCTCGTGGGGACTGAGACCGAATTAAGCGACGGTGAGCCCGGCGAGATCGAACGGGAGATCCTGCGGGAGTTAGCTGTCGACCCGGGCGACTTCGAGCTGCCGGGGGAATTCGCCTCCTCGGGGACCCGCCGAGCGGTCCTCCTCCCGACGGAGCTGACGGTCTCCGAAGACGAGGGCGACCCCGTGTTCGAGTTCGCGCTGCCGTCCGGGTCCTACGCGACGTCGGTGCTTCGCGAGTACATGAAACGGGACCCGGAACGGCTCTAGGGCCGCCGCGACGGTCCCGGATGCGACCGCCTCCTCTGGGTCTCTCTACCCGGACCTATTTCTCGTGAACCGCCGAACGACGACCGTGACGCGACAGACCCACACGCGGGGGACCCGGCGATGAACGCCACGGCGATCGACCACTTCGTGCTCACCGTCTCGGACGTGGCGGCGAGCTGTGAGTTCTACGAGTCGCTTGGCGCGGAGGTCGTGACCTTCGGGGACGACCGGAAGGCGGTCCGCTTCGGCGACCAGAAGATCAACCTCCACCCAACCGACGGCGACGTGACGCCCGTCGCGGCCGAGCCGACCGTCGGCGCCGGGGACTTCTGCCTGCTGACGGAGACGCCCATCGAGACCGTCGAGGCCGAACTGCGCGAGCGGGGGATCGAGATCGCGATGGGGCCGGTCGAACGCACGGGCGCGGTGGCGCCGATCACGTCGGTGTACGTCCGCGACCCCGACGGCAACCTCGTCGAGATCGCGACGACCTGACCGCCCGCGCGACGGGACGAACGAACGCGCTTATCCTCGCGCCGTTCCTTCAGACGGTAATGAACTGCCGGCGGTGTAGCTCGGCGCTCCGCAAGCCCGGGGACTACTGTCTCGCGTGCGACACCGCCAACTGCGAGAGCGTCGTTGCCGAGTTCGGGGCCGATCGCGCGACGCTCACGATGCTCGGCTTCGAGCCCGAGCACCCGCCCGACGACTTCGACCCCGAGTCGCTGGTGCTCGGGGAGACGACGGTTACGACGATCCCAGACGACGGTGAGCGCACGGCGCAGGTCCACCTCCGGAACTTCGCCGGCCGCGTCGCCGACGAGATCCGGCGCAAGCGCCCGGAGACGGTGTACGCCGCCGGCGAGCGCGCGCCCCTCCGGGAGGCCCGCGCGCAACTACACTACGAGTTCTACCGCGTTCCCGACGACGACCCCGTCGGCGCCGTCCTCGCCCGCCGCGGGGAGCCGGCGCTGGAGGTGGTCGACGCGCCGCCGGAGGCGAAGATCGGCGGGTCGCACTCGACGCTCATCGGCGAGCGGACCGGGATGAAGGCGATCCTGACGGCGGCCGACCACCCGCACGTCAAGAAGGTGATCCCCGGCCCCATCGACGCCGGCGGATCGGGGTCGCGTACCGGCCTGCGCGCGAAGGTGACCCGCGCCGACAAACACGGGAACGTCCGGCTGCTCCTGCGCGACGGGTCGAGCGTGCAGGAGAACCGCGTCGTCACGACCGCCGGCGACCGCGAGACTGGCGAGCGCGTCCGCGCGGACCTGAACGAGGTGCTGGAGGAGTCGGGGTTCGGCGAGAACGGGAGCCGGTAGCCTCACGAACGCGCAACTGCGGCTGGGAGGACGTCGCCGGGGGACTGTCAGACGGTTCCCTGGTCGCCGGCGAGGCCGTGGTCGTCCGCGTCGGCGCGCGGGTCCGCGCGCTCGTACAGGGCGTGGAGCGTGAACGAGACGTTTCGCTTCCGGCAGCTGTCGCGGTAGGCCGCCAGCGCCTCGCGGTCGGGGAACTGGACGCGGAAGTCCCACCCGGTGTGATCGCCGCTCGCGGACACCGGGCGGGCGCCGGTGGCGGCGAACACGTGGGAGGCGGTTCGCTGCGTCGTCTCGGGCGCGAGCGTCGCCCGGTAGAACCGGAAGTCCGGCCCCTCGCCGAGGACGCGGACGTCCTCGACGGAGCCGTCGTTGCCGAGGGCGTCCTCGAAGCGAGTCAGGTCGTCGCCGCGGGCGAAGAACTCGATGCGCGTCGTGTCGCCCTCGACTGTCCGCTCGAGATCGGCGGTCACCTCGGGGGCGGCCGCGAGGGCGTCGCGGAGAACTGGCGTCGACAGCGTGAATTCGGCGATGAGCATACCGGCGGTCTCCTACCACTGTACCGACCAGCCACGGGCATAAAGTTGTGCCACGCGACGACTGGCGCCGTCGTGTGTCCTGCGGTGGCGCGAGCGCCGACGGGAGCGCGCACCGCGGCGCGACGGGCTGAATTCGCGGGGTTTTTGACGCCCAACGGCGAAGTCGCCTCTATATGGCTGAACAGACGAAGGCGCGGAAGGTCGGCAGCGCCGGCCGCTTCGGCGCACGATACGGGCGCGTCGCCCGCAAGCGCGTGTCGGACATCGAAGCAGAAATGAACAACGCGACGGTCGACGGCGACTCGGTCAAGCGCATCGGGACCGGCATGTGGGTCAACGAGGAGACCGGCGAGACGTTCACCGGCGGCGCCTACCGGCCGGAGACGCCCGGCGGCCGCTCGGTCCGCCGCAGCATCCGCGCCGCGCTCGAAGACGAAAGCGCCGACGAGTAATCCCCGGGTCTCACACAGATGAGCTACAAGTGTTCCCGGTGCAAGCGCGACGTCGAGCTCGACGAGTACGGCGGCGTGCGTTGCCCGTACTGCGGACACCGCGTGCTCCTCAAGGAGCGCGCGCCCGTCGTGAAGGAAGTCGACGTCTCCTAACTCGGGCGGGGTCCCCGTGTCCGACGCGTACGACCACCACGCGGTCCTTCGCTTCCCGTACCCCGACGAGCGGCGCGCCCGCGTCGTCCACGAGGCAATCGGCGTCGAGGTCGGCGCCATCGACGACGACCGATCGACGGCGACGACGGACCTCGACGGCAGCGCCGTCGCGGTAACCGTCCGCGCGCGAGACCTCGTCGCGCTCCGGGCGGGCGTCAACACGTGGACGCGGCTCGTCGAGACGGCCGAAACCGTCGCCGCGGCCGCAGAGTCGTAGCGTCGCCGGTTTTCGCTCGTTCGCTCGCTCCGCTCGCCATCACATCCAATGGCCGGGCTTTTCACCCCGAAGCCCAACTGCCTGAGTATGCAGGGTAATCTGCCGCCGGAAGCACAAGAGAAGATCGAGGAACTGCAGGACCTTCAAGAGCAGGCCCAGCAGCTCGCCGAACAGAAGCAGTCCACGCAGACCTCGCTGACGGAGGCGCAGTCCGCGCTGGACGCGATGGAGGACATCGACGAGGACTCGACGATGTACCGCGAGGTCGGCGAGATCCTCGTCGAGACCGACTACGAGACCGCCTACGACGACCTCGAGGAGAAGGTCGACACGCTGGAGCTGCGCGCCGAACGCTTCGATTCCCAGGAGGAGAAGGTCCAGCAGCAGTTCGAGGACCTCCAGGAGGAGCTCCAGCAGATGCTGCAGGGCGGCGCGGGCGGCGGCCCGGCGGGCATGGGCCCCGGCGGCCCCGGCGCTGGCGGCGCGTAAGCCGTGAGCGACGACCGCCCCGAGCCGACCGACGAGGAGGTCGTCGAGACCGCCTCCGAAGCGGCCGAAGGGGTCGTGCTCGCGCGGTATCGACAGTCTGAACTCCGAGACTTCGACGTGACCGTCTCGTTCGAGGACGGCGTGCTCGACGTGGACGTGTACGTCAATCCGCCGGCCGACGCCGAGGCGGACGCGGACGAAGTTGCCGAGGAAGCCGTTCGCGCGGCCCGCGACGCCGTCGACGAACTGTTCGGAGTCGCCTAACGCGGTCGTTCGCGATTCGATCGCTCCGGCCTTTTCTGGGTGCTACCTGGTACGAACGCTCAACCAGGTCCGTGCGGTGTGATATGACATGGCAGCCCGAGGAACCGGCGGGACGACCGCGCTCGACGTGTACCGCGACCGCCTCCGGGAGGCGCCCACTTGTCCGGAGTGCGGCTACACCGACAACGGCGGTGACTGGCAGACCGCCTACCGCGAGCGACAGCTCGTCTACAGGCACAGCTGTCCTCGCTGTGCGGCCGTCGAGACGCGTGTGTTCCGGCTCGACGGCGCGCGATAGTCGCCGCGGGCGGGCCGTCGCGACCGCGTCGGCCGGCGGCGACTGGGCCGTCGATGACCGCTGGATCTGTCGGCCGACGATAGTAACGCTTAGGCGCGATTCCCTCCAAGAGCGGCTGTGACACCCGCAGGCGACTCGCCCTCACGCGGCGTCCTCCTGATAACGGTCGATTCGCTGCGCGCCGACGCACTCGGCCCGCACACGCCGACGCTGCGCGAGCTCGCACGCCGCGGGACGGCCTTCGAGACGGCCGTCGCGGGCGGCAACTGGACGCCCTTCTCGTTTCCCGACCTCCTCGGTGCGCGCCCGGTGTTCGCCGACGCATCGACGCCGGGACCGGCCGCCGATCCGACGCTCGCGGAGGCCCTGTCGTCGGCAGGCGTGCGCACCGCCGGCGTCAACGCCGGAAACGGCTTTCTCACGGAGTACTACGGCTACGACCGCGGTTTCGACGCGTTCGAGTCGTTCCTCGACGGCGCCCGCACGCCCGTCGGGCGCTTTCTCACCACCCACCCGACGGTCAACGGCTGGGTGCAGTACCTCGGTTGGCCGCTCGGCAACGCGGCCGCGCGCCTCCGCGGACACGAGCGCCGCCACGCGGTCGACACGTCGCACCTCCACGCGCTCGAACGCCGGGCGCTCGACGCGGTCGACGCCGCCGCCGCGGACGACGATCAGCCGTTCTTCCTGTGGCTCCACTACATGGACACGCACACGCCGTACGTCCCCGCGCCGCGGCACGTCCGCGCGGTCACCGACGGCGAGATCGGGTCGTTCCAGACGCTGCTCGGGCACCTCCGCGCCGGGCTCGGCAAGGAGGTCGACGAGGGGACGCTCCGCACCCTACGGGCGCTGTACGACGCTGCGGCCCGGCAGGTCGACGAGTCTGTCGAGCGCGTGCTCGGGGAGCTCTCGGCGGCGGGGCTGCGCGACGAGACCACCGTGATACTGGCGGGTGACCACGGTGAGGAGTTCCTCGACCACGGCCACCTCGCGCACTACCCGAAGCTGTACGATGAACTCGTCCGCGTTCCGTTCATCGTCGACCACCCGGGTGCGCCGGCCCGACGCGAGTCGGCGCCGGTGCCGCTTCGGGACGTTCCGCCGACCGTCTGCGACGCGCTGGGGGTCGAGGCGCCCGCGGCGTTCGCCGGCGAGAGCCTCCTGCCGACGGTGACCGAAGCCACTCCGCCCGAGCGCGGGCCGGTCACCTCGATCGCGTTGCGCGGCGAGTCGGTGACGAGCCAGCCCATCCCCCGCCGGCTCGGCGACGGCACGCCGCTCGTCTCGGCCCGGACCCGCGAGTGGACGTACATCCGCGAACCGGACGGTGAGGTCCGCGTATTCGACCGCAAGCGTGACCCCGGAGAGCGGGACCCGGTCGACCACGACCGCGTTCCGGCCGACGCGTTTCGCGACCTCGAACGCGCGGCCGACGATCGCCTCGCGCTTCTCTCCGACGCCGGCGACGTGGGGACCGGAGATGACACCGGCGGTCACGACGGCGAGGGGGAGGCGACCGACGCGGACGACGAGGTGCCCGACGAGATCGGACGCCGACTCGACGCGCTCGGCTACCGCTGACGGCTAGATTTCACGCGGGCTGATCCGAACGTATTTGTACGAACCCGAGACAGCGGGTGTATGGTCGAGGCGTTCGCGGTGGCGAGCGGGAAAGGTGGCACCGGCAAGACCACCTCCACGCTCGCGCTCGGGATGGCGCTCGCACGGCGGTACGACGTGACCGTCGTGGACGCCGACACGGGCATGGCGAACCTCTTGTTTCACGCCGGACTCGCGGACGCCCCAGTCACGCTTCAGGACCTGCTCGCCCCGGAGGGCGCCGACGGCGTCGACGTCACCGACGCCACGTACGAGCGTCACGGGATGCGCGTGGTCCCGTGCGGCACCAGCCTCGCGGGGTTCGAGCGGTCGGACCCGGCCCGGTTGCGGGCGGTCGTCGCCGAACTCGCCGCGGACACGGACGTGCTCCTGCTGGACTCGCCGGCGACGCTCGCGTCCAAGTCGGCGGTCCTGCCGATCGTGCTCGCCGACCGCGTGGTCGTCGTCACCCAGCCGACAATCCCAGCGCTCTCAGACGCGCTGAAGGTGCAGGAGTACGCCGCCTCCTACGGCACGGGGATCGCGGGCGTGCTATTCAACAAGGTCCGCGGCGACCTCGGCGCAGTCGGCGACCAGGCCGAGCGCTACTTCGACGGACCGACGCTCGGGTCGATCCCCGAGAGCGACGCCGCCCGGGCCGCTCGCGACGCCGGCGAGCCGTTGGTAGCACACGCGCCCGACAGCGAGGCCGCCGAGGCGTACCGCGCGGCGGCCGCCGGGATCGACCCGCGGCCCAACGCCGCCGGCGAGGTCGCCGACCGCTTCCGGAGCGCGGTCGTCCCCGAGCGCCCATGACCGGGGCCAACGGATCGACGCCGCCCGCGACCGCGCCCGTCCGCGAACACCTCCCCCGCGGCGACCTCGTCGGCGCCCGCGTCGCCACCGACTTCGCCGCCCCGCTGGCGGCGTCGCTCGAGGACGGACTCACCGGGTATCTCCGACTGGAGCCCGGCGACGCCCTGCTGGGCGCCGACGGGGGCGAGGCCGTGATCACGCTCGCGGACGGGGTCCCCGTCCTGGCGTACGACGCCGGCGGCGACGCCGACGGCCCGGCGGCGCTGGCGGCGCTCGCGGGAACGACGCCCGTTCGCGTGGAGCGATACCGGCTCCCCGCCGACGCGCTGGCGCCGCTACACGACACTTCGGACGGTCACAGCGAGCCCTTCCGGGTCGCCCCCGGGGCGCCGGCCCGCGAACTCACGGGCGACGAGGCGCTCGCTGAGCGAACCCGAGCGGCCGCGCCGCCGGAGCGCCGCGGCGCCGGCGGTGACCACGACGCGCTGGCGGCGTTTCTCGCCGACGAGGAGCGCGTCGAGGCGGTTCGCCGCGAGGCGCGGGCGGAAGCGCGGGCTCGCGCTGACGAGTGGGGGCTCGCCGATCAGCTCGCGGAGTAGCCGGGTCGCGGCGGAACCGGGGCAGCTACGGTCGCCGAGCCCCTCAGTCGGGCAGTGACGCTGCTCCGACTCTTGGCCGCCCGCGAGACGGCGGACTTCGCCGAGTGGTACCGGGCGGGCGCCGAGTACACCGACCGGGTCGCCGCAGGCATGGGGTTCGACCGCGACGGCGCCGACGCGACCGGCCGCGACCCGGTGGCTGAGCCGGGGCAGACGGTCGTCGCCCTCAGCGAGGGGCGGACCGATCTGTCGCCCGCGACGGCGGGGGTCGTCGCCGCGACGTACCTCGGCGACGCCGCCTTCGGCCGGCCGTTCCTGGCGTACACTCCACGGTGGTATCGGCTCGCGCTCGCCGGGCCGGTGGCGCTCGCGGCGCGTCGCCTCCGCCGGGTGGCGCGGCCGTTTCGCGATCGCACCGCCACCGGCGACGGCGGTGCGGGCGACGGTCGTACTGACCACGCGACGCCGGGTCGAGAGCCCGAGTTCACGCCGCCGTCGGGCCTCGCCGTCGGCGCCGACGCGGTCGCCGCCGTGCGCGACGCCGGTGGGATCGAGGCGTTCGAGCGATCGTTCGTGCTTGCGGACGCCGTGTTGCACACGGAGTGGTTCGCACACGTCGCCGGCGCCGCCGGGATCGTGGTGCCGGCGGACCTCGTCGAGCGCACGGTTCGCGAGTCCGCCGCCTACTACACCGGCCGCCGGGAGGACCTCTCGCCGGACGTGTGTCGGTTCCAGCGGCTGCTGTTCGCCGACGATGCGTGGGTCCGGGACGTCGACACGAGCTATCGGCTGAACTCGGCGCTGTTCGGGGCCTGGGAGCGAATTCTCCGCGAGGAACGGCGCCGGCTCGACCGCGCGGACCGCGGGTGACCGCAGCCGGGACCCGGTCGGTCGTGGACCCGTCAGCGGTCGGCCGCGTCGCTCGCGTGGCCGCGACCCAGCACCAGCGCGGTCGCGTGGGCGACGATCAGTCCGGCGACGAGGAGCGGTCGCGTCGAGGCGGCGCTCGATGCGAGCGCCGGGAGGTACGCCAGCGGGAGAAGGGCGGCGAGCCAGAAGGCGGCCGTCTCGCAGAGGCGAGCGGTTCGGTCGAGCGTGGCGGTCGCGTGGTCGGCCGCTCGGCGGGCGAACTGCGGCGCCGACACGTCGTCGGCACCGGGCGAGGGAATGGAGGGTGTTCGATCGGTCGTGGACATGGGTCGGGCGTACCTGAACGCTGGCGCCCCGACCACCTATACCCGCCAGACCGTTGCGGGCGCTTCGCTCGGTTCACGACTGTTTGCATCCAAATCTGACGGGAGATCCGTCCGTTCACGACCGTTTCAGATCGGCGTAGACCGTTTATTCGGGGCGCTCGTCCGTTTTCGGCCCGGCCCCCGTCTCACATTTGTTCCCGTCTCTCCTCCGACAGTTGGCGGGAGCGATCGTCTCACGTGTTCCGGCGCCGCGCTGCCGACCCACTTTTGCCCTCCCGGATCGACCGCCCGTCCATGCGAGACATCGACGGCGACGCGGTCGCTATCACGGGCGCGAGTTCGGGAATCGGCGCGGCGACGGCGCGGGCGCTCGCGGCGGCGGGCGTCGATCTGGCGCTGGGGGCCAGACGCGAGGGCCGGCTAACCGACCTCGCGTCCGAACTGGAAGCAGCACACGGCGTGAGCGTGGAGGCGACCGCGGTCGACGTGACCGAGCGCGAGCAGGTCGACGCGTTCGTCGAGGGGGCCGCGGAGGCGCTCGACGGCCTCGACGGCGTGGTCGTCAACGCCGGCGTCGGCCTCGACGGCGACCTCGATTCGATGTCGATGGACGACTACCGCACGATGATGGACGTGAATGTCGACGGCGCCTTCCACACGGCGCGGGCGGCACTGCCGCAGCTTCGCGAGTCCGACGGAACCCTCGTGTTCGTCGCCAGTTTCGCCGGCGAGTACCCCCGACCCACCAATCCGGTGTACGCCGCGAGCAAGTGGTGGGTGCGCGGGTTCGCCCACAGTCTGGAGGGGAGCGTCGGCCCCGACGGCGTCGCCGTCAGCGTGATCAACCCCACCGAGGTTCGCACCGAGTTCGCCAGCGAACAGGGCGCGTCGTTCGAGGAACAGTTCGAGTCCGAGGACGTGACCGACCCCGACGCCATCGCCGACGGGATCCGCTTTTGTCTCTCGCAGGAGGGGACCGACACCGTCAGCGAGTTGGACCTCTACCGGCGCGACAAGTTCTCCGGGTGGTAGCGGCGGCCGCGCGGCGCCCGCGCGAAGCGACGACCGACGGCGTCACCGTCGGGGAAGCGCCGATGAAACACCCCGACACGGGGCGGTTGCTCGCCGCGGCTGTCCATCCGCGATCGATTCTTTCGTCCGTTCCGTGAGGATTCGACCATGGACAGGACGGACAACGCCCACCGGCTGGTCGAGTGCACCGACTGTGACGCCCTCGCGGTCGGCGGGGACGAAATCCGGTGTTGCGGGTCCGCGATGACCCCGGCGGGCCGGCACGCCAACGGCCCGGGCGACGGGTCGCCGCCGGCGTCGGACTCCGACGACCCTCCTGGGCCGGATCTGGACGACCTCCTCCGGGTCGTGTTCGGGATGTCGCCGGCGGAGTTGGACGTGTGCCTGTGCGTGATGGAGGACGGGACCCTCACCGTCGCGGAGCTGACCGAGCGCGTCGGCTACGACCGCAGCGTCGTGGCCCGCCACCTCAACCACCTCGCGGCGCTGGGCGTCGTTGAGAAGCGCAGACAGATCCTCGACCGCGGCGGCGACGCGTACGTCTACTCGCCGAAGTCGCCCGGGACGGTCCGGCGCCGCTTCCGCGAGTCGTTCCTTCAGTGGGCCGCCGGCGCGGCCGACCGCATCGACGACCTGAGCCGCGAGAAGGTCGAGGCGATCGCGGAGGCCGGGTCGGCGACCGAGTGGACCGTCTTCCGAGAGCCGTAGCCGCCGGGATCGGGCCGAGCCGATCAGCGGACCAAGCCGATCGGCGACTCGATCGCCCCCGATCCAACCGGTGGATCAGATCGAGCCGTCGACGGCGACGTAGGCGCCTCCCAGGACCAAGCCGTAGACCGCGTGCCACAGGAGCGACGGCGGCGCGAAGTTGGGGAACGGCGGGCTCGCCGGCGACCCCACCGCACCCAGCCACAGCGGCATGAGCAGCGCGGCCAGGACGACCCAGACGGCGACGCCCCAACCGACACCGAGCCCGGCGACCTCGCCGGTCGAGTCGAGGTCGAGGGCGCCGGCGATCCCGGCGAATGCGACACCCAGTACTGCCCCGTGTGAGACGTGAACGACCATCCCCACGCCCGTGTTCGGCGGCGGCGCGAGCCCGTACAGCGACGGGATCGCCACCGCGATCACCGCCGCGTTCATCGCGAGCATCAGCGCCCCCATGACCAGGCCGCCGGCGATCCCGCCGACGACACCGGCGCGCCAGTTTCCGGGTAGCGATTCGGTTCCGTGTGTGGTCTCGGTTGTCGTCGACATGCGCACCCCGAAATCATTCGCTCACGTACATCATGGCCCGTCGGCTGTTCGGAGCGCCGACGCGACGGCGACGGATTGATATAGGAGGTCGGCCGCTTCGGCGATTTCCCTCGTCGCCGTCGCGTGTGGCTGCCGCTGCGAGCGTGTCCGCCGCTGCGGGCGCGTCGAAGAACTGACCGACGGCAGGTCCGCGGGTCGCGACGCCGACCGCTCGTCGGTCGGCGCGTCAGTCCCGCGACTCCCGACCTCAGAACGTGATGATCTCGTAGTCGTCGTCGACGAGACTCCGGATGCTGGGGTGGCCGTCGTGGTCGTCAAGCGTGGCGAGCCCGGACTCCGCGACGGCGTCCTCGACGCCGAAGGCGCCCGAACAGTAGTCACAGACCGACGTGTCGTCGCGGACCGTCTGGTAGAGTTCGTGGTAATCGCTGTCCTCGTCCTCGAGTTCGGGGATCCACTGCGTCCCCGCGCCGTCGAAGATGAGTTCGAGTTCGTCGCCGTCGTTCTCGGCGAACTCCTTGGCCGCCTCCAGCCCGTTCGCGAGGCGACCGAGATTCTCGTGTCCGTCAGTCCCTGCCAGAATGATGATGGCTGCGTTCGTCATGGCGAATGACTGTACCGCAAGCCGACGGTTAACTCGATTGTGGCCGTGCGGCGGCGGCGCGCTCGGGCGGTGCTTTTATCCAATCTCTCTCGTCGTCGGCGCGAACGACTGTCGGCGTCGCCTCTGTCTCGGATCGCGATAGCGGGCGCAACCTTATTGTCACACGTTATCAATACTCGCGCTATGGGGATCGAATGCGCGATCTGGCGGACCTGTACCGGCGCGGAGGCGGTGGCACGCGCGAGCGACGTGTCGCCGCCGCGGTCGTTCCGCAACCGACCGGTCTGTCGGGCGTGTCTCGACGCGCTCGAGGCCGATCCGACGGTCTCCCTGGAGATCGCAGAGCGGTTCTCGGCGCGGCCCGCCTGACCCGAGGCGAGAACCGCTGTCGATCAGGCGGGGTGTGACGCGTGACCCGTCGCTGTCGGGGAGGCGCAGCCCGATCAGGCGTCCTCGGCTTCGATCTCGCCGTCGGGGTCGTCCGCCGCCTCGAGGAGGAGCACCGCACAGCCCATCAGCGCGACGTTCTTCAGGAAGTTGATCTTGTTCCCCTGGCGTTCGCCGCCCTCCTGCGTCCAGAAGTCGTGGATGACGGGCGTCGTGCTCGCGAAGAACACGAGCACCGCGCCCGCGGCGAGTCGGGGGAACCGCCACAGGAGGATCCCGACGTTCGCGACGAGCAGCATCCCCGTCGCGAACGGAACCATGACGTCGGGCATCGGGACCCCCTTCTCCTCTGCGATCCCCACGCGCTTGTCGTTGTTCCGGAAGCCGTCGATCGCCATGTACGCGAGGATCCCGGCGTACATGAGTCGGCCGAGTCGGGAGGGAGCGTCGCCACCCATCTCAGATCGCCTCGATCCGGCTCACGTTCGTCTCGACGCGCCCGACAGTCTGGTACTCGCCGTCGTCGCCGCGGCGGATGATCCGGCCCTCCACGTCGTCGCGGGCGTCGGGCACGTCGAACAGCCCCGAGCCGCACAGCACGTCGCCCTCGTGGACGGTCCACGTCTCGATCACCTCGTGGGGCTCGCCGGGGTACGGCACGCGCTCGAAGTCGCGCCCGAAGTTGGTCGACTCGAACAGCGCCGTCTCGTGTTCGTCGTTCACCCACGCGGGCGGCGCCTCCTCGCCGCCGCAGAAGAACACCGTCCCGTCGTGGACGAACACCCGGCGGATGTACGAGAAGTCGTTTCCGGTGTCGACCCGGCTCCACGAGTCGCCGGCGTCGGTCGTCCGCCAGAGGCCGCCCTCGCCGACCGCGTGGCCGAGGCCGAGGTTCTCCAGGTCGTGGTCCAGATAGCCCGCCGTCGCGAGCCACACGTCCTCGGAGATGGGGAGGATCTGGTGGATGTCGTCGACGATGGTGTCGCGGCGGTCGCGCCACGTCTGTCCCGCGTCGTCGCTCAGGTGGATCCCGCCGGCCTCGACGCCGGCGATGAGGCGCTCGGGGCGGCCCGGCACGGCTTCGAGCGCGCGCAACCGGGCGTAGTGAGGATCGATCGGCGACTCCCAGTGGCCCCGCGAGGGGAGGTCGCGAAAGCCCTTCAGCTCCGACCACGTCTCGCCCTCGTCGACCGAGCGGAACACGTACGGGTCGTTGGTGCCGGCGTACCACGCGCCGTCGCGGGTCGCCAGGATCGACCACACCTCGCTTTGCCCGGCGTGCCAGAACCGGTCGCCGAGCGGGACGCCGAGATCGGTCCAGGTGTCGCCGCCGTCGGTCGACCGGAACGCCCCTTCCGAGGAGGCCACGAACACGCCCTCGGCGTGATCGAACGTGCGGACCGCGGTGACGACACCGCACTCCAGCACGTGCTCCGGATCGTCTCGTTCGAACGGAACGTCGTCGACGCGGTACAGCCCCGCGTCGGTTCCGATCAACAGTGACATATCGAGTGGCAACGCACCCCAGATAATAAATATTTACCAAACTGTAAACCGCTAAGTGCCGCCGCGATCATCGTCGATGCACCGACTCCGGCGGCTCCCACGCCGCCCCACGTGCCGCACCCGGTACCCCATACCCGACACCGTGTGACCCACTTCCCATGACCGACACTTACCCCACCGCTCGCCCGACGGACGCGACGTACCTGAACGAGGATCTCGACCTGCCGACGGAGCTGTTGAACACGCCCTGGATCGACGGCCACAATCACGCGCACACGCTCTCGTACGAGGACCGCGAGCGGTACGCCCTCTCGGGGTGTGCCGGGATGGTGATGGTCTCCTCGGGCTACCACTGGACGCCGTACAAGCCCGTCCGCGCGTCGGACATCCGGTACCTCTGGGACGACGCAATCAACCGCCGCGCGGCTATCGAGCGCAACCACTTCTTCGAGGCGAGGCTCGGCCTCGGCGTCCACACCGGCGTCCGGATCGAGGACCCCGACGCGGTGCTGTCGGCGATGGACGAGTACTGCGAGCTTGACGAGGTCGCGGTCGTCGGCGAGACCGGCGTTACGCCGAGCCAACACGTCGAGGCGTGGGACCTGGACGAGCAGCGCGCCGTCGTCGAGGCGCAGTTGGCGATCGCCGCCGACCACGACCTCCCGGCGATCCTCCACACGCCGAACACGTCGCCGCCGGCGAAGCGCTCCTACCGCCCCGAACTCGGCACCCCGGGCTACGAGAAGAACCCCGGACTGGGGACCGAACCCGTGATCGACGGCGACAACCCCGCGCTGGAAGCCGTGAAGATCGACGTGGAGGCGGCCCACGACGCCGGCCTCCCCGAAGACCGGGTGATCGCCTCCCACGCCGACGAGAACAACACGGCGTACCTGATGGAGGAGACCGACTGCTACCTCAGCTACACTATCGGCCACTCGTGGCTCGTCGGCGTCGACGCCGCGACCGTCGCGAACGCGATCGACGAGTACGGCCCCGAGCGGATCATGATCGACACCGACTGCGCCAACGTCCTCCGAACGGACCCGTACGCGATCAAGCGGGCGATGTTCGAACTGTACCGCTACGGCATCGACGTGGAGGACATCCGGACCGTCGTGTGGGAGAATCCGAAGCAGGTGCTCGGGTTCGGGGAGTAAGAACGGATCGCGGTCCGCGGGTCGGCCCAGGTTGACACCGTCGCGGTCGGATCGCGGTTCGCCTCGCTCGACCGGAGTATCGCCGTCGCCTACCGATACTCGCAGTCGTTCGTCAGTTCGCCCAGTCCCTCCACGCCGATCGTGACGGTGTCGCCGTCCTCCAGCAACACCGGCGGCTCGCGGTAGACGCCGACGCCCGGCGGCGTCCCCGTGAAGATGAGATCGCCGGGATTCAGCGTGAACGCCTGACTACAGAAGGAGACCAGCTCGTCGATCCCGAAGATGAGCTGGTCGGTCGAGGAGTCCTGCAGGCGCTCGCCGTTCACCTCGGCGTAGATGTCGAGGTCGTGCGGGTCGTCGACCTCGTCGGCCGTCACCAGCTCCGGCCCGACCGGGGCGAACCCGTCGAGGCTCTTCCCGCGGACCCACTGGCCGTCGCCGTGCTGGAGGTCGCGGGCGGACACGTCGTTGCCGACGAGGTAGCCCGCGACGTGCTCCATCGCCTCGTCCTCGTCAACGCGGCGGGCCTCCTCGCCGATCACGACGACGAGTTCCGCCTCGTAATCGACCTTCTGTGTGTAGTCGGGGTCCCAGCCGATCGCGTCGTCCGGGCCCGCGACGGTCGTCGGGAACTTCGAGAACAACACCGGCGTCTCGGGGATCTCGTTGCCGCCCTCCTCGGCGTGATCGCGGTAGTTCAGCCCGACGCAGACCACCTTCTCGGGGTCGCTCACGGGCGCGTGCCTGTTCACTTCGGCGGCGTCGTACAGGCCGGTGCCGGTCTCCTCGGCGTACTCGACGGCCAGCTCGGCCTTTCGTCGCCACTGCCAGTTCGCGAGCAGGTCAACGGTCCCGTCCGGAATCTCGACCCCCGCAGCCGCGCCGGCTTCCGGGAGGCGAACGATCGTGTCGTCGTCGAGGACGGCGCCGGTCCACGCGGCGTCGCCCTCGGGTGTGCTGTATTGTCCAAATCGCATGTGTGTCTGTGAACGCGTTCGGTGGGGAGCCTGCTGTCGTCGTGCCCGGTTCAGAGGTCGATCCCGGCCTCGTCGATGAGTCGGTAGCCCGATTCGACGAACCGGTCGAACTCGGAGTGGACGAGGTCGTTCGTCAGCTCGCCGTCCCGCTTGACCGGCTCGCCGTCGACGAGCACGGTGTCGATGTGCGAGGGGTCAGACTGGAAGACGATCGTCTGCACCGCCGAGTGCGACGGCGCGGTCATGAAGTCGTTCGCGTCGAGCACCACGAGGTCCGCGCGCTTGCCCGGCGTGAGCGTCCCGATTTCGTCGTCCAGCCCGAGCGCGCGGGCGCCCTCGATCGTCGCCATCTCCAGCGTGTCGCGGGCGGTGAGCCCGAGTTCGGTGACCTCCTCGCCGGTCTCGAGGACCTCCTGGTTGCGGAACATCCGCTGGACCTGCATCCCGATCCGCATCTGGCTGCCCATGTCGCCGCTGATGTTCGAGCAGACGTCGACGCCCCACGTCGGGCGCCCGCCCGCCTCCAGCACCTTCCCGGTGACGGGGATGCCGTGGCCCATCTGCATCTCGACTTCCGGCGTCGAGGAGAAGGAGACGCCCTGCTCGACGGCGTGGTCGATGTCCGCTTGCGTGAAGTGGTTCCCGTGGGCGACGTTCACGTCCGGGCCGAGCATGTCCGTGAGGGCGCCGAAGCCCTGGTACTCGGGGTTGTACTCCGAGGAGGTCCACTGCGCGGCGCCCATGTGGATGGTCGAGAGCGCGTCCAACTCCCGCGCGAGTTCCAGGTCGGCACGAGCCGTCTCGTCGGTGCAGAAATCCGGTCCTCGGAGCCCGAGCGCCAGGCTGAGCAGGTCGTCGTCGCGGATCTTCTCCTCGTTGAGCTCGCGGATGTTCTCCTCCGGGAGCCCGACGTCGCTGTCGTACCACCACTTCGCCGCGTCGTCGCCCGGCGGGCCGTAGGTGTACACGGCGCGCAACCCGGCGTCCTGCAGCGCGTCGACGGCTCGCTCGCCGTGTTCGAGCGTGTTGGGGTACGACCAGTCGAGGGCGGTGGTCGTTCCCGTGTACAGCTTCTCGAAGGCGCCGAAGAGGCCGCCGAGGTACATGTCCTCGGGTCGGTAGAGCCCGGTGATGTTGCCGAGCATGTGGTCGAAGTACTCGTTCATCAGCGACCAGTCCCCGGCGATGCCCCTGACTTGGGTCTGTGCGAGGTGAATGTGTGAGTCGACGAGTCCGGGGAAGACGATCTTCCCCGAGGCGTCGATCACGTCGGCGTTCGCGTCCGAGAGGTCCTCGCCGACCTCGACGATCTCGCCGTCTTCGATCAGCACGTCGCCGCCGTCGACCTCGCCGATGTCCGGGTCGAGGGTGACGATCGTGCCATCCTTGATGATCGTTTGTGCCATGTCCATCGACAACATGGGTGTGTGGGTATGAAAGTATTACCATCTGGTAAACCACGGGCGGCCGCGGCGAGACAAAGTGCTATATGTGGCTCGGCGCAATCTCCCGGCAATGAGCAAGTCGGACGAGGGGTCCGTTCCCGCGGACACTCGCGAGGATATCATGGAGGCGACGTTCCGCGCCCTCAGCGAGCACGGCTACTCCGCCCTCCGCATGCGCGACATCGGCGAGGAGATGGAGATGACGCGCCAGGTGATCCACTACCACTACGAGGGGAAGCAGGACCTCATGTCGAGCTTCCTCGAGTACATCATCGACCAGTACGAGGGGAGCGTCGAGGTCGACGGCGACGCCCCGCCGCGGGAGGAACTGGAGGCCCGCGTCCACCAGTGCCTGTTCGGCCCCGGGTTCGAGGAGTTCTCCCACTGGGACCGGATGAAAGTGTACCACGAGCTGTTCACCCACGCACAGAACGACGAGGAACACCGCGCCATCTTCAACGAGCACTACGGCCGCATCCGCGGCAGCATCACCGAGGTCGTCGAGGATGGCATCGAGCGGGGCGTCTTCCGCGAGACCGACCCCGAGCGGGCGGGCCAGCTCATCACCGACATCATCCACGCCGCCCGCGGCCGCAAGCTCTCGCTGGGTCACGAGGACGCCCCCGAACAGGCGTGGCGCTCCATCGACGAGTTCGTCGTCGACTCGCTGGTCGCCGACGGCGTCGACTCCGACGACTGATCGGTCTCCCCCGGCACGACCGCCTGCTCCCCGTGCGCTCGCGCTCACTCGTCGATCACCCGCAGCCGCGGCTGTCTCTCGTCGTCGCCGTCGCGGAGGTCGAACGCCCCCGCGAACGCGACGCGGTCGCCGACGGCCGCCTCGCCGTCGACCTGCGCGATCAGACGCACGCCGTCGAAGTCGGCCAGCGCGAGCCGATTCGGCGCTCGAACGTCGCCGGGCGTCACCTCGACGCGGGTCACGGCCCGCACCGCTCCTCACCGAGTTCCGCAGTCGCGTGCGACGACGGCTCGCTCCCGCAGTCGGGGCACTGCGGCTTGGTGTAGTACCAGCGGCGCCCGCACTCGCGACAGCCGAACGCGCGGTCGGCCGGTGGATCGCCGTCGCGGTCGTCGGCTCCCGCCCCCGATCCGCAGTCGTCGGCCCTCGTCCCCGGCCCGCGGTCGTGCCCGCTCATGCTTCGAGCATCGTGCAAACGCTGTTGTTCCCGAACCCGGCGACGTTGATCGCGAGCCCCCGCGCGGCCCCGTCGACGCGCCGCTCGTCGGAGAGGTCGCCGCGCAACTGCCACACGAGTTCGACGATCTGTGAGATCCCGGTCGCCCCCAGCGGGTGGCCGCGGGCCTTCAACCCGCCTCCGGGGTTCACCGGAAGCGCGCCGTCCAGCGCCGTCTCCCCGTCCATCGTCGCCTCCCATGCGGTCCCGGGCTCGTAGAAGCCCAGTTCCTCCAGTTCGATCAGCTCCAGCACGGTGAACGCGTCGTGGATGCACGCCACGTCCACGTCGTCGGGGGTGACGCCCGCGGCGTCGAACAGGCGCTCGCCGGCAACCCGGACGCTCTCGATGGCCAGCGGGTCCGGCCGCTCGGCGACCGGGTGGGTACCGGTCGCGCTCGCGTGGGCCGTCACTCGGACGGCGTGATCGGTGTCGGCAACGGAATCGCCGCGCATCACGACGACCGCGGCCGCGCCGTCGCTCATCGGGCAGCAGTCGTACAGCCTGAGCGGCTCGGCGACGACCGGCGAGTCGAGCGCCTCCCCGACGGCGACTTCGCGGCGGAACTGCGCGACCTCGTTGGCGACGGCGTTGCGGTGGTTCTTGGCAGCGACGGCCGCCAGCGCCTCCCGCGGAGCGTCGTAGCGGTCGAGGTACGCGCCGGCCGCCAGCCCGCCGAACGACGGGAGCGTGAGCCCCTGCGCGTACTCGCGGGAGTGCGTGAGCCTGCTGATGGCGTCGGTCACCCGGGAGGTGTCGGCGGCGGACATCCGCTCGGCGCCGACGACGAGCGCGACCTCCGAGGCGCCGCTCGCGACCGCCTCGATCCCGCGGTGGACCGCTGTCGCGCCGGTCGCGCTCGTGTTCTCGACGCGGTCGGCGCTGACGCCCTCGATCCCGAGCGCACCCGCGAGGGCGTTCGCGATCCCCGACTGTTGGCCCAGCGCCTCCGCCAGCGCGGTGCCCGCGTGCAGGGAGGTCACGTCGGAGCAGTCGACGCCGGCGTCGTCGACCGCTCGCCGGCACGCAGCCGCCGCCAGGTCGACGAGCGGGCGGTCGTCGGCGGACGTGAATCGAGTCATGCCGACGCCGGGCAACGCGATCTGATACATTAGCTGTCGTCGCTGCCGTCGCCGTCCGCTCCGGTCGCGTCGTCGCTGTCCGCGGCGTCGGCATCGCCGAAGATCCCCGCCGCCTCCAGTTCGTCGAGTTCCGCCTCGGAGTAGCCCAGCTCCGCGAACACCTCGCGGTTGTGCTCGCCGAGCAGCGGCGGCGCCCGGTCGAAGCCGCTCTCGCCGTTGGCGAACTTCAGCGGGTGCTCGATCACCGGTATCTCACCTAACTCTGGGTGTTCGATCTCCGAGACGGCGCCGCGGGCGTCGACCTGCGGGTTGTTCAGCGCCTCCTCGACCTCGTACACCGGGCCGGCGGGGACGCCGCCCTCCTCGGCGATGATCTCGATCCACTCGTCGGTCGTCTTCTCGGTGAGCGTCGCCTCGATCTCGGCTTCGAGGGCGTCCTGGTGTTCGACGCGGTCGGCGTTCTGCGCGAACCGGTCGTCCGCCGGGAGGTCCTCGCGGTCGATCACCGCACACAGTTCGTGCCACAGCTTCTCGTTGAGGATGCAGACGTTGATGTACCCGTCCTCCGTCTCGAACGTCTGATAGGGGGCGAGGACGGGGTCCTTCGTCCCCATGCGCCTGGGCTCCTCGTCGGCGAAGACCATGCCGGCCTGCTTCGTGAGCCACGGCAGCGTCGCCTCCAACATTCCCAGATCGATGTACTCGCCCTCGCCCGTCTGTTCGCGGCGGTACAGCGAGGCCATCGCGCCGAAGCCCGCCCACATCCCCGTGATCAGGTCGGTCATCGGGACGCCGACCTTCACCGGCTGGCGACCCTCCTCGCCGGTGACGCTCATCAGGCCGCTCATCCCCTGGATGAGCAGGTCGTACCCCGAGCGCTTCGCCCAGGGGCCGGTCTGCCCGAACGCGGATATCGCGAGGTAGATGAGTTGGTCGTTGTACTCAGAGAGCGTGTCGTAGTCGATGTCGAGCCGCTCGGCGGTGCCCGGGCGGTAGTTCTGGACGACCACGTCGGCGTGCTCGACCAACTCGTAGAACGCCTCCTTGGCGCGGTCGTTCTTCAAGTCGAGTTCGAGGCTCTGCTTGCCGTAGTTCACCGTCCAGTAGTAGGGCGACTCGCCTTGGATGAACGGCGGCCCCGAGTGACGGATCGCGTCGCCGTACCCCGGCTGTTCGACTTTGATCACCTCCGCCCCGAGGTTGGCGAGCATCGCCGAGCTGAACCCGCCGGTCACGAACGTCGATAGATCGAGGACCTTCACGCCCTCCAGCATCTTCCCCTGCGTCGATGGTGAATCGGTGTCGGTGTCGGACATTGTGGTGTTCCGTCCTGCGGAGCGTCCGCAGCGTCGTCGCCTCCCGTTTCGTTTACCGCTCGGTAAAGGTTTCGGCGACCGTTCACACGCGTCGTAGATCGGTCAGCGGGCGCTCTGCGTTACCGCTCTAGGTGCCACGCGGCACCGAGCGCCTCGGCGATCGGCGTCGGGTCGGCGACGTGGACGACTCGCAGCGATCGGTTCGCGTTCGCGTCGTCGTCGTTCACCTCCTCGGGATCGGGCACCGTCAGACCGATATCGGACCCGGGATCGTCGTCGGCGCCGTCGACGGCCAGCGTCCGGGTGTCGAACGCGCGGTCGACCGGGTCGCGCTCGACGCTCGCATCGGTCACGGCGGTGCCCTCGAGCCGCGCTCGCGGCTCGCTGAGCAGGCGATCGTACACCACGAGTACGCCGTCGTAGGCGCGGTACTCGACGGTTCCGTAGGCGAGATATCGCCCGGCGGCCCGGACCCCGACGAACGCGAGCAGCGCGAGGGCGGGCCAGGGCATCAGCGACCACGCCCCGATGCCGGCGAAGAAGCCGACGCCGCCCCACGCCACGAGCACCGCGCTCGACAGCGAGTACGTGAGCCCGCGGAACGCCGCGTCGGCGACGGCGACGCGACGAGGCGGCCGCACGGTCGCGAGCGGGTCGCCATCCGGCACCGCGACCGGTTCGGGGTCGATCTCCGTCTCGGCGCTCCCGTAGAGCCGGTAGAACCACCCGCGCCGCTCGGGGTCGCGCTCGATCTGGAGCGTCCGGACGTCGAACGCAAACTTGCCCAGGACGACGAGTCCGAGCACGGCGTCGCCGGCGAGGCCCGACCCCGCGAGCCCCCCGGCGACGAACACGAGCGCTCCGACGGCGAACAGGTGCATGAACGGGCCCAGGAGCACCGACCGCGGGGAGTGATCGCGGTACCCGCCGCCGCGGAAGTAGTCCGCCCACGTTTCGTACCCGCGCCCGGCGACCACGGCCAGCCCGCCCAGCAGCAGCTGTCCGGCCACGGCGTCGGTGATCGTTGGATCCGGCAGCGCGAACACGACGAACGCGACGACCGTCTCCAGCGGGGCGAGGACGCACGCGGTCACGACCAGCGTCGGGAGGTTCCGGAGGTACACCGGCGGGAACGGTCCGGGGAGCGCGATCGCTCCGCGCGCGGTCTGGAACGGCCCGAACAGCCGCGAGTCGTCGTCGAGCGCGTTGTTCGGTCGCTTGGCCGCGAAGGGTATCTTCGGGATCGCCCACCAGACGCCGGCGATCACGTCGAGGGCGAACACGCCCAGCAGGACCGTCGTCGACCACCCGAGCGCGAGGACGCCGATCGGGGTGAGGAGGTTCGACGCGAGCACCGCGATGGGACCGGATCGCGAGATGGAGCGATCGGAGCGGCCGGATCGCACACACGGCGGTCACCGCGGACCGGCAAACGTGCTGTGGTTCGTCTCGAACCCGAGAGGCGGAAACGAGCGGGAGGAGCGTGCCCGGTTATTCCTTCGGGAGCCGTGCGACGAACTCGCCGGGACCGCGCTGTTCGACCTCGTAGCCGTCGGCGTCGAAGTCGTCGACCTCGGCGTCGAACTCGTAGAACAGCGGCTGCGGGTCGTGGTCGTTTACCAGTTCCAGCGACTCGCCGGCGTCGAGGTCGGCGAACGCGTCGTGGATGGTCGGGTGGCGCTTCGCGGGCGGGATGTCACGAACGTCGAGCGTCTCTGCTGGCATGTGCTCTCCCGTCGGAGCGCAGGCGAGGTAGCCTTCCCCCCGAACGTCTTCGGATCCGCTCCGGTGGTCAGTCACTCGCGTTCGACGGTGACGCGCCACTCGTTCTCGCCCGCCCGCGTGGCCCGGTAGGTGAACCCCAGTCGATCGAGTTCCGCATACAGCGGCTCGGGCTCGAAGCTGTTGACGATTACCAGTGTCCCGTCGCCCTCGAGGTCGGCCAGCGCGCTCGTGATGGGCTCGAACGGCGGCGCGTCGGTCTCGCGCACGTCGAGCACGCGGGGTGCGTCGGCGTCGATGGCGGATCCGGCCTCAGTTCCGGCGCTGGTACCGTCGGCATCGGTGTCGGCGTGGGCCATGCTCGGTCGTTCGCGACGGACCGGATTGGTCGTTCGGCCGATGATGTTCGCCCCGGGCGGTCGCCAACGCCGTGGCCGAGCGGTCGAACTCACGCGACGGATAGCATGGCCGTCGGCGACGAAGTTGACGTGGGATGACGTTCGCCGCGCCGGCATCGACCGGGTCGCTGTGGGTCCGCCCGGGAACTCCGACCGCGACCCGGCAGCCTCGGCTGGCGTCTGCGCTCGCAAACGAGCCGTTCGGAGCCGGCGGCGTTCGCGGACGGGTCCGGGCGAATCGTCTATTTCCAGTGACAGATTCATGTAGTTCCCGCCCGTACCACGATCGCATGTCGATAGCAGTCGCAACTCCGAACGGCGGACTCCCGTTGCAGGTAACACAGTCAGAGGTGTTCTCCCGGATCCAAGGTGACGTGCTGTTGAGTTCCTCGCTCTGGGCGAATATCGCGCTCGCGGGGCTGTCCGCGCTCCTGTTCGTGTACATGGGACGACGGGTGTCCTCGCCCAGGGCGAAGCTGATCTGGGGGGCGACCCTGATGATCCCGCTGGTGTCGATCTCCAGTTACACGGGCCTCGTCTCCGGGCTCACGGTGGGACTGATCGAGATGCCCGCTGGCCACGCGCTCGCCGGCGAGGAGGTGCTGAGCCAGTGGGGGCGATACCTCACGTGGGCGCTGTCGACGCCGATGATCCTCCTCGCGCTCGGCCTGCTCGCCGACGTCGACGAGGGGAGCCTGTTCACGGTCATCGCCGCAGACATCGCCATGTGTATCACCGGGCTGGCGGCCGCACTCGTCACCTCGTCGTACCTCCTGCGGTGGGTGTTCTATCTGATCAGCTGTGCGTTCTTCGCGGTGGTGCTGTACGCCCTGCTGACCGAGTGGGCCAGCGCCGCGACCGCCGCGGGAACCGGCGAGATCTTCGACACCCTGCGGGCGTTGACGGTCGTACTGTGGCTCGGCTACCCGATCGTGTGGGCGCTCGGCGTCGAGGGGTTCGCCGTCATCCAGTCGGTCGGACTCACCTCGTGGGCGTACTCGGGGCTGGACATCCTTGCGAAGTACGTGTTCGCGTTCCTGCTGCTGCGGTGGGTCGCGGCCAACGAGGGAACCGTCGCCGCTCCCAGCACTGCCCCGAGTACGGCTCCCGCCGACGACTGATCGGTAAGCCTCGACGGCCCCCGACGCCCCGTGTGGCGTACGCCCGCTGTTTTCTGGACGCGCCCGCGCTACCGCGTTCCGGCGGTGGTCTCCGTTTCTCGTCCGGGCGCGACGCCCAGTGCCTTCCGTCCGGACAAATCCGACCGACAGCCCCGGAGACGGCGGCCGCGACGTTCGCTACCCCGGGGCCCCGCGGCCCGAGGGAAGGTTCAGGCGCTCGCGCCACGTCGGACCGACCGTGACGACGATCAGCGAGACGTACATCGAGAACCGGGAGCGTATCCAACCGAACGACACGAACAACTACGACACGGCCCACGGCGGGAACGTCGCGAAGTGGATGGACGAGGTCGGCGCGATGTCGGCGATGCGTCACGCGGGCGAGACGTGCGTCACCGCCCGGATCAACAGCCTCGACTTCGAGCGACCGATCCCCCGCGGCGACGTCTGCGTCATCGAGTCGTACGCGTACGCGACTGGACGAACCTCGATCCGCGTTCGACTGCGCGCGTTCCGCGAGGACCCGCGGACCGGCGACCGCGAGCGAACGACCGAGTCGTACTTCGTGTTCGTCGCGGTCGACGACGAGATGCGCCCGACGCCGGTTCCGGACCTGCGGGTCGGCGGTGACCGGTGTCGCGAACTCCGCGACGAGGCGCTCGCGGGCGAGAACAACGGGTAGGGTAGGCAGCAAACGCATTCCGACTCCCTTCAGCCGCTCGACTCCGTTCGCTCAGCCGACCGCAAGCACGGCGGTCATCGACGCGCTGCCCTCGGGTTCGGTCACGCGCACGTCGAACCCGACCGCGAGTAGGGTCGTCTCGCCTGCGCGCTCTTGCACGACGACGCCGTCGACCGCCTCGCAGGCACCGAACGCGCGATTCGGGCCACGCGGGCAGTTCGCGGTCGCCCACGCCGTCGCCGCTGTCCCGTTTCGAGTCACGTCGACGGCGACCGTCTCCGAGAGCCGGGCGGTCTCGATCCCGCGCACGTCGGCGGCGAGCGCGCCGTCGAACGCCGCGACCGCCCGCTCGCGCTCGCTCCACTGATAGCCACTGACAGCGGTCGAGGCGCTCGTCACCGCTCGATCGAGCGCTCGAAGCGCGTCCTCGCCCGGCGTGTCGCGGTCGGCGGTCGCAGCCACGTCCGGGTGTGCGCCGAGCGTGAGGTACGCGAGCGCCATCGGAACCAGCGCGGCGGCGGCGACGGCCGCCGCGAGTAGCACCAACTGTGCGCGGTTGCGCCGTCCGGTTCGGTCGCTCACGCGTACCACACCCACAGCACGACTTCACCGCCGGCAGTCGCGACCGACGCGCGACCGGTTGCCACGCCGTTCGGTCGCTCGAATCCGACCGCGCCGTGCGGCGTCTCCACGCGAAACAGGAGGTTGTCTCCGAGGATCCGACGCACCCGGTCTCGCAGCGCGCCGCGCTCGCGCTCGAACGCCGCCGGCGATCGGCTCACCTCACCGAGTCGCGTGTCGCCGACGTGTCTCGGCGGCTCCTCGGTGAGCACGGTCCCGGCGTCGGCGGCGTACGCGTCGAGTTGCGCCTCCGCGGTCCCCGGCGCGGGCAGCGCCAGTCCGAACGACGCCGCGACCGCAAGCAGGAACGCGACGCCGACGGCGGCCTCGACGACGGGAAGCGAGAGTTGGGCGCGATCGCCGCTGGCCGCGCGCACCCGGTCCGCGCGACGCGCCCGGTCCATCGTTCGACTCGGTGCTCGGCGTTCCTCCTCACGCATCGACCGTCACCTCCAGGGTCGCCTTTCGGATGCGCTCCGGGGCGGTGGTCACCTCGACCGGTCCGGTCGCGTTCGCGTCGAACGAGAGCGTGAGCGTCTCCGATCGGCTCACGGACACTGTTTCAGCACCGCGGAGTCCACCCGGTCGATGGAGGAGAACCCGTCCGTTCGCGCGAACCGTCTCCACGTCCGCCTCGCCGAAGGCGAGCCGCACGCGGTCGGTTCGCCGCGGGAGCGTCACCGCGCTCTCGGCGGCGACGGTTCGGGTGCGCTCGTCGACCGCCGAGACGAGAACGATCCGGCGGAACGAACTGCCGTCGGTCGGATCGCCACGGTCGACGACCGCTCGACCGTCGAGACGAACGACGAATGTGGTGTCCGTCAGCGGCGGCACGAGCGCGACCAGTCGCTCGACGGTGAGCGCATCGAGCGCACTGGCGTTCAGAACGTTCTCGCGGCGGGTCATCGGCGAGTCGGCGGCTGTCAGTCGCTCGGCGCCAGCGACCGCCGCGCGCCGCTCCCCGGCTGGCGGTCGGCGCCCGCGAGCGCCCCTCAGCGAGGCCCAGCGTCACGCCGACCGTCGCCGTGAGGACGATCAACGCGGCGATGAGCGCCACGAGGTTCGCCTGTCCGCGACCGGTCGACGGCGTGCGCGAGTTCCGGACCGACTCAGTCATCGACTCACCAACTCGACTGACACGTGGTCTGTTTCGCCGACGATCCGTAGGACAGTCTCGGCGCCGCTTCGCCACGTGCCGCTCACTGACGAAACGCGCTCGGGGAGCGCGAGCCGAACAGTCCCGTCGACTGACGGGTTCGGGTGATCGAGGCGTAGCACCTCGCCCGCGGCGACGACCCGGTAGCCCGACCCGCGGATCGTCGCCGGAAGCTCCACGCGTCGCTCGACGTGCACCGACGCGGCGGGTGGCGGAACGGCACGCTCGACGTCCGTCGCCGCGCCGGCGAGCGCCCGGTCGCCGACGCGATCGGCCGCGGCGTCGCGGTAGTCGGGGACGGCGCCGCCGAACAGCGCCGTCGACAACCCGCCGACGAACAGCACGACGAGCCCGATCTCAAGCGTCTTCGCGACGATGGGCGTCACCGCACGATCGCAGCGACGACCGCCGCCGGCCGACGTGTCGCCCAGACCTCGCCCGGTCATCGCCCCGCCTCCGCGTGTACTCGGTGGACGACGAGGTGTAACTCACGGGTTCCCGGAAAGCGGGCGACGACGCTGTCGACGCCGTCTCCGTCGAAGTCGCGGGTACTCGTGGTCGCCCCGCGGCGCTCGAAGAACGCCCGCCACGGTCGCGGCGTGGCGGTCTCGACGGCTATCTGCCACTCGCCGTCGCCGTAGGCGCTGCGATCGTGGGTCACGCGCGTCGACAGGGGAACGCGCCCGCCGCCGGCGTACGAGAAGCGCGCGTCGCCGAGGACGGCGACGCCGGCGACGGCCGTCCCGGCTGACGTTGCAAGCGGCGGGTCGGCGTCCATGACGGCGTTCCCCGGTGGACCGCGGACGACCGCGCCGGCGACGAACGCCACACGGTGGCCGTGGCTCGACCAGACCACGCCGCCCGCCTCCACGCGCCGAACCTCGCCGCTGGCGTTCAGTACTCTGACCGTCCGGTTCACCGTGTGCAAGCGTCCGTCGCTGTAGGAGACGGTGCCGCGGTGGTGGCCGGTTACTTCGACCGGCGAGAGTGCAGCGTCGAGGTCCGCTGAGACGCGGCCGGCGTCGACACCTGCGGCGTTCGACTCCACGACGGTGCCGACGGTCGCCGTGAGGCCGGCCATCGAGACCGCGGTGATCCCGAGTAGCAGCGCGACCCCGATAACGTGCGACTGCCCGCGGCGGGCGCGGCGACCGCCGTCTCGCCCGGAACCGTCGCTGTCGCCGGGGATCACAGTAACCCCGCGACTGCGAACACCACGTAACAGACACCCACGAGCGCGCCGGAGTGCAGCAGCACCGCGTAGCCGCCGCGACCGGCCGCGCCCGCGAACAGCCCCGACGAGAGAACCGTCGCCTGCGCGACCACGTAGAATCGGTGCCGGTCCCGTTCGGGATCGACGGCGGTCGGGTCCAGCGCGCCGCCGCCGGTCGACAGCGACGCCAGGTCGGCGAACCCGTCGAGGACGGTGAGGTTCACCGCGACGACGATCCCGACCACGAGCAGTGCGGTCGTCCAGCCGACGGCGACGTAGACGAACATGTTTGCGCGGAGTGCGCGCTTCTCGTGGTACAGCCGGCCGACCTCGGCCTGGAGCGTCTCGAACACCGCGTCCGCGTCGCTGCCGGCGTCGAGCGCACCCGAGACGAGTCCGATCGTCTGTGCGGACAGCGGCGTCCCGACGCGTTCGGTGAACCGCTGCAGCGCCCCGATCCGTACGTCCTCCTCGCGCCCGCCACCGATCCCGAGCGCGAACGCGAGGTCGGCGACGTCCGGGTCCAGTTGGCCGAGGTCGACGTTCTCGGCCGCGTGTTCGACCGCCGCAGCCAGCGGTTCCCCGAGAGCGACGCGGCCGGCGACGGCGTGCACGAAGTCGCTGATCTCGCGGTCTTTCGCGTCGTCGATCCGGCCGCGACGGAGCGCCACTCCGCCCACGGGAACGGCGTAGGCAGCGTACGCGAGGAGCGCGGCGTTCGCCGCGTCGACGCCGTTCACGAGCAGCACGCCCAGCGCGACGACTCCAAGCGGTACGAGCGCGACGGCGGCGCTCGCGGGATTTGTCGGCACCGACCGCAGCAGCGCCAACGGGTCTCGCGGGGGCGCGTAGCTCGCCCGTTGATCCGCGGGACGGAGGTCAGCGACGAACGCGGCCGCTCCGGCGCCGAAGACGAGGACGGCCCCTGCGGCCCCGTACACCGCGATCGCGCGTCTGCTGGCCGTTCCCAGCGGCGTCGTGATCTCCGCCGATAATCCGGGCGTGAGCACGCTCATCACCGTGAGGACGATGACGAGCAGTGCGGGGAGCACGAGCAACACCACGAACAGCTCCGCGACGAGTTCCATCATGTCCGCGTTGCGCTTGCGCGTCTGTTCGCTCCGGTGCCCGAGCATTCGCGACTCCAGCGTGAGGTAGCCGGCCAGCGCGTCGTCTCCCTGCGCGGCGTGCTCGCGGAACTTCAACAAGAACGGCGCGAGCGCGTCGCGCGACGGGGTATCGCGAGCGACCCGGCCGATCCCCTCGTTCAGACTCCCCGTGAGCGACGCGGTGGTGAGCGCGGCGCGGATCGAGACGGCGGTCTCGCCGTAGGCGTCGTTGTCGGCGACGCGCCGCAGCATTGCCCGCGGTCCGTCGCTCCCCGACGACAGCGCCGTGAGGAACCGCGCCGCCCCCGGAAGCGTTCGTTCGATTCCGTTTCGGCGCGCCTTCATGCGCCACCGAAGGCGAGCACCGGCCAGCCGGATCGTCGCGTACTTGGCGGCGGTCCCCGCGAGCCCGGCGACCGCGGCGGCGACGTACAGCGGTGGGACCGTGCCGACGCCGAGAAGGCTGTCGCCGACTGCCGTGACGAGACCCGCGAGGGGCGCCGGCACAGCGGAGACGACCGGGAGCGCCCAGGCGGTGACGACCGCGCACGCGACCCACGAAAGCCCGTACGCCCGCGCGACGTACACGTCGAAGCTCGTCGACATCGCCGCTCCCCGGTGTCGCTTTCGATCGGCGGCGTGTCGTCGAGCGTCCGCGTGACGAGAGAACAGCGTGTACAACGCGCGATCGAGCACAGAGAGATCGTTCCCGCCGTCGACTCCGACGCTCGCACGGGGTGACGCCCCAGGTTCGCGCTGCGATGTTCCGTCGGCGGCGGCCACCTCTCTCATCGGCGACCCTCTCCCGTCGATCCGGACTCCGAATCGGTCGTCTCGTTCGCTCGCTCGCGGCCGCGGTGACGGCCGCCATCGGTTACGGGCTCCCCGTCGTCGGCGCGTGAGCGGTTCGCCTCGCTGTCGCGGCCGGTCGTCTCCCGACGGACGCGCTCGACGGTCGCCGCCTCGTCGGTGCGCAGGTCCGCGAGGAAGTCGAACGTCTCCTCGACGTCGGTCACGTTCTCGCGAACGAGGTACCGAACGTACCGGTGCTTCCGGTGAAATTCCCGCTCGACGGCGTCGACCGTCCGGTCCGTCCGGTCGGCGATCCCGTGGAACACGCGGTGGTCGAGACGCCGCGTCGCGTCGCCGAGGTCGGGGTGATCGTACGCGAACGCGAACTCGCCGTCCGGGTCGCGGTCGAGCACGCGGTTCCAGCCGACCGCGGCCCCGTCCTTCTCGACGACGCCGCCCGCGCCCGCACAGTCGGCGAACGCGTCACCGTCGCACAGTTCGATCGCCTCGCTGACGTAGCGGTCGCCGCCGGCGTCGTGCGGGAAGACGACGAGGTCGATCTCCCCGAGGAGATACGGGGGAAGCCCCTGTTCGATGACCCGATTGACGAGCGCGTCCACGTCGTCGGCGTGGGTGGTGCCGAGCACACCGTGACCCGTGTTGAGGCTCTCGCCGAACGTCTCGAACGATTCGGCCGTGTTCACCTCGGCGATCACTTCCACGTCCGGATTGAGGTAGTTCGTCTCGGTCATCAGGTCTGCCATCGTCACGCGCTTGAACTCGTTCTCGTGCTCGCGCGTCGTCAGCGAGATCCCCGTCTCGTGGGGGAGCGACACCTCGCGGCTCCCCTCGTCGATGGAGACCGGCCGTGCGTCGAAGGGGATGAACGGGGTGTGAGCGTTCATCAGCGTCGTCTTTCCGGCGCCGGTCGGCCCCGAGAAGAGGACGACGCCGCGGTGTTCGTACAACATCCACAGGAGCGTGACGAGCTCCGTCGGGAGCGTGTCAGTGTTCACGAGATCCACAGGCGTGTGCGGGTCGCCCGACTGCTTGCGTACCGAGAGGTGCGGGCCACCACTGGAGATCACCGGAAGCGCGACCGCACAGCGGATCGTGTCGGGAACGCCGTCGAGGTCGACGTTCACCTTGGCGCTGGGGTTCGAGGCGTTCAGCTCCGTCCCGTCGAGCGCGGCGAGTTGGGTGACGACGTTGACGAACTCCGTCTCGGAGTCGAACGAGAGGTTCGTCGGCACGCGCCCATCGGCGCTCACCCCGGCTCGCGGGACGACCTTCACGCGCTCGCCGACGCGGTTCGCCTCCACGTCCTCGAGGTGGGGATCACGAAGCGGGATCGTGAGCACGCCCTGGCCGACGTAGTCGCGGAGGACGTAGTAGACGAGGTCCGCGAGTCGGTCCGGGGCGTACCGCGAGTCGACCGGCGGCACCGCCAGGTCGTACTCGGCGAGGGCAGCCCGCATCCGATAGGCGGTCGCATCGAGCCACGCGCGCGTGTCCCTGGCGGTGAGCCGGCGTGAGAGAAACCGCCGAGCCCGTTCGCGAACGAACGCCGCGCGGTCCTCGACGACTTCCGTCGCGGTCGTCTCCCAGACGCGCTCTTTGCACTCGGCGATGAGTTCTTCGTCACCCGGAAGCAGCGGTGGCTCGCGGACGGCGTACTTCGTCGCGAAGCGGTCGTCCCCCAGCAGCCGGTCGCGGTACACCGCGACCTCGACGGCGAACCCCTCGAACGACACCTCGTAGGTGCGCAGGCGTTCGCTGGCGACGCGACCGACGTACAACGCGCTGACCGGCACGTCCGTGACGGCCGGGGCGAACTCGCGCGTGTGGACGACCACTCGCCCGTCCTCGCCGCTCACGTCGGCGACCTCGACCCGGTCGTCGAGCGCCATCGGCGTCACCCGCCCGAGCAGGCGAAACTCCCGGAGGGTGTGGTAGTCGACCCGCCGGCGCAACGCCGGCGTCGCGTCGACGAGCCTGTCGAGGGCGCGCTGGTACTTCGGCTCGAAGCCGGCGTCCGCGCGCTCGACGGCGCCCGCTCGGGTGAGCGGTCGGCGGTGCTGTCCCGCGTCGAAGCGATCTGCGACGGCCTCGCACGCGCGTTCGCCGGCGACGCCGAGGCTCGGCTCTCGCGTCTCGTAGCTGAACTCGCTGCCCGCGACGTCGCATCGCTCGCGGACGGTGGCGACGACGCCCGGATACGACTCGTACTGCGCACGCACGTCGGGTGCGTACCACGCGTCGACGGAGTCGGGCGGTTCGGGCGCCGGAACGGTCGGCCGGCGGTCCGTCGGATCGGTCATTACGGCTCGTGCTTCGTAGTCGTATTTAATACTTTATTTTCAGAAATAATATGTGGCGTGGCGGTACGAGTCTCGATGACGCGCCAGCCCTGCAGTGAGCCCGAACAGGTATCGGCCGCTACGACGGCGCTGCCTTCCGACAGCTGGACCAGGAGATCGACACCGAGGACGCGCACGACCACGTGGCCGACGGCGTCGCCGACAACGAAGGAGTCCTCTTGATGAAGAGCGACGCCGCTGCCGGCGGACGGACCGGTCGTCCGCAGTCGAGGGTCAACGCGTGCGTGCCAGTGCGGTACGATGGAAGCTGATGGCCGCCTCCCGGTCGAGTTCGGGGTACATCGGGTTCGTCACCGTGCCGGTCGAGTCGACTGCGCTATCCGCGATGGCAAGCGCTCGAGAGAGCGGATCGATGTCGGGGGACCGGCGCACGGTCTCGTAGCCGGCCCGAAACGCCGCTCGCTCCGCGCTCGGGTCGTCGAGGTACCAGTCGACGACGAGGTACTCGACCTTCGCGACGGCGAGCGCGGCCGGCGCCACCATCGGCGACTCCCAGTCCAGCACCGCGGCGACGCCGCCCTCGTCGACGAGGGCGTTCCCCGGCCGGAGGTCCCACGGGAACAACACCGGTTCGGACGCCCGCCCGGCCGCGTCCCGCACGGCGTCTGCCGCGGCCTCGTCCAGTCGTCGCCGGATCCGGGCGGCCACCGCGTCGAACGCCGGCGGGAGTCGGTCGAGCGCGGCGCGTCCGTAGTCCCTGATCCACGCGACCGGCTCCGTGTGTTCGTGAACCGCGAGCGCGGACACCCCCGTCTCCGTCGGCCACTCGTCGGCCGCCCACTCCTCTCCCGTCGGCTCCACGTCTCCGAAGCTACCGAAGGTGGCGGCGGCGTGGACCTCCCCCAGGTACTGCCCGAAGGCACGAGCGATCTCGCGCCGTCGCACGGTGTCGAGACTCGCGAACCGCTCGTGGAGGTCGTCACCGCGCACCAGTTCGGAGATCATGTACGCGACCTCGCCGGCGACACCACCGGCGAGCACCGTCGGCACGGGGATCGACGTCGCCTCGCCGATCGTCATCGTCACGGCCGCCTCCGACCGGAGCGCGTCGACGTCGCCACCGGTCTGCACGACGACCGCTTGGTCGTCCGCAAACTCGACCACGGAGGTCGTCTTGCGGTTCCCGCGCGGAACCGGTGAAACGGACGCGACGTGTCGTTCGGGGAACGCTCGCCGTACGGCCGCCCTCGGGTCAGTCACCCGTCTCACCCGAGCACCCCAGAACGGTCTCGAACGCGTCGAGCGAATCGAGCGTCCACGTCGGGGAGTACCCCTCGTCGTCGGCGTCCGGATCGGGCCGGAGCCAGACGGAGTCCAGCCCGGCGGTGAAGGCACCGGCGACGTCGTACTTCAGGGAGTCTCCGACGTAGACGGCGTCCGCCGGCGCGACGTCGAGTGCCCCGAGCGCGCGGTCGAACGGCTCCGCGTGGGGCTTCCGGCGCGGGAGGTCCCCGGCGTACACGACCGTGTCTAACCGGTCGGCGAGTTCGAGCGTCTCGACCTTCGACGACTGCCTGCTCTGGGGGCCGTTCGTCACGAGTCCGGTTCGGGCCGTCTCGGCGGCCCGGCCGATGGCTGCCTTCGCGCCGGGTACGAACTCGACGGCGGCGTGATCGATGGCATCGAGGAGGCCCGTCGACAGCGCCACCGGGTCGACTTGCCGGTCGTGGATCGTCGCCAACCTGGCGAATCCCGTCGCGAGATACCCGACGTGGTCGTCGGGGTCCGGCGGACCGTCCAGCAGTTGCCAGAGGGCGGCCGGCTCGCCGAACGGCTCGGTCCCGACCGACTCGAAGGCCGCCTCGTACGCCGTCGTCACGTCCCCGGTCGGGCGGCAGAGCGTCCCGTCGAGGTCGAAGAGAACGGCCTCGTATCTGTTCACGTCCGTGACTTCGGCCGACCGGATATACCTGTTCGGTCGGCGGTCGGGGTCGGGGACCGCTTCCGTGCGGCGCCGAGGCTCGACTCGTGGGGCTGCTCGTCGCCGCGTTCGCCTTCGACATGATGATCGCGCGGGTCGCGCCGGCGCGGTGAGGCGGACCGCCGCGTCGGGGCCCGCGGTCGGGATCGAACCTTTGTCGACCGCGCCCGTCTCGAGGACATGGCGCGGATGGATCCCGAGGCGGTGATGCGCGCGTGGGACGAAGTGGCCGCGACGTACGCGCGGCGGCGCGACCCGGACGGCTCCGACGCCGCGCTGATCGACGACCTCCTCGCGGCCCTGCCCGCGGAGCCGCTGGTGCTCGACGTTGGCTGTGGCGACGGCGCTCGCACGCTCGCGAATCTCCCCGGCGACGCGGTCGGCCTCGACGTCTCGCGGGCGGGGCTGATCCTCGCGCGCGAGCGTGTTCCCGGGAGTCGACTGGTCCACGGCGAGATGAGCAGCCTGCCGATCCAAACCGATGGGGTCGACGGGGTCACGGCCTACCACGCCGTCTTCCACGTTCCGCGGGAGAACCACCCGACGGTGTACCGCGAACTCGCCCGAGTGCTCCGCCCCGGTGGCCGCCTGCTGATGACCCTGCCGGGCGGCCGCTACGAGACGGTTCGCCGGGGATGGATGGGCGGGGAGATGTTCTTCTCGACGCCCGGTCGGGAGACGACGCTCCGGCAGTTGCGGGACGCGGGGTTCCGGGTCGACCGGACCGTCACCGCCGATGACCCCCTCGGGAGCGGCACCGAGTTCGTCTTCGCAGCCAGGGAGGAGTGACCGCTCGTTGGGGCGCGTCGACAGCGATGGCCAGCCTCGATAGCCGGCGGTGCCGTCCTGCGCCGGTAATCGATCACGGCGGTGTCCGATCATCACCGCTCTTGTGTCCACAAGTTGGTACAGTACGCGAGCGCGGCTCTCGTCCGCACACCAGGACGCGAAGCGTCTTGGAGACGGGCGTGAATCCGACACACGTCGAATACCGAAGTCGTCACCGGACGACGTGTAGTGGCATTCTCATAATTCAATAAACATGTATGATATTCATCAACCGCGAGCGCGGAGTATCGTAGACGAGGAGAATACGATGAACAAGAATGTCGGCGGCATCGATCGCATCGCCCGTCTCATACTCGGCCCCATCCTGGTCTTGGCGGGAATCGCTGGCTACGCCGGCTTGCTCGCTCTCGCAGTCGGCCCGCTACCCCAAGCACTCACCGCGATACTCGTGTTCCTCATCGGGGCGATTCTGCTTGTCACCGGACTCGTCCAGAAGTGTCCGCTGAACCGGCTTCTGGGACTCGACACGTACCGCCAAAAGAAACGCGGCAAGTCCGAAGAACAGGCGATTATCGACCAGCGGTAGCTGCGTCTATTCGCTCCGTGGCGGTACTGCCCAGAGATGGCCAGTGAGGGCTCGATTGGAGGTCGCTTCTACTCCGGTGGTCACTCAGGTGGGCTCGAAGCTCGCGACGAAGATATCTGCTGTCTCTGACGATATGCTGGACCAGTTCTGGGTAGTAGCTGCGGATTTCAAGGGATCCGGAGCAGCGACTCCGACCTCGGTTCCCGCGACCGAGACGGGCGCCGACTGCGATCGCCGGCGGCGTTTTATGATACCGGCGCCTCCTGAGAAACGTGCTCGGAATCCGGTACTTCTCGTGCGACCGGTGCGGGCTCGTTCACTCGGACCTCGATGAGCCGGCACGCTGTGCGCGCTGTGCCAGCGATGGATTCACACCGGTCACCGCCGACCGCGGGCGAGACGAATCTTCCGCCGACGCAGCGTACTTCGCCGGATCGATGATCGACGACGACTGACCGTCGCGTTCGCCCGCCGGCGGTCTCACTCGGCGTCGACGGCGTGCTCTCGGAGCGTCTCCAGCGGGACGTCCTCCAGCACCGCCTCGTTCGTCGCCGCGAGCACGACCGGCGGCGCGACGCCGGCGGCTCGCGCCTCCTCCCAGCGGGGCAAACAGAGACACCACCGGTCACCGTCGGACAGGCCCGGAAAGCCCAGATCCGGCCGCGGGGTGATCAGGTCGTTCCCCCGGTCGCGAGCGTACCGAAGGAACTCGTCGGTGACGACCGCGCACACTTCGTGGCGCCCCGGGTCCCGGACGAGGTGGCGGCAGTGACCGTCGCGCAGATAGCCGGTCTCGGGGTCGCTGCTACACGTCTGGAGCGGTCCCCCGAGCACGTTCCCCTCGGGATCGTCTGGATCGGTCCCGCTGCCATTCGTCTGTGGATCGGTCATCTCAGATGAACGAACGGACGGGACGATGAAAAGACCGCGGCGATCGGACCCAGAGCGGTCGGGCGCCGGCCACGGCCCCCCGATCTCTCGCTCAGAACTCGTCGATCACCGGGATCCCCTCGGTCCCGAAGTCGGTCATCGCCGCCAGCTTGTCGTTCACGTCGTCCAGCGACACGGTCTCGCTGATGACGGCGCTGGGGTCGAGCTTGTCGCGGGCGACCATCCGGAAGATCTCGTCGTAGCGCGTCGGCGGCAGGCCCAACGAGCCGACGAACTCGATCTCATTCATGACCATCGCGTCGGTCGGGAGTCCCACCATCCCCTCTTCTTCGGAGGTGGTGAGCCCGATCTGCACGTGCGTGCCGCGCGTCCCGAGGCTGAGCACGGAGTTGCGGCACGTCTCGGCGATGCCGAGGGCGTCGACGGAGACGTGGCAGCCGCCGCCAGCGAGCGCCTGCACAGCCCCGGGTACGTCGTCGGCGTCGCCGGCGTTGACCGTCTCGGCGGCGCCCAGTTCCTCGGCCTTCGAGAGCTTGTCGTCGTCGAGGTCGACGGCGACGACGTTCGCACCGAGGGCGTCGGCGATGTGGACCGCCGAGAGGCCCACCCCGCCGACGCCGTGGACGGCGACCCAGTCGCCCGCCTCCACGGGCGCCCGATGAGCCAGCCCGTGGAAGGCAGTCATGAACCGGCAGCCCAGCCCCGCCATGTCGACGGAGCCGACGCCGTCGGGGAGATGGACGAGGTTGTGGTCGGCCGCCGGGACGTGAACCAGCTCGGCGAAGGCGCCGGGAACCGGCTCAACGAACCCCAGCGGCATCGGGTTCTCGCAGGTGTTCCCGTGACCGGTTCGACACTGCATGCACGTGCCGTCGCCGAGGTTGAACGGGACGGCGACGTGGTCGCCCTCGGCGAAGTTCGTCACGTCCTCGCCGACGGCGGTGACACGGCCCGCCGGCTCGTGGCCCAGGATCTGCCCGGGCTGGGGTTGAATGCCCAGCCAGTCCCAATCGCCCTGCCAGCCGTGCCAGTCCGACCGACAGATCCCGCACGCCTCGACCTCGACGACCACGCCCTTCGGCTGCGGTTCGGGATCGTCGACCTTGGTTACGTCGAGCGGTTCTCCGTGTTCGCGCAGGACTGCTGCTCGCATGACACGTGATCGTTGGTGACAATCACCATAGCTGTTCTTGTCAGTTGACTCGCTCGGCGGGGCTAGTCGACCGGCTATCAGGTGCCTCTACGACAGTCACGTCGGGCTGGCGGGTGCTGTCGGAGAGTTATCTCTCGTCGAGCGGAACGAGCGAGCGGATCGCGCGGTCGCCGGCAGTCAACGCGAGCGGGTCGTCGCGACTCACGCGACCGGGAGGTCGAGCGCGATCACTGTGCCGTCTTCGTCGGCCGATACCAGCCGCAGATCACCGCCGTGCATATCGGAGACCCACTTTACCAGCCACAAGCCCAAGCCGGACGCGTGTTGCAGTTGCGTTATCTCGTGGTCGCCGGCGACGACCGTCCACTCCGCTTCGGGGATCCCCGGCCCGTCGTCGGCGACCGCGATCCGGACCGTGTCCTCGTCCACATCCACCACCCGGATCTCGACCGTCGAGTCCGGCCCCGGCGTGCCGAATTCGACAGCGTTGTCGAGCAGTTCCGTGACGGCCCGGTGGATCGCACCGTCGTACGGGACGGAGCCGGCGACCTCGACGGCGACCCGAACGTTCGTCTCCGGTGCGATCGACTCGGCGAGCTGGCTGAGCTCGTCCTCGATCGCCGCCGGCGACTCCGGTCGCTGCTCGGCCTCACCGTCGCCGTTTCGGAGCGTCCGCTGGATCGCCTGTGCCGTCTCGCTCGTCTCGACGAGCGACCGGCTCGCCTCCTCGATCTTCGCTGCGTGCTCCGCCGCGGCCTCGGGGCTGTCCGCCGTCCGGACCAGTCCCGCCCGACCGAGGATGACGTTCGTCTGGTTTCGGAGGTTGTGCCGCAACAGCCGATGGAGCACCCGTAGGTGGGTTTCCTGCTGTTTGACCTCCGTGACGTCGGTCAGCACGACGAACGCTCGCTCGGTGCCGTCGTCACGGTAGGGAACGTTTCTGAGTAGGTAGTAGCGACGGCCGTGAGGCGTCTGAACCTCGATCTCTCGTTCGATCGCGCCGTCGGCGGCGCCGAGCCCAGCGAGGGCGTCCGCGATCGCCGTGGGGATCGACGAACGGACCGCTGACAGCGGCGCGTCCTGGAGCGTCGAGCCGTCGGTGTCGGTCAGCGCGACGAAGCGGTCGTTGACCGCGCGGACCGTGGCCTCGGCCCCCTCGAAGCTCACCTCCAAGAGCGGATCGGTGAGCGTCTCGAACAGTTCAGCGAACCGGCGACGCTGCCGCGAGGCCTCCGCTCTCGCCGTCCGGAGCTCGCGGATGTCCTGGACGGTTCCGACGACACCGTCGGCGCCGACGGCGTCGATCGAAGAGACGGTTATCCGAGCGGGGATCGCTTCGCCCCCGCGTGAGATCAACTCCGTCTCCATCGCCATCGACGCGGCGTCGGCCGCCGGATCGAGGAGGTCGTCTGCGGCCGCATTCTCCGAGAGCACGGCGGTTACGTGCGTCCCCACGAGTTCCGACCGGGTCGTCCCGAGCGTCTCCGCGAGCGACTCGGTGACGATCGTGAACTCGCCCTCGTGATCCAGCGTGAACAGCATGTCGTCTGCGGCCTCCACAGCGGCCTGATAGCGACGGCGCTCCCGGTCTTGATCGACGCGGTCGAAGACCGACCCCGCCGTCGCTGCAAGCAGTTCGAGGAACCGCTGTCCGTCGCTCGAGAACACTCCGCCGCTGCGGTGGCCGACGCTCAGGGTGCGCGTGTCGCCGATCGGGAGGTACGTCCCAGCCGCGTCCAGATCGGGGTCGATGTGGTCGAGGTCGTCGCTTCTGACGGTGCGCTTGTCGGTGAACGCCGTCCCGACGGGGCCCTCGTCGGAGTCGTACCGCGGGCGGTCCCCCAGTTGTTCGCGGACGGCGTCTGGGACCGCGACCGGCACGAGCTCGTCGGTCTCTGGATCGTGCTCTCGGACGACGGCGCTCTCGGCCTCGATCGTGTTCATGGCCACGCCGACGACCCGCTCGGCGACGCCCGCGGCCGTCGTCTCGCCGACCATTCCCTGGGTCGCCCGCAGGAGGTTGTTCAGGATTCGCTCCCGCCGACGCTGCTGGCTCACGTCGCGGAGCGTCCCGACGGTGCCGGAGAACGAGCCGTCCTCGTGGGGTCGAAGCGTCATCCGGTCCGTGCAGGGCACCCGACGGCCGTCCTTCCTGACGAGTTCGACGTCGAGCTTCGCGATCGACAGGTCGCCGTCCTCGTCTCCGGAGTAGTCTCTGAGCAGGTCTCGGAGCGCGTCTTCCGCCTCCTCGACCGTCTCGTCGTCCTTGATCCGATGGACCGACGACCCCACTAACTCTTCCTGTTCGTATCCCGTCATCTCGCACAGCGCGTCGTTGACGAACGTGAACCGTCCGTCTTCGTCGAGAATGTACACCGCGTCGCCGACGGTCTTGACGAGGTACTCGTAGAGGGCACCATCGTAGTCGAGGCCGGCGGGCGTCGCGGGCTCGTCGCCTCCCGGTTCACGTTCCACCGCCACCGGCCGCCCGTCTTCGGGGGTCGCGCCCGCGTCGCCGGGCGAGGAGAGCCGCTTGAGCTTCGCCGCGAGCAGGTCGACGTCGTCTCCGGGCTCCCAGACGACCGCGTCCGTGGCGCCCGCATCGATAGCCGCTCCGGCAACCCGCGGCTCCGGAGTCACCCAGACGACCGGTCGGTCGACGCCAACCGGGATGCGTTCGGCCTCAGTCGCGAACACGACGGCTGGCGCGTCCGCATTCCCGACCGTGTCGCCGCCGAGTTCGCCGAGTTCCCGGAGGGCGTCAAGCGGAACGCCGGCGTCCGTCGAGAGGGTGGCTACCGCTGCTTCGAGCGCCTCGAGCCGGTCACAGAACCCGTCCCCGTAGTACGGACTGACCGTCTGCGCTTCGGTACGGGTTCGGTCTACCATCTGCCGGAGTGGGGCCTCACTACCACTTGAAGCATTCGTGTGACGGAGCGTGGCGAGCCCATCGCCGGGAGCGTCGGCGTGACTCCCTCGAGTGGCCCCCGCAGACGACAAGCGAGGGCGCACCGGCGGCGACGCAGTGCCGGGCCTTGGGGGCGGTCTTGGCCCGAACACCGAAGTGCCCGCCCGCACGATTCGTCGGACGATGCCCTCCCTACTGGAGCGACTGCTCGGTGAGGACACGCCCGACGAACAGGTCGATCTCGAATCGCGCCAGGAAGCCGCCGACGAGGCGCTCCGGGCGGCGGTCGACCGCGCAGGGAACCCGGTCGAAGACTGCGGCGTCACCGCCGTCGCGGTCGTCAACGAGGGTCCCGACGGTCAGCCGGTCGTCGTCCCCGTCGCGCGCTTCTCGCTCGGCGAGGACGTCGAGACCCCGGACCGCGACCTCGCGTGGGACCTCGTCGGCGAGGCTGCCGCGGCGATGCGCGAGCCGTTCGGTGACGTGTTCGTCCGTCACTACGACGTGCAGTTCACCTTCGACGGGGACGAGCTGTTCGAGGCCGAGGAGTGTCGGCGCGTGCTGCTCTCGACCGACCTCGCGGACCGCTACGGGACGGACCCGAGCTTCTCGGCCGGGGACCTCCGCGCCGCCGTCGAGGCGGCCGACGACATCGACGACGAGGTCGCCCCCGTCGCGTGGGGCGAACCGGTCGACTACAGCCGGAGCGACGACGCCGCGGTCGTGGTCGCGGGGACGGCCGCCGCGACGGCCGCGAGCGCGAGCGCCGCCAGTTGCGCGGGCGCCGGCGCGGCAGCGGGCGCGGGTGGCGGCGCCTGCTGACCGTCGCAACGCGATCGACCGCTGGTCGCCCGGCGCCGTCGCCCGCCCGTTCCGCCGCACTGCTTATTCTCGCGCCGCCGCTAGCTCCTCCGATGCCACCGACAACGCCCTCCGATCTCCCCTCGGACGGCACGCCCGCGCTCTCCGTCGAGGGACTCTCGAAGCGCTTCGGCGCCGGGGCCGACGCCGTCCGCGCGGTCGACGACGTCTCGTTCGCGATCGAGCGCGGGTCGGTCGTGGGGCTGCTCGGTCCCAACGGCGCCGGCAAGACGACGCTGATCAAGTCGGTGCTCGGGACGGTGCTCCCCGACGAGGGGACCGTCCGCGTCCTCGGCCGCGACGTGACCGACGGGCGGCGGGCGGCCTACGCGGACGTGGGCGCGATGCTGGAGGGCGCCCGAAACGACTACTGGCGGCTGACGGTCAGAGAGAACCTCCGCTACTTCGCGACGATCGGCGGCGTCGCCCCCGACTCGGTCGCCGACCGTCACGAGCGACTGCTCGACCGGCTCGACTTGGCGGACAAAGCGGACACGCCGGTCCGCGAGCTGTCCCGCGGGATGAAACAGAAGGTGTCGTTGGCGAGCGTGCTCGCGGGCGACGCGGAGCTGGTGTTCCTCGACGAGCCGACGCTCGGTCTCGATGTGGAGGGCTCCCGGACGCTCAGGCGGGAGATCCGCCGGCTCGCCGAGGAGGAGGACCTCACGGTCGTCGTGAGCAGCCACGACATGCGCGTCATCGAGGACGTTTGCGACCGCGTGATCGTCATGTCGGAAGGGTCGGTCGTTGCCGACGACGCCGTCGAGCGACTGCTCGGGGCCGTCGACGACTCCCGCCTCCGGATCGCGAGCACGGACCTCTCGCCGTCGACGATCGACGACCTGCGCGACCGGTTCGACGTCGCCGACGCGGACGCGGCCGCCGACCCGCCGACCGTGGAGGTGCGGACCGACGGCGACGCCGTGTACGATCTGTTCGACGCGCTGCGCGCGGCTGACGTGACGCTCGACGGGATCGACACCGTCGAGCCCAGTCTGGAGGACGTGTTCGTGCAACTGACCGGCGCGGACGCCGAGGGTTCGCGGGGACCCGGTTCGGACGAGGAACGCGGGCGGGCGGCTGGCCGACTGGCGGCCGCGGTCGGCGACGGCGGGGGTCGACGTGACGGCAACCGACGCCGCTGGCGACCCGCCGACGGACGCGTCAACCGCCGCCGCCGGAGACGCATCCCCGGCCGGCGATAGTCCGCCCCCGGCTGGCGACGACCCGCGGCCGGCGACGTTCCTCGACCTCGCTCGGGCGGTCCTCTACCGAGAGTTCCTGATCTTCCTTCGGTATCCGGCGAACGCGATCGGGGGGATCGTCATCTCCCTGGTGTTCTTCGGGCTGTTGTTCTTCGGCGGGCGGCTCCTGGCGGGGCAGGCGCTCGCGGACTCGCTGTCGGGGATCATCGTCGGCTACTTCCTGTGGACGCTGGCGGTGGGCGCGTACTCCTCCGTGTCCAACGACATCTCCAGCGAAGTTCAGTGGGGGACCTTGGAACGACACGTCACCACGCCGTTCGGGTTCGCGCCCGTCGCGCTGCTCAAGGGGGTCGCGAAGGTGGTCCGAACGTTCCTCACCTCCGCAGTCGTGCTGGCGGTGATGCTCGTCATGACGGGAACGTCACTGCAGATCGCGCCCGTGACGGTCGTCGTCATCGCGGGCCTGGCGATCGTCTCCGTGTTGGGGCTCGGATTCGCCGCAGGCGGCGTCACCGTGTTGTACAAGCGGGTCGGCAACTGGCTGAACCTCCTGCAGTTCGGCTTCGTTGTGCTCGTCTCCGCGCCGGTGTTCGATCAGCCGTGGCTGCGGGCGCTGCCGCTGGCCCACGGGAGCGCGATGCTCCAGCGGGCGATGGTCGACGGCGTCCGCCTGTGGGAGTTTCCGCTCGCGGATCTCGCGCTGCTGATCGGCGTCGCCGTCGGCTACCTGGCGGGCGGCTACGTCGTCTTCCACTACGCGACTCGACGGGCGCGCCGCCTCGGCGTGCTCGGTGACTACTGATCGGGCGCAACGTTCAGGCTCGCTCGGCCACTCACTGTCGACAACCCGTGGCGCCCGATCCCGACAGCGACACCGCGGACGGCACCGACGCACACACTCCTGTCCACACTGACGCCGATGACTCCCGGAGTGAGCCCGACCGGAGCGTGTTCTCCGGCGGAACGCTCTCGGATCTGTTCGTCAACGCGGTCCCGGTCGCGATGCTCGTTGCGTTCGTCGTCGGGTTCGGGGTGCTCGCCCCCGGCAACCTCGACTCCGACCCGCTTCTCGGCTTTCACGCCGCGCTGATCGCCGGCGTCGTCCTCGTCAGCGCCGTCGCCGCCCGTGCCGTCGTCGCCGGCGGCGGCGACCTCGACGGCGACCGCGAGATCGACCTGTACGACCCGGACGAACGCGACGACGCGGGCGACGGCCCGGGCGACCGCGACGGGGAGCGCGATCCAGCGGACAGCGACGACGACGGTGGCGACGGTCCCGTGCCGGACGACCCAGCCGGCACGGGCCACTCCGCCGGTTCCGGCGACGCTGACAGCACTGGCGACTCCCGCGACGACGGGCTCCCTCGCCACAACCCCTAACCCGGTCGCGCCGGTACGGACAGTACCATGACCTTCGACCCGATGGACCAGGGAATCGACGCCGAGGAGGCGCACGAGCGCACGACCGACGCGATCGCCGACAACGAGGTGGTGTTGTTCATGAAGGGGAGCCCTCGGATGCCCCAGTGCGGCTACTCGAAGCGCGCGATCGGGCTGATCAGCCAGTACCGCGACGACGTGGCGACGGTGGACGCCCTCGCGAACCTCGACGCCTTCCGCGAGGCCCTGGAGGCCGAGAGCGGCTGGGAGACGATCCCGCAGACGTTCGTCGACGGCGAGTTCGTCGGCGGCAGCGACATCCTCGCGGAACTGGACGAGCGGGGCGAACTCGCGGAGACGCTCAACGCGGACGCTGACGCCGGTACAGACGCCGACGCAGCCGTCGACGGCGACGGAGAGACGGCGACGGACGCACCGTTCTAACCCCGTTCGTCTCCTCCGTCAGATGCCCCAGATGACGGCGATACCGGCGGTTGCGACGACCGCGAGGAGCAACTGGAGCGGGCCGCCCACCCGCAGGAAGTCTGTGAACTCGTAGCCGCCGGGGCCGTACACCATGAGGTTCGTCTGGTAGCCGACGGGCGTCATGAACGAGGTCGCGGACGCGAACATCACCGCCAGGAGGAACGCGAACTCGTTGGCGCCGAGGCGAGCGGCCGTGGTGACGCCGACCGGGATCAGCAACACCGCCGTCGCTACCGGCGTGATGACGCTGGCGAGGACGCCGGCGATCGCGTACAGGAGGAACAGCACGCCGATCGGCGGGAGGACCTCGCCGGTCGCGACGAGAAACGCCGAGACGGCGGCTGCCCCGCCCGTGGACTCGAGCGCGATCCCGAGCGGGATGACGCCCGCCAGCAGAAAGATGACGTTCCACGAGACGGCGTCGTACGCGTCGCCGCTCGTCAGACACCCGGTGACGACCATCGCGACGACGCCGGCCAGTGCTGCGATCACGATCGGGAGCACGTCGAGGGCGGCGAGCGCGACGACGCCGCCGAGAATGCCGACGGCGATCGGCGTCTTCGGGGACAGCGGCGCGATCTCGTCGATGTCAGCGGTCGCCAAGCGGTCGAGGGCGCGCTCGTCGGCGACGACGAGGTCGCCGGTGTCGGTGAAATATCGGATCGACGCGGGCGTCGTCCGAACGAGCAGCAAATCGCCGGCCTGTAGGGTGCGGTCACGGAGGTCGGTGCGGAACAAGGTACTGCCGCGGCGGACGGCGAGTACGCTCGTCTCGTGATACTCGTGGAGGCCGGTCTCGGCGACGCTCTCTCCGACGAACGGCGAGCGCTCCGGGACCACCGCCTTCGCGAGTACTCCGTCGGTGGCCGTCGACTCGAACGTGTCCTCGGTCACCGATTCGCGGACTCGCTGTCCGAGGTTCGCCTCCTCGCGGAACCGGTTCACCGCCTGCAGTGAGCCGTGCACGACGATCGCGTCGCCCGCTTCGATGACACGATCCGAGTGCGGGCCGGCGTACGCCTCGCCGTCCCGGCGAACCTGCAGGATACGGACCTCCGGGTGCGCGCCGTCGAACTTCTCGACGGACGCGCCGACGGCGGGTGACTCCGGTCGGACGGACATGAACGTGAGGTACTCCTCGAGATCGAACTCCGAGACGGGGTCGCTGTCGACCGGAACGCGAGCGGGCGTGAGCCGCCAGCCGACGGTCAGCAGGTATATCAGGCCGACGGCGAGCAGTACGACGCCGAGCCCCGTGAACTCGAACATCCCGATGCCGTCGCGACCGTCGATGAGGAGGCGTGCGAAGTCGCTGGCGAGGATGTTCGTCGACGTCCCGATGAGCGTGAGCGTGCCGCCGAGGATGGCCGCGTACGACAGCGGGAGAAGCAACTTCGAAGGACTGAGATTCGACTTCTCGGCGAGGCCGGTGACCATGGGGATGAAGACGGCGACGACGGGCGTGTTGTTCACGAACCCCGCGATCGGACCGGTCGTGCAGACGGTCGCGACGAGCGCACGGAACTCCCGCCCGGCGGTGAACTCCGCGAGGTAGACGCCGAGGCGCTCGACGACGCCCGTGTTCTGGACGCCCGCGCTGAGCATGTACATCGCGATGATCGTGACCGTCGCGGGGTTCGCGAACCCCGAGATCGCCTCCCGCGTGCCGACGCCGGTCCACGGTTCGAGGATGACGAGCGCGGCGACGACGCCGATCGCGGTGACGTCGTTCGGAACGACCTCGGTGAGAAACGCGACCAGCACAGCGAGAATAAGGAGAAAGACGACAGTGATCCCCGAGATCTCGACGATCGGCATACTCGGCGAGATTCGCCTCAGTCTCTTTATTCGATCGGCTCGCTCCGGTCGGAGCGGACCGTCTGATTCTCAGTACTAATATCTCGGTGGGTGCCTATTTGTGGGACGGACGTGCCAACTAGTCCATGGCTTCACGTATGACCGATCCGACACGACGGAGTTCACAGCGGCCGTGAGCGACGACGCGAACGTGACTGTCCTCCTCGTCGACGACGAGATGGCGCTGGTATCGCTATACAGCGCGTACCTCGAGTCCCGATACGAGGTCAGGACGGCGACGGACGGCGAGCAGGCGCTGTCCGTCGCTGACGACTCGGTGGACGTGGCGCTGCTGGATCGACGGATGCCGGGGATGAACGGCGACGACGTGCTCCAGGAGTTGCGCGCGGCCGATATCGACTGTCGCGTGGCGATGCTCACCGCGGTCGAGCCGACGGCTGCCATCGTCGACATGCCGTTCGACGACTACCGAGTCAAGCCGGTCGATCAGTCGGAGCTGATCGGGCTCGTCGAGGTGCTGGTCGAACGGGCGTCGTACGACGAACGAAGCCAGGAGTTCTTCGCGCTCGCGTCGAAGAAGGCGGCGCTGGAGATCGCTGGCGAGACCTCGACGGACGCGTACGCGTCGCTGCAGGAGGACATCGAGGCGGTGCGCGCCGACCTCGACGAGCAGCTCGATGCGGTCGGTGCGGAGGCGGCGTTCGCCGACCTGGACTGACCGAGGGGCGCACGGGCGGTGCTCGTGGCCGTCCGTTCGTCCGGAGCGATCGACTGACGCCGCGACGACCGCCCCGCAGCTATTTCAGGCGACCTGTCGACTGCACAACTGATGGTCTCGCCCGGGCTCGCCGTCCCTACCGTCACGTTCGTCGTCGCACTCGCGGTGCTGTTGGCCGCATCGGACGCGTTCGTCTCGGCTGCCGAGCGCGTCGGCCTCGCGGCCGGAGCCTCGCCGTTCATCGTCGGCGCGACGGTCGTCGCCGGCGGCACCTCGCTGCCGGAACTCGTGGCGTCCACGCTCGCGGTCCGTGCGGGCGCGCCGGAGATCGTCGTCGGGAGCGTCGTCGGGTCGAACGTCGCGAACATCCTCTTAGTGCTCGGCGCTGTCGCCGTCGTCGGCCGTAGCTTCCGGGTGAACCGCGAACTCATGCGCGTCGATCTCCCGTTGTTGATGGCTTCCGCGGCCTTTCTGGTGGTGACCATCCTGACCGGGCCGTTCGTCTGGTACGAAGGGCTGATCGGACTAGTCGGCGTGGCGGCGTACGTCCACTTCACGCTCTCGGAGGAGCGACGCCTCGACGAGGTCGTCGAGGAGATCGTCTCAGAACACGCCGCGGGCGACGCGCCCGTCGAGGCGACTCCCGGCGCGGTGTCTGCCGGTGAGCGAACCGCCGCGGAGGCCGCCGCCGAGACGACGGTCGGGCTCAAAACGTACGCAACGCTGGCGGTGAGCGTCGCGGTCGTGTTCGTCTCCGCCGACCAGCTCGTCGGATCGATCCTGTCGATCGCGGCGGCCCTCGACATCGGCGCGGAACTCGTCGCCGTCACGGCGGTCGCGATCGGCACGTCGCTGCCGGAGATCGCCGTCAGCGTAGCCGCGGTGCGCCGCGGCGCCGTCGAGATCGCGGTCGGCAACGTCCTCGGATCGAACGTGTTCAACAGCTTCGCCGTGATGGCCGTCCCGAGCCTGATCGCGCCCGTCACCGTTCCCGAGAGCGTCCGGGGGTACGCGCTCCCGGTGATGGTGCTCGCGACGATGCTGTACTACTTCATCACGCAAGACCGCGAGCTCACCGTCTGGGAAGGCGTCGTGCTGTTGGTGTTGTACGCGGCGTTTCTCGCGAACCTCGCCACGGTCACGTAGCGATGGTCACCACGTTTCGGGAACCGTCCACTGGAACCAATCTGTTGGGTCGCGTCGGTGGTCGCATGTACGACCGGATCCTGGTTCCCACCGACGGAAGCACCGCGGTCGACGCCGCGATCGAGCGGGCGATCGATCTCGCCGAGACGTACGACGCGACGCTGCACGCGCTCGCGGTCGTCGAGCCGATCTACACGGTCAACGAGGGGCTCGGGTCGGTCTATGACACGCTCGAAGCCGGGGCGCGGGAGTCGATCGACGAGATCGCAGAGCGCGCCGAGCCGGCCGACGTGACGACGGTGACCGCGCTGCGGACCGGCGTTCCCCACCGCGAGATCCTCGAATACGTCGACGACGAGGGGATCGACCTCGTCGTCATGGGGACGCACGGCCGCACGGGATTGGGTCGCTACCTGCTCGGCAGCGTCACCGAGAAGGTCGTCCGCCTCTCGGACGTGCCGGTGCTCACGGTCCGTCACCGGACGGACGGGGAGTGACGACCGCCGCCTCGGGCCCCTCTGCCGATCTCGCCCGAGCAATTATACCGACGTAGCACTTGGTACTGAAGATGACAGCACACGACGCAGTACGGATCGCGCCCGCTCGGGGCCCGGCCGTCGGCCCTACCAGGACGGTCCACGCCCCGACGGAGGCGTGGTGACTCGTGACGGGACGGACGGTCTACTTCACCGGCCCCCGTGAGGTGACGGTGCGGGAGACGAGCGTACCCGACCCGGGGTCGGGCGAGGTCGCCGTCGAGGCGACGGTGTCTGCGATCAGCCCCGGAACGGAACTGTTGTTGTACCGCGGCGAGATGAACCCCGAAACGGCCGTCGACGAAACGCTCCCGTCGCTGTCGGGGTCGTTCTCGTACCCCTTCGCGTACGGCTACGCGACCGTCGGCACCGTGACCGCGGTCGGGCCGGACGTCGACGACGCCTGGCGCGGCGAGACGGTGCTGGCGTTCCACCCGCACGCCAGCGAGTTCGTCGCGGACGTCGACGCGGTGAGCCGCGTTCCAGACGGAATCCCGCCCGAGCAGGCGGTGTTCCTTCCGAACGTCGAGACCGCGGTGACGCTGGCGCTCGACGGCGAGCCCGCGATCGGCGAGCGCGCGGTCGTCTTCGGGCAGGGGGTGATCGGCCTGTTGACGACGGCGCTGCTGTCGTCGTTCCCGCTCGCGGAGTTGGTGACCGTCGAGACGCTCGCGAGCCGACGCGACCGCTCGGAGGCGGTGGGTGCCGACCGGAGCGTCGACCCCGGCGCCGTCGATCCCGCGTCCCTGTTCGCGGACGGGCCGGGCGACGGCCGGACGGCCGGTGCGTCCGCGAGTCAGGAGCCGGATCCGGAGTCTACTCCCGTTTCCGCGTCGCCGTCGACGCCGGCGGGCGACCGCGACGAGTCGTGGTCACCCGACCGAGCCGACCTGACGTACGAGCTGTCCGGGAACCCGGCGGCGCTCAACGACGCCGTCGACGCGACGGGCTATGACGGCCGCATCGTCGTCGGGTCGTGGTACGGCACCAAACCGACCGAGCTGTCGCTGGACGGGCGATTCCACCGCAGTCGGATCGAGATCCGCGCCAGCCAGGTGAGCACGCTCGCGCCCGAACGGCGTGGCCGGTGGACCGTCGGGCGCCGCCTGGCGACGGCGTGGCGTCGCCTCCGCGATATCGAGACCGAGCGGCTCGTCACCCATCGACTCCCGATCGCCGAAGCGCCCGACGCGTACGATCTCCTCGATCGGCGTCCCGAATCGACGGTGCAGGTGTTACTGACGTACTGAGGGGTGTCGAGGCGGACAGCGGCGAACTGCGGCGGATCGACGACAGCCTGCCGGCGGATCGCCGATCGATCGACGGACGGCGTTCGGCACCGACCGTGGCGTTCCGTCGAAATCCCTTAACCCAGGCACGCGCTATCGGATCACATCGTGGACAGACGGACGCTGGCCACCGCGGCGCTGGCCCTCCTCGCGGTGCTCGCGCTCGGTGTCGCCGCCGCGACCCTCGACTCGGCGACGACGACGAGCGCCAGCGGTGGGTTCGGCGCAGGCACCGCCCCTGACGACGCTGGCATCGGCGAGGACAGCGACGGCGCCGTCGACCTCGGCGGGGACGAGCCGTCCGGCGAGGCGCGCCTCCAGGTGCGCGTCTGCGTCGAGTTCCTCACCCGACCGGGGGTGCAGCTCGCCCTCCTCGCGGGTGTCGGACTGTTCCTCGCGTCGATGTACCGAACGACCAGATCCTGGCTCATCAGCGGGCTGTTCGTCGCGGCCGCGCTGTTCCCGCTGGGCGTGTTGTACCTCGCGCTCGTCTCCTGCGGGTCGAGCCCGACGGCGGTGGCTATCGGCGCTACCGAGTCGGTCGTCGAGAACGCCTCGCTGCTCCCCTCGGGCGGGGGCTCCGCGGGCGCCAACGCCGCCGGAGAGGCCGTCTCCGCGCCGACCGCCATCGTCGGACTGCTGCTCGTAGTCGCCATCCTCGGGAGCGTCTTCCTGCTGTTCGTCTCCACCGGCGACGACGAGGGCGAACTCGCCGGGGAGCCGCCGGAGCCACCGGCCCCGAGCGGCGGCGCGAGGTGGGCGCTCGGGCGGGCGAAGCCGCGGACAGGTTAGAGTCGGACGCCGACTTGGAGAACGAGGTGTACCGCGCGTGGCGCGAGATGACGGGCGCGCTGGCGGTCGACAACCCCCGGTCGACGACGCCCGCGGAGTTCGCGGTCGCCGCCGTCGACGCCGGGATGGATCGCGACGACGTCGACACGCTCACCGATCTGTTCGAGGCGGTGCGCTACGGCGCCGAACCGGTGACTCCCGAACGCGAGCGCGAGGCCGTCGACGCGCTCCGGCGAATCGAGGAGACGTACGCCGACGGCGACTCCCTCGATAGCGCCGCCGACGGCGCGAACAGCGGGGGTGACAAACGGTGAGGGCGTCAGCCGCGCTCGGCGTCGCCGCCGTCGCGTTCGGCTTCGTGGTGGTCGCACAGCGGGGGCTCGCCGGGTTGTTCGACCTGACGTACGTGTTCGTCACCGGCGCGGGCGTGCTCGCGCTCGTCCAGGGGCTCCGGTACGCGAACGACGCGCGGACCGCCGAGCACCGCGCGGTCGAGACGGGCGACCCGGAGGACCGCTACGAGGTGCCCGCCCCCGGCGACGACGACGACGAGCTGATCACCCGTCGGGGCTACTCCCGCGCCAGCATCAAGCGCCGCCGGGAGTTCCACCGTCACCTCCGCCAGGTCGCCGAGGAGACGCTGCGGGCCCGCGGTGACTTCGCCGACAGCGAGGTGGCGACCGCCATCGACGACGGCGGCTGGACCGACGACCCCGTCGCCGCGTGGTTCCTCGGGGCCGACGTGCCGCAGCCGCCGGGGGCGCGCCTGCGGCGCCTCCTCGGCACGGACGCGGAGTTCCGATACGGGGTCGTCCACACCGTCGACGCGCTGGTGGCCGCAAGCACCGGCGCGAGCGTCGACACCAAGGCCGGCGCTCGAGTCGGTGGCGAGTCCGGCGGCGCCGACGGCGCCCGTGACGCTGCGTCCGATGCCGCGGGAGGCAAACGCGGCCGCCGCAGCGCGGCCCGCCACCTCCTCGCCGGCGCCCGCCGGGCGGGTCGCCGCCGCGTCGCGTCCGCCCGCGATACGCTGGCGGAGGTGCGCCGGTGAGCGGTCGCTCGTCGCGAGGCGGCGACGCACGCGAGGAATCGACGGGCGCGAACGGTCGCAACGTCGATCCGCTCGGGAAGATCCGCCCGAAGGGGTCGTTCCGACGGGCCGGTGGACGGGGATGGCCGCGCTGGCGCTCGTTCCCGTCGGCCTCGGGGTGCTGCTTCGGCACCCGCCGCTCGTGCTCGTCGGGGCGATCGGCGTCGCGTTCGCGGCGTACGCCCGCGGCGACGCCGCGCCGGACCTCGACGTGGCGGTCGAACGGGAGCTCTCGGACCCGACTCCCGACCCCGGCGACGAGGTGACGGTGACGCTGCGCGTTCGCAACGACGGCGACGGCGTGCTCTCGGATCTCCGCGTGGTCGACGGCGTCCCCGCGGCGCTCGCGACCGACGGGCCCGCCCGGCTCGGCACCGCGCTGCGACCGGGGCGGACGGCGACGCTCTCCTACCGTGTGACGGCGATCCGCGGCGTCCACGAGTGGGACCCCGTCCACGTGCTCGCGCGCAACCCCAGCGGGTCCAGAGAGCGCGACGCCCGGCTCGACGCCGAGGGCGCGACGGCAGTCCGCTGTGCCCCCGAGCTGGAGGCGACGGCGTCGCTGCCGCTGCGAGGGCTCACGACCGTCTACTCGGGGCGGGTGCCCACGGACGTGGGCGGCTCGGGGATCGAGTTCCACTCGACCCGGGAGTACCGCCACGGCGACCCGGCAAAGCGGGTGAACTGGGCGCGCTACGCCCGGACTGGCGAGCTCTCGACGCTGGAGTTCCGCGAGGAGCGCGCGGCGACGGTCGTCGTCTGCGTCGACGCCCGCGAGGAGGCGTACCTCGCGCCCGACGCCGAGTCGCCCAACGCCGTCGAGCGGAGTGTCGAGGCGGCCTCGCAGGCGGTGCCCGCGCTGCTCGACAGCGGCGACCGCGTCGGCGTCGCGGCGTTCGCGCCCGGCGACTGCCGGCTCGACCCCGGCGTCGGCGACGAGCACGCCGCCCGCGCCCGCGAGCTACTGGCGACGCATCCCGCGTTGGCGCCGACGCCGACCGACGAGCGCTTCCTGCCGACCACGTGGGTCCGTCGCTTCCGACGGTGGCTGCCCGCGGACGCGCAGGTGCTGTTCTGCACACCGCTACCCGACGACTACGCGGTCACGGTCGCCCGGCGGCTCGACGCGTACGGTCACGCGGTCACGGTGATCTCGCCGGACCCGACCGTCGACGACACGCCGGGCCATCGACTCGCGGACGTCGAGCGGGCGAACCGCGTCTCGCGGCTCCGGTCGGCGGGCATCCGCGTGCTCGACTGGGGCGAGGAGTCGCTGGCGACCGAGTTGGAACGCGCCGACGCGCGGTGGTCGCGGTGACAGTCACCAGAAAGCCGCCGAAACTGGGGGTCGCGCTCGCGGCGCTGTCGGCGGCCGTCGGCGCGTCGGCCCTGGGACTCGTTTCGCCCGCGGGGGCGGCGTCGCGGCCGCGGGCGTCGCGCTCGTCGTCGTCGGGACACTCGTCGGCTCCCGTCGCGTGCTCGGCGCGGGTGCGACGGGGATCGCGACCGGGACGCTGCTGGCCGGGTGGGTCGCCGCCGCCGGCCCGGGACCGCTGCTGGTCGGCGGGCTCGCGGCGGCGCTGTCGTGGGACCTGGGCGAGCACGCGGTCGGCCTCGGTGAGCAACTGGGTCGCGAGACGGATGCGACCCGGAACCTCGCCACGCACGCGGCCGCCTCCGTCGCGGTCGGCGCCGTCGCGAGCGCGGTGGCGTTCGGCGTGTACGTCGCGGCCGCGGGCGGGCAGCCGGTCGTCGCGCTCGTGTTCCTCCTCGTGGGGGCGATCGCCCTCGTGAGCGCGGTGCGGTGAGAACGGGAGACAGCGTCGGTCGTGCTACTCCGCGGTTCCGGGGTCCGCGTCGCGGACGGTTGGAACCTCGATGCGGTCCAAGACCGCACGGAGCACGTCGGCTTTCGCCACGTCGTCGACTTTCGCGTCCGGCGTGAGCACCAGCCGGTGTGCGAGCACCGGCGTCGCCACGCGCTTTACGTCGTCGGGCGTGACGAACTCGCGCCCGGTCAGCGTCGCCGACGCACGACTCGCCTCGAAGAGCCGCTGGGTGCCCCGGGGCGACACGCCGACCTCGACGCGGCGGTCCTGTCGAGTCGCGCGCGTCACAGCCGCGATGTACTCCAGGATATCGTCGTGGACGCGGACTGACTCGGGCGCCTCGCGGGCGCCGAGCACCCGGGTCTCGTCGAGCACCGTCTCGACGCTGGGATCCTGTTCGGCGCGGCCGGCGCGCCGGCGCAGGAGTTCGACTTCGCCGTCGAGATCGGGGTATCCCATCGCGGTCTTCACGGCGAAGCGATCGAGTTGCGCCTCCGGCAGCGGGAAGTTGCCGGCCTGCTCGACTGGATTTTGGGTCGCGATGAGGAAGAACGGCTCCGGGAGCTCGTAGGTGGTGCCGTCGACGGTCACCTGCTCCTCCTCCATCGCCTCCAGCAGCGCCGCCTGCGTCTTCGGCGGCGCGCGGTTGATCTCGTCGGCGAGGACGACGTTCGCGAAGATCGGCCCCTCGGAGAACTCGAACTCCCCGGTACCCTCGTCGTACACGGTCGTACCGGTCACGTCCGACGGGAGGAGGTCGGGTGTGAACTGGACGCGCGAGAACGACAGCCCCAGCGCCGTCGCCATCGACCGCGCGGTGAGTGTCTTCCCGGTGCCGGGCACGTCTTCGATGAGCACGTGGCCCCGTGAGAGCAACCCGATGAGGATGTCCTCGAAGAAGGCGTCCTCGGCGATAATCGCGGCGCGGAGGGTGTCGAGCACGTCCGTACAGGCCGCGCTCGCGTCGGGAACGTCCATACTCGCTTGGGGCGTTCGACCGGCAAGAAGCCTCGGGGTTCGGGGCGTAGTGGCACACCGTCGATCGAACCGAAACGGTTTACAGGCTGACCGCCCGACCTGAGAGTGAGCCGAGGTAGCCTAGCCTGGCCAAGGCGGCAGATTCGAAATCTGCTGTCCATTCGGACTCGGGAGTTCAAATCTCTCCCTCGGCGCTTCTGAGGCGAGCAACACGACGAGCACCGCGAAGCGTGTGCGAGTCGATAGTGCGGACGTCGAACGACGCCCGGAGAAATGTGCGGACGTCGAACGACGCCCGGAGAAATCTGGGGAGGGAGTGGAGCGAGTGGACTGACCGTAGTTACCGCTCTCAACACCGACGATACGGCGTGAGCGTCTCGGTTGCGGCGGTCTGTGGCGATCTGACGGTCGCGGACTGATCTCGACCCATACACTTCTACTCGCGATATCGAATCGACTTCGGCCGCCACGACTGTCGCCTCGTCCCCGTCACGTCCGAGCGTTTCGGCGGCACCGCTGGGCGTCGGGCACCCCAGGAGTATCGAACGCGAAGCCGCTCGCCGGTTCAGGCGTCCTCGACGGCCGCCAGCAACTCCTCGTAGTCCGGTTCGTTCGTGGGATCGTCGGCGACCCAGCCGTACGCCACGTCGCCGGCCTCGTCGATGACGTACGCCGCGCGGTTGGCGACGCCGTACAGGCCGAGGTCGGGGATGTCCATCGCGAGGCCGTACGCTTCGATGGCGTCGCCGGCCATGTCGCTGACGAGGTCGAACTGAAGGTCGTACTCGTCGGCGAACGCGCCCAGCGAGAACGCCGAGTCGGCGCTGACGCCGAACAGCGTCGCGCCTGCGGCCGCGAACTCGTCGTGGTGCTCCCGCAGGGCGACCATCTCGTTGGAGCACGGCGGCGTGAACGCCCCCGGGAAGAATGCGAGCACGACCGGCCCGTCGCCGAGGTGCTCCGCGAGGTCGAACGACTCGTGGTCGCTGCCCCTGTACGTCGCAGTGAACGTCGGCGCGGTGTCGCCTTCGGATACCATGTCCACTGATCCAACCGCCGCGCGGGTACTAAATCCTCCTCGGTTGTGCAGCGGACGGCTCCGGCGGACTCGTCACTCCCCGCCGTCGGCGTACGCGTCGAGGGTCCCCGGCTCGCCCTCGTCGCCACCGCGGAGGCGTCGCCGTCGCTTGTCGTACGCCCCGTCGAGGGAGAGGAGCTGGCGCTGGCGGGAGACGAGGTACCCGTCGACGTCGCTGTTGTCGTCGGGGTGGGCGGCGTGGATCCACACCGGTCGGTCGGCGCCCGTCGAGAGACCCTCGGCCCACGCCTCCGCGGCGCCGCGGTCGCCGAATTCCCGGCGTGCGCCCCCGTACAGCACGGCGTGGCCCACTGCCGCGTTGGCCTTGCGCGCGGACGGCTTCACCTCCACGACGTAGCTCACGCAGGGGAATTAGGCCGCATCCGATAAATACTCCCGGAGATCCGACGCCCCCGAGGTTCTGAGTCGATTCGGGACGGACCGCCGCTCCGCTCACAACAGGTGCGAGAAGTTCCACAAGCCGATCAGTCCGAACCACGTCGCGCAGCCGAGATACACCGTCGCGCGCAGGCCCGGGACGTACCAGTCGGGCGTTTCGCCGTCGACGAACCGGTCGATGAGGACCCCCGACTCCGCCAGCAGGCCGACGGCGACCATCGTGACCGCGGTGAGCACTGCCATCCCCTGCACGGGGCCGAGCCACGCCATCAGCGCGCGCGAGAGCGGCACCGACTCGCGCACGGAGTCCGAGAGCCGGAGCACGACGACGGTCGAGACGGCGTCGAGCCCCTTCCCGACGAGCAGCGCCCCCGCCAGTGTCGCTCGGCGCATGGCTGCGACAATGCGGTGATCCGACATAACGGTACCCGCCGCGGGCGCGACGCTGTCGCTACTCGACCACGTCGACGGTGTCTCCGGGTTCGACATCGTCGGCGGCCCCCGCCGGCAGTTCGATGATCGTGTCGGCAGTACCCCAGCCGAGCCCGACCCACGGTCGGAGCCGCTTCACCTTCGTCACCTCGCGGCCGACGAGCCAGACGGCGTCGATGGCGAACGGAACGAACAGCATGTGGAGACTCCGCGAATCGGTCCCGTCGAATCGGAACACGAGCGCGTAGTCGTCGGGCACCGACCGCCGGAACATCAGGCCCCGCGCCTGCGAGACGAACGACTCGGCCATCTCGACCTCGTCGGCGAGCACGTGCTCTTGCGGCGCCGACGGATCGTCGTCTTCGGGATCGACGGCCCCAGACCGGTGGATCACTCGCACGGGGCGTGTTGGACGGGCCGACAGTATGAACGTATCCGTTTGCCCGACCAGTGTGTGAGCCGGCTGTGCCGCGCAGTCACCTTTTGTGAGATGATCCGGTGCATTGCACCGGATCAGTACACTTACTCGCCTAATACGTGTTCTCAGAAGATCACTGAATAGCACTATAATCGTCAGACGGTACTACGAAACGGAGAATATACGACTCGAGTGACCGTGGTACTTAATATCGTGTGTAAAGTTAACACACTGTATGCGTCAAGACCCGTACCAAACCGGTACGATGCGCGTCTTCGAGTGTCGGGAGTGCTCGGTGCGCGTCGAGGCGGCGCACAGTCCGGGATCGTGTCCCGAATGCGGCGGCGACCTGCAGGACATCAGCGTCCCGCGGGAGTGAGCGTTTTTTGCTGCGCGCGACCCGAGGCCCGGTATGGAGCGGACGCCAGACGGGTCACCGGTCGGCGTCGATAATCCGTACGAGTTCGCCGGTCGCTGCGATCACCTGACGAGCGACGGGCGCTGCCGGTTCGCGCTCGAACGCGCGGGCGACGACCCCGATTTCGCCGCGGGCCGCCGCCGCGCGGACTACGCGTGCGTCGCCGCCGCCGAGGACGCGGACTGGCGCGACTGTCCGCACTACCGATCGACGACCGACGCCAAGGAGTGCGTGCGGTGCGGGCTGGAAGAGGTCCGCATCGCCCACGACGAGCGCCGGCCGCTCGTCGAGGAGCACCACCTCTCGTACGGCGGGGGAGCGAGCATCGCCGACGGCGCGCGAGAACCGGGAGACGGCGAGCCGGATCGGAGCCCGTCACACGAGATAACGGTGGGCCTGTGCCGGTGGTGTCACACGAAGGTTCACCGCTCGTTCGCCCGCGTCGACGACGACGCGAGCCCGGATCCGGAAGCGGTCGCCGAGCGCGAGAGCCGCCGGAGCGACGAACTCGGCGAACTGGGCTTCTCTTCGGCCAGCGAGCGCTACGGCGACGAGTGAGTCGTCAGTCGTTGAAATACGCACGTCTGTGCATCCCAAGGCGTGAAGCGGGTCGCTTTTCACCACGTCCGCGCAACCCACGGTATGAGCGAGCCGCGCATCGTGGTCATCGACAACCACGGACAGTTCACGCACTTGGAGGGCCGGGCGCTTCGCGACGTGGGCGTCGACACCGAGATCCTCGACAACGACACCGACCCCGCCGAGATCGACGCCGACGGGCTCGTCCTCTCGGGCGGCCCGAGCATGGACCGGGTCGGCCGGTGTCGCGAGTATCTCGAACTGGGCGTTCCCGTCCTCGGCATCTGCTTGGGGCTGCAGTTCATCGCGGAAGAGCTGGGTGGGCGCGTCGAGTCGGGCGAGTACGGCGGCTACGCCGACGTGGACGTTCGGATCTTGGACGACGAAGATCCCCTCGTCGGATCGCTTGCTCCCGAAACCCGGACGTGGGCCAGCCACGCCGACGAGGTCGTCGAGGCGCCTGACGGGTTCGCGGTCACCGCCGATAGCGACGTCTGCGGCGTCGAGGCGATGAGCGACACCGACCGCGACCTGTACGGGGTCCAGTGGCACCCTGAGGTGAGCCACACCGAGCGCGGGCAGGAGGTCTTCGAGAACTTCGTCGCGATCTGCGAGTAGCGGGGTCGCTTCTCCGATCCGGACTGTCGTCCTGCGATCGTGTTGACCGGGTCGCGTGCGCACCGAGATGTGCCGGCGTGTTATCGGTCCGCGTCCGGCGGTCGACGCGACGAGTGCGCCTGCTTTTTATCGGCGGGTCGCGTTCGTCACCGTCAACGCGTATGACTGCGACCCAGAGTAACCTCGCCGGCCTCTCGCGGTTCATCTTCCGCGCGCCGTCGTGGTACACGTCGGTCGCGTTCGCGCTCCTGCTGGCGGCAGTGGCCGGCGTCGGCGCGTTCGAGCGTCCGGAGACGTCGGTCGTGTGGCGCGGCGTGCTGTTCGTCGGACGCGACGCCTGGGAGGGTGTGTTCTTCATCGGGATCCCCACGATCGTCGCCGGGCTCGGCACCGCGTGGGTCGATCGGCTCGTCGGCGGGAAACTCACCCCGAACCGGTCGTCGCTGCTCGCGCTGGTGTGTGAGGTCGTCATCGTCGCCTTCCTCGCCGTGGGCGGGCTGGTGGCGTATCTGACCCCGCTGTCTCAGCGGTTCGTCTTCGACGTGCTCGTCGTCGCGCTGGCGTCGGTGTTCGCTATCCGGCTGCTGGTGATCGTGGCCGTCTCGCGGTCGTCGCTTCCGGTCGCGGCGGTACCCGCCAGCATCCAGACGGCCACGGCCGCGGTGCTGCTGTTCGTGTACAGCGGCACGCTCCGTCTGCTGGAGGTGGGCGGGCCGCTCCTCGACACGTTCCTCATGCCGTATCTCGCTCGGCCGGAGGAGGCGCCCTCGGAGCTGTCGGCGATCAGCCCGGACCACTTCCTGGTGCTCGGGCTCACCTGCGCGCTGTACGCCGGCGCCGTGTGGACGTTCCTCTACGTCGTCGACCGACCGTGGCGCAACACGCTCGGCGTCTCGGTCCTCGACTTCCTCCAGGGGTTCATCGGGCACGTCGCCGAGGGGAGCCGCGAACTGGAGGGATTCTTCGAACAGCTCGGTGAGGAGGCGGTCGTCCCCGTGACGGTGCTGTCGATCCGCACGCCCGACGGCGACGAGAAGGCCCGATGGGTGCTCCCGATGATCCACCCCGGCCCGATGGGCGAGATCGGCGGCGGCAACCTCCCGGTTCGCGTCGCCGCCGCGACCGACGGCCTGGCGTTCCCGCCGCACGCGACCGCCGGCCACGACTTCAACCTCGTCACCGAGCGCGAGGTCGACACCGTCGTCGAGGCGGCCGACCGCGCTCTCGGGCGACTGACCTACTCCCCGGCGGCGACAGAGAGCGTCCGCACCACGGCCGGCGAGGCGTCGCTGTTGGGGCAGGCGTTCGACGACGACGCGCTGCTCGTCTCGACGTTCGCGCCCGGCTTCGCGGACGACGTGGAGTACGCCGTCGGGCTCTCGACGGCCGCGGAGGCGCGCACCGAGGGACTCGACGACGTGCTGCTCGTCGACGCGCACAACTCCAACAACGGGCTGGACGGCCCCGACCTGGGCCACGTCACTCCGGGGTCGACCCGCTCGTTCGACATGATGCAGGCGGCGCGCCGCGCCGGCGAGCGCCTCGCGGTGGCGCCCCGCGGCGACCTCTCGGCGGGCGTCGCCTGGGAGCGAACCGAGTGGACGCCCGAAGAAGGGATCGGTCCGCTGGGGGTCCGCGCGATGGTGACCGAGGTCGACGCGGACGGCGACAGCGATCCGCAGACCACCGCGTACGTGCTCGTCGACGGCAACAACATGGAGCCCGGCCTGCGCGGCCACCTCGTCGACGCCGTCGTCGACGCGGTCGACGCCGACGAGGCGGAGGTGATGACGACAGACACCCACATCGTCAACACCGTGGAGGCGGACAATCAGGTCGGCGCAGCCCTCGACCGCGGCGCGCTCACCGACGTGGTCGTCGACGTGGCCGAACGGGCGGCCGCCGATACCGAGTCCGTCGAGGCGGGGATGGCGACCGAGCACGCCGAGGTGACGGTGTTCGGCAACGACCGCACCGAGTCGCTCGCGAGCCACGCCAACGCGGCCGTGTCGATGGGCGGCGCGCTCGCGGCGGCGGTCATCCTTGCGTCGCTGGCCATCTCGGTGCTGCTGTTCTTCGTCACCGGCGCGTGACGAGCGGTCGCTCGCCTCCGCCCGCCTCACCTCTGGACAGCGGCGTCGGCCCCGCAGCGTTCCGACGACGGAGCCGATCTCGGTTGCCTATCCTCCGACGGCGGCGGCGATTTCGCCAGCCCACCCTCCGAGGGCGGCGATCTCCTTGGCCTCCGCGTCGATCGTCTCCGGCGGCGTCGAATCGCCGAACGACGATCACGGACCGTGGACGGCCGACAGCCCGTCGACAGCGTCGAGGTAGCGCCCGCCGGCGTCGACGACGGCGCCGTCGACGGCGTCGTCGCAGCCGACGTGCGCGAGGCCTGCGACCTCGACACCGAGGGCGTCGGCGACGCGTTCGAACGCCCGTCGGTCCGGCTTGCGCCACCCGCAGGCGACGCTCGTCACAACGGCGTCGAAGTCGTCGCGGGCGAGGTCCGAGCGCACGAGCACTCGCCCGACCAACTCCGGCACCGCGCAGTTCACGAGCAGACCGACCGGTCCGTTCTCGCGTGCGCGAGCGACCGAATCGACCGCCCTCTCTCGGGTTCGAACCGACGGATCGAACGCGGCGACGACGGCCCGCCGGGCCGCGTTGTGTGGCGCGTCGACGCCGCGGGAGGCGAGCGTGCGGCTCACGTGCGCCGGAAGCGGAACCTCCGCGCCAGCGGGGCGTCGATGTGGGTCTCACGGTAGGCGGCGGTCCAGTCGTCGGGCACGTCGACGCCGCGAGCCCGCAGCTCGTCGCCCACGGCCGCGGCCGGGTCCGACGGGAGGTCGGCTTCGACGAGCGTGTCGAACAGTGCGAACGAGGTGGCGGACACGATCCGCTCTCGGCTCTGGTCGGTCAAGAACGCACCGACGAGGCCGCCGACCCGACGGATCCGATCGGCGGCCCGTGCGGGCGATCAGCGAATTTTGTATCGCGGTATGTGCTGTACGATTGGACCGTGTCTGCTGGTTGGGCGGTCTCCGGTGGCCTCCAGAAATATCGGAGTCGATCGCCGCTTGCGCGCGGTTCGCCCGCCCGGTCGACGCTCTCGACGCGATGACGCGCGGCGGAACGGGTCGAGGCGTCCCACCCGCGGCGCGTCACCCGGACCTCGGCGTCACCAGGTCCGAGACGGACACGTCGGGGCCGGCCGGTTCCGGTAGCGGGAGGTGCGACTCCAGTCTCCGGTACTCGTAGGCGAGGGCGGGCACCGCCATCAGGCCGACCGTCCCGGCGACAGCGACGTACTCCCCGTACCGGGCGTGCACGGCGGCGATGGCGAGCCACGCCGCGCTCCATGCGAGCACTGTGCTGGCGATCACGACCTCGACCACCACGGTCACGGCGCTCGGGAGTCGGTCCCCGAGGGTCGACCGTGCGTCGGCAGTCGATGTCAGTGTCACGTCCGGCCGGCGCTGTGTGTCGGCTGACGGAAAAGCGTGGGGCGCGCTTTCGACGCTGAAAGCGTCTCGGAAACGGGGCTCTGCGAATCTACCGGATAATGTTCGACTCCAGGTCCCGCGGGAAGTAGGTCAGCCACTCGGTGCCGTTCTCGGTGACGGCGATGGTGTCGGAGTGACGATAGCCGTACTCGTCGGTGTAGATCCCTGGTTCGATGGTGTAAATCTGCCCGGGTGCCATCGTTTCGTCGCCCTCGTCGACGTGGTCGTAGTCGTCCCAGCCGCGGTCGATGTACGGCGGCTCGTGGCCCCCGAGGCCGATGTTGTGGCCGACGTGGTGCTGGGCGGTGTCTTCGATCCCCTGCTCGAGGAAGTAGTCGTGGACCGCCTCGTCGACGCCGGCGATAGACTGGCCGGGCCCGAGCGCGCCGATAGCGATGTCCTGCGCCTCCACCATCAGCTCGAAGTAGTGGACCTGCTCGTCGCTCGGTTCGCCGACGAACATCGTCCGTTCCAGCTCGGAGTGATACCCATCGATGTTCGCCGACGCGCCCGTTATCAGCACGTCGCCCTCGGAGAGGCGCTCGTTGGGGGTGTGCCCGTGAGGAAGGGCGGTCTCGCTCCCGGAGATGTAGCCGGCGTGGACGGGCCCCGACCCCCGGGTCCGCACGGCGTAGCGATCCCCGAGCGTGTCGAGCATCGCGCGCGAGGCGTCGGTCGTCGCGTTCTGGCTCACCGTCACCGGATGAGCGCCGACCTCGGTGTAGTCCGCGAGGTAGCGGTGCGCCAGGTTCGCCCACTTCGCCGATTCGCGCACGAGGTCGACCTCGGCGTCGGTCTTCTCCCACCGCATCCGATCGACCCACGACTGGCTCTCCACCTCGACGAACTCCGAGAGCGCGGGCCCCTCGTAGCCCATCACCCCGGGCGCACCGTCGGCGTCGCTGACGACCGACTCTGCGCCCATCCCTTCCAGCATCTCGGCGGCCGTTTCGATGGGGTTGCCCTGCGGGTAGTCGAAGTAGTGATGGACCGCGTCGATCCGGGGGTTCGGCTCCACGCGCTCGACCTCCAGCCGTGGGACGGTGACCTCCAGCCCGTCTTGGGTCACCGCGAGGACGACCGGCCGTTCGGTCTGGATGTGGTGAAACCCGGAGAGGTACTCGATGCTCGTCGCGTTGAAGAACGTCGCCGCGTCCGCGTCGGTGTCCGCGAGCCGCCCGCGTACCTCCGCGAGCCGCGCGTCGAACTCCGATTCGGGGAGCTTCGTCGCCATAGCAGCCGGATTCGACGCGTACGGCATAAGCGTCCGGAAACCGGTTCCGGGTGCTACTGTGCCCAAGAATTCAAGTATATATTCTATGCTGCGATACGAAATCGAGTTTGACCGCGATGGCCGAGCGTCGACGGACCGCCCCGTCAGTCGGAACTCACCGCGCTCCCGTCACCTTCGGCCTCGATGCTCCCCAACTCGGGCGCGTTGTCTTCTCCGCGGGCCTCGCGGACCTTGCCGGCGACGACCGCCAGCGCGTAGATCGCGACGGCGACGAGGACGATGACGCCGCCGGCTGTCGCCTCGCCGTAGTACGCCGCGCCGATGCCGAGCAGCACCGCGAGTTCGGCGAGCACGACCGACACGAGCAGCGATTCGCTGAAGCTGCGCGACACCTGCGAGGCGCCCGCCACCGGGACGACCAGCATCGCGGCGACGAGGATCACGCCCATAATCTGCATCGCGCCGACGACGACGAGAGCGGTGAGCATCACCACCACGCGGTTGTACCAGGTGACGGGGATGCCCGACACCTCGGCGGCCGTCTCGTCGAAGGTGACGTACAGCAGTTGGTTCCGCGTGAGCGCGACGGTGCCGACGATGATCGCGAACAGCACCAGCAGGATGGCGGCGTTCTCCGCGGAGACTGTCGAGAGGTTGCCGAACAAGTACTGGTTGATCCCGACGGCGAGCCCGCCTGCGTTGAGGCTGATCAGCACCGTCCCGAGCGCGAAGCCGGTCGAGAGGACGATCGCCATCGACACGTCGTTGTAGGCGTCGGTCACCTCCGAGATGACCTCGATGAGCAGCGCGGCGATCACCGCGACGACGACAGCCGTGAGGTACGGGGAGACGCCGAGGCTGAGCACGCCGTTGAGGAACAGCCCGACGGCGACGCCTGCGAAGGCGGTGTGCGCGAGCGCGTCGCCGATCAGTGCGAGTTGCCGGTGGACGAGGAACGTCCCGATGAGCGGCGCCATCACGCCGATGCACAGCCCGACGAGGATCGCGCGATGCATGAAGCCGTACTGGAGCAGTTCCAGCCCGGTGACATCGCCCAGCACAGTCATCAGGAGCGACCAGAGTTCGAGCAGGACGTAGATCGGCGCGAGCACCGGATCGAGCGCGCTACCGCCCGATTGCAACGGAGCAATCGAGCGACCCGCGAGTGCGACCGCGCCGGCACCAGTCGCGAGCGGTAGCGTCATTCGCCGCCTCCGCGGAAGCTGACTGCGGTGCCGAACGCCCGAGCGAGCGCGTCGCTGTGGACGAACTCGTCGGTCGGGCCGTCGAAGTACACCTCCCGGTTCAAGCAGACGACCCGCGCCGCGTGGTCGGTGACCGCGCCGAGGTCGTGTTCGATGAGCAGCACGGTGATGCCGTCGTCGTTGAGCGACTCGAGCAGCGCGTAGAACGCCTCAACCGACTCTGCGTCGACGCCCACGGTCGGCTCGTCGAGCACGAGGAGGTCGGCCTCGCCCGCCAGCGCCCGGGCGATGAAGGCGCGCTGGCGCTGGCCGCCCGAGAGCTTCGTGATCCGTCGGTCGGCGAAGTCTGCCATCCCGACGGTCGCGAGCGCGTCGTCGACGATTCGCCAGTCGTCGGCCGACAGGAAGCCGAAGCCGACGTGCGGGAACCGCCCCATCTTCACCACCTCGCGGACGGTGATCGGCATCTCCTTGGCCGCGCTCGCGTGCTGGGAGACGTACCCGACGCGCTGCCCGTCGTCGAACTGGTGGGCCGGCTCGCCGAACAGCCGAGCGTCGCCTTCGTCGGGTCGCAGCAGTCCGAGCATGAGCTTCATGAGCGTCGACTTGCCCGAGCCGTTTGGGCCGACGACGGCCACGTACTCGCCTGAGTTGATGGTGAGCGAGGCGTCTTCGACCACCGACGCCGACGTGTAGCCGAAGCTGACGGTCGAGAGATCGATGACGGGCCTGCGAGCGGCGTCGCCGCCGGTGCCGTTGTCGGCGGCTGTCACCGGTTCCGAAGTCCCCGAGTCCGCGACCGAGTCGACTCGAGTCACTCGAAGTTCCTCCACTCGGCGTCCCAGCCGTCGTAGCCGGCCTCTTCCGGTGGCGTGTTGCCGAGGACGACGTCGAAGGTGGGCATGTTGATGTTGTACGCGATCTCCTCGTAGCCCCAGTCGTTCTCGACCCAATCCTCGCGGACGCCAGCGTACGGGGTCACCGGGTAGTACGCCTCCACGTCGGTCTCGGCGATCAGTTGCTTCGCGGGCCGCCGGGTCTCGAAGACGCCAGCGCCGATGTAGCGGATGTCGTTCTCGTCGATGACGCGCTTGGCGTCGGTGATGTCGGACGGCTTCACGTCGCCGCTGGCCGCGAGGTTGACGACGAGCGGGCGCATCTGCACGCCGTAGCGGTCGGCGATGTACTGGAACGCGTTGTGCGCGGCCAACTGGACCACGTCGCGTTCGGCGGCCTCGAAGATCGTCTGGTAGTCCGCGTCGATCCGGTCCAAGACGGCCGATTTGTACGTCTCCGCGTTGTCGCGGAGAGCGTCCTCGTGATCGGGCGCGAGGGCGACGAGGCCCTCGGCGATGTTGTCGACGGCGATCTTCGCGCGTCGCGGGTCGAGCCAGAAGTGAGGGTCCCTCCCGCGGCCCTCGCCGACGCCCTCCTCGTCGCGGTCGAGGCTCTCCGCGAGGGGGACGAGTTCGACGCCCTCCCGCACGTTGATCAACTGGGTGTCGACGTCGTCGTCTTTCAGCGTCTGAATTGCTCGATCGGCCCACGGCTGGAAGTCCTCGCCGACGTGGATGAACGCGTCCGCGTCGACGATCTGTCTGGTGATGGTCGCGTTCGGCTCCCACCCGTGACCGTGCAGGCCGGTCGGAACGAGATTCCGGACGGTAACTGGCGTACCGGCGGCGATCTTTCTGCCAAAATCGTAGAAGCTGAAGAACGACGCCACCGCGACCGGCCCGTTCGCCCCGCCGTCGGTTCCCGATCCTGTGCGTCCGTCGCGTCCGCTACCGGCCGCGCCGCCGAGACAGCCAGCCGATCCGGCCGCGAGGAGGCCCGCTCCGCCCGCGAGAACCCGCCGTCTGGTCGCACCCGGCGAACCCGCCGGGTCACGTGTGTCGGTCATACTCACTCGGAGATGGTGCTCCGAACGGTATAGTTGTTCCGAACGAATCTAAAGATTAGACTAGTCTAATTCACCACCGCTGGTGCACGTGTTCGGCGACCTGGTCCTCGTACACGTCGCGGACACGCCCGTGGAGTCGGTGATCGAGCGGGTCGAAGTCGGCGGCGGCGACGTTGCTCTCGACGTGCTCGGGCGTCGTCGACCCCGGGATGACCGTGGAGACGGCGTCGAAATCGAGGATCCACCGGAGCGTAAACTGCGCGAGCGACATCTCCTCGGGCACGTGCGGCTCCAGCGCCTCGACGGCGTCGACGCCGACGTCAAGCGGGACGCCGGCGAACGTCTCGCCCACGTCGAACGCGTCGCCGTCGCGGTTGAAGTTGCGGTGGTCGTTCTCGGGGAACTCGGCGTCGCGGCCGATCGTGCCCGTGAGCAGCCCTGACGCCAGGGGAACGCGCACGATCACGCCGACGTCCCTGCGGTTCGCCTCCTCGAACAGGAGCTCCGCGGGGCGCTGCCGGAACGGATTGAAGACCACTTGGACGGTCTCGACGCCGGGGTACTCGAGCGCCTTCAGCCCCTCCTCGACGCGCTCGACGCTGACGCCGTAGTTCGCGATTTTCTCGCGTGCCCGCAGGTCCGCGAGCGCGTCGAACACGTCGGGCTCGTAATACACGTCGGTCGGCGGGCAGTGCAGTTGGAGCAGATCGAGGGTGGCCGCCCCGAGGTTCTCCCGAGAACGATCGACGAACCGCTCGAGGTTCTCTGCCGTGTAGCCGTCTGCCGTGTGCGGGTCGAGGCGGCGGCCGGCTTTCGTCGCGACCGTGACTTCGTCGCGGTTGTTGCGCTCGTCGATGACGTGCCGGATATGGCGTTCGCTGCGACCGTCGCCGTACACGTCGGCCGTGTCGAGGAAGTCGACGCCGGCGTCGAGCGCCGTCCGAACGGTCTCGCGTCCCGCCTCGGCGGACACGTCGCCCCAGTCGCCGCCGATGTTCCACGTGCCGAGACCGACCTCGGTCACCGATCCCACGCCGCCGAGTTCGCGGTGGTGCATACGCACGTCATCGGCGGCGACGTGTAAGACGGCTTGGGCCGCGACACCGCCGACCGCGCCCCGGAGTCCGACTCCGCCGGTCACACGTCCGTCAGACGTGCGGCGGTACTCGCCGCGATCCGTGGGGTAGATTGATATGGGTCCTGTCGAAATGGCCCGGGTATGAGTAAGATAACCTTCCGCGCGGACGCGGACCTCGTCGACCGCCTCGAGGAGCTCGAGGGGTCGAAGAGCGAGGTCATGCGGGAGGCGCTCCGCGAGTACCTCGACGCCACCGAGGCGCGGAGCGACGACGCCGTCGACGCCGACGGTGGCGGCCGGACGGCGTCCGGAACCGACGCGAGGAGTTCGCTCGACGACGCGCTCGCGGCCCGCGTCGACGAGCTGGTGACGGCCCGGCTCGACGCGGAGTTCGGCGAGCGCAGCCGTGGACCCGGTGGGTCCGCGGATCGATCCCATGTGTTCGGGGCCCTGAACGCCGCTGAGGACCGCGTCCCGTCGGTGAACCTCACGGTGACCGTCGACGGCGGGGGGGCGACGGTCGAGGGGCCCACGGGTGCAGAGCAGCCGAGGGTACCGGAGGCGGACCGGGCGATGACAGCGAACGAGCGATCGGGTTCGGAGGCGAGCCCCGCGAGCGAGACGGGTGCGGCGTCGGACACCGAGTCGCGGAGCTGCGCGCAGTGCGGCGGGGACGTGTCCGACGATCACGTGTTCTGTCCGAACTGCGGAGAGAAGGCGACCCGGCGGCTGTTCTGTGAGTGCGGCGACGAGGTCCGCTCCGACTGGGGCTTTTGCCCCGGCTGCGGCCGTCGGACGCCGGCCGCAGACGTGCTCGACGCGCCGTAAGACACCGCGTCGATTCCGTGATTCGCGTCGACCGGCGTAAGACAATTCGACCGCGCCGGTCATACAACCGCCGGTATATTTATATACAAACGGTATATTGGTAGTGGTGCGTAAGACGGCTTGTCTTACAGGCGAGGTCGGAGCGGGGAAACTCCGGCAGCCGACCTGTGAGGGCACGTACGTGCGTGTCGTCGTCTTACCGGGGGAATGATACAATGGAGCGTGTGACACTACGAATCCCGAAACAGCAGATCGAGGAGGTCGAACAGATGGTCGAGACGGGGGAGTTCCCGAATCGCAGCGAGGCGATTCGGTCCGCCGTCCGCGACATGCTCAACGAGCAGGCCGACACGTCCGGCGAGCGCACGCGCGGCGAGCGCAGTAAGCGCAGCTGGGCCAAGGTGTAACGATGCAGGACATCGTTCAGGACGCGCTCGCGAACGCGGAGGCCGAGCAGCGCGACATGTCTGAGGTCGCCGACGACGACGACGAGTTCGGGGAGCCCCGGATCGTCATCGTCGGCGCGGGCGGCGCGGGGAACAACACCATCAATCGGCTGTACAACATCGGCGTCGACGGCGCGGAGACCGTCGCGATCAACACCGACAAGCAGCACCTCAAGATGATCGAGGCCGACACGAAGATCCTCGTCGGCAAGTCCCTGACGCAGGGGCTGGGCGCGGGGGGCGACCCCTCGATGGGCGAGCGCGCCACCGAGATGGCGCAGGGCACGATCAAGGAGGTGCTCGGCGACGCGGACCTCGTGTTCGTCACCGCCGGCATGGGCGGCGGGACGGGCACCGGCGCGGCGCCGGTCGTCTCGAAGATCGCCAAAGAGCAGGGCGCCATCGTCGTCGGGATGGTGTCGACGCCGTTCAACGTCGAGCGCGCCCGCACGGTGAAAGCCGAGGAGGGCCTGGAGAACCTCCGCAACGAGGCCGACTCGATCATCGTCCTCGACAACAACCGGCTCCTCGATTACGTCCCGAACCTGCCGATCGGGAAGGCGTTCTCGGTGATGGACCAGATCATCGCCGAGACGGTCAAGGGCATCTCCGAGACCATCACCCAGCCGTCCCTGATCAACCTGGACTACGCGGACATGTCCACGATCATGAACCAGGGCGGCGTCGCGGTGATGCTCGTCGGGGAGACCCAGGACAAGAACAAGACCCAAGAGGTCGTCAACGACGCGATGAACCACCCGCTGCTGGACGTCGACTACCGCGGCGCGTCCGGCGGGCTGGTCCACATCACCGGCGGCCCGGACCTCACGCTGAAGGAGGCCGAGGGCATCGCCGACAACATCACCGAGCGCCTCGAGGCGAGCGCGAACGTGATCTGGGGCGCCCGCATCCAGGAGGAGTACAAGGGCAAGGTCCGCGTCATGGCCATCATGACCGGCGTCCAGAGCGCGCAGGTGCTGGGCCCGAGCACCCAAAAGCAGGCCGACAAGTCGCGCGCGTCCATCGAGGGCGGGCCGGCCGACGACGTCGACTTCGACGCGAAGTCGAACGCCAAGAGCGCCCAGAACGGGCAGGAAGCGGCCTGGCAGTCCGACGGCGGTCGCAAACAGCAGAGCGAGCGGAACAACGGCCTCGACGTCATCCGCTGACCGCGACACCGGTCAGCGCGTCGGCGTCATCTCATCTGGAACCGATCGCGGCGACAGCGGGACGATCCCAACGGGACGGCAACGGAACCCGGATCGGCGGTGTTCCGGCCGACGCGACGTGCGCTTCGTTTCCGTTTTTTCACGTCTCACCAGCGACGACGGTGACCGACTCGTTTACCGACGCAGGCCGTGCGCTCGACGGGTTCGGCCGGACGCCCGTTATGACGCCTCGATCGCGTCGACCAGTTCGCACTTGCGACAGACGTCGCGGGCGGTCTTGGACCCGCAGTTCTCGCACGGTGACAGCCCCGGAGCGGCTTCGTCTGCGTCGTCACCCTCGTCGCGGTACTCTCCGGCGAGCACGCCCGACAGTTCTTGGTAGCCCGCCATGATCGAGTGACGCACGCCAGGGTGTCGCTCCTCCATGTCGAGCAGGAGCTGCTGGATTTCGCCGCGGTACGCCTCGCTGGCGTGCGGACATTCGGCCATGTGCGACGGGAGGTCCCGGAGGTGACAGTACAGGGCGACCTCCTTCTCGGGCACGTCGCGCAGGGGCTTCGCGCGCGGGACGAAGTGGTCGCTCTCGCGGCGCTCGGGGAAGGGACCGATGGAGGCGTCGAAGTGCTTGGCCATCTGTGCCACGTCGCCCTCGAAGAAGTTCATCAGCGCCGTCTGCGCCTCGTCGTCGAGGTTGTGCCCCGTGAGGAGCTTGTCGGCGTCCAGCTCCTCAGCGTGCGTCTCCAGCAGGTCCCGCCGGAACACGCCGCAGTACGCGCAGGCGGCCATGTTCTCGGGGTCGTCCTCGACCACGTCGTCCATGCGGACGCCCAACTCCTCCTCGTAGCTGACGACCTCGTGGCGCATGTCGAGGTCCGCGGCGAGCGCTTCACACGCCTCAAGCGATTCGTCGCGGTACCCCTCGATCCCCTCGTGGATGGAGAGGGCGACCAGTTCGATGCGCGGGTCGTCGGCGAACGTCTCGTCGAGGATCGTCGCCAGAACGACGCTGTCTTTCCCGCCGGACAGGCCGATCACCCAGCGTTCGGGGTCGTCTGGCGTCGCGCCGTCCGGAAGCAGGTCGTCCTCGCGGACGCGCCGCCGGACGCGACGCTCGACCGACTCCCGGAAGTGCGACTCACAGAGATGTGCCCCGGAGTAGGCGGCGTGCATCACCGCGTCGGCGCCGCACCTGTCGCAGTTCATTAGCGGCGAGTTGCGGCGGCGCGGGCATACCCGTTTCGCACGGCGGCGGGTGCACTCACGCGGTTCGGCGTCGCGAGCGCGCCTCGTCCCGTTCCGCGCGGTCGTCGACGGACAGCCTCAACACCGGCCCCCACAGACGGCGGTGTATGACGCGACTCGACCGGCTCCGGGCGTGGCTGTTCCGCCTGGGATTCTCCTACTACCCGTCGTACTGGATGACCGGGGCGACGGTCACGTCGCTCGCGCCGGACTTCTCGTCGGCCGAGATCGAACTCCCGCTCACGTGGCGCACTCGAAACGGCATGGGAACCCTCTTCGGCGGCAGCATGTACGGCGCGGTCGACCCGGTGTACGTGGTCCTGCTGCAGCGCCGCCTCGGCGACGGCTTCACCGTCTGGGACAAGGCCGCCGAGATCCGGTTCCGGAAGCCCGGGCGGTCGACCCTGACGGCGACAGTCGGGGTGCCCGACGAGGAGGTGCGCGACATCCGTGAGTCGCTCGCGCCCGGCGAGTCGTGCGACCGCGTGTACGAGGTGGAACTCGTCGACAGCGAGGGGACGGTCCACGCCGAAATCGAGAAGACCGTCTACGTCCGGCGCGACGGGTGACGCCGCCGCGGACGCGTAAGACGCTTTGTCGCGGGCGACCCACTCGGGGTATGGAGCGAGAGGCGGCCCTCGACCGCGTGGAGGCGATCATCGACGCCGTCGACGAGGGGCCGATGCCGGTTCCGGTCCGCGAGGTGTGGGTGTACGGCGACGTGGCGCTCGGCTTGGACCCGATCGACCGACTGGACGTGTACGTCACAAAGGACTTACTGATGCGCAGTGGGGACGCCGACGCGGCCGCGGAGTTCGAGCGGTCCCACGGCCTCAAGGGCGTCGGAAAGTCGATTTCAGCGGAGTGGGCTCGTGCGCACCCCGAACACCTCCGTGGGAACGACAACGGGTACGCGGCCCCCGAGAAGTGCCTCGCGGCACAGCTGCTTCCCGAGGACGAACCGATTCACCTGGAGGTGTGTAACGCGCCGTTCGACCAGAACGTGAAACAGCGGTTGCGGGGGGCGCTCGACCGCGGGGCGTACGAGCAGGTGCTCGACCCGCGCGGGGTCCAACTGTACGGCGAGGGGCAGCGGGCGACCGAGACGATGGCGAAGCTCCGGAACGGGGAGCTTCCATTCCCGACGCTGTCGGGGGCGCTTGAAATGCTCGGCGTCGACGAGGCGACGGCCGGGGAGGTCGTGGACGCCGTGGAGTCGTACCGCGATCGCCAGGAGGGATCGACCGTCCGCGGCGACGTGGTCTAATCGAGAGGGGGAATCGCCGCCGCGGGCCGCGCGTCCTCACACTCGTCCGACGGTCACGTCGAACGGAACCCGCTCGACGCGCTCGTACTCGCGGTCGCGCGCCTGCCGCGCCGCCTCCCGGCCCATCTCGCGCCACCGATTCCGGAGGTCGTCGTAGCCGCCGCCGTCGCCGCCGTCGAGCGCGCGGCGCAGTTCCGGCTCGTGGTCGGCGAGGCCGGCGCCGCTGGCCTTCCTGGTGATCCCCGTGAGGTCCGCCTGTGAGTACGGCGGGTCGACGCGCTTCTCGTGGCGGTAGCGCCGCGCGCGGACGTCGGACAGCCCCGCGTCGGCGAACAGGTCGCGCACGCGGTCACCCATCGCCACGTCTGTCTCGACGCCGGCGATGTACGCCTCGCGGACCCGGGCTTCGAGGCCGGCCTCGGCGTCGACGGTCGAGGAGACGTCCACGTCGGCGTTGTCGGGTTCGACGGCCGCGACGAGCCCCGAGGAGACGCGGGCGAACTCCCGCACCGCCGCCGCGGGATCGGGGAGGTTGATCAGGAGGGCCTGGCAGACCACGAGGTCGAACGCGTCGTCCGGGAACGGGAGCCGGGTCGCGTCGCCGGCGGCGTAGTCGATTCGGGAAGGGGTGTCGCGGTCGGCGTCGGTCGCTCCGTCTCGGTCGGCGTCAGTCGACGCTCGGCGGGCGCTGGCGAGGAGGTCGCGGTCGGCGTCGACGCCGACGACCGCGGCCTGCGGCGCCTCCTCGGCGAGCACGCGGGTGAGCTCACCCGTCCCGCAGCCCGCGTCGAGGACCCGCTGTCGGCCGGCGAGGTCGAGGGGCGCGAGCGCCTCGCGCGACTCCCACATCCCGCGACGCGTGCGTTCGAGGTAGTCGGCTGAGAATCGGCGCATGCCAGTGGCTGGTGCGTGTGTGGTGAGGGGAGGCCGAGTAGTTGGCGGATCGGCGATGGGCCGCGCAGCGGCATTCATGCGTGATGCGCACGTACTACCGCGAATGGACCACGAGACACAGCGAGACCGAGCCGAGCGGTTTCGCGCGCTCCACACCGACACCGACGCCGGCCCGCTCGTCCTCCCGAACGCGTGGGACGCCGGCAGCGCCATCGTCTTCGCGGACGCCGGATTCGACGCCGTCGGAACCACGAGCGCGGGGATCGCCGCCTCGCTCGGCGTCCCGGACGGGGAGCGCCTCCCGCGCGCCGAGATGCTCGACGCCGTCGAGCGCGTCGCGAGCGCGGTCGCGGCGCCGGTGAGCGCCGACATCGAGGCCGGCTACGGCGACACGCCCGCCGCGGTGGCCGACACGGTCGCGGCGACCGTCGAGGCCGGGGCCGTCGGCGTCAACCTCGAGGACGGAACCGGCGACCCCGACGACCCGCTGGCGCCGGCCGAAGATCACGCCGCCGTGATCCGGGCCGCGCGGGGGCAGCCGACGACGCCGGCGTACCGATCGTCGTCAACGGTCGCACCGACGTGTTCTGGCTCGGCGTCGGCGACGAGGCCGACCGGCTCGACCGCGCCGTCGAGCGCGCGAACGCCTACGCCGAGGCGGGGAGCGACTGCCTGTTCGTGCCCGGCGTCTCCGACGTCCAGACGATCCGCGCGCTCGTCGACCGCCTCGACGCGCCGCTGAACGTCCTGGGGGGACCGGGGGCGGCGTCGATCGACGCGCTGGCGGAGGCGGGGGTGGCTCGGGTGTCGATCGGGTCGGGACCGATGCGCGCGGCGCTCGGACTGGTTCGCGAGATCGCGACGGAGCTCCGCGAAGAGGGCACCTACGAGTCGATGGCCGGCGGGATCCCGTACGACGAGTTGAAATCGATGCTGGAGGCCGAGTCCACCGAGCGCGAGGCGTGAGTGATCGCGCGATCGAACCCGGGACGGGGCCCGGCCGGTACCACGTCGAGGCGGGTCGACCGCCGTCGACCCTCAGTCAGACTGACTCCTCGAGGTCGTACAGGTCGCCGTACTTCGTCGTGACGTAGTCGACGAAGTAGTCGGCGGTGAAGTCCTCGCCCGTGGCCTCGCGCACCAGGTCGTTCGTCTCGTAGCGGGAGCCGTGCTCGTGGACGTTCTCGCGGAGCCACGTCTGCAGCGCCTCGAAGTCGCCGTCGCGGACCGTCCCGTAGATGTTCCCGATGTCGTCCTCGGCGGCGTTGAACAGCTGGCTGGCCATCACCGACCCCAGCGAGTACGTCGGGAAGTAGCCGAAGTTGCCGTGGCTCCAGTGGATGTCCTGCAGGCAGCCGTTCGCGTCCGTCTCGGGGCGGATGCCGAGGTACTCCTCGTACTTGTCGTTCCAGACCTCCGGCACGTCCTCGACGTCCAGCTCTCCGGAGATGAGCGCCCGCTCGATCTCGAAGCGGATGACGATGTGGAGGTGGTAGGTAAGCTCGTCAGCCTCGACGCGGATGAGGTTGTCCTCGTATACCTGGTTCGCCGACTCGTACGCCTCTCGGGCGGTCGCGTCGGTGTCGAACCGTTCCGCGAACTTCGGCGTCACCAGCTCCCAGAACGCCGGCGAGCGGCCGACGTGGTTCTCCCACAGCCGCGACTGGCTCTCGTGGACCGACAGGTCGCGGGACTCCCCCAGCGGCGTGCCGAACTGCTCCTCGGGCAGCCCGAGGTTGTAGAACGCGTGGCCGAACTCGTGGACCGTCGCCATCAGGCCGCCCAGCGGGTCCGACTCGTCGTACCGCGTGGTGACGCGGCAGTCGTACACGTTGCCGGAGGTGAACGGGTGGGTCGAGGGATCGAGTCGCCCGCGGTCCCAGTCGTACCCGAGCGTCGAGAGCACGTCCCGCGAGAGGTCCTCTTGAGCGTCTTCGGGAAACGCCCCGTCGAATGCGTCGGTGGTCACGTCCGCGTCGCTCGTGCGGATCTCGTCGATCATCGGGACGAGCGTCTGCTTCAAGGTCTCGAGGATCTCCTCGGCCCGCTCCAGCGACAGGCAGGGCTCGTAGTCCTCGAACAGCACCTCGTAGGCGTCGCGGTCGGGGTCGATGTGCTCGGCGTACTCGCGCTTCAGCTCGACCAGCGTCTCCAGATACGGCGCGAACTGATCGAAGTCGTCCTCGGCTCGGGCCTGCTCCCACGCGCCCAGCGCTTCGGTCGAGGTCTCGGAGATCTCCTCGACGAGCTCGGTCGGCACCGCGTCGGCGCGCTCGAACTCGCGGCGCATCTCGCGCAGTTGCGCGGTCTGGCCCTCGTCGAGATCCAGCGATTCGACCTCGTCGAGCAGCTCGGCCGTGCGGTCGTCGGTGAGCAGCTCGTGGCTCAGCGACGAGAGCACCGACAGCTGCTTCGAGCGGGCGGGCGTGCCGCCCTCGGGCATCATCACCTGCTGGTCCCAGCCGAGGACGCCCGCGGCGCCCTGCACGCCGTTGATCCGTTCGAATCGCTCCACTAGTTCGGCGTACGCGTCGGCCGTCTCGGCCGGTTCTCCGCTCGCGTCAGTAGCCATCGCGCAAACCTTGCCGCCGGGCGCTTTTCAACTATCCGTTCGGCGAGTCCGGGCGCTCTCGGCTCACGCGAACGCGTCCGCGCCGTCCGCGACGCCGCGGTAGATCCGATAGCAGCGGTCGAGCACCGCCCACGAGACGCTCTCGGTGTCGGTGTGTGCCTCCCCGGACTCGGCGGCGCCGCAGATCACGCAGGCGGTCCCCGCGTCCGCGAGCCACCCGGCGTCGGTCGCGTGCGGTTTCACCACGTGCTCGGGCGTTCCCGACTGGGCGTCGCGGGCGGCCGCGAGCACGGCGTCGGCGAAGTCGTCGTCCGAGCAGGCCATCGGCGGGAGATCCTGTTCGACGCGCCACTCGACGCCCGCGATCGATTCGGCGCGTTCGAGCGGGGCGCGCTCGCCGGGCACGGTCCGCTCGTCGATCGTCACCTCACAGCGGTCCGGCACCACGTTCCACGCGCTCCCGCCGTCGATCTCGGTGACCGCGACGCTGCCCCGTACCGGCTCGCCCATGACCGTGGTCTCGGGGAAGTCCAGTTCGCGGACCACGTCGACGGCGTCGCAGGCGCGGTAGACGGCGTTGACGCCCTCCTCGGGGATGCTCGCGTGTGTGCTCTCGCCGGCGGCGACGAGCGTGCTCGCGCGCCGGCCCTTGTGCGCGACGACCACGTCCGTGACGCCCGCGCCAGAGTAGTCCGTCGAGCCCTCGCCGACGACGGCGAACTCGGGGGCGAAGCCGTCCTCGATGGCCGCGCGGGCGCCGACGCCGCCCAGTTCTTCTCCGACGAACGAGGCGAGGCACAGTTCCACCCCGTCGGGGTCGGCGTCGCGGAAGGCGCACATCGCGGCGGCGACGGCGCCTTTCATATCGGCGCTCCCGCGGCCGTACAGCCGGCCGTCGCGCTCCTCGAGCACGAACCGCTCCTCGCCGTCGTCGCCGACGGTCGTCTGGGACTCCGCCGGCGGCACCACGTCGTGGTGGCCGACGAGCGCGACCGTCGGCGCCTCGGGGTCGCCCGTGCGGGCGAAGACGTTGCCGTGCTCGTCGCGCTCGACGGTGTCGTCAGTCTCCGCGCGCAGCCACGACTCGATGGCGTCGCCGGCGGCGGTCGCGTCGTCGTGGCTCGGGATCGACACCAGTTCTCGCGTGAGGGCGCGGAGCCCCGGCGGTCGCTCGTCGCGGTCGGCGCCAGCGGCGGCGTCGTGGTCGCTCATACCTCGCCGGGGGAGCGGCGCGAGCATAACTCCGGCGTCGAGGGCCCGGACCGACGACAGCGGATGGGAGCGATGTCGCTGGCGATGCGGATCGGCCGTGGCCCCGACGCGTGCGTCCCACCCTTGCGGTGGTCACCGCGTGCAAGCAGTCTTAAACGGCTCGCGGCCGCACGACCGATATGAACGTCGTGCCGGACACGAGCGCGGTCATCGACGGCCGCGTGTCGGAGCGCGTCGCGGACGGGGACTACCACGGGGCGACTGTCTACGTCCCGGAGGCCGTGGTCGGCGAACTGGAAGCGCAGGCCAACGCCGGCTACGACACCGGCTGGGACGGGCTCGCCGAACTCCAGCGGATCGCCGAACTCGCCGACGAGGGGGCCATCACCGCCGAGTTCGTCGGTCGCCGCCCCACCGTCGCCGAGCAGGAGGGCGCCGGGGAGGGCGACATCGACGCCCTGATCCGCGAGTTGGCGGTCGAACACGACGCCGTGTTGCTCACTTCCGACTTCGTGCAGGCGGAGACGGGGAAGGCGACCGGCCTCGACGTGCAGTACGTCGAGCCGGTCCCCCGCGGCGTCACCCAGGACGACGGGCTCGACATCGAGCGCTTCTTCACCGAGGACACGATGTCGGTTCACCTCAAGACCGGCACCCACCCGAAGGCCAAGCGCGGCGACATCACCGACCTCCGCTACGTCCACATCGACGAGGTCGACGGGCCCAGCGACGAGGAGCAGATGGCCGCGTGGGCCGACGAGATCGAGGCGACCGCGCGGGCGTCGAACCAGGGATTCATCGAGCTGTCTGAGCCGGGAATGACGATCGTCCAGTACCGCAACTACCGGATCGCGGTCGCGCGCCCGCCGTTCGCGGACGCCATCGAGATCACGGCGGTCCGGCCGATCGCGAAGACGACGCTCGACGACTACGAGTTCGCCGACGAACTGCGCGATCGCTTCACCGAGCGCCAGCGCGGCGTGCTCATCGCCGGCGCGCCCGGCGCCGGGAAGTCGACGTTCGCGCAGGCGGTCGCGGAGTTCCTCAACGACAGCGACTACGCGGTGAAGACGATGGAGAAGCCGCGCGACCTACAGGTGAGCGAGGAGATCACCCAGTACACCGCGCTCGGCGGCGACATGGCGAACACGGCGGACTCGCTGCTGCTCGTCCGCCCGGACTACACCATCTACGACGAGGTGCGCAAGACCCACGACTTCGAGGTGTTCGCGGACATGCGCCTCGCGGGCGTCGGGATGGTCGGCGTCACCCACGCGACGCGCGCCATCGACGCGCTCCAGCGGCTCGTCGGCCGCGTTGAACTCGGGATGATCCCGCAGGTCGTCGACACCGTCGTGTTCATCGAGGCCGGCGCGGTCGACACCGTCTACGACGTGACGACGCAGGTGAAGGTTCCCGAGGGCCTCACCGCCGAGGACCTCTCGCGGCCGGTGATCCAAGTTGTCGACTTCGAAACCGGCACGCCGGAGTACGAGATCTACACGTTCAACAACCAGGTCGTCACGGTACCGCTCGACGGCGCCGACGGCGGGGGCGGCGAGACCGGCGTCGGCCGCATCGCCAAACAGGAGATCGAACGCGAGATCCGATCGGTCGCCCGCGGCCACGTCGACGTGGAGCTCAAGGGCCAGAACGACGCCGTCGTCTACGTCGAGGAAGACGACATCAGCTACGTGATCGGCAAGGGCGGCGGCCGGATCACCGACATCGAGAACCGACTCGGCATCGACATCGACGTGCGCACCCACGCCGATCGTCCCGGGGGCGCGGGCGGCGACGACGCCGGAGCTGCGGGTGCGGGCGCCCCCGGCTCGACGCCGAAGCCACAGGGGGAGGTCGTCCAACCGGAGATCACGAGTCGCCACGTCGTGATCCGGATGGACGAGCACGTCGGCGAGACCGTCGAGGTCCGCGCGGACGACGAGTACCTGTTCACCGCGACCGTCGGTCGCGGCGGCGACATCCAGGTCTCGCGGGGGAGCGCCATCGCCGAGGAACTGGAGGACGCCATCGACCGCAAGCAGGCGATCACCGTCGTCCCCGCCTGAGCGCGTCGCGGGCGCTGGGGCTCTTCTGTGCTCTCGGGGCTGACACCGGGACTCACTGTCCGCCAGCGCGCGCCGCCGAGTCACGGTATTTCGCGTGTCGACGCGCGGTCGTCGTCACCGCATGCGCCGGAGTGGATCCGCCATCCGGGTTCAAGATTCGCGAGCGGTTCAGACGGAGAGCGTCGCTCGACGGACGGATGCCGGCGTGAGAAGGCGCGTCGACTCTGTCGTCGGCGTTACTCCGCGCAGCAGGCTTCGCGACCGCCGTCGGCCTCAGCCTTCTGGGGGGCGTCGAGTCGGTAGAGGTTCTGTCGAGCGTCGGCGAAGTAGACGTCCTCGTCGACGATCCCGATGTTTTCGAGCCGTTCGAGTGCGTAGCGGACGGTCCGCGCAGACAGCATCGACTCCTCGACGATGCCTTTCTGTGTCAACGGTCCGTTGTACTCGAGTACTTTGAACACGAGCTTCGCGCTGGGAGGGAGATCATCGAGGGACTCCTCGTCGGTTCCGGCCATCATTACGAATCGAAACACGGAGTGCTCATAAAGGTACACCGAACATTATTCGGTGTCTCTGCTCGGCCATCGGCCAAGCGAACCCCTTTTGTCGCCGGCTGGCGGACCTACGGCCATGGCTACGGAAACAGCTTCGGGGCTCTCCGATCACCTGCGCGGGGTGACCGTCACCACCGTCGCGTGTTTGGCGGGGATCGCCGCGGCGCTCGTCTCCGCCTCGCTCCCGGTCCTCGGGGTCGGCGTCGACGCCGCGACGAACCGGCTCGCGCTCCTGGTGGTCGCGGCCGCGGTCTTCGTGCAGATACCGCTGCTGAAGATCCTCGGGGTCGAAATCGAGGACTTCGGCATCAAGGACAACCTCTACGTGGCGTTCATGACCTTCACGCTGTGGTTCATCTCCTACGGCGTCATCCTCTCGGCAAACCTCCGATAGATGGCCGACGACAGCATCGCGGTCGTCGACCTCGATCGGTGCTCGCCCGACCGGTGTAACTACGAGTGCGCGAACTTCTGTCCGCCCAACCGCACCGGGAAGGACTGCATCGTCGAGCGCGGCGACCACTACGCGGAGGACGAACCGTACGATGGCGGTCCCGACCAGGTGTGGATATCCGAGGAGATCTGCCTGGGCGAGACGTGCGGCATCTGCGTCGAGAAGTGTCCCTTCGACGCCATCGAGATCATCAACCTCCCCTCCGAACTTGAGAACGATCCGGTCCACCGCTATGGCGACAACGCGTTCGGGCTGTACGGGCTGCCGGTGCCCGAGGCCGGCAACGTGACGGGGATCCTCGGTCCCAACGGGATCGGGAAGTCGACGGCGGTGAAGATGCTCTCGGGCGAGCTTGTCCCGAATCTCGGCGCCCATGCCGAGGAGGCGAACTGGGACGCGGTCCTGGAGCGGTTCAAGGGGACGGAGCTGCAGAACTACATCGAGCGCGTCATCGACGGCGAGGTCACCGTGGCACGCAAGCCGCAGTACGTCGATCAGATCCCCAAGCAGTTCGACGGCAACACCCGCGAGTTGCTGGAGCGCACCGACGAGCGCGGCGTGCTCGACTCGCTCGTGGAGCGGCTCTCGATCGGGCCGGTGATGGACCAGGACATCGACTCCATCTCCGGCGGGGAGCTCCAGCGCGTCGCGCTGGCGGCGACGCTCGCGCGCGACGCGGACTTCTACTTCCTCGACGAGATCACGCCGTATCTGGACATCGGCCAGCGGATGACCGCCGCGCGGCTCATCCGCGAACTCGCCGACGACGGCGACCGCTCGATGATGGTCGTCGAGCACGACCTCGCGATCTTAGACCTGCTGGCGGACACGCTCCACGTCACCTACGGCGAGCCGGGTGCGTACGGTGTCGTCACCGACCCCAAGTCCACCCGCAACGGCATCAACGAGTACCTGAAGGGGTATCTCGACAACGAGAACATGCGGATCCGACCGGACTCGATCACCTTCGATCAACACGCGCCCCGCGAGATCACGCGCTCGCAGGTGCTGTTCGAGTACCCCGACCTCGCAAAGTCGTACGGCGACGGGGAGTTCTCGCTGGAGATCGACGGGGGCGCCGTCCACGAGTCGGAGGTGCTGGGCATCGTCGGCCCGAACGGGATCGGGAAGTCGACGATGGCGAAGCTGTTCGCCGGGCAGTTGGAGCCCGACGAGGGCGCCCTCGACGTCGACCTCGACATCGCCTACAAGCCGCAGTACATCGAGATCGACCAGCCGATTCGCGTCGACGCGTTCCTCTCGTCGATCGCCGACGACTTCGGCTCCTCCTACTGGGACACCGAGATCGCGCGCCCGCTCCAGCTCAATCCGATCATGGAGCAGAACCTCACCGACCTCTCTGGCGGGGAGCGCCAGCGCGTCGCCATCGCGGCGTGCCTCTCGGAGGACGCCGACCTCTACCTCCTTGACGAGCCGTCGGCCCACCTCGACGTGGAACAGCGCGTGCAGGCGACGACCGCTATCCGCCGGTACGCCGAGAACCACGACGCGACGGTAATGGTCATCGACCACGACATCTACATGATCGACCTACTCGCCGACCGGCTCATGGTGTTCGACGGCGAGCCGGCGGTGAAGGGACACGCGACCCAGCCACAGGAGATGCGCTCGGGGATGAACGAGTTCCTCGGCGACCTCGACATCACGTTCCGCCGCGACGAGCGGACGGGTCGCCCCCGGATCAACAAGCCCGGATCGCAACTCGACCGCCAGCAGAAGCGCGACGGCGAGTACTACTACTCCGGGTAGATCTCGACTGGACTGCTCGACGTCCGGTTCCCGTTCTCCGTCGGATGATCGGCCGTGCCGATGGCGGTGCCGCTCAGTCCGCCCTCCTATCTACTCGCGCTTGTACTCCTTGCGGTACCCTTTGAACTCCGTGCGGTGGGCCTCCTCGTCCGAGAGGATCGTCACCGCAAGGTCCTCGGTGACGGGGTCGTTTGCCGCCTCCGCCGCGTCGATGAGATCGCGGTACAGCGCGATGGCGTCCTCCTCGGCGTCGATGACGCCGTCGATCACCGACAGCACGTCTGTGGAGTCCTCGGGCGGCTGGAGCGAGTGCTGGTTCGCGGTGAACTCCGCCGAGCCCGGCGGGCGCGCGTCGAGTTGCTTCAGTCGGTTGCCGAGCTGTTCGGCGTGGGTCAGTTCCTCCTGGATATCCGTCTGGAGGCTCTCTTTGATCTCCTCGGCGCGGACGCCGTCGAGGACGATGGCGTTCGTCTGGTAGTTCATCACCGTCTCCATCTCGTCGCCGTACGCCTTGCGCAGCAGGTCGATGACTTCCTGAGACATGACGACTCGATATCGTCGCCGCACGGACATATAGCTGTTCGCCGGGTCGCACGTCCGTCGCGGAGAACCGCAAACGCGGGCCGACCGAAGCCGGTTCGCCGGGCTACAGGTACTCGCGGGCGCAGGTGCCACAGAGGTGCTCTTCTTTCACGTCGACCTCGCGCACCGTCGGGGAGAAGGACATGACGCACTTGCTGTTGTCGCAGTGCTCCAGCCCGAGCGTGTGACCGATCTCGTGGACGATCTCTTTTCGGACGCGGTCCGAGAACACCTCCGAGGAGGGCTTGGAGCTGACGCCGCCGTCTGAGGACGTCTGGAGGCGGTAGGTGGAGACGACCGAGCCGTTGCCGTTGAGGTAGGCGAGCCCGAACACGTAGTTACGCCGGCGGTAGTACAGGTCCTGCGGGGTGATACCGATGTTCTTCTCGCCGCTGCCTGTCCGCGAGACGAGCTCGATGAACTGCTCGGCGCGGTACTGGTTGCGGCTGCGATCGTACGCGCCCTCGGGGATCGACTGCTCGTCGTGAACCGTCACGTCGCAGTCGTACACCGAGCGGAGACCCGCCGACGCCTCGCGCTTCACCTGCGCGGAGACGTCCCCGATGGGCACGATGTCGACAAGCATGAGCGTGCTTATGACGGGTGCGAACATAAGTTACCCGCCCGTGTTCGACGATCGTCGCGCCGCAGTCGCCCGGAAACTCGCGAAGTTCGGACGGCTCTGTGAGGTCGGAATCGGCGAGCGCCACGGGGTGGCGGCCGCCCTCGCGAGCGACGGGTGCGCCGTAACTGGAACGGACGTCGTGGACCGCGATCCGCCGGACTGCATCGAATTCGTCCGCGACGACGTCGTCGCCGCCGCCGAGCGCGCCGCCGGAGACGGCGGTCCCGGCCCCCACTACCGCGTCGACTGCGTGTACGCGCTCAACTGCCCGCCCGAGTTGCATCGGCCGCTCGTCCGCGTCGCCGCCGGGGTCGACGCCGCCTGCGCGTTCACCACGCTCGGCGGCGACCCGCCCGCCGTCGACGTGACGCCGCTGGCGCTGTCCGACGGCGACACGCTGTACGTCGCTCGCGATCCCGAGGGCGTGCTGATCGACTGACCGACGCCGGCGTCCCCACCAGTCGTTCCCCACGAACCGCGTCGCACTGCGCCGCCCAACCGCACGGAGTCGCAACGCCCATACGCCGGCCACCCCCTCCCGTTCGTATGCGAGTCGACACGGTCGTGCTGGACGTGGACGGGGTGCTCGTCGACGTGGCCGATTCCTACCGCCGGGCGGTCGTCGAGAGCGTCGAGCGCTTGTACGGCGACACCCTCGCGCGCGAGGACCTGCAGGCATTCAAAAACGCCGGCGGCTTCAACAACGACTGGGAGCTGAGCGACGCCGTCGCGCTGTACGTCCTCGCGCGCGAGCGCGGGCTCGAGGCGAGCGTCGACGCGTTCACCGACGAGATCGCCGCCAACGGAACCGGACTCGCGGGCGCCCGAGCGACGGTCCGCGACGCCCTCGGCGACGACGCGGCCGACGGGATCGAAGCCCGGTGGGACCCCGACGAGATCCGCGAGACGTTCCAAGCGCTGTACCTCGGAACCGAGCTGTACCGCGACATCGAGGGGACCGAGCCGCCGTTCGACGCGCCGGGGTTCATCCACGACGAGCCGGTCATTCTGACCGGGGCGACCGCCGACGCGCTCGTCGAGCGCTACCCGGTGTGCGTCCTCACCGGTCGTCCCGCCGCGGAGGCCGACATCGCCCTCGACCGCGCCGGACTCGACGTCGCGGCCGACCGGCGCTTCACGATGGACGACTGGGAGGAGGGCAAGCCGCATCCCCGCGCGCTCGTGACGCTGGCCGAGCGCACCGGCGCCGACCGAGTCGCGTTCGTCGGCGACACCCTCGACGACGTGCGAACCGCGGTCAACGCCGACGCCGCGGACGACTCGACGGCGTATTACGGGATCGGCGTCCTCACGGGCGGACTCACCGGCGACGACGGTCGCGCGAAGTACGCCGACGCCGGCGCCAGCGCGGTGGTCGACAGCGTGAACGACCTGCCCGACCTGCTGGAGTGAGCCGCGAATGAGCGACGCGGGAGCCGCGGACGGGGGAGGCGAACGCCCGGACCGTCGAACCAAGACCACGCGAGTCGTCCAGTTCCTCACGTTCGTCGCGATGCTCGACCTGCTCGCGCTCGCGCTGGCGACGCAGTTCGTCCCCCCGGACCGGGTGACGCTGGCGATCACGGTCGGGCCGATGCTCGTCGTGTCGCCGGTGCTGGCGTACTGGTTCGTGTACCAGCGCGGCGCCGGAGCCGAGCGATAGCCGGCTACCGCGCTCGGACCGCGTTCTCGGGCCGTCCGCGGTCACTCATCGAGCGACAGCACCCGGGTCCGGCCGCCCGGATCGAACACCGCCAGGTCGCGTCCGGCGGCGCGCGCCCGGTCGCGCAGTTCCCGCGCCAGCGCGACCGTCTCGGCCCGCTCGTCGTCCGACCGGAACGCCAGCCGAACGTCCTCGCTCCGGCCGTCGACGCGGAGGTGCAGCGAGAAGCCGGTCGGTCGCACGAACGGGGCGAGCCCCGCGAGGTCGCCGTACCGGACCCGCACCGCCTCCGGGTCGTGAGTCGCCTCGGTCCGCGAGACCGCGTGCGGATCGTACAGCCCGAGCGACTCCGGCAGATCGGCGAGGAGCCCGTTCGCCGCGCCGGCAAGCAGCCGCGTGAGGCGGCCGTGGCGGGTCGGCGCCAGCAGGAGGGCGTCGTCGCCGAGGAACGCCCGCCCCGGACGGGCGCGGTCGTCGGGCGTCGGGCGGAGGAGGACGTCGACGGCGTCGGGGACGGCCATACCTCGGCGTGTTTGCCCACCCGTATCAACGCGGCGCCGCGGCCGGGGCAGTCACCGGCGCGTCGATCCTCCCGGTACCGTCAGCCCTGTCCGGTCACGCAACGCTTACTCCCGACCCGCCCGCAGGTCCGCCCATGCGAATCGCGCTACTCGGCGGCACCGGCGACATCGGCGAGGGGCTCGCCGTGCGCTGGGGCCGCGACACGGACCACGAACTGCTCGTCGGCTCCCGGGACCCCGAGAAGGCCCGCGCCGCCGCGGACGACTACGCCGGGACGGTCGCCGACGCCGGCGGCGACGCGACGGTCAAGGGCTTCGACAACGCGATGGCGGCCGACCGCGCCGACGTGGTCGTGCTCGCGGTCCCGCCGTACCACGTCGCCGACACGGTCGAGGCGGTCGCGGATACCTTGGACGACGACGACGTGGTCGTCACCCCCGCCGCGGGGATGAAGCGCGAGGACGACGGCTTCCACTACCACCCGCCGAGCGCCGGAAGCGTGACCGCGCTCGTCCGGGATGCGGTCCCCGACGCAGTTCCGGTCGTCGGCGCGTTCCATAATCTCGCGGCCGGGCGCCTCTCGGACCTCTCGCAGGAGTTGGGAATCGACACGCTCGTCGTCGCGGACGACGACGACGCGGCGGCGACGGTGTCGCGGCTGGCCGAGGAGATCGAGGGGCTGCGCGCGCTGTCGGCGGGCGGGCTCTCGAACGCCGCCGAGGTGGAGTCGCTCACGCCGCTGCTCATCAACGTCGCGACGAACAACGACGACCTGCACGATCTGGGCGTCCGGTTCGACTGACGATCCGCGGGAACCGGGTCGGCGGTCGGGCTACTTGCCCGCCTCCGCCTCGGCGACCTTCACTACCTGCTTGCCGACGTTCTCGCCCTCGAACAGCCCGAGGAACGCCTCCGGCGCGTGCTCCAGTCCCTCGGTGACCGTCTCGCGGTACTGCAGGTCGCCGGCGGCGACCAGCGAGGCGAGGTGTTCGGTCGCCTCGCGGAACCGCGGGGCGAAGTCGCGCACGAGCAGTCCCTCGACGCGGGCGCGCGCCTCGATGAGCTTGCCGAGCTTTCGCGGGCCCGTCGGCAGCTCCTCGTCGTTGTACAGCGCGATCTGCCCGCAGACCGCGACGCGGGCGTCGACGTTCAGTCGGCTCCACACCGCGTCGGTGACCGGGCCGCCGACGTTGTCGTAGTACACGTCGACGCCGTCGGCGACTTCGTCGAGGCGTGCACCCACGTCCTCCCGCTTGTAGTTGATCGCCGCGGTGAATCCAAGGTCATCGGTGAGCCAGTCGCACTTCTCGTCGGAGCCGGCGATACCGACGACGTTCGCGCCCTGCAACTCGCCGAGCTGACCGACGACCGAGCCGACTGCGCCGGCGGCCCCGGAGACGACCATCCAGTCGTCGGCCTTCGGCTCGGCGACCTCGCGGGTACCGAAGTAGGCCGTGCGGCCGGGCATGCCGAGCACGCCGAGCGCGGTAGAGACGGGGAGGCCGCCGGTGTCGACGGGCGTAAGGTCGGACCCTTCGGCGGTCGCGTACTCGGCCCACGGGAGTTCGCCGACGACGGTGTCGCCCGGCTCGAAGCCGGCGCCGTTGGACTCGACGACCTCACAGACGGCGCCGCCGCGGAGCGGGTCGTCGACGCCCCACGGCTGAGCGTACGACTCGCCGGCGCGCATCCGGTCGCGCATGTACGGGTCGACCGAGAGGTACAGCACGCGCACGAGCGCCTCGCCGGGCGCGGGATCGGGCCGCTCGACCTCGCGGAGGTCGAAGGTGGCTGCGCTCGGGACGCCCTCGGGTCGCTGTGCGAGGTGGAACCGCCTGTTGTCGGACATGCACCGGTCGACGGCCGCCCGGCGCGTAACCCTTCGGGAACGGGAGACGACGCGCCGGCGGTTTCCGCCCGTCAGTGGGCCGTCGCGGTCGGCCGATCCGTGTCAGCGGTCGACCTCGCCCATGATCGTGTCCAAGCTTCCGAGGCTCGCGATGAGGTCGGGGACGTGTTCGCCCTCGGCCATCTCCGGCAGCGCCTGGAGGTTCGAGAACGACGGCCCGCGGATCTTGAAGCGGGCCGGCTCGTCTGTCCCGTCGGCGCGGACGTAGATGCCGAGCTCGCCCTTCGCCGCTTCGACGGCGGTGTACACTTCGGTGTCGTCGTCGGGCTTGATCGTTCTGGGGACGTTCGCCTGCACCGAGCGATCGGGTTCAGGCCACCCTTCGAGGAGGTCGATACACTGCTCGATGATCTTTGCCGACTCCTCCATCTCCCGAAGCCTGACCTGCAGTCGAGCGAAGTTGTCGCCGGCGTCCTCGGTGACGACGCTCCAATCCAACTCCTCGTAGTAGCCGTACGGGTCGTCGCGGCGGAGGTCGTAGTCGACGCCGGACCCGCGGAGGACCGGCCCCGTGCAGCCGTAGTTCTTGGCGACCTTCGGCGGCAGCACGCCCGTGTCGATCGTCCGGATCTGGATGATCTCGTTGCCAGTGAGCAGGTCGTGAAACTCCGCGAGGCGTCGGGGCAGATCGTCGAGGAAGTCGCGGGTCTTCTCGAAGAACTCCTCGCGGGGTTCGGGCAGATCCCACGCGACCCCGCCGAGTCGGAAGTAGTTGAACATGAGTCGCTGGCCCGTCAGATCCTCTAAGATGTTCTGCACCGTCTCGCGCTCGGTGATGGCGTACATGAACGTCGCTGTGAAGTCGCCGGCCACGTCGAGCGCGTACGCACCCACCGCGAGCAGGTGCGAGAGGATCCGCGACAGCTCGGCGGCCATCGTCCGGACGACCTGCGCGTACTCGGGCACCTCGATGTCCGCGAGCGTTTCGGCGACCCGCGCGTAGGCCCACTCGTTGAGCAGGCCGCCGCCGCCCCAGTCCCAGCGGTCGGGGTACGGCATGATCTGGTGGCGGTAGGTGCCGTTCTGGCACATCTGTTCCTCACAGCGGTGGATGTAGCCGATGTCCGGCTCCACGTCGACGACTTGTTCCCCGTCCAGCGTCGCCTCCAGGTGCATTACCCCGTGGGTCGCGGGGTGGTGCGGCCCGATGTTGAGCATCATGGTATCCGTGTCCTGCTCGGAGCGGGTGTCCGCGTCTAGGGGGTTGGCGTTCTCGTCGAATCTGACGATCTGGGGGCGAGTCCGATCGTAGTCCTTCGCGAGCGGGTGTCCCTGCCAGGTTTCGGGGAGGAGGATGCGGCGGAGGTCGGGGTGGTCGTCGTAGTCGATGCCGATCAGGTCGTACGCCTCGCGCTCGTGCCAGTCGGCCGTTCGGAAGACGGGCTCGGCCGACTCGCTGACCGGATTCTCACGGTCGGCAGGGACGACGACGCTGACCTCCTGGGTCGGGTCGTCGAACTTTTTCAGGTGGTAGATGGACTCGTAGCGGTCCTCGTACTCCTGGGCGGTGACACACGAGAGGTGGTCGTAGCCCGCCTCGGTTTTCAGCGTCGAGAGTACGTCCTGGACCGCATCCGGTCGGATCACGTACCCCGGCGCGTTTAGGTGCTCCTCGCGACCGATGACGTGATCGCCCAGCAGCTCCGCCAGCTCGTCGGGGGCCGTCGTCGCGTCGTCGCCGTCGAGTCGGTCCGCGGTCGTCTGTGTGCTCATGGATGGGGAATACCGACGGCGCCGCGGGGGAACGGCGGCGGATCGTCGGTCGTGGAAGACGATCGATCGCCCGGACTGCTGGTCGTTTTCCCGCACATCTGGGGTCATTTATTACCCGGGCGTGTGGATCGCCCGGGCGTGAAAACGCTCGCCCTCCGACTCACTCCCGACGAGGCGTCGACGCACCCGATGCACGCGTTCGTCGCCGAGCACCCCGAGTTCGGCCCGACTCGACTCCTCCAGTGGAACCCGCGGATCGGCGAGACGAACATCCTGTTGTTCCATATCGACGGTCCGCCCGAACCGTTCCTCCCCGCCCTAGACGGCGTCGGCACGGCGGAAGTCGTCGAGCCCTCGGCTGAGTCCACCGTCGACGGCTTCTACCTGTACGTCCGCGAGCGCCTCACCGACCGCGACCGCGGACTCGTCGAGGCGTTCGCCGACGAGAACGTCGTGGTCGTCCCGCCGGTCGTCTACGACACCGACGGCTCGATGCGATTCTCCGTCGTCGGGACCGGCGACGCGGTCGGCGGGGCGATCGACCGGACGCCCGAGGGCGTAGACGTGTCGGTCCGCCGGGTTCGCAGCGGCGCCGGCGCGGCAGTCGATCCCGGCGCGGGACTCACCGACCGCCAACGGGAGGTGGTCGCCGCCGCCGTCGAGGCCGGCTACTACGAGGAGCCCCGAGAGGCGACGGTGGTGGACGTCGCAGAGCGCCTCGACTGTGCACCGAGCACGGCGGCCGAGCACATCCGCCGGGCGGAATCGACGCTCGTGCGGGGCGCCGTCGACGATCGGTAACGCCCGGCGGAACGCGGCGCCCTCACTCGCGCCGCTCGACGGCCGGAACCGCGTGCGGGCCACCGTCCGACACTGCCGTCGGCAGGGCGCTTATGCCCTCCGGCGAGCAACTTCACGACATGACCGGACTCGCGCTCGACTCGACCCAACTCGACCGCTACTCGCGCCACATCATCCTCGACGAGGTCGGCCCCGAGGGCCAGCAGGCGCTGCTGGAGGGCTCCGCCCTGGTCGTCGGTGCCGGCGGGCTCGGCTCACCGGTCATCCAGTACCTCGCGGCCGCCGGGGTCGGCCGAATCGGAGTCGTCGACGACGACGAGGTGGAGCGGTCGAACCTCCAGCGGCAGATCATCCACGCCGACGCGGACGTGGGCAGGCCGAAAGCCGACTCCGCCGCCGAGTACGTCCGCCGACTCAACCCCGACGTGGACGTGGAGCCCCGCGAGACGCGCCTCGACCCCGACAACGCGGCGGACCTGATCGCCGAGTACGACGTCGTCGTCGACGCGTCAGACAACTTCAGTACGCGCTATCTCGTCAACGACGTGGCGCGCCTGACCGACACCCCGGTCGCCCACGGCTCAATCTACAAGTTCGAGGGGCAGGTGACGACCCTGGTGCCGGGGGGTCCGTGCTACCGCTGTCTGTTCCCCGAGGCGCCCGAGCCCGGGGAGATCCCCGACTGCGCGAGCACGGGCGTGCTGGGCGTCCTCCCCGGAACCGTGGGCTGCATCCAGGCGACGGAGGCCGTGAAGCTCCTGCTCGATGCGGGCGAGGTGCTGGACGGCCGGCTCCTGTTTTACGACGCCATGGACACGACGTTCGAGACGGTGCCGTACCGACGCAACCCGGACTGCCCGGTGTGCGGCGACGACGCGATCGACTCCATCGAGGGAATCGACTACGACCACGGCTGCAGCGTTACCGCCGACTGAACGCGGCTCGGGCGGGACACGCCGGCGGTGAGCCGGCATCGGCGACCCGCCTTCCCTCTCGCGGTGCCGGCTTCGGTCCGTTTTTCCTCCCCGCTGTCGACGGCGGGCGTATGGACGACGCAGCAGCGCGAGCCGAGCGGGGTGAGCGATGACCGTCGCGGACCTACTCAACGGGATGCCGTTCGCCGACCACCTCGGGATGGAGGTGGTGGAGGCCGCAGAGGGGCGCGCGGTCGTCGAACTCCCGATGCACGAGGACCTCTCCTCGGTCCCGGGCCGTCAGATCGCTCACGGCGGCGTCACGTACGCGTTGGCGGACACGGCTGCGGGCGCGGCGGTCATCTCCTTGCACCACAAGCCGACACCGACTGTCGACATGCGGATGGACTACCTCGCGCCGGCGACGACCGACCTGCGCGCGGAGGCGACCGTCGTCCGCGACGGCGGCAGCGTCGCCACCGCGGAGGTACGGATCGAGGACGTGGACGGGACGCACGTCGCCGACGCGCGCGGGACGTTCAAGACGGGCGGCGGCGGCGACGGCGGCGCGTGGGGCGTCACCCCCGGCGACGACTCGCTGGCGGAGTAGTCCGTCGCGGTCGGGGCGCAGCGGCGTCGCGCCCGGTGGAGTGTGTGGGTTCTTCCCGAAAGATAACGCTTTTCGGCCGCCCCTCGGAAGTCCGAGGTATGTCCGACGAACTCAAGCGGGGACTGGAGGGCGTCCTCGTCGCCGAGTCCGACCTCAGCTTCATCGACGGTGACGAGGGCAAACTCGTCTACCGCGGCTACGCCATCGAGGACCTCGCTCAGCACGCCTCCTACGAGGAGACGCTGTTCCTCCTGTGGAACGGGGACCTGCCGACGGCGTCGGAGCTGTCGGCGTTCGAAGACGCGATGAGCGCCGAGCGCGGGCTCGACGACGACACGCTTGAGACGGTCACGCGCCTCGCGGAGGCCGACGAGGAACCGATGGCGGCGATGCGCACCGCGGCCTCGGCGCTGTCGGCCGCCGACCCCGACACCGACGCCGACCCGACGGACCCCGAGGCGAACGTCCGGAAGGCCCGCCGCATCACGGCGAAGCTGCCGACGGCGCTGGCGGCGTTCGCGCGCGTCCGCGACGGGGATGAGCCGGTCGAGCCGCGCGAGGATCTCGACCACGCCGAGAACTTCCTGTACATGCTCAACGGCGAGGTGCCCGACGAGGTCACCGCCGACGTGTTCGACCAGGCGCTCGTGCTTCACGCCGACCACGGCCTCAACGCGTCCACCTTCTCGGCGACGGTGACGGCCTCCACGCTCGCGGACATGCACTCGGCGATCACCGCCGCCGTCGGCACGCTCTCCGGGAGCCTCCACGGCGGGGCCAACGCGAACGTGATGCGGATGCTCCAGGAGATCGACGAGGCGGACCAGGAGCCCGTCGAGTGGGTGACGCAGGCACTGGAAGAGGGCCGTCGCGTCGCCGGCTTCGGCCACCGCGTGTACAACGTGAAGGACCCGCGCGCGAAGATCCTCGGCGACCGCTCGGAGGCGCTGGGCGAGGCCGCCGGCGACCGCAAGTGGTACGAGATGAGCGTCGCCATCGAGGAGTACATGGCCGAGGAGAAGGGTCTCGCGCCCAACGTCGACTTCTACTCGGCGACGACGTACTACCAGATGGGCATCCCGATCGACATCTACACGCCCATCTTCGCGGTCTCGCGGGTCGGCGGGTGGGCCGCCCACGTGATGGAGCAGTACGAGGATAACCGCCTGATCCGGCCGCGCGCCCGCTACGTCGGCGAGAAAGACGCCGAGTGGACGCCCCTCGACGAGCGATAGGCGGTAGCGAGCTCCGGTCGATCGGGTTTCGGCGCTATGGCTCCCGAGACGCGTGTTCGCACGCGTCCGAGCAACGGTTATGTCCTCTGCGGCTGTACGTGTAGTATGGCTCTCAAGATCAAAACCCCACGAAGCGACGAGTACAGCGAGTACGCCGAGAAGGTCCGAAGCGAGGCTCGGAGCCGAGCCGGCGAGCGCGGCGCGCTCGTGCGCCACGAGGTCGGCGACCGCATGTTCGACCTCATGACCGACTACTTCCCCGAGGAGTACGCCGCGCGGCGTCGCGAGGAGCTGATCCGCACGTTCGGCGTCGGCGTCGCCGTCGGCTTCCTCGGACGGGAGGCGGTGCGCTACGCGCGTCGCTGAGGCGACAACTCACACTGCTCCCGGACTGCGGCGTCTGACTGACCGCCTCGATTTTGTCGCTACCGTTTCCGTGAGCGCCGCGGCTCTCACGAGCTCTCGGTCTCCGCTCCGGTTTCGCCCCCCTCGGTACCGCGTTCGGCCATCATCTCGGCGGCCCGCGACGCCCAGTCCGTGTACCGGAATCCCCAGAGGACGATCACGGCCATACAGACGTACTGGAGCCCGACTGCGAGGTATGCGCCCCGCGCCCCGAAGCCGAGCAGGTCGCCGACGACGTACGTCGTGCCGAGCAGGAAGCCGAAGGTGCCGACGAGGCGTCCGACGAGCGGCACTCGCGTCTCGCTGGCGCCCTGCAGCGCGCCGGAGAGCACGGTGAAACCCACCAGGAACGCGGCGGTCGCGCCGTACACCCGGGCGAACGCGACCGCGTGCGGAACGGTTCCGGGGTCGTCTGTGAACACCGCGACGAACGCGGGCGCGAGCGCGACCAAGAGGACGCCGATGACCCCGACGGTCGCGAGTCCGAGTCCCGTCACCGCGTAGCCGTTGTACCGCGCGCCGGCGGCGTCGCCGTCGCCCAGCGACTGGCCGACGACGACGCTGGCGGCGACGTTGTAGCCGCGCGAGAGCGGCCCGGTCACCTGCTGGTACATTCGGCGACCGATCTGGAAGCCGGCGTTGACCTCGGTGCCGAATCCGAGCAGGAGGGCGTTGAAGGGGAACTCGGCGATCGTCGCCGAGAAGCCCTCCAGCACCCGGGGCGCGGAGACGCGCACGAGCTGGCGGGCGATCACCGTATCGCGGGGACGGACGAGGCTCGCGTCGGCCCACGAGGTCGCCATGGCCGCGAGCAGGAGGGCGGCGGTGAGCACGTTCGCGGCGGCGGTGGCGATGCCGACGCCGACGATGTCGAGTCGCGGCGCGCCGAACAGGCCGAGGCCGAGCACGACCGACCCGGCGATGTTGAGCGCGTTCGCGGCCACGTTCACGTACATCGGCGTTCGGGTGTCGCCGGTACCCTGCAGCGAGCGCGCGCCGATGAGCGCGACGTGGCGCGCGGGCGCGGTCGCGAACACGATAGCGAGGTACGTCCCGCCCAGCGCGGCGGTGTTCGCATCGGCGCCAAGGAGCGCGATGATCGGCTCGCCGAGGAACAGTCCGATGAACACGAACGGGACCCCCGCGAGCAGGCCCATGAGCACCGCCTGGGTGACGGCCTCGTCGCGGTTGGCGTCGGCGGCCGCACCGGTGTCCTGGCTGGAGAGCGCGATCGCGCCCCCGCCGAGGCCCAGCCCGATCCGAAGGGGGAACCGCGCGTACAGGTCCGCGAGCCCGATCGCGACGACCGCGGCGGGAGAGAACTGCGCGGTAACGATGATGTCGGTCGTCCGCATCGCGGTGCGGAACGTCTGCTCGGCCATCACGGGCCACGCGAGCGAAAGCACGCGGCGCCAGACGCCGAGCAGTCGCTCGCGATCCATATCGACCCCCTCGTCCGGACTCGGTTTGGCGGTTCCGGAAGCGGCACGGCCTGGAATGGTGTCTCGGCTTTCACCCCCAAACAGCCAAGCCCGCGGGCGGGCTGTGGCCGACATGGACGTCTTCGTGTACGGGACGCTGACCGAACCAGCCCACGTTCGCGAACTGCTCGACTCGTTCGCGTACGTCGGCGCCGCGACCCTCTCGGGACTGCGCGTCGTCGAGGGCCGCTACCCGACGCTCGCGCCGCCGTCGGAGACCGTCGATGCCGGCGGTGACGCCGACGGCGACGCCATCGACGGGACCGGCCCCGTGGGAGCCGACAGCGACACCGGAATCAGCGTCGACGCGGCGGTCGGCGGTCGGCTGCTGCGCACCGACGAGATAGCGGCGCTCGACGCGTACGAACGTGTCAACGACGGCCTGTACACGCGTGTCTCGGTCCCGCTGGTCGCGCCCGACGGCACGCGGCGGGGCGAGGCTGCGGTGTACGTCGGCGATCCCGAGCGACTCGACGCGCCGGCGTCCTGGCCGGGATCGGGCCCCTTCGAGGCGCGCGTCGCGCGCACGGTCCGCGACCGCGGTGTCACGGTTCGGATACAGCCGCAAGGTTGAAGCGCGCGACGCGAAGCGGACAAGCGTCTGACGGCGGTACTACGGGACCGCTGTCTTGCGGTTTTACTTACACTCCGCGTGACTTACCTTTTTATACTCGGGGTGCCTGTCTCCTGTTGCACGTCACACGCGTGCATTCCCCCTCTTTCCCCACTTGACACCGCCAGCCGTCGGCTCGCGAGCGCGTCGTCGGGCCGCCGGCGACGGCAGGCGGCCGGCTCGGCTGCGGTGACCACAACCGATACACCGGCGACCGGCGAAGCCCGGGTATGCTTGGCTACGAGGACGTGCTCGCCGCCCGCGAGCACGTCGAACAGGTCGCGGTACGGACCCCTCTGAACTACTCGTTCAGCTTCTCGGAGCTGACAGGGGCGGACGTCCACCTGAAGCTGGAGAACACCCAGCGGACCGGCGCGTTCAAGATCCGCGGCGCGATGAACCGGATCGCCGCCCTCAGCGACGAGGAGCGCGAGCGCGGCGTCGTCACCGCCAGCGCCGGCAACCACGCCCAGGGGGTCGCGCTCGCGGCCACGCGGGCTGGCGTCGATTCGACGATCGTGATGCCGAAGTACGCGCCCGTCTCGAAGGTCGAGGCGACCAAACGCTACGGCGGCGACGTCGTCCTCCACGGAATCGACTACGACGAAGCGCAGGAACGCGCCCACGAGATCGAGCGGACGGAGGACAAAGTGTACGTCCACGCCTTCGAGGACGAACGCGTGATGGCCGGTCAGGGGACGATCGGTGTAGAGATCGCCGAGCAGTGCCCCGAGGTGGACACGGTCGTCGTCCCCATCGGCGGCGGCGGGCTCATCTCCGGGGTTGCGACGGCGCTGAAGGGCGCGCTCGACGACGTGCGCGTCGTCGGCGTGCAGGCGGCGGGGGCCGACTCGGCCGCGCGCTCGGTGCGGGAGGGACGCCGCGTCGAACTGCCGGGCGTCGACACCGTCGCCGACGGCATCGCGGTGCGGGAGGTCGGCGAGCACACGTTCCCGTACATCCGCGAGCGCGTCGACGAGGTGGTGACCGTCGACGACGAGGCGATCGCCGAGGCGCTCACGCTCCTGCTGGAGCGGTCGAAGACGGTCGTCGAGGGCGCCGGCGCGGTCGCGCTCGCGGCGGTGCTTGAGGAGACGTTCGACTACGAGGAAGACGAGGTGATCGTCCCCGCGCTGTGCGGCGGGAACATCGACATGAACACGCTGATCACGGTGATCCTCCGCGGGCTGGTGCGGATGGGTCGCTACCTCAAGGTCTCGCTGGAGCTGAAGGACCGCCCCGGAGAACTGGAGCGCGTTGCGGGGATCATCGCCCGCGAGGACGCCAACGTGTACGCGCTGAGCCACGATCGAACCTCCCGCGATATCGCCGTCGACGCAGCTGACTTGGAGATCGAACTGGAGACCCACGGCGACGAACACGCCGCCCGCGTCGTCGCCGCGCTGGAGGAGGCCGGGTACGACGTGGAGATCGAAGCGTAGCGTCGGCCCCGCCGGAGCGGCTCGTCCGCGACGGCGGATCGACCGCACTCCCCCGCGATTTATGCGCCGGCCGGACGGAGTCTCGCTCATGAAGGAGATCGTCTCCACCGACGAGGCGCCGGCGGCGGTCGGCGCGTACAGCCAGGCGACGACGAACGGCGACCTCATGTTCACGGCGGGGCAGATCCCGCTGACGACAGGCGGCGAACTGAAGAACGACGCACCGATCGCCGAGCAGACGGAGCTCGCGCTCGATAACCTCCTCGCGGTCGTCGCGGAGGCGGGTGCGGACGCCTCGGACGTCCTGAAGACGACGGTGTTCCTCGCGGACATCGACGACTTCGAGGCGATGAACGAGACGTACGCCACCTACTTCGACGAGGAGCCGCCGGCGCGCTCGGCGGTGCAGGCGGGCGCGCTCCCGAAGGGCGTCGGCGTCGAGATCGAGGCGGTCGTCGACGTGTCGTAGGTGTCCCGCGAGAAGTCGGCGCTGCTGTGGGGCGCAGTCGGGCTGTTGGTCGTGCTCGCGGGCGGGCAGGCGCTGGTGTTGCTGGGGCCGGGGCTTCCGTTCGGGTTCGCGGAACTGTTCGCGCTCGCGGTGGCCGTAGGCGGGGTCGTCACCGGCGCGTCGTACGGTCTCGAGCATCGACTGACGCGGAAGGGACAGGCTTAAAACTCACAGCGGGGTAGGATCGATGCGAGCCAGGATGGCCGAGTGGTAAGGCGCACGCCTGGAAAGCGTGTTCCCCTATGGGATCCAGGGTTCAAATCCCTGTCCTGGCGTTTTGACGGAACCGAACTCGGGAGCCACCGGTCAGTTAATTCCTCTCGCAGCGACACGTGCGACGAGCACGGACGGCCCCGACCGGCCCGGCCCCTATCAGTCCCACCCACAGCTCCCGTCCCGCAGCCACAGCCTCCCCAGCCGATTCGCTTCCTCGCTACCGCTCGGTCGCTCATCCCTCGCGCGCTCCCGGCGGACACGGAGGTCCGCCGCCGCGAGCCACCGCAGAAGTGTCGTTCTTCAGTCGTCCGCCGACGGAGCAGGCGCGTCGAGCAGCGACTCCGCGTACCCCGCCAGCATCTCCTCGACGTACTTCGCGACCACGTCCACCTCGACGTGGACCGGGTCGCCCGCGTCCTTCCCGGCGAGGTTCGTCAACTCGTAGGTCGTGGGGATGATCGCCACGTCGAACTCGTCCTCGCGCTTCTCGGCGACGGTCAGCGAGATGCCGTCGAGCGCGACCGACCCCTTGTCGACGACGTACTTCCCGAAGCCCTCGGGGATCGAGAAGGTGAACCGCCAGTCCTCGCCCACCTGCTCGATGGCGGTGATCTCCGCAGTCGTGTCGACGTGCCCCTGCACGACGTGGCCGTCGAAGCGGCCGTCGGCGGCGAGCGCGCGTTCGATGTTGACGGCGTCGCCTTCGCGGAGGTCGTCGAGGTAAGTCTTCGCGACCGTCTCGGCCGCGAGGAACACGGAGAACCACGAGCGGTCGTCCGCGTCGCGCTCGCCGAACGCCTCGGCCGTGAGACAGACGCCGCTGACGGCGATCGACTGGCCGTGATGGAGGTCGTCGAGGCCGTCGGCGGCGACGCGCAGACGCAGGCCCTCGGGCGTCTCCTCGCGCCCGACTACCTCGCCGGCGCGCTCCACGATTCCGGTGAACATACGCGAATCGAGGATCTCACGAGCGGAAAGCGTTCTGGTACCGTGACGGTCGCGACGACGCAGGGACTTATGACCGATGGGGGCGCTCGGTCGGTATGGACGCGATCGCGCGGCTGCGTTCGAGCTTCGTCGCGGGGCTGTTCGTGGTGCTCCCGCTGGCGGTGACGCTGTTCGTTCTCGACTGGGCGGTCGACCGACTCACCGGGACGCTCGCTCCCGTCGTGAGCGGGAGTGGGCTCTCGGCGCTCGTGGGCAACGAGGCGCTGGCGACGGTCCTGGCGGTCGTCCTCATCGCGTTGGGAATCACGTTCATCGGGTTCGTCGTCTCCCACGAGGCCGGCCGACGACTGTTCGGGGGATTCGAGCGCGGGGTCCGGCTCTTCCCGATTGTCCGGGCGGTCTACTTCGGCGTCAGGCAGGTGAGCGAGTCGCTCGCGACGCCCGGCGACGGCTTCGACCGCGTCGTCGTCGCGGAGTTCCCACGCGACGGCACGTGGGCGGTCGGGTTCGTCACCAACCCCGCCCCGCGGAGCGTTCGCCGGGCGACCGACGAGGAGCTGATGACCGTTTTCTTCCCGCACAGCCCCAACCCCACCGCGGGAAAGCTGGCGATGATGCATCCCGAGGACTACGCGGAGATCGACATGAGCGTCACCCGCGGCCTCCGACTGCTCGTCACGACGGGGCTGTCGGTCGACGACCCAGATCGACTTCCCCCGGCGGTCTCCCCCGGCGAGTGAGCTCCGGAGGCCGGTTCGAGGCGAGGGATCCGACGCCGGAGCGCGGGCGACAGCGTTTCAATCCCCGCCGCAGTATCGACCTGCGTGGCGCTCGGCATCCTCGAACAGGTCGGACTCGCGGCGACGCTGATATTCGCGCTCCCGGTCGCCGTCTACGGCGTCCAGTCGATACTCGGCGGACGGACGATGGTCGGTGCGTTCGCGCTGACCGTCGCCGTGTTGATGGTCGTGCTTCCCCGTCGGCTCACCAGCCCGGACGACATCCCGTCGAAGGCGGCCGAGACGGCCGTCGGGGCCGTCGTCGAGTCGCCCGACGAGTCCGACGAGGGCGAGGAACGGTAACCCGGCTACTCGCCGTTCCTGTCCCGTGGCGGTTCGCCGTCCCGATTTCCTGGCACCAGCGAGAACGGGTATTCCCCGAGGAGTTCGTAACCGTCGTCAGTGACGGCGACTAGGTCCTCCAGTCGCACGCCGCCCTCCGCCGGGTCGTACACGCCCGGCTCGATCGTGACCACGTTGCCGGCCTCCAGTTCCCCGTCGCCCCCCAGCGACGGCCCCTCGTGAAGCGAGACGCCGACGCCGTGACCCGTCGAGTGGGTGAAGCCGACCTCGTCGGAGTCGATCCGGAAGCCGTGGGCCGAGAGTTCGGCGGCGGCCTCCCCGTGGACCGTCGAGGCCGGGACGCCGGCGGCGACCTCGTCGAGGGCGGCCTCCCGCGCCCGCTCGACCGCGAGGTACGCCCGGCGCTCCCAGCCACCGTCGGGGTCGACCGCGAACGTCCGCGTCACGTCGCCGTAGTAGCCGGCGGGGCCCCGCGGCGACACGTCGATCAGGACGGTCTCGCCCGGCCTGATCACGTCGGTGCCGGTGTAGTGGAGGTCCGCCGCGGTCGCGCCGGCGCCGATCACCGTGTTCCCGGCGTCGCGGACGCCGTGGGCCGCGAGCACCTCGTTCACCTGTCGGCGGAGCCGCTCCGTCGAGAGCACGCCGCCGTTCCAGCGGACCGCGCCGTCACCGCCCTCGGCGTCGGGATCGGGAGTCGCCTCCGCCAGCACCTCCTCGGCGCGGGCGATCCCGCGGACCGCCGCGCGCTGGACGCGCCGAAGTCGGTCGATCTCGGCGTCGGTCTTCGTCGCCCGGGCGCGGGTGAGGACGTCCGTCGAGGCGATCTCGTAGCCCGCCTCCTCGAGGTAGACGGCGGCGTCGTGGGGGATCCCCTGCGGAACGAGCACCGTCCCCGCGTCGGCGCCGGCGGCCGCGAGCGCCGCGGCGGCGCGGACGCCGGCGGGATCGCCCTGCCGTTCGGTCTGAACCGCGTCCCCGGGGAACTCACGGCGGGCCTGCTCGCCGAACAGTGCGGGGGCACAGAGGCTCGTGTGGACGCCGCTCTCGCCGTCGTTGGGATCGAGGGCACCGCCACCGCTGTCGGCATCGTCGCCGTCGACGGTCGCCACGAACGCGTACTCGCGATCCGGGCCCGAAAACCGAGTGAGCCAGCGGAGGTCGTCGTCGAAGCGGTCGCCGACGGCGACGAAGCCGACCGCGTCTCGGTCGGCCATCTCGGCCGCGATCGGGGCGTAGTCGGTGCCGAGCGTGTCGGGGACCCCGCCGAGCATCTACGCTTCGGGTTCGGGCGCCTCGGTCGTCTCGACGATCTCGTCGACGATCGCCTGCGGGTCCTCGTCGCGGATCTCGTTGTGGAGCACCACCGATATCGGAAGCGTCGGGGCGCCATTCACGAGGTTCTGCATGAGGACGAGTCGCTCGCGGGCGCGAGACATCCCGACGTAGAAGACGCGGCGCTCGTTGTTCGTCAGCACCGGCACCGGGCTCGTGGACTTCGTGAACTCCTCGCCGTCGACGCCGGTCACGTCGAGCCCCTCCTGCTCGGCCTGCGCGGCCATCTGCTCGACCACCTTCTCGGTGAGATCGGTGTTGACGAACACGTGGTCGGCCTCGCGACCCTTCGCGGAGTGGATCGTGCCGAGGCGGACGCGGTTCGGGTCCTCCCCCTCGTAGTCGCCGGCGAAGTACGCCTTCACCGACTTCCGCTGGAAGCTTGTGATCTTCCGGGCCATATCGGCGGCCGCCGGCCCGTCCGGCATGAACGGGACGTAGTCGTTCACGTCTTCCGGCGACAGCGGGATCTCCGCGAGGTCGTCCGCTTCTGCGGTCTCTTCCACGTCGTCGAGGAAGTCGTACAGCTCGTCGCGGTCGTTGCTGCCGAACGCCGAGTCCTGGAGGATGTCGGCGAGCCGGCGCGCCTGCAGCGCCGTCATCGCTTTCCCCTCCTCGACGGCCTCGACCGCGCGGACGTAGTCGGTGAGCCGATCGGTCCACATCCGCTGGTCGGTGAGACAGGAGAACGGGATCCCCTCGCTCATGAACTCGTCGATGAAGTCGAACATCTGATAGCGCGCGCGAAACAGCAGCATCACCGTCTCGTCGTCCGTGCTGCGGACGGTGTGGCGAACGTTCCGCACGAGGTCGAGCATCGACGGGGAGTCGACGGCCTCGACGGCGCCGCCCTCCTTGCGGGGCTTGAGGTCCTTCTCCTGGCGCTTGTCGATGTGGCGGATCTCCGTGTTGACGACGTTGAGAATGTTCGAGGGGAGGCGGTAGGAGTTCGGCAGCACCTCGTCGTTGTCGACTTCCGTGTCGAGCAATAGCGCGGGGTCGGCGCCCTGCCAGGCGTACACGACCTGGTCGTCGTCGCCGGCGATGAGGGCCGTCTCCATGTGGGGCTTCCACTCCTGGTACACGTCGTACTGCAGCGTCGTGATGTCCTGGAACTCGTCGATGACGAGGTGGTCGACGCTGGGAAGCAGCGAGCGCTGCGCGACGCGTTCGAGCATGTCGGCGAAGCCCACGAGCCCCTCGTCGCCCTTGTACGCCCGCCACGCGCGGATCGCCTCCGGCACGTCGAGGCGGTCGTCGTCGCCGGGCCACGTCGGCGTGTACTTGTTCCCCTCCTGTGCGTTCGGGTCGATCTCGGGGGGCAGCCGGACCTCCTCGACGTCCCACTGGAACGGCACGTCGTACCAGTCGGCCACGTCGCGCTTGGTGCGCTGGAGCCACTGCGAGGTGGCGATCACCTTGTTCCCGAGCGTCGTCGACCGCGCGGTGCGGCGACCGCCGCCGGAGTACTCGTCCTCGAACTCGACGCCGTAATCGTCGCAGAACTCCTCCTTGTCGTCCTCGCCGACCACGTCGCCTCGCGAGAGGTTCAACAGCTCGTACGCCTTCGCGTGCATCGTGGCGACGTTCCCCTGCAGGTGGCGGGGGGTGGTGTCGAGCCGCTCGGCGAGGCGTTCCCGCACCTCGGAAGCCGCGGCGCGCGTGTACGAGACGACGAGGATGTCGCGGATGTCCGCTCCCTCGTCGATAAGCCCCTCGACGCGGTCGAGGAGCGCGGTCGTCTTCCCGCTGCCCGGACCACCGAACAGACGGGTCACCGTCGGGTCGCTCATTACTGTGTCCACTCGGCCGCGACTCATAAGCGCCGTGGCTTGCGCCAGCGAACGGACGTGTCTGGAACGCAGAAGGTGTGTCTCGACGCGCTCGCACTGTGACGGGATCGCGACGACGAGCGCGCGAAGCGATCAGCGGTCGGTCAGCGGTCGATCGACGTCGCTCAGCAGTCGGTCAGCAGGCCGGCACTCACGGCTCGGGTCGCCACCCGCACACCGAGCACTCGACAGCGTCGCCCTCGTGAAGTCCGCCGCAGTCAGGACACTGTTTCTTGTTATAGGACTCCTCCCATCGGGCGGTCTCCACGTCGTGGCCGCGACTGGTCAGGAACTCGTCGAACAGGTCGCCATCTGGGCTCGGTGCCGACGCCATACATGGTACGCTATACCATGGCTGCACATATACCTTCTGGCGAGTCTCTCAACCGTGAAATCGACCGACGGAGTCAACAACGACCCCCGATTCGATGCGGAACGGTCGGATCGCGGTTCGGGTGTCCTCGTGGCCCGCCACGCGCTCGTCGCGCGGCCATCGACGCGTCCGTCGTGCGGTCTCGCCAGCCGCTCAGAGCCCGTACAGCTCGTCGAACTTCGCCTCGACGTAGTCGAGGAAGTACTCGGCGGTCAGCGGCTCGCCGGTCGCCGCTTCGACCAGGTCGTCGGTCGGGTACCGCCGGCCGTGGCTGTGAACGTGTTCGGTCATCCACTCCCACAGCGGTTCGAGGTCGCCCTCGCGGATCAGCGCATCTACGTCGCCCAGGTCCTCGCGCATCGCGTGATCCAGTTGCGCCGCCAACACCGACCCGATGGTGTACCCCTGGAAGGCGGCGAAGCGACTGCTCCAGTGGATGTCCTGCAGGCATCCCTCGGCGTCGGTGTCGGGGACGACACCGAGGTAGTCGTCCATCTTCGCGTTCCACACCTCGGGGATCTCCGAGACGCCGATGTCGCCCTCGACGAACGCGCGGTCGATCTCACACCGGAGGATGATGTGGAGGTGGTAGGTGAGTTCATCCGCCTCGACGCGGATTCGGTTGTCCGGGTAGATCTGGTTCACCGCCTCGTACGCCTCGCGCGCGGTCGCGTCGGTGCCGAGGTGGTCGTTCGCCTCCTCGACGAACCCCTCCCAGAACGGCTCGGTGCGCGCGACGTGGTTCTCCCAGAACCGCGATTGCGACTCGTGGACGCCCGAGGAGAGCGACGCCCCCAGCGGCTCGCCGAAGCGGCCGTCCGGCAGCCCCAGTTCGTAGCTCGCGTGTCCGAACTCGTGGACGGTCGCGGTGAACGCGTCCATCGGGTCCTCCGGCTTGAACCGCGTCGTGATGCGGGCGTCGAACTGGTTGCCCGAGGTGAACGGGTGGGCGGAGACGTCGAGCCGGCCGCGGTCGTCGGGGTAGCTCAGGAGATCGAGGACAGCGTCCGAGAGGCCGCGCTGGGTGTCGTCGTCGTACGGCCCCGCCTCGACGAACGGCGACGCGAGGTCGACACCGGCGGCCTCGATATCCTCGATGAGCGGGACGAGCCCCGCCTTCAGTTCCTCGAAGATCTCCTCCAGTCGCTCCAGCGGGAGATACGGCTCCCCGTCCTCGTACATGACCTCGTAGGCGGGGCGATCGGGGTCGATGGCCTCGGCGCGCTCGACGTGCAGGTCCCGCAGCGTCTCCAGCGCGGGCGCGAAGTGAGCGAAGTCGTCGTCGGCCTTCGCCTCCTTCCACACCTGCTGGCCGGCGGACTGCTGCTCGGTCAGTTCCTCGACGAGCGACTCCGGGACCGAGCGATTGCGCTCGTGACGCCGCCGGATCTCGCGGACGTTTGCCGCGCGCTCGCCGTCGAGCTCGGCGTCCTCGGCGGCGTCGAGGGCGTCGCTCATCGCTTCGCTCGTGAGCTTCTCGTGGGTCGTCGCCGACAGCGCCGCCAGTTGCTTGCCGCGGGCGGGCGTGCCGCCCTCGGGCATCGTCACCTGCTGGTCCCAGTAGAGGACGCCGCTGCCGCTTTCGAGATGCGAGACGCGCGCGTACTGCTCCATGAGGTCGCGATACGCCTCGGGCGCGTCGTCGGTGACGGTCGAGTCGAGGTCGGCGGACGGAGGTGCCATGCGCGTGGGTGGGTGGCTCGGGGTATCAAGGTCCGGGTGGCCCGCGCGGATGACCGATTTCGTCGTCGCGGGCGACTACCGCGGCCCCGCGAACGTCGCCGCGCCGTCCTCGACGACGACGCCGCGGCGGAGCACGCCGTCGACGGCCCACCCCACGGTGTACGCGAGCGCGACGAACACGCCGTACCCGCCGGCGAGCGAGAGGAGACCGTTCACCGTCGCCACGTCGGCGCCGAACGCCGCCGTCGACAGCGCGGTGAGGAGGGCGGTGGCGACGAGGACGCCGACGATGTCGCGTCCGTAGACGGACAGCACCGATGCCGCGACGCCGCCGGCGGCGACGCAGGCGCCGACGAGCGCGGCGTCCGCGAGCGCTGCGGGGTCGAACACGCTCTCCGGCGATCCCCACGAGACGCCGAGGATCAGTTGGACTCCGACGGCGCCGGCCGTCCAGAGGGCGAACTGGCCGATCACGGAGGGGAGCGTACGGGTCATCGAATCGAATCGAATCCGGTGGGTGCGGCAGGGGCGTCGGAACTCGCAGCCGCGGGGGCTTCGTTACTCGCGAAGCTCGCGAACGCGCTCGATGTTCCACGCGAACGACTTGCCGTCCTCGGTGGGCGTCTCCAGCACGAGCGGCACATCGCGGAGCTCCTCGTGGTTGATGAACGCGCGCATGCCCTCCTCGCCGATGAGGCCTTCGCCGACGTGGGCGTGCTCGTCCTTGTTGGTCCCGCACTCGTGTTTGGAGTCGTTGAGGTGGACGCACTCCAGGTGCTCCAGCCCGACGACCTCGTCGAGCTCCGCGACCGTCTCCTCGACGCCCTCGGCCGTCGAGAGGTCGTAGCCCGCGGCGAACGCGTGGGCGGTGTCGAGGCAGATGTCCAGGTCCTGCTCGGAGCGCTCCAGCACCGCCGCGAGGTGCTCGAAGTCGCCCCCGAGCTTGGTGCCCGAGCCGGCGTCCGACTCGACGAGGACGGTCACGCTCTCGGGAATATCGAGTTCGTCGAGCGCGCTCGCGGCGTTGTCGAGTCCCTGCTCGACGCCCGCACCGGTGTGGGCGCCCAGGTGGACGTTCACGTACGGAACGCCCAGCCTATCGGCGGCGTCGACCTCCTCTTGCATCGAGCCGACCGACTTCTCGCGGAGGTCCGCTTTCGGCGTGCAGAGGTTCACGAGGTACGACGAGTGGATGACCCACGGGCCGACGCCGTGATCGTCGCTGGCGGCGCGGAACTGCTCGGCCTCGTCGTCGTCGATGTTCGGGCTCTGCCACACCTGCGGGGAGTGCGTGAAGATCTGGCCGCAGTTGCCGCCGTCGTCGACCAGCGCGTCGACCGCGTTGTACGTGCCGCCGGCGATGGACTCGTGTGCCCCGACGCGGAGCGTCGGGTCGCTGTCTGCGCTCATACCCACCGCTCACGAGTCGGAGGGCAAAGCGGCTTCGGAAGCGGCCGTCGCGTCCCCCAGGCGGTTGACCGGCTTGGCGGCGCCCGTGGCACCGGGTCGGCCGTCGCAACCGGGGATCGACCACCACCCATTTGCGGCTCGACCGGCAACGCAACGGGCGCACACGCCATGCAGGTGGACTCAGTCGTCAGTCGCCTCGAACGCGCGTTCGAGCCCGCCCGTGAGCTGCTCGTCCCCCTGTTATCTGAGCCCCGCATCATGGGCACATGGGCCATCGTCGTCGCGGTCTCGACGGCGGTGCTGCTGTGGGATCTCCGCGAGCGAAACGAGGCGATCCCGTCGCTGATGAGGGGCGTCTGGACGCTGACGGTGGTGTACTCCGGGCCGTTCGGGCTGGCGGTGTACTGGTACGCCGGCCGCACACAGATTCCCCGCGACTCGCTCGCGCGGCGCGGCTTCCGGTCGACGGCCCACTGCTACTCCGGCTGCGGCGCCGGCGAGGTGACCGGCATCCTGCTGGCGCAGGGAGTGCTGGGGCTGGCTGTCGGCTGGGTCGCGGCGGCGACGTTCGGGTTCGCGTACCTGTTCGGCTTCGGCCTCACGGTCGGCCCGCTGGTGCAGGAGGGCGTCGGCTTCCGCGAGGCCGTCGCCGATGCGTTCTACAGCGAGACGCCGTCGATCACGGTGATGGAGGTCGTCGCGATCGGGACCGACCTCCTCCTCGCGGCCGACGCGCACGTCGGCGACCTGCTGTTCTGGGGCGCGCTGGCGTTCTCGCTGTCGGTCGGCTACCTCGCCGCCTACCCGGTGAACGTCGCCCTCGTCCGCGCCGGAGTCAAGGGGGGTATGGCGAACCCGGCGGAGCTGTGACGGAACCGGGAACCGCATGGACTCCGGTCGGCCCCACCGGTTATCACCCTCGACACCGGGGACCGTACGCTTATTGGACCGACCGCCGTCTGTCCCGCCAAATGTCACGGTCGGACCCGCCGCACGAACCGAGCGACCCGCTCGACGTGGGCGACCCCGCACCCGAGTTCGCCGGGACGCTCGTCACGCCCGAGGGCGAGACGCGCGAGGCGTCGCTCTCGGAGCTACTCGACAAGCCCGTTCTCCTCAGCTTCTACACCGTCGACTTCAGCCCCGACTGCATCGAGGAGTGGTGCGCCTTCCGCGACTTCGACTGGTTCGCCTCCGGCGAGGAGGTGAACGTCGTCGGCGTCTCCAAGTCTGGGCCGCGCCTGCACCGCCAGTTCATCGACCGGCTCGGTCTGGGCTTCCCGCTGTACGCCGACACGGACCTGGCGATCTCGAAGTCGTTCGGCGTCGCCTACCGGACCTTCGGCGTGTTCCGGCGCTCGCGACGCTCCTGTTTCCTCATCGACGAGGACGGCGTGATCCGCTACCGCTGGCTCGGCGAGCACTGGCTCGACCCGACGCGCGACACGCCGCCGATCGACGAACTCCACGAGACGGTGCAGGCGGAGATCGGCGACGAGCCGGAGACGTTTGGGTTCTGACTCGACCGCGGGGTCGCCGCCGCGCCGGCGACGCCGCCGTCAGCGACTCCCCGGCCGCTCGCGCACCCAGTCGTCCGATCGGTACTTCTCGTCGGCAATCTCCTCGGCGCGCGCGAGTTCCGCGGCGGTCCACTCGCCCTCCTCGGCGTCAGCCCACGTCGCTAGGGCGCCCTCGAACGCGGCGACAGCGTCCGCGCGCGTCGCGTCCGCGTAATCGGTGATCCCCCCGACGCGCTCGGTGAACCGTCCCTCGCTCACGCCGTGGTCGCGGAAGACCGCGAGGTGTTCGCGTGGTGTCGCCTCGAACGTCACCGAGCCGTGCTGGATGATGCTCTGGTCTCGCCTGTACTGCGCGTTGCCCGAGAGCTTCCGCCCCGCGCCGCCGTCGGCGCACACGTCGTGGGCCGGATGGAGCCCTCGGAGGTAGCAGGCGGGCCGATAAATCGGCGGCCGCTCCTCGTCTGCGTAGCCGGCGTCGACGCCGAGCGCACGGAAGGCGGACAGCACCGGCTCACACAGCAGATGGTAGGCGTCGAGCAGGTCGCCCGGGAGTTCCTCGGCGGGCGCGGTGATCGAGTACGAGATGTCGCCGTCGTGGTCGTGGTAGATGCCGCCGCCGCCGGTCTGGCGCCGCGTCACGTCGACTCCGATGTCGGCGCAGTGGGCCCAGTCGACCGTGTCGGGGTCCTGCGCGTAGCCCATCGAGAGACAGGAGGGCTCCCAGCGGTACACGCGGACCGTGCGCGGGCCGCCGCGGGCGGCCGTCTCGGCGGCGACCTCGTCGAGAGCCATGTTCAGCGGCCCGGGGCGCGATTCCTCGCGGATCAGCCGCCACTCGCGGTCGGCGAAGGGGCCTGCCGCGCTCGTGTCACCGCCCCTCGGGGCGTCCGAATCGCTCATACCGACCGTGCGGTGTCGCCGGGCAAAGAGGCCCCGGTCGCGGAGCGACGGGGCGCGGCCGGCGACGACGGAGACGCCGCGACCGGCGCCGCGAACGCCTTTTCACCTCGCGGCGACGACACACGGGTAATGGTCGGGAACGTCGCCGAGACGATGGCCGAGCTCGAGCCCGAGGACTTCTATCTCCTCTCGGGCGTCGAGCAGGGCATGCGGTTCTCCGAGTGGGTGAACGTCGAGAAGATCCCGGAGTACGCCGGGCTCTCCGAGGAGAACGCCGAGTACCGGATCGACCGCTGTGCCGACCGCGACCTGATCCGGCGCAAGACGATCCAGTACGAGGGCTATCAGCTCACCTTCGAGGGGTACGACGCGCTGGCGCTACACACGTTCGCGGAACGGGAGACTGTCACCGGGATGGGCTCGTCGCTGGGCGTCGGCAAGGAGAGCGACGTGTACGAGGTCGAGACGTACCGGCCGATGGCGCTGAAGTTCCACCGCGAGGGGTACACCAACTTCCGCGAGGTGAACAAAGAGCGCGAGTACACCAGCGACAACAACCACGTTTCATGGCAGTACACGGCGCGGAAGGCCGCAGAGCGCGAGTACGGCGCGCTGGAGGACCTCTACCCGCAGGTGTCGGTGCCGCGGCCGATCGACCACAACCGCCACGCGATCGTGATGGAGAAGCTCCCCGGCCCGGAACTGGCGGACGCGAAGCTCCGCTCCGAGCAGGTGGTGGGAGTGCTCGACCTGGTGCTTCGCGAGATGGATCTGGCCTACCGCGCGGGCTACGTCCACGCCGACATCTCCGAGTACAACGTCGCCGTCAGCGACGACGGCGTCGTGATCTTCGACTGGCCCCAGTCGGTCGAAACCGACCACGAGAACGCCGACGAACTCCTCTTTCGTGACGTGGACAACATCCTGAGCTACTTCGGGCGAAAGTACCCCGGCGAGATGCCCGAGGTGGACCCGCAGGTTGTGACCGACGCCGTCCTCGACGGCGAGTTCGAGTCGGTGCGGGCGCTGGCGGAGCCGGAGGCGTAGCCGCCGACCCGGCCGTGACTGCCGACGGATCGCCCCGTTTTTTGCGAGCCGGCCGGATCCGACGGGCGTGAACGAACTCCTCGCGGCGGTACTGTTGGTCGGTGCCGTCACCTCCCCGCGCCTCCTCGCCCGCTACCCCGAACCGCTCTCCCGGCCGTTCGTCGCGGCCGTCGGCACGCTCGCGGTCGCGTACGGCGGACGGGAGTTCCTCCGCGGGTTCGGCGGCGGCTACTACTGCTGTTCGCACCTGTACTACGCGTCCGCGGGCTTCGTCCTCGTGATCGCCGGCTGGTTCGCCATCGTCCCCGCGCTCGGTGTGGCCGCACGCGCACGTCCCGACTCGCTCGACGGCGACGACGCGAAACGCAGCCCTTAACAGCGCCAGCCCGGAAGTACCACCAACTCGCTGGCAGGTGGGCCGCCAGTGGGCACCCGGTACGCCGGGACGAAATGTGGTCGCGCGGGGTGTCCCGCCGCGACTGAATCGCAAGCGCCCGCGGAGACCACCAATGGCACGAAGCTTCTACTCCCACATCAAGGAAGCCTGGCGGAACCAGGACGAGGGCAAGCTCGCGGAACTGCAGTGGCAGCGCAAGCAGGAGTGGCGCACGCAGGGCGCCATCGAGCGCATCGAGCGCCCGACGCGGCTGGACAAGGCGCGCGAACTCGGCTACAAGGCCAAGCAGGGCGTCGTGATGACGCGCGTCTCCGTCCGCAAGGGCGGCGCGCGCAAGCAGCGCCACAAGGCGGGTCGCCGCTCGAAGCGCCAGGGCGTCAACCGCATCGGCCGCCGGAAGTCCATCCAGCGCATCGGCGAGGAGCGCGTCTCGCGGAAGTACCCGAACCTCCGCGTGCTCGCCTCCTACCCGGTGGGCCAGGACGGCTCCCAGAAGTGGACCGAAGTGATCCTCATCGATCCCGAACACCCCGCGATCCAGAACGACGACGAACTCAGCTGGATCTGTGACGACTCCCAGAAGGGCCGCGCGTTCCGCGGGCTCACGAACGCCGGGAAACGCAACCGCGGCCTGAGCCAGCGCGGCAAGGGCACCGAAAAGACCCGTCCGTCGGTGTCGAGCGGCGACCGCGGCGGAAAGTAACGGCCGCGACCCCGAGACCGGATTCACAGTTTTCTCCGGCCCCACGCGCTCACAGCGGCGTCGCTCTCGAAGTCGGCTTCCGAGGAAGTGCTAAGGGCGTCTGTCCCCGAGCACCGTTCGATGAGGCCAGCGGACCGACCGGCGTCGACCGCCGACTGGCGCGCGTTCGTCTCGACGTTGGGCCGCCAGTACCGCGGGGCGCGCACGCGGACGACGCTCACGGTCGTCGCGCTCACGTCTGCGGTGTTCCTGCTCCAGGTTATCGCGACGTGGACGACGGGCGCGCCGTCGGTCCGTGCGCTGACCGCGGTCCTCTATCTCCAAGGCGGCGACGCCGTGTTCCTGCTGTCGCCGTTTCTCCACCGGGGGGCCCTCCACTTCGTCTCGAACGTGCTCGTGTTGCTCGTGCTCGCTCCCCAGGAGCGGCACTTCTCGCCGGGCGGCTACTGGCTCTTCCTCCTCGCGGGCGTGGCGCTCGCGCTCGGCGTCGGCTACGCGGTGCTGGTAGCGTACAGCCCGGCGGCGAACGTCGCCGTCTACGGGATCAGCGGGCTCGGCTACGCGCTCGGCGGGTTCGCGCTCGCGAGGGCGATCTCGAATCCGACCGATCGCTCCGAGTTGGACCTGTTCGCTGCCGTGATCGGCGTTTCGTCTGTTCTCACGGTCGCGCTCAACCTGGTCACGACGCTCCCGCAGACGCCTGCCGCGGTGAACGGCGGGCACGTTTCGGGGCTCGTCTACGGGTTGGTGATCGGCGCGCTGTGGCGCGGTCGACGCACCGCCCCCGAGGCCGCCGACACGCCGTAACAACCGCCGGAGCGACCGACGGCGCGCATCGCTCAGTAGTCGCCGAGCGACGACTGCCCGCTCGCGTCGCCGTCGGTGAGCCCGGACAGCTCTGCGGCTCGCCGGACCGTCTCCTCGAAGGCGTCCGCCTGACTCCGGTCGTACAGCGTCGCCGCCGGGTGCAGACACACAAGCAGCCGGATGGCCGCGTCGCCGACGCGGGCGTCGAACACCTCTCCGGTTTCGTTCGTTACGGCGACCGACCGGCCGAGCAGGTGCTGGGAGGGAACTTTCCCGAGCGTGACGACCAGTTCGGGGTCGACGCGCGCAAGCTCCTCCGCGAGGTAGCCGCGACAGTCCTCCAACTCGTCGGCGTGCGGGTCGCGGTTGTCAGGCGGTCGGCAGCGCACGCAGTTGGTGATCCGAACGTCGGCGCGTGCGAGGCCGGCGTCACGCAGCGCGTCGTCGAGCACCGTCCCCGAGCGGCCGACGAACGGCTCGCCCTGCTCGTCTTCGTTCGCGCCTGGCGCCTCCCCGACGAACACGAGATCCGCGTCGGTCGGCCCGGTCCCGTTGACGATCTGCGATCGCGACTCCGCGAGCGCCGGACAGCGCTCGCAGTCGGACACGCACAGGTCCGCGTCCAGCGACTGCTCGCTCATACGGGAACGCGGTCGGCCGCGGGGGTAAGTCTACTCGTCTCGGGCGTCGCCAAGCGACGACACCGGTCCCTAGAGGCTGTCGTCCGGCGACTCCGTCGCTGGGCTCGGTCCGGCTCCGCCCCGCCGCGCAACGTAGGACCGGCCGGCGCGCGCCGCGAGCCGCGCCACCCGAAGCGGTTCCGGACGACCCTGCCCGTCCGGGGTGTGCGCGGCGACGACCCGCTCGGCCGTCACGGCGTCGACGCCGACGGCTCGGAGCCACAGGTCGGACTCGTCGGGGTCACCTCCGCCGCCCCCGTCGCCGCCGAGGGACAGCGGTCGCCGCTCGGGGAGCGAGTCGTAGACGGCCAGTCGACGCCTGCGCGCCTCGCCGTCGAAGTGCTCGCGGAGGTGGGGCGCGAGGCCGTCGCTCGCCTCGAACGAGACGGCGGTGACGGGCCGATCGGTGGCCTCGTACACGCGCCGGCAGTCGATCACGTTGAACCACGCCGGGGCGACGCCCGCCAGCAGGACGTGTCGCGCGTCGGGTCGGTCGAGTCGCCGGAGGCAGTCGACGACGGCGGCCGTCGCGTCGACGCCGCCCACGGTACACGTCGAAAACGACAGCCCGTCGACCACGCGGTCGGTGCGGACGACCGCGGCCGCGACCGTCGCGCGGGCCGGCGGGTCGTCGTCCGACCGACCGTCCGCCGAGACGGCGACGCCGACCGCGCGCGTTCCGGAGGTCACGGCGTGTGCGATGTCGTCCGGCGGCGGTCGTCAGTCCTTGATCTCCTCGAGCTTGTCGAGGAGTTCGTCGTTCGAGGCTTCGAACTCGAACTCGACGTCGCCGTCGTGGTCGGTGTCGCCGTCGCCGGCGCCGACGGTGTCCTGATCGAGATCCGAATCGAGCGTCTGGTTCTCCTGTTCGGATTCATCGTAACTTCCGAAGCCCATACCGTGCGTACCTAGCCAGTACCGACAAAAATAGTTAGGGGTGCCGCGGCGGCGGACACGGGCCGCCGCAGCCCGAGACCGCCTGAAGCGGCCCGAGACGACACGAAGCGGCCGGAGCTGGACTGACGTGGTCGGCGTCGACGCCGGCACCGCATGTGTCGCTTTGCTGCCGCGGCAGGTCGGCTTTTACGCGCGGCACCCAAGTCCTCGGACATGGACGCGGTCAACCTCACGGCCGAGGCCGAGGAGTTCACCTGCAACGCCTACTTCGTCGACGGCGCGGTGCCGACGCTCATCGACGCGGGGACGATGCCGGGTGTCGTCGACGTGCTGGCCGAGTACACCGACGAACTGGACCGGGTGGTACTCACTCACCAACACCACGATCACGTGGGCGAGTTGGACGCGGTGCTCGACGCGTTCGACGCCGACCTGTACGCGCACGGAGACCACCCACGGCGGGATCACGCGCTCGGGGACGGCGACCAGGTCGCGATCGGCGACGAGACGGCCGAGGTGGTGTACACGCCCGGCCACGCCGCAGACCACGTCTCGCTGGTCGCAGAGACCGCGCTGTTCGGCGGCGACGTGGTCGTGTACAACGACGGCGCGTTCGACGACGGCTCCTTCGGCCGGACGGACATGGCGGGACAGTCGCGAGAACGACTCATCGGGAGCCTCCGGGACCTGCTCGACCGACTTCCGGACACCGTCGAGTCGCTGTACGCGGGCCACGGCGACGCGTTCCACGCCGACCCCGCCGGCGACTCCGTGCGCGACGTGATCGAGCGGGCGCTCGCCCGCGCCGAGCGTCGGGAGCCGAAGTACCCCGAGGAGTGAGACGGCGGCTGCCGCGGTCGCTGGGGGCACTGAAGAACGAGTAGATCGGGTCGAAACCGGCGGCGGGTGTGGTACCCGTCGGTCGCGATCAGGCGGTGCGCGGTTCCTTCGCCTTGGGGCGGAGGTTCCCGTAGCCGCACTTGCGACAGTTATCCGCGCGCTTGGGGTTGCGAGCGTTGCACCGCATGCAGACGAGCTTGTCGAGCGTACGGCGCTCGGCCGCCTCGAAGTTTGCCATACGTGTGGGAAGCGGCCGCTCCCGTGTTAACGGTTGCGAGTCGGATCGCCGTCGAGTGACGACTGGGCGTCGTCCAGGCGGCAAACGTGAACCGCGGGTCAGTAGGTCGATCAGTCAGTCGCCTCGATCGCCAATCGGTCGCCTCGAATTCGGGGCTCGCGCTTACGCGCCGGCCTGCGCGAGCGCCTCCTCGAGGTCCTCGCGCTGGGTGACGCCGACGAAGCGGTCGACGACGCCGTCGTCGTTCTCGACGATGAGGGTCGGAAGCGAGCGCACCTGATACTGGTTCGCGATCTCCTGCTCCTCCTCGACGTCGACCTTCTCGAAGCTCACGTCGGGGTAATCCTCCTCGAGATCGTCGAGGATCGGGTCCTGAGTCTTACAGGGGCCACACCAGTCCGCGTAGAAGTCTTTGAGTCGGACGCTCATACCGACCGACCGTTGCGACGGGCCGCGCATAAGGATTACTCACCGGCGGTTGGGTTCTCTCGATCGCACCCGCCCGATCGGTGCCCGACCGGCTCACCCGTCGCACTCGCCCCGCTCGTCGGCGGTCGAAAGGCTTAGGCCGACCACTCGCCATCAGTGGCGTATGAGCAGCGGACAAAACAGCGGCGGCCTGATGTCCAGTGCGGGGCTCGTCCGCTATTTCGACGCGGAGGACCGCAACGCGATCCGGATCGACCCGAAGACCGTCGTCGCCTTCGGGCTCCTCTTCGGCATTCTCGTGTTGATCCTCGGGTTCGCGTTCTGACAGCGGCCGGCCGTCGCCCCGGGGCACGGGGCATCGCCCGAACGTCGCCCCTGGACACGGGGCATCGCCCGAACGACAGCTTTTCACTCGCAGCCCGTCGATTCTCTCCCATGAATGCGGGCGTTATCGCCGTTCAAGGCGACGTCTCCGAGCACGCCGACGCGGTCCGCCGTGCGGCCGCAAGCCACGGCGTCGAGGTGGACGTCATCGAGATCCGTGAGGCCGGGGTCGTGCCCGACTGCGACGTGTTGCTCATGCCAGGCGGGGAGTCGACCACCATCTCGCGACTGCTGTCCGAGGAGGGAATCGACGAGGAGATCCGAGCGCACGTCGCCGCCGACAAACCGTTGCTCGCGACGTGCGCGGGGCTCATCGTCGCCTCCAGCGACGCGAACGACGAGCGCGTGGCGACGCTTGATGTGCTCGACGTGAGCGTCGACCGGAACGCGTTCGGTCGGCAGGCGGACTCCTTCGAGGCTCCGCTTTCGGTCACGGGGCTCGACGATCCGTTCCCGGCGGTGTTCATTCGCGCCCCCGTCATCGACGAGGTGGGTGAAGGCGTCGAGGTGCTCGCCGAGTGGGACGGCGACCCCGTCGCAGTCAAGCAGGGTTCGGTGGTCGCCACGTCGTTCCATCCCGAGTTGACGGCCGACTCACGGGTCCACGATCTGGCGTTCTTCCGACAAGCGCACGCGGCGACCCCGGTGGACGCCGACGCGGAGGTCGACGCGTGAGCGACGACGCCGCGGCCGGTGACGGCGGCGAGCCGGAATCGGAGACGGTCACCGACGAGGAGGTGCTCGACGCGCTGTTCGCGACGATCGAGGACCGCAAGCAGCGGCTCCCTGAAGGGTCCTACACCGCCTCGCTGTTTACCCACGAAAAGGGCGAGAACGCGGTGTTGGAGAAGATCGGCGAGGAGGCGACTGAGGCGATTCTCGCGGCGAAAGACGACGACACCGAGGAACTGACAGCAGAGGCGGCCGATCTCGTCTACCACCTACTCGTGTTGTTCGCACAGAAGGATCTCGACGTGGCGGACCTGCAGGCGGAGCTGCGCGACCGCTTCTGACGGCCGGGCTCCGACCGGCCGGGATCGTCGACGTGTGGAAGTTCTGACGCACCCGGAGTCCTTATCGGGGTCGACGGCGCACGGCGAGGTATGCAGGCAGTCACGCTCGGCCCCGCCGGCACGTACTCTCACCGCGCCGCCCGGGCCGTCGCCGACGACGTCGCCTTCCGAGAGTCGGTCACGGCCATCGTCGAGGCCGTCGCCGACGGCGAGTACGACCGCGGGGTCGTCCCCGTCGAAAACAGCATCGAGGGAAGCGTCACCGAGAGCCTCGACGCGCTCACCGAGGCCGACGTGGCGGTCGTGCGCGAGATCGTCACCCCGATCCGCCACGCGCTGCTGGCGCAAGCGGAGACGTTCGACGTGGTCGCCTCCCACTCCCAGGCGCTGGCACAGTGTCGCGACTACTTGGAGCGCGAATATCCCGACGCTCGGCGGGAGGCCGTCGCCTCGACGGCCCGCGGCGTCGAGCGCGCCCGCGAGGACCCGACGGTCGCCGGCATCGGACACCCCGCGAACGCCGCGGCCGACGACGGCGGCGTCGACCTGCGGGTGCTCGCCGAGGACATTCAAGACCAGTCGTCGAACGCGACGCGGTTCCTTGTCGTCGCCGGCGACGACGAACGGACCGAGGCCGGCGGCAAGACCTCGGTCGTCGTCTACCCCAGCGCGAACTACCCCGGGCTGCTGCTGGAGCTCCTCGAAGCGTTCGCCGACCGAGACGTGAACCTCTCGCGTATCGAATCGCGCCCGAGCGGCGAGCGCCTCGGGGATTACCTGTTCCACATCGACTTCGAGGCCGGCCTCTACGAGGAGCGCGCGCAGGCGGCGCTCGCCGACGTCGAGGGCCTCGTCGGCGACGGCTGGATCCGCGTCCTCGGCTCGTACGACACCGAGCACGTGGTGTACTGACCGCCGGCGAACCGTTCCGGCAGGATCGCTCCGGCTGGCGAACAGGCGACGCCCCACGTCCGCGCCCCGACGCCGGCGTCGCGCACCCGCTGCCCGCCGGGGACCGTGCTCACCGCACGGCGGCTCTGGCCGCGGCCTCGGATTTCAACGTTCGCGAGAAAGGGGTCCGTCGCGGTCGTCAGCGTGTCAGCGGACCGCCGGGTCGCCGGCGCTGGCCCGAACGCCCCGTCACTCGGCGGCTGCGACCTCGCCGGCGTGGTACGCCTCCGCGTACTCGACGAAGTTGCTCAGGATCTGCAGGCCGGTCTCGCCGCTCTTCTCGGGGTGGAACTGCGTGCCGATCACGTTGCCCGCCTCGTTGGCAGCCACGGCCGCGAAGCGCCGGCCGTACTCGCAGGAGGCGATGGTGCGCTCGGTCACGTCCGCGCAGTACGAGTGGACGAAGTAGGCGTAGTCCCCCGCCTCGATCCCGTCCATGATCGGGTGGTCGCGCTCGGGCGTGAGCTCGTTCCAGCCCATGTGCGGCACCTTCACCGACCCAGAGAGGCGCTCGACGCGCCCCGGAATGAGGCCGAGCCCCTCGACGGTCTCGCCCTCGGGTGCGCCCTCGGTGCTCTCCTCGTACATGAGCTGGAGCCCGACGCAGACGCCCAGGATCGGCGTGTCCTCGGCTTTCGCTATCAGCACGTCGTGAAACGGCTCGGAGTTGTTCACGCATTCTTGAAACGCGCCGACGCCCGGAAGCACGAGCGCCTCCGCGTCGCGGATCGCGTCGGGGTCGTCGGAGACCACCACGTCCGCGCCGGCCCGTTCGAGCCCGCGGCGGAGGCTCCGGAGGTTACCCACGCCGTAATCGATGACGGTGACGTTCATATCCGATCTGCGGGACGGGCGGTGAAAACCGTTACCCGTCGCCGCCCGCGTCCGTAGCGTACCGCCGAGACCGAGTATCGAGGCGTGAAGCGGGCTACCACGCGTCCAGCGGTGTTTAATACCTGACGAGGTGTTCTCTGTATCGGTGATATTCCATGAGTAACATGACTCCCTTCGACGACATGAACCGGATGTTCGACCGTATGTCCCGCAACGTCGGGCGGATGGACTGGGGCGACCTCCACGGGATGCGACGCTCGGGCATCGACATCGACGTGGCCGAGTACGACGACGAGATCGCGGTGATGGCCGATCTTCCGGGGTTCGATCGCGAACACATCGACCTGACCGTCCGCGACGGCGTGCTCTCGATCCGCGCCGAGCGCGAGGTGCGTCGCGACGAGGGCGACGTCGCCGGCGACACCGGCGCGTACCTGCGCCGCGAGCGACGCGCCGAGTCGCTGCACCGCTCGATAACTCTCCCCGCTGAGGTCCGCGAGGAACACGCGAGCGCGACCTACTCGAACGGCGTGCTCACCGTTACCCTCCCCAAGATGTCCGTCGGCGAGGACGTCGACGAGGGCCACCACATCGACGTGAACGAATCGGACTGAGTTCACACCGATAGCGCCGCACGGGGCACCACGGCCAGTGCTCGGTCGCCCGCTTCTCGGTTCTTCTCGCCTGTCCTCGTCTTCTGTTTCTCCCGGGTCGTCTTCCCCGTTCATCTCCCGGGTCGTCTTCCCCGTTCCCCGGTTGCCCGTCCCCGTTCCTGGTTGTCCATTCCGCCTGCCAACTCCCGGTTTCGGTAAACTGCGGTCAGGCCGCTCCGACCGGCCGGTACCGACTTGAGCGTGCCAACCGTCGCCTCGACCGTGTCCACTGAACGCCGACCCGGAACCGTCCGCGACCGCGCCGTCGCGGGCGCCGCGTACGCGCTCGCGGCCGTCCACCTCGGGGTCTCGTTCGGTGGACTCGCCGCGTTCCTCGACGCGCCCGGCTGGACCGGCGGGTTCGCGGGACTCGTCGACGGTGCCCTGCTCGTCGCCGCGGTCGGCCTCGCGGGGCTTGCCGGCGCCTGGCGAGGCGGGCTGCCGGCGACGCCGACCGAGCGCGCCCGCCGCGTCGAACTTGCTGGCGGGCTGGTCGTGTTTCCGGGTGCGTGGGTCGCGCTGCTCGTCGCGTTCGTTCCCCGGAGTGTCCTCGCGGGCGTCCCGTTTGATCTCCTCCCGCTGGCGGCCAACGCCCTGCCGGCGCTGGCGGTGCTCGTCGTCGTGTACGGGTTCGGTCCGTTCGCGGCCGGCGAGGACGCCCGCCGCGACGTGGATCTGAACTGGAACGACCGGAACTGACGGCGGGACCTGGCGCCGACGCGGACCGCGCGCCGCCGACTACTCCGCGATGTCGATGGCGGGACGGCCCGGCTCGGCCTTGTTCGCGACGGCGTCGTCGGCGTCGTCGGCCGAACGGACGTAAACCGGAGCCTCGAACTCGCGCTCGATGAGCCAGGCGGCGGCCTCTAACGCCTCGTGCTCGCGGTCGGGCGCCAGCGCGGGCCGAAGCGCCTCGCGCTCGGCTTGCAGATCCTTCGCGTAGTCGGAGGCGGCCGACCCGTGTCGCTGGATGTCCGGGTTCTGCATCAGCTCTCCGACGAGGTTCGGCGCGTCGCTGTCGATGGCGATCGCCAGCGCCTCGTGTTTCCACTCGGGCGCGACGACCACGTCGACGCGCTCGGGGTCCTCGATCCCCGCCACGTCGACGATGTTGCGTACGTCCTCGCGGGTGTTCTCGACGAGTTGTCGGCGTCTGCTCGCCTCGTCGGTGTCCACGTCGGCGGTCGGCCAGTCGGCGTCGACCAGCAGCCCCCCGTCATCGGCCAGTTCGGCGTACAGTTCCTCGGTCAGGTGCGGCGCGACCGGCGCCAGCAGCTTCAGCGCGGCCGTCACCCCGCGCTCGAAGGTTGGCGCGTGTACCTCGTCGACGTACGCGCGGTAGCTGCGCAGCGTGCCGACCAACTGCTGCGCCTCCCGCGTTGCCAGGTCGAAGCCCAACTCGTCGAAGTTCTCGGTGGCGAGGGCGACGGCGGCGTCGACCTCCGAGCGGACGTACCGCGCGGCGTCCGCGTCGTCGCCGTCGGGATCGGCGTCGGCGAACGAGCGCACCGTCTCGGCCAACCGAGCCAGGAACCGGTGGGTCGACTTGACGCCCTCCTCGGACCAGTCGAACGCGGTGTCGGGCCGGGCGGCCTGCATCATGAACAGCCGCGCCGTGTCGGCGCCGTACTCGTCGACGATGCGCTGCGGGGAGACGGTGTTGCCCTTCGACTTGGACATCTTCTCGCCTTCCAACTGGACCATGCCCTGTCCCAACAGGTTCGTGAACGGTTCGCGGTGCTCCAGCATGTCCATGTCCGCGATGGCTTTCGTGGCGAACCGCGCGTACAGCAGGTGCATCACCGCGTGCTCCAGCCCGCCGACGTACTGGTCGACGGGCATCCAGTCGTTCGTGCGGCCCACGTCGAAGGGAGCGTCGTTCAGATCCGGCGAGACGTACCGCAGGAAGTACCACGAGGAGTCGACGAACGTGTCCATCGTGTCCGTCTCGCGGACGGCGTCGGCGCCGCAGTCCGGGCAGGTCGTGTGTTTCCACTCGGTGGCGGCGTCCAGCGGGTTCCCGGTCGTGTTGATGAACTCCGGCAGCTCGACCGGCAGGTCCCCCTCGGGAACCATGACGGGGCCGCAGTCGTCGCAGTGGATCACCGGGATCGGCGTCCCCCAGTAGCGCTGGCGGGAGATCAGCCAGTCGCGCAGGCGGTACTGCGTGTGGAACGCCGCGGAGTCGATGTCGGCGGTCAGTTCCTCCCGCGCCTCCGCGCTGGGCAGGCCGTCGTATTCACCGCTGTTGACCAACACGCCGTCTTCGGTGGAGGCGCCCTCGCTCACGTCGGGCGCTTCGGGATCGGCATCGTCGGTGTCGCCGTCCTCGCCCTCCTCCGGCTCGGGGGCGATGACGGGCGTGATCTCGACGCCCATGCGCTCGGCGAACGCGTGGTCGCGCTCGTCGTGGCCGGGGACGCCCATCAGCGCGCCCGTGCCAACGTCCGAGAGGACGAAGTCGGCGACGAAGACGGGCACCTCCTGGCCGGTTGCGGGGTTGGTGGCGGTCAGGCCCGTCTCGACGCCGTTCGGCTCGTCGCCGTCGGGGTCGGCGACCTCCTCGACGAAGTGGGCGACCTCGTCGTCCTCGGCGGCCAGTTCCTCCGAAATCGGGTGGTCCGGGGCCAGCGCGAAGAACGTCGCGCCGTGGATAGTGTCCAGTCGGGTCGTGAACGCTTCTACGGGTCCGTGGCCCTCGACGTCGAACTCGACGCGAGAGCCCTCCTGCTTCCCGATCCAGTTGCGCTGCATCTCGCGGACGCTGTCGGGCCACCCCTCCAGGTCGTCGATGGCCGAGAGCAGTTCGTCGGCGTACTCGGTGATCCCCAGCGTCCACTGGTCCAGTTCCCGCTGTTCGACCAGCGTGTCACACCGCCAGCAGTGCTCGTCCTCGCCCTCGACCTGTTCGTCGGCCAACACGGTCTCACAGGAGGGGCACCAGTTCACCTCGGCGGCGCGGCGCTCGACCAGTCCTTCCTCGTGGAACTGCTGGAACAGCCACTGGTTCCACTTGTAGTACTCCGGTTCGCAGGTGGTGATCTCGCGCTCCCAGTCGTAGCCGAACCCCATCGACTCCATCTGCCCGCGCATGGTGTCGATGCAGTCCATCGTCCAGTCGCGCGGGTTCGAGTCGCGCTCCTTGGCGGCGTTCTCGGCGGGCAGACCGAACGAGTCCCAGCCCATGGGGTGGAGCACGTCGTCGCCCTGCATCCGGCGGAAGCGAGCGTACGCGTCCGTGATCGTGTAGTTGCGGACGTGACCCATGTGGAGCTTCCCCGACGGGTACGGGAACATCCCAAGCACGTACGTCGGGTCATCGGCGTCGTCCGGTGTCCGGTAGGCGTCGGCCTCCGCCCACGCCTCCTGCCAGCGTCGCTCGACCGCCGTGTGGTCGTAACCCTCCTCGGACATTTCTTATCTGTCCGTTCGGCCGCTTCGACCCCTATACCTTTCCATCGAACACGGCGGGTGTTGCCAACACGGCACACGGTCGAGGAGTCGGCGGCACAACGCGTATCCTGTCAGCCGACGTAGGTGGGGACATGAGCACGGAGATCGACACTCAAGACGACGACGCCGGGCTGGTGAAGACCGTGTACCGGACGGTCACACCCGGCTACGACTCGCACTCGGACGACGGGATGAACGCCATCGGCTGGGCGATGTTCCTCGGGCTGCTCGTGATCCTGTTCCCGCTGCTCCCGTTCGTCGCCCTCGTCTGGGGCGTGACCAAGCTGATCGAGGTGATCGCCGGCGAGGACGAGGCCGGCGGGGACGAATGAGCGGCGTGCGTTACTCCGCCAGCCCGAGCAGGTCGAACGCGTAGCCGTTGTCGCGCTCGTTCGCGTGCTCGTACACGACGTGCGCGGCGGCGACGTCCTGGATCGCGAGGCCGGTCGAGTCGAAGACGGTGATCCCGTCGTCGGCCGTCCGACCCTCCCGCTCGCCGACGACGATCTCGCCGATCTGGCCGTAGATGTCGTCGTCGCCGAGGACGCCCGCAGCGTAGGGGACGTTGATCTCGCCGGAGTGAGTCGTCTGCTCGTAATCGTCGATGACGAGTTTCGCGTCGAGCAACACCTCGTCGGCGAGTTCGTGTTTCCCCTCGGCGTCGGCGCCCATCGCGTTCACGTGGGTGTGCTCGCCGACCGCGTCGCGGGAGACGATCGGCTCCTCGACGGGGGTGACCGTCGAGAGCACGTCGCACGTCGCCGCCTCCTCGATGGAGCCGGCGCGCACGTCGAACTGGTCCTGGAACGCGTCGATGAATCGGGCGACCCGCTCCTCGGAGAGGTCGGAGACGACGACCTCCTCGATGTCGCGGACGGTCGAGATGGCCTCCAGTTGGGTGTACGACTGGACGCCGGCGCCGACGATCCCCAGCGACGAGGCGTCAGCGACCGCGAGGTGGTCGGTGGCGACGGCGGCGGCCGCGCCGGTGCGCTTCATCGTGAGTTCGGTGCCGTCGAGGATCGCCAGCGGGAAGGCGTTCTTCGGGTCCGAGTAGATCATCGTCCCCATGACCGTCGGGAGGTCGTACTGCTCCTCGTTGTCGGTGTGGACGTTGACCCACTTGACGCCCGCCGCGTCCCACTCGCCGGCGTCGAGATACGCGGGCATCGACCGGAAGTCGCCGTTGTACTCGGGGAGGTCGATGTAGCTCTTGGGCGGCATCTGCGCGTCGCCGCGCTGATAGGCGGCGAACGCGTCCTCGATGGCGGGCACGAGCTCGTCCATCGCGGCGTTCTCGTGCACGTCGTCGCTGTTGAGCAGCAGCGTCTTCATAGTCGCAAGAATTGCGTGGGCCGATTAGAAGCCACCGGTACGGCGTCGCGGTCGGCGGGAGACCGCGCGTGAGTCGGGTCGCGACGGCGCGGTCGGTCTGCGACCGGCGTCCCGGCCGACTCGACTCCGAACCGGGTCGGTGTCGGCGGCGGATCGGATTAAGTCGGTTTAATCGGGCTTATCAAGCGTCGAAACGCCCGAATTCGGCTTTCGGGTCTTCACCCCTCTTTACCCCGGAGGCCACACGGACGAGTGCAACATGAGCCGAATCAAACTCGCCGCGATCGCACTCGCGGCCCTGCTCGCAGTGACTGGTGTCGCCGCCGCGGCCCCGGGGAACGCCCCCGCGGACGCGGGCTCGAACGATGGTGCGGTCGGCCAGGCCGGGCCGCCCTCGGAGCTCCCCGACCCCGTCCCGGACTTCGTGAGTGACATCCACGACCAGATCCGCTCGTTCATCGACGGTAACGTCGAGAACCTTGGCGAGGCGGTCTCGGGAATCGCCGGCGGAGACTCGGCTGACGCCGACGGCGACACGGCCGACGTCGACGGGAGCGACGCCGACGCGTAACGCGCGGTGTCGTCCGCCGACGTGCCGCCCGCCCGCTGACACGTTTGGCCCTCACGCGGATCGCCCCGGTTTTCTCCGACGTCCGGTCGCACAGACGACCGTGTGTGTCTCCAGAAGGCACTTTCCGAGGCGCGTCGTACGACGGAGCGTCATGCCCTCCAGATCGACGCCGCTGATGGCCCTTCTCGTCGTCGTGATCGTCACGGCCGGCTGCCTCGGGGGTCCGGCACCGGGGACGGAGCCGACCACAGACGAGACGCCGACGGCCACCGCGACGCCCACGCCGACAGCGTCGCCGACGCCGCCCGACAAGACGCCGACGTACACGCCGCCCGGGACGGAGTACGCCTCCGAACAGCCGGACGCCAGCCACTCCATCACTGTGGAGAACGAGTGGAATCAGAGCGTGCGGATCAACGTGACGGTCGTTCGCGAGGCGACCAACGAGACCGTGCACGAGGGAAGTTATGACGTCGCCGCGGGCGGGGAGCAGGCCATCTACGACACCGCCGAGGCGGACCCCGACGGGATCGAACGGTTCACCGTCGAGGCGACCGCGCTGAACGCGACTGAGTCGGTCACGATCGAGACGTCGAAGTGCCACGGCAACGTGTACGTCGAGATCACGGCCGACGGGGAGCTGTACCCGTACTACGCGATCTGCTGACGCGCTCCGGCGTCGCTACCGATGGAACCGTCGCTCCTCGGTCGCGACGTCGAAAGAAGTCGATAGTTTGGTCGAAGGCGAGACGACGGTCGGCTGGCGGCGAGTGAGGTTGGCTGTGGCCTGTCTCACATCGCGCCGCCCATGCCGCCCATACCGCCCATGCCGCCCATACCGCCGCCGGGCGCGCCGCCCTCCTCGTCGTCGTTACCGCCGGTGGACAGGTCGCCCGCGGCGATGATGTCGTCGATTTTGAGGACGAGGTTCGCGGCCTCGGTGGCGCTGGAGAGCGCCTGCTCCTTGGCGTGGGCCGTCTCGACGACGCCCGCGTCGAAGGTGTCCTCGATGTCGCTGGAGAACACGTTCAGGCCGGCCGTCTCGTCGCCCGCCTCGTGAGCGGCGCGAAGGTCGACCAGCGTGTCGATGGAGTCGAGCCCGGCGTTCTCGGCGAGCACGCGCGGGACCAGCTCCAGCGAGTCGGCGAACGCCTCGACGGCGAGCTGCTCGCGGCCCTCGACGGAGTCGGCGAAGTCGCGGAGGCGGGAGGCCAGTTCGACCTCGATGGCGCCGCCGCCGGCGACGATGCGGCCGTCCGAGACGGCCGTGGAGACGACGTCGAGCGCGTCCTGGACGCCGCGCTCCAGCTCGTCGACGACGTGGTCGGTCGAGCCGCGCAGCAGCAGCGTGACGCCGTGGGCGTCGGCGCCGCCCTCGACGTAGAACAGCTCGTCGGCGTCGTCACGCGACACCGAGCCGTGACCGAGGTCGGCCGCGGTCGCGGAGTCGAGGTCGGAGACGATGTTGCCGCCGAGGATGTTCTTGAGGAAGCCGAGGTCGGACTTCTTCACGCGGCGAGCCGCGAGGATGCCCTCCTTCGCGAGGTAGTGCTGGGCGAGGTCGTCGACGCCCTTCTGACAGAAGACGACGTTCGCGCCCGTCTCCTTGATCTGCTGGACCTTCTCCTTGAGCTGGTCCTCCTCTTGGTCGAGGAACTGCTGGAGCTGGTCGGGCGAGTCGATGGACACCTGCGTGTCCACGTCGGCCTCCTCGACTTCGATGGGGTCGTTGAGCAGGAGGACGTTCGCGTCCTCGACCGCCGAGGGCATGTCGTCGTGGAGCGGATCCTTGTCGACGACTGCGCCCTGCAGAAGCTCGGATTCGCCGGCCGAGCGGCCGGTCTGAGTCTCCATCGAGATGTTCTCCAGATCGACGACGTGAGAGCCGTCGTCGGCCTCGACGGTGACCTGCTTGACGGCGCGGTAGATGAGGTCGGCGAGGACCTCCTTCTCGAGCTCTGCGCCCTTGCCGGTCATGGAGGTCTCGGCGACCTTCGTGATCAGCTCCTCGTCGTCGGGGTCGACGGCGGTCGCGATGTCGTCGACCTCGGCGCGGGCCTGCTCGCTCGCGAGGTGGAAGCCCTTGATGATCGCGGTCGGGTGGATCTCCTGTTCGAGGAGGTCCTCGGCGTTCTTGAGGAGTTCGCCCGCGATCGCGACGGCCGTCGTCGTCCCGTCGCCGGCCTCGTCCTCCTGAGTCTCGGCGACCTCGACGATCATCTCGGCCGTCGGGTTGTCGATGTCCATCGTCTGGAGGATGGTGACGCCGTCGTTCGTGATGGTTACATCGCCCATCGAGTCGACGAGCATCTTGTCCATTCCTTTCGGGCCGAGCGTCGAACGAACGGCCTCGGCGACGGCACGCGCCGCGGAGATGTTGTATTCTTGCGCGTCTTTGTCCTTCACTCGCTGAGAGTCCTCACCCATAATGATCATGGGCTGACCCTGCATTCGTCGCTGGCTCATGTACAGGAGTGAATGAGGTTGTGATTCTACATAAAGCCTTGGGTCTCGTGTGGTTGCGGTTCACCGGGGTCGCGACCGGGCGGTTTGAAGAAAACGCAGTACAGCAACGCCATCACGGGTGTTAACTGGTGACAATATCCACGAGAAATCCGACCGACCAAACCCGACACGAAGGCCTGTTTATATACACGCTGCGCCGCCCGCTACTCGTCGACTGGCCCCTTCGACCGGAACCCGTCGACGGCCGCTTTCCAGTGTACGCGGACCGTCCCGACGGCGAAGGCGTCGTCGGTGTCCGTGTCGCGCGCGACCGCCAGCGTGTTCGTCCCCTCGCGGAGGTCGACACCGGTCACGGTGTCACTCCACAGTTGCCACCCCTCGTTCGGCGGGATGTCGAACCCGGTGAGGGGGTCTCCGTTCACGAGTACCTCGTGACCGTACTCGGCGACGTCGAACGCCTGAATCTCCAGGTACGCTTCGCGGGGGTCGTCGGTCGACACCTCGAACTCGTGGTCGTCGGTTCGGTCCCCGGCGTCGTCGGCCCAGTCGAGATCCAACGCTGACTCAGTCGCCGAAAGCTGCGCGCCGAGGTAGACGGTGGCGTACGTCGCGCGTTCGGTCATCACGTCGAGTTGGTGACCGTGCGGCAAAAAGGCGGTTCTTCGCGCAGCCTCGCGGTCACTCCGCTTCCTGCGGCGGCGCGGACAGCAGATCGGAGCCGGTGTCCTCTGGAGGATACTCCGGAAGCGCGTCGTCGGCGTCGAGCGTCTCGATCTCTCGCTGTGTGAGCTCCTGTTCCAGCTGCTCGAGCTTCTTGCGCCCCTGCCGTTCGCGTCCGCGCTTCGTGTCTGGCATTGACAACCGTGACAACTACACCCATGGTTATGAATCTTTCCGCCGTTGCGCAAGAACTTATACTGGCACACGCTCGTGGTCGGTCATGACCGAACGTTCAGGCGAGCCGACGAGGCGCGCCCTGCTTGCGGCCGTCGCCGGCGGCGCCGTCGGCGGCGGGTTCCTCGGGCCGGTTCGCGGGTACCTCTCCGCGTTCGCGCCGCTCTCGGGCGGAGCGTGGGAGGCGGCCGACGACGATCCGCCCGCACGAGTCGAAAGCCCGCACGGCGAGGCGACGCTCCGGTACGACGACGACGCGGTCCCGCGGGTCGCGGCCGACGACGAGGACGCCCTCGCGTTCGCGGCCGGGTACGCACACGGCGCGGATCGACTGTTCCAGATGGACCTCCAGCGGCGCCAGATGCGGGGGCAGCTCTCTGCGGTCGTCGGGGAGGCGACGCTCGACTCCGACCGGTTCCACGTCAGAATGGACTTCGCGGCCGCGGCCGACGCGACGTGGGACCTCGTCGCCGACACGGAGGTGGCCTCGCAGGTCGAGGCGTACTGCGAGGGCGTGAACCGCGCTCGCGACGACCTTCCACTCCCAGTCGAGTTCGAACTGCTCGACTACGAACCCGCTCCGTGGACGCCGTCCGACGTGATGCTCGCCGAGAAGCAGATCGCGTGGGCGCTCACGGGGAGCTTCCGAACCCTCCGCAGGGAGACGCTCCGCGCGGAGTTGGGTCCGGAGGCGGCGGAGACGCTCATGCCGAACCGCCTCGACCACGACGCGGCGATCCTCGGACACACGGGGGCGACTGACGACTGGGACGTCCCGTCGGGCGCCGCCGCCCGATCGCCGCCGCCCGACGGAGGCGACGACGCCTCGCGGGCGGCCCTGGCGACCGACCCGTCGCTGGACGGCTTTCTCGCCGAGAACGAGCCGGCCCCGTGGATCGGCTCGAACTCCTGGGCCGTCGCCGGCGAACACACCGCAAGCGGCGACCCCGTGATGGCCAACGACCCGCATCTGACGCTGATGGCCCCGCCGGTGTGGTACGAGCAGGTGCTTCGGCACCCGGAGTACCAGGTCCGCGGGGTCACCTTCCCGGGGGTTCCCTTCGTGGTCATCGGCGAGAACGACCGCGGCGCGTGGGGGTTCACAAACGCCGGCTGCGACGTGATCGATCTCTACGAGTACGAGACCCGCGCCGACGGCGCCGAGTATCGCCACGGCGAGCGCTGGCGCTCGTTCGACGTCGAACGGCGCACCATCGAGGTCGCCGACGCGTCCGACGAGGAGATCGCGGTGAAGAAATCTGTACACGGGGCGGTGCTGGGTGCGAACGCCGGCGGCGACGCGTTTCGGGACGAGGTCGGCGTCGCGTGGACCGGCCTCTCTGCGACGCGGACGACGAACGCGATCCTCGCGCTGAACCGATCCCGGGGCGGCGACGACGTCGACGAGGCCCTCCGCCAGTTCGACGAACCAGCGCAGTGCTTCGTCTATGCGGGGCGAGACGGGTCGGTCCGCTACCGCGTAACGGGGCAGGTGCCCATCCGTCGGACCGACGGCGAGGTGGTGCCTGGAACGCGCGTCTTCGACGGCTCCGCCCGCGAGGGCGAGTGGGCGGGCTACACGCCGTACGGGGAGTCGTCGTGGGAGGGGTTCATCCCCTACGACGAGATGCCACACGACGACTCGCCGGCGTACGTCGGCACGGCGAACCAACGGATCGTCGACGACGCACAGTACCCGTACTACCTCGCGACGGACTACAGCGAGCCGTTCCGCGGGATCCGGCTGTGGAACCGCCTCGACGCGCTCGTCGACGGCGGCACCGTGACTCCCGGGGACATGCGCGACCTCCAGCGCGACGTCCGCGACGGCCGGGTAGACCACTACCGCGAGGTCCTAGAGGAGGCGCGGAGCGAACTCTCTGGGGGGGCTCGCGACGAGCTCGACACGGTTCTCGACTGGGATGGCGAGGCCGCTCGGGACGCTCGCGCACCGCTGCTGTTCGTCCACTTCCTCGACGCGTACGAGGGTCGGTTCGTCGCCGACGCCCTCGACGATCTCGACGGCCGGCGCGACGCGTCGGCGTACGCTCCGAACCAGTGGGTACTCGCGACGCTCGGCGACGAGTGGTTCGACGGCGGGCGTGCGGCCGCCGCGGCGGACGCCTTCGAGAAGGCGCTCGGGCGGATCGAGTCCGAGGGGTGGGAGCTGTACCGCGACTACAACCGCACCCGGATCGATCACCCGTTCGACCAGTCGTTCCTCAACTACCCGCGCTACCCGACCGACGGCTCGGCGGCGACGCTGTTCAACTTCCGCGTTGAGGCCGGCGCGGGCAGCAGCTGGCGACAGGTCTGTCCGCAAGACGGCGAGACCTCGCGGTGTATCCTGCCCGGCGGCAACGACGGGAACGTCTACAGTGACAGCTACGACGACCAGCTGTCCCTCTGGGCGAACGGCGAGCTCAAGCCCATGGACCGGGCCATGCGCGGTGACCTCACAGTGCGGTTCGCCGGAGGTGACGACGAGTGACCGCCGCTGGCGACCGTCGGACCCGGTGGGTCGCGACGGCGCTGGCAGTGGGCGTCGGACTCGGTCTCGCCTCGGCCCACTGGCTCGGGCTGGTCGCGGGCGCGGCGCTAGTCGCGCTCCCACAGCGGACGACTGTCCGGGGTGTCGCCGCCGGCGTCGCGTTCGGCCTGCTCTCGCTCGCCGTCGCGGTCGGACACCTGGCGCTCGTTGGGCCCGACGCCATCGCGGTCGCAACCGAGATGACGGCGCCCGTTACCGTCGCTGTCGGGACCGCCCTCGTCGGCGGCGCGGTCGGCGGCCTCGTGCGCGGCTTGGTTGGCTGACAGGCGGTCCCCGCACAACCGTCCATCGGGGACGGACCGCGCGCACTCGCGGCTCCCGCCGTTCGCATCGAGGCCTCTGTCCGTCGGCCTCGCACGCCTCGATCCCCGACGTCCCTGGTCAGGTCACACGACGACTGGTCCCGTTCCCGTATTTGAACCCTCGGGAGCACCGTGGGGGCCGGATGACGCGCCCGTTAAGTGGTTCCGACCCCAGGTCGGTCGTAATGAGTGGCAGAGCCGTGCGTCACCGACTCACCTCCCGATCGCGGGGTGGCCTGTAGTGCCCAAGGAGTTCATCGAGGTCCGCGGCGCCGAGGAGAACAACCTCAAGGACCTGGACGTGGAGATCCCCCGCGAGCAGTTCACCGTCGTCACCGGCCTCTCGGGGTCGGGCAAGTCGTCGCTCGCGTTCGACACCGTCTACGCCGAGGGTCAGCGGCGGTACATCGAGTCGCTGTCGGCGTACGCCCGGAACTTCCTCGGGCAGATGGACAAGCCGCAGGTCGAGAGCGTCGAGGGACTCTCGCCGGCGATCTCCATCGATCAGAAGAACGCCGCGAACAACCCGCGCTCGACCGTGGGGACGGTGACGGAGCTCCACGACTACCTGCGGCTGCTGTACGCTCGGGTCGGCCACCCCCACTGCCCCGAGTGCGGCCGCGAGGTAGGCGAGCAGTCGGCCCAGCAGATGGCCCGTCGGGTGTTCGAGTTGCCGGAGGGAACTCGCGCGAAGATCGCCGCGCCGGTCGTTCGCGACCAGAAAGGCGCCTTCGAGGACCTGTTCGACGAGCTCGTCGCCGACGGCTACTCGCGCGTCGAGGTCGACGGCGAGCAGTTCGACCTCTCGCTGGATCGCCCCCAGTTGGACGAGAACTACGATCACACGATCGACGTGATCGTCGACCGCGTGAAGGTCCGCGAGGAGGACCGCTCGCGCATCACCGACTCGGTCGAGACCGCGCTCGAGGAGGCCGAGGGCACGCTGAAGCTGATCCTCCCGAACCCGCCCGAGGAAGGCGATCTCGGTCTCGGCGGCAACGAGTCGCGGTCGACGGGGGACCTCGCGGGCGACGGGGACGACCGCCTCGTCGTGGAGTTCTCCGAGGACCTCGCGTGTACCCACTGCGGCATCGACTTCTCGGAGATCGAGACGCGCTCGTTCTCGTTCAACTCCCCCCACGGGGCCTGTCCCGAGTGCGAGGGGATCGGCTCGACCAAGGAGGTCGACGAGGACCTCGTCGTCACGGACCCGAGCCAGCCGATCAAACACGTGTTCGAGCCGTGGAGCTACAACCGCTCGTACTACCGAACCCGCCTCGACAACGTCGCCGACCACTTCGGCGTCGGCGTGGAGACGCCGTTCGAGGACCTGTCCGAGGCCGAGCGGCGCCAGTTCCTCTACGGCACCGACGAGGAGGTCGAGTTCGAACAGCAGACGAAGAACGGGGTCCGCCGAAAGACCCAGCGCTTCGAGGGCGTCATACCGAACCTGGAGCGACGCCACGTCGAGACCGACTCAGACCGGACGCGCGAGCACATCGAGGAGTTCATGGCCGTCACCACCTGCCCCGAGTGCGAGGGGACGCGTCTGAAGCCCCAGTCGCGGTCCGTCTACGTCGACGGCACGTCGATCACCGACGTGAACGAGCTGTCGATCGGCGACGCGCTCGACCACTTCGAGGGGATGGAGGAGACGATGACAGAGCGCGAGCGCACCATCGCCACGGAGATCCTCAAGGAGATCCGCGCGCGCCTCGGCTTCATGGAGGAGGTCGGCCTTGAGTACCTCACGCTCGACCGCGAGGCGTCGACGCTCTCGGGCGGCGAGAGCCAGCGGATTCGGCTGGCGACGCAGGTCGGCTCCGGACTCGTGGGCGTCCTCTACGTCCTTGACGAGCCATCCATCGGCCTCCACCAGCGCGACAACGACCGGCTGCTCGACACGCTGGAGGGGCTGCGCGATCTCGGAAACACGCTGCTCGTCGTCGAGCACGACGAGGCGACGATGCGCCGGGCCGACAACATCATCGACATCGGACCCGGCCCGGGCAAGCGCGGCGGCGAGATCGTCGCTCAGGGCGACTTCGACGACATCGTCGAGACCGACGAGTCGGTGACGGGCGACTACCTCGCCGGTCGCGAGGTCGTCGACGTGCCGAGCGACCGCCGCGAGCGCGACGCCGCGCTCACGATCGAGGGCGCGCGCCAGCACAACCTCAAGGACGTGGACGTGGACATCCCGGTCGGGCTGTTCACCGCCATCACCGGCGTCTCCGGCTCCGGGAAGTCGACCCTGATGCACGACGTGCTGTACAAGGGGCTCGCCCGAGAGATGAACGACAACACCGAGGTCGACCCCGGCGAGCACGACCGGATCGCGGGGATGGACAACATCGAGGGCGTGCGCCTCATCGACCAGTCGCCCATCGGCCGCACGCCGCGGTCGAACCCCGCGACGTACACCGACGTGTTCGACTACATCCGCGAACTGTTCGCGGAGACGAAACTCGCCAACCAACGCGGCTACGCCAAGGGGCGGTTCTCGTTCAACGTCAAGGGCGGTCGATGCGAGGAGTGCGGCGGGCAGGGGACCGTCAAGATCGAGATGAACTTCCTGTCGGACGTGCACGTCCCCTGCGAGGAGTGCGGTGGCGCTCGCTACAACGACGAGACGCTCGACGTGACGTACAAGGGGAAGACGATCGCCGACGTGCTCGACATGAGCGTCGAGGAGGCGTACGACTTCTTCCAGTCCCACTCCGGCCTCGAACGCCGCCTCGGTCTCCTGAAGGACGTGGGGCTCGACTACATGCGGCTCGGTCAGCCCTCCACCACGCTCTCGGGCGGGGAGGCCCAGCGCGTGAAGCTCGCCGAGGAACTCGGGAAGAAGGACGCCGGCGACACCCTCTACCTGCTCGACGAGCCGACGACCGGCCTGCACAAGGCCGACGAGCGCAAGCTCATCGACGTGCTCCACCGGCTCACGACGAAGGGGAACACGGTCGTCGTCATCGAGCACGAACTCGATCTGGTGAAGAACGCCGACCACATCGTCGATCTGGGTCCCGAGGGAGGCGACGGCGGGGGCGAGGTCGTCGCCGAGGGAACGCCCGAAGACGTCGCGCGGATCGAGGAATCCCACACCGGTCGGTACCTCCGCGACTACCTCCCGAAGGTGGACGCCGAGGGGCCACGCAGCGACCGTCGGATGCCCGCGCTCGCGGCCGACGCGACCGACGTGGACGGCGAGGAGGGAGCCGACCAGGGCGAAGCGGTCGAGGCGCCCGCGACCGACGACTGAGTCGGGCGTTCGACCCATTTCCTTCGCCGCCGGAGCTTTTGTCGCCGCGCCGCGAACGGCGAGCCATGACGACCGTGTACGCCGCCATGCGGGACCGGTTCCTCGCGATCCACCCGGAGACGGGGGCGGCGACGACCGCGGACGATCTCGACGGCCGCGCGCTCGAATGCGTCGCCGTCCACGACGACGCGCCCGGCCGCGTGTTCGTCGGTACCGTCGACTCGGGGCTGTGGCGCTCGCTAGACGCCGGCGAGACGTTCGACCGCGTCGGCGCCGACTCTATCGAGCAGGACGCGGTGACGGCGGCGACCGTGTCCCCACACGATCCCGGCGAGATATGGACCGGGACCGAGCCCTCCCGGGCGTACCGCTCGACCGACGGCGGCGACACGTGGGAGCACCGCGGCGGCCTCGCTGACCTCCCGTCCAGCGACGAGTGGGCGTTTCCGCCGCGACCGCACACCCACCACGTCCGGTGGATCGAGCCGGACCCGAACGCTCCAGACCGCCTGTACGTCGCCGTCGAGGCGGGCGCGCTCGTGACCACCCGCGACGCCGGCGAGACGTGGGATGACCGTGTCTCGGGGTCCCGGCGGGACACCCACTCGATGGCGACCCACCCCGACGCGCCGGGGCGCGTTTGGACCGCTGCCGGCGACGGCTACGCCGAGACGGTCGACGCCGGGGAAACGTGGACGCACCCGCAGAACGGCCTCGACCGCACCTACTGCTGGAGCGTCGCCGTCGACGCCGGCGATCCAGCGCGCGTCCTCGTCTCGGCGGCGCGCGGCGCGCGCGAGGCACACGCGGCCGAAACCGCGGAGACGTACGTGTTCCGACGAACGGGACTCGACGACTGGGAGCGACTCGACGGCCGTGGACTCCCGCTCGGCGATGGAGTCACCCGACCGGTGCTCGCGGCTGGCGATCCGGGAGCGTTCTACGCGCTGTCGAATCGCGGGCTGTACCGCAGCGTCGACGGCGGGGACTCGTGGACCGAGATCGACGTGGATTGGCCCGAGCGCACCCGAGATCAGACCGCCCGCGGACTCGCCGTGCTCCCGTAGATTCAACTCGGATGGCGGGACCAGCGCCCCCGTGACGTAACGGATCGTCCGCGCGGGCCACAGCGGGAGCGTGACCCACCCACGCGGACTGCGGGACCACGGGTCGCCTGCCAGCCACCGATACGGAGCGTCGCGACCGCGATGATCGTGGGAGACTCCTCGGGATCCAGTTCTCGACGACACGACCCACGAGATATATCTCGGTCCGCGAGAACCAGAGGGTATGTACGACTTCGTCGTCGTCGGCGTCGGCCCCGCGGGCGCCCGCTTCGCCCGCCGGGCCGCGGAGGCCCGCTACGACGTGCTCGCCTTGGAGAAGGGGACGGTCGGCGAGCCGCTGGCCTGCTCGGGGCACGTTTCGACGGACGTCTGGGAGTACGTCCCCGATGAGGCGAAGGAACGCCTGCACCAGAATCGCGTGTACGGCGCCGACTTCCACGTCGGCGGTCCCGACTCCCCGTCGCGCCGCTTCTACAAACGCGAGGAGATCTCCAACGTCATCGACCGCGTCGAACTCGATCGCACGCTCGCCGAGTCCGCCCGGGAGGCAGGCGCCGACGTCCGGGAGGGCCACACCGTCACGAGCGTCGAGGAGCGGGCTGGATACGTCGAGGTGACCGCCAGCGTCGGCGGCGACGAGGTGACGTTCGAGGCCCGGATGGTCGCCGGGGCGGACGGTCCGGTGTCACGGGTGCGCAGGCAGCTCGACCTCCCCGAGCCCGACGAGACGCTTCACGGCGTGCTCGCGTTCTCCGACGAAACGGATCACGGCGACTACGTGGACGTGCACCTCACCGCACCGCGCTTCTTCGCGTGGCGCATTCCGCGCGGCGACGCCGGCGTCGAATACGGCCTCGCGGCGCCCCCTGGGCACGAGGTGAACGAACTGTTCGACCGCCTGACCACCGAATACAACGTGGAGACAGACCGCTTCTGCTCGGGTGCCATCCCCATCGGACCGCCCGAACGGACCGTCGCGACTCGGGGCTTCCTGCTGGGCGATGCGGCCGCACAGACGAAGCCGTTCACCGGCGGCGGTATTCTCTACGGCATGCGCGCGGCCGACGTGGCGGCGGACGTGATCGATCCCGAGGACCCGAACACGCTCGCGCGCTACGAGTCTGGGTGGCGGGCGGAACTCGAACAGGAGATCCGCTTCGGCCACTGGATCCGCCGCGCGTACTCGCTTCCGGAGCCGGTGCAGCGGGCGGGCCTGTGGGCGCTCTCCGGGGAGATCGGAGTCCACATGGACGAGCCGAGCTCGTTCTTTTCGCGGGAACACCTCAAGAAGCTGTTCTCGTAGGCTCTGGTCGTCGCCAGTGAGCCCGCCGTCGTTGGTTTGACAGGTACGTCCGTGGCGATGACCCCGGAAGTCCTCGAACTCGGTCGGCCGAGCGTCGGGGCCGGAGTCCCGCTCGTACGGCCGCGGGGCGTCGGAACCGCCGCAGCGTGCTGGCTCCGTGTTACGCCTGCTCGGCGGTCTCGGGGTACGTCGGCAGCCGTCCCGAGCGCCCGCTCCCCTCCACGAACGGGAGCGTGGCGCGCTCGGCGGCGACGTCGTCACCGTCGACGCGCACGGTCAGGTCGCCTCCGTCGGCGTCGAAGTCGAGGTACGCCAGCGCGATCGGCGCGTCGAGCGACGGCGACTCGACTGCGCGGGTCACCTCGCCGACGGCGGTGTCTCCTGCGAAGAGAGCCGCGCCTTCCTCCGGGAGCGCATCGGGTCGGAGCCCGACGAGCTGCTTGCTCGGGCGTCCCCGGTTCTCGACCTTCGAAACGACCTCCTGCCCGACGAAGCAGCCCTTCTCGAAGTCGACGGCCGAGCGGACGCCGGCGACGTTCGGGAGCCGCCCGCGAAGCTCCGTCTCGAACAGCGGCGTTCCGGCCTCCACGGTAAGCGTGTTCCACGTCGCGTAGCCGAAGGGGGCCGCGTTGAGCCCGCGAGTCAGCAGGGTGTCGAACACGTGCTCGGCCTCGTCGGCGGCACAGACGACCTCGTACCCCTCTTCGCCGGTGGGGCTGTCGCTCGCGATCACCGTGACGCCCACGTCGTCCATCCGGCCACGGACGAACGTGAGCCCGGGCTCCGGGGAGCCGGCGCCGTTGAGCACGGAGGCGATCTTCTCGGTCGAGGTCGGACCGTGAACGCCGAAGACACCGAAGTCGGTGCTGGCGTCCCGGAGCTCCACGTCGTCGATGAAAATCTTGTCCTCCCACTCCTCGAGGAGGGGATCCGCGCGGTCCGGGGGGACGAACAGCAGGAGGCGCTCGCCGGCGTTGTAGACGAACAGCTCCGTCTCAACGGCGCCTTGCGGGTCGAGCAGCAGCGCGTAACAGCCTTCGCCGTCGGTGGCGGGCACTCGGTTGGAGACGGCGTTGTCGACGAACTCGACGCGGTCGTCGCCCTCGACGACCACGACGCCGTAGCCCATCTCGATCACGCCCACGCCGTTGCGGACGGCCCGGGCGGCGCTGTCCGGCCGGCCGTAGTCGGCGACGACCTCGCGGCCGCCGCGGTCGGTGAATGTAGCGCCGTGGTCGGCGTGCACGTCGGCAACGAGACTCATACCCGCACGCAGGCCCGCGTGCGGCAAAAGAGGAGCGGAAGCGGCGTCGGCGGTGGCGGTCCGGACGGCGCGGCGTTCACAGCCCGAGCCGTCGGCGGATCGTCTCGAGCAGCCCGGGGTCGTCGTCGACCTGCTCGCCCGGGTCCGGGACCGCGCGTTCGTCGGGATAGATACGGACCCGCCCGTCCGCCTGCTCCACCTCGATCAACCCGGCCGTCTTCAGTTCCGAGAGCGCGTCTTCCACCTCGTCGATCGTCGCGTCGACGCCCGACCGCAGCTCCAGCACGGTCATGCCGTCGTCGGCACGTCCGACGAGCGCGTCGAGAACCGCCACCTGCGTGTCGTCCCTGTCGCGGAACTCGGGCGGCACCCTCATGCCTGAGCGATCGCTCGGGGACGGCTTACGTGTACCGGCGGCGAGAGTCGTCCACGGGGCCCCAGTGGGCGCCCGGGCGCGCGTGCCACGCGTCCGACGCGAGCGAACTCTTTTATACACTAAGACGATTCGTAGGTACAATGGGACTCAGGTGTCTCCTCGGTCACGACTTCTCGGAGCCGAGGACGGAACGGGACCGCGAGGTGCGGGGGGACGAGGTCATCACCACGATCACGGAGGTGAAAGAGTGCAGCCGCTGCGGCGAGACGCGCGTGGTCTCCGAGAACAAGGAGGTGACGTCGGCCGACCGGAGCCGGGGCGACGCAACGTCCGAGACAGTCGCCGAGTCCGATCGCGCCGACGGATCGGCGGCGATCGGCGGGGAGAACGCCGTAGACGGGACGGCGGCCGACCCGACGGCAGCTGATCCGACAGCACCCGACCCGACAGCAGAGGAACCGGTGTCGGCCGACGAACCGGCATCGGCTGACGAATCGGTACCGGCTGACGAATCGATACCGGCTGATGAACCAGTATCAGCTGACGAATCGGTACCGGCTGACGAACCGGTGACGGCGGCCGAATCCAACGCGACGGACGACGACGGATTCGACCACCCGAACGCGGAGCCGATCGACGACGACGTCGATCCGGACGTCGAGGAGGACGCGGAGATCATCGACGCGGACGACGCGGGCGACGCCGACGGGACCACACAGGGTCGCGGACACGGCGAGTGGCCCGACGCAGACGCGAACCGCCGGGACGACGGCGCCGAGGGCGACAGGTCCGAGGGCGACCGCGAACCGACTGAGTGGCCCGAAGCCGAGCGGCCACACAGCCCGGCGGAGGGCGAAGACGAGGACGTGGAGTTCATCGGCGTCGACGACGACGCGGCGACCGAGGACGCCGCCGCCAACGAGGCGCGAACGGACGTGATCCCGGACGCGAAGCGAGCCGACGAATCCGGCGTGGCGGCCGAGCCGGCCGACGAAGACGTGGAGTTCATCGACGGCGACGGCCCCGGAGGGTGGCCCGAACAGGCCGCCGAGGACGAGGGGTACGACGCCGAGCTCGGCGACGACGACGCTGGCGTCTCCGTCGACGGCAACCTCACGCCGCAGGTCGATACCGAGGTGGCGAACGAGGAGGACGTGGAGTTCATCGAGGCGGATTCGGACGCCGACGCGGTCGCAGGCGGACAATCGCCCGGAGTCGGTTCCGGCGACGCCGGCGGCAGCGCCCCCGGCGCCGACGACGGGACCGGGTCGGGCGGTGACGACGCCGGTCGCTCTCCCTCGACCGTCGACCTGCAGACGACCGTCGACCGCGCGGACACCGTCTACGTCTGTCCGGACTGCGGGAACAACGAAGCCGTCGGCGCCTCCTCGATGCGGGCCGGCGACATCTGTCCAGAGTGCAAGCGGGGGTACATCGAGGAGCGCGAGAGACAGTAGCAGGGCGGACAGCGGCGTCGCAGCGGCGGCTGACGAAACGTGTTTACCGGACCCGGGCAAACGGACGGGCATGAAGCAGTACAAGATGCGTCGCGGTGAGCACCTCGAAGATCGGATGCCCGATCTCAAAGCCGAGATCGAAGAGCGGTTCGGCCGGGTTGCGGGCACCGAGGAGTTCAACGGTCACGAGCTGTACGTCGTCGAGGACCCCGATAACCCGGTGTTCGAACGCATCGTGGCCGGCGCGGCGTCGTACTCGGGGAAGAAGGACAAGCTGGCCGTCCACTTCGAGGAGCGCCCCGCCGAGGAGGTCATCGCCGAGGGGAACGCCGACGCCGCCGCCGACGCGGTCGACGCGAAGAACTCGTTCCTCCTCGACGCGACGGGTCGCGACGCCAAGTCGCGCCGCGACTCGATGAAGCGCGACGTCGAGGACGACGCCCCCGACTACTGACTCTCCGCGACGGCGCTCGCTTCTGCCGCGGTCCCGTGTGCTCTCCCCGCCAGCGACGCGACCATCCCGCTGGCAACGTCGCGCTCGAACTCGCCGAGCACGTCGGACGCGGGCGTTTCAGACCGTGATAAACATTTCTTCGAACCTGAGTAAATAAGCACTACCCTTTTCACGTCGGGGGGAGTATTGGAGCTATGAGCATCGAAACGATCCTGCTGACGGTGAAGCGCGACGACGGTGACCGACTCGACTACATGACCCAGGAGGCGATCGACCTGGCTACCCAGACCGGTGCGGACATCGTCGTCGCTCACGTGTTCGAGAGCCAGTCGGACGTCGACGAGGCGCTCGCGCGGTTGGAGGGCGTCGACGGCACCCCGACGGACGTCGCCCGCCGGCTGGGGAGCGTCCGCCGCGTGACGAAGGCGATCGAGGCCGCCGGGGTCGACTTCCAGGTCGAGGGCGTCGTCGGCGATCCCGGGGAAGCGATCGCCGGCCTGGCCGACCGGGTCGGCGCCGACCGCGTGTTCGTCGGCGGGCGCAAGCGGTCCCCGACGGGGAAGGCCGTCTTCGGGTCGACGGCCCAGCAGATCCTGCTGTCGGCACCGTGCCCGGTGACGTTCGTCCGCGAGGAGTGACGGCTCACGCTTCGACGATCGGATCACCCGTCCGCCCGCGACCGGCGACGCACTCGTCGCCGCGACGGAACGGTCGTTCACTCGGTCGCGTGTGAGAAAGCGGTATCCGTAAGTGCGGCCGCCCGAACCACCGTGGTGATGGCCTACTACGTGGGCGTGGACCTGGGGGCCACGAACCTCCGCGCCGTCGTCGGAAACGACCGCGCGGACATCCTCGCGCGTGCGGAGACCGCCACTCCGCGGACGGCGGGCATCGCGATCACCGAGGCCGTCCTGCGCGTCGTCCGCGAGGCGTGCGCGACGGTCGGCGTCGACCCAGCCGACGCGACGGCGGCCGGAGTCGCCTCCATCGGCCCGCTCGACCTGGCGGAGGGCGCCATCGACGGCCCGGCGAACCTCCCCGACATCGGCCGCGTCCCGCTGGTCGGACCGCTCTCTGAACTGCTCGACACCGAACAGGTACACCTCCACAACGACACCATCGCGGGCGTCATCGGCGAGCGCTTCCACAGCGACCGCAACCCCGACGACATGGCGTACGTCACCATCTCGTCGGGGCTGGGCGCCGGCGTGTGCGTCGACGGCCACGTGCTGTCGGGGTGGGACGGCAACGCCGGCGAAGTCGGACACATGGTCGTCGACCCCGACGGCGCGATGACGTGTGGCTGCGGTCGCGACGGCCACTGGGAGGCGTACTGTTCGGGGAACAACATCCCCGAGTACGCGAAGTACCTCGCGGACGCCGAGGGCGTCCCCACCGACATGCCGGTGGGCGCCCCTGACTTCTCCGCGGTCGACGTGTTCGAAGCCCACGGCGCCGACCCGCTCGCGGACCACGTCGTCGACCGCGTCGCCGACTGGAACGTGATCGGCTTCACGAACCTCGCGAACGCGTACGCCCCGCTGGTGGTGCGCGTCGGCGGCGCCGTCGCGCTCAACAACCCCGGCTTGATCCTCGACCCAGTCCGCGAGCGACTGGAGGAGACCACCTTCGTCAACGTCCCCGACGTCAGGATCACCGACATGGGCGACGACGTGGTCGTCAAAGGCGCGCTCGCGTCCGCGATCACCGGCGGAACCGGCGAGCGCACCGCGTAGTCTTCGTTCAGTCCCCTCCGACTCCTGACTCGATCGAGGCGGTGACCCGCACTGCTCGCCGCTAGCCATATCCGCCTCGGTCCCGACCACAACGGTATGCGACGCCGCCGCGTCCTCCGTGCCGCCGGAGCCGCCCTCGGCGCGGGCGCCATCGCCAGTCCATTGGCGGGCCGGTTTGCCGTCACCGGCGCGGAGGCACACCCGCAGAGCGACGGCAGCGACGACGGCTCGGGTGAGGGCTCCGGTAGCGGCACCGAGGCCGGGGACGGTGACGGAACCGCCGGCGCGTACGGTCCCCTCGGCTCCGTTGAGGTGGCGGGAACCCGCGAGGCCGTCGCCTCCGCGGACGGGATGGTCGCGTACCTCGCCCTCGGCGACGGCTACGCGACGGTCGATGTCTCCGATCCGACCGCCCCGACGGTACTCGCCGAGCGTCGCGACCTCCTCGCCGACCGTGACGGCGGTCCGCTACGCGGGCTCAACGACGCGGCGGTCTCGGGCGACCGGCTCGTGATCGTGGGTCCCGCGAATCCCCGCGAGGACGCGCTCCACGGGGTGCTCGTCGTCGACGTCTCCGACCCGGCGGCCCCGCGAGAGACGGGGTTCTACGGGACCGACTTCCCGATCCACAACGCCGACCTCGCGGGCCGTCACTGCTATCTCACGGGCAACGGAGCGGCCGACAACGCGCTCGTCGTCGTCGACGTGGCGGCCGGCGCGGAGGTCGCTCGCTGGTCGCTGTTCAACGCTGACGAGTCGTGGCGCGACGTACCGCGCAGGCTCCGACCGATCCACGACGTGACCGTTCGCGACGGCGTCGCCGCAGCCGCCTACTGGGACGCCGGGACGTACCTCCTCGACGTGTCAGACCCGGCGGACCCGAGGCTACTGGGGGTCGTCGACGCCGGCGACCCGGCGGACCTGCGCGACCCGCCGCCCCGGGAGGGAACCGTACCGCCGGGCAACCACCACGTCGCCGTGCTCGCCCCCGGCGGCGACACCCTCGCGGTCGGTCGAGAGAGCTGGGCCGTCGAGCGCGACGGCGACCTCCTGGGGGGACCCAGCGGCGTCGACCTGTACGACGTGTCAGACCCGTCGACCCCGACGCGCCTGGCGAGCATCGACCCGCCGCCCTCGCCCGACCCGAGATTCAGGGGGACGTGGACGACCGCTCACAACCTGGACCTGACCGACGACACGCTGTACACCTCGTGGTATCAGGGCGGCGTGAAGCGCCACGACGTGTCCGACCCGGCCGATCCGGTCGAGGAGACGTGGTGGGCGGACCCGGGGTCGACCCGATTCTGGGGCGCCGTGCTCGCGGTCTCCGGGGAGCACTTCCTCGCGCCGTCGATGGGCACACGCGACGGCGCACCCGCCGGGCTGTGGACGTTCCCCGACCGCGCGGGCGTCGGCGGCGACCGATCGCTGCTGGAGTGGGAAGCCGCCGGGACCACGTCGGCACCGACGACCGGGCCGACGCTGACGGACAGAGACACCGCGTCCGAACCTGGAGGGACGCCCCCGGACACGACGGACTCCAGCGCAGCCGCCCCGGGGTTCGGCGTCGCCAGCGCGGTCGGGGGTGTGGGCATCGCCGCGAGCGTCGCGGCCGCGCTCGCCTGGCGGCGATCGGGTCGTCGCGGCAACAGCGGCGGCGATGTGACCGACGCCGGGGACGACGCGAACGGCGGCGGGGCGTGAATCGCCCCCGGATGCGCGATCCGTCCGCAACGACCGTGAGGGTGTTTCTTCCGGGCGGTCGGCGGGTCCCGCAACCGCAAGCTTTCAACCCTCCGGCGACCAAGACAACGTAATGAGCGACCTCGCGGAGCGCGTCGAGACGTGGATGGTCGGACAGATGCCGATCATCCAGATGCACGGCGGGACGAGCGTCGTGCGCGAGGCGGACGCCGAGGAGGGCGTCGTCGTCGTCGAGCTCGGCGGCACCTGCTCGGGCTGTGGCATCTCCGACATCACCGCACAGAACATCAAACGGGACCTGATCATGGACTTCGACGAAGTCGAGGAGGTCCACGTGAAGGTGCCCGACACCGGCGAGATGGGCTCCAGCACCGTTGAGGGCGGCCGCGGCGGCGACCTCCAGTACTCGACGGAGTCGTCGGACCACTTCTGAGGCGGCCGCGGCGGTACCGCTTTCACCCAGGCAACCGCCGGTTCATGCGTGCCGAGCGAACGCGAGCGGATGGTGGCCGGCGAGCCCTACGACCCCGACGACCCCGAGTTAGTCGCCGCCCGACGACACGCGCGAACCCTCACGAGCGAGTACAACGACACCGAGCCCGAGGAGTCCGACCGCCGCCGCGACCTCCTCGCGGAGCTGTTCGGCGCGGTCGGCGACGGCGTCGCCGTCGAGCCGCCGTTCCGCTGCGACTACGGCGACAACATCGCCGTCGGCGACGAGTTCTTCGCCAACTTCGACTGCGTGATCCTCGACGTGGCGCCAGTCGCGTTCGGCGACCACTGTCAACTCGGACCGGGCGTCCACGTCTACACCGCCACCCACCCGATGGACGCCGAGGAGCGACGCGGGAGGGAGTCCGGCGAGCCGGTGACCGTCGGCGACGACGTGTGGATCGGCGGTCAGGCCGTCCTGAATCCGGGCGTCACCGTCGGCGACCGCGCGGTGATCGGCTCCGGCGCGGTGGTGACCCGCGACGTGCCCGCGGACACGTTCGTCGGCGGCAACCCCGCGCGAGTGATCCGAGAAATCGAGTGATGCGGGAGGGGACACCCCCACAGAACAGTAGCGCTACAGCGCCCGCTCCAGCGCCGTCGCCACGCTCCGCGCCTTCTCCGCCAACTCCTCGGTGAGTTCGCCGCGCTCGACCGCCTCGTCGAGTTCGTCGTCGTCGACGCGCTCGACGCGGCCGTCGCCGTGTTTCACCACGTCGACGTGGAGGTCGACGTACCGCACCGCGTCGGGGAACGCCTCGACGGGCGTGCAGACGTTCACGTAGGTCCCCTTCCGGTCGCCGTCCTCGTCTCGGTAGACGGTCGGGTACCACCAGCGCCCCTCGCGGAACGTCGTCGTCGCCACGTCGCCCGCCTCCCGGCGCGCCTCGAGCGCGTCGTAGCTGCCGCCGGCGGTCATCCGGCGCTCGAGCGTGAGCGAGCCGTCGGAGGGGTCGAGATCGGTCACCTCGCCGCGCCCGAGGACGATGAGCCGGCCGTCGGGTTTCCCGTGGCCGATGGCGACGCGGTCGCCCACGTGCGGGCCGAACTGGTCGGCGACGACGCCGAACGGGAAGTCGGTGTCGTCGTCGGGGTCGTGCGCGAATTTGCCCGACGCGACGAGCGCCTCCGCGAGGTCGACGCCGGCGGAGGCCGACCGAGAGGCGGCTTTCGTGCGGTGGTGGCCGGGCATCGTCGTCGTCACCTCGCGGCGCAGGTCGTCGAGCGCGAAGCGGCACTCGCGGCCGAACCACACCCACGCGCCGGCCGTCGGCGCGGCCAGCAGCCCGGGTTCGCCCTGCGGATCCTCCAGCGCGCCGTCGAGCGTCCGTGCGTGGTCACTCGCCCGCGTCAGCGCGTCGCCGAGGGTGTCCATGTCCGCGTCGCGGGCGTCGCGACTCCACTCGATCCCCCAGCCGTCGGGCACGTCGACCGAGAGGAGATCGGTCATGCCGGCCAGTTCGCGGGCGTCGGCGTCGTCTGCGCCGTCGACGCGGACGCCCTCGCGGCCGGGGACGAGCGTCGCGAGCCCCGCCATCGCGCGGATCCGCGTGTCGAGGACGGCGCGGTCGTCCTCCCACGGGGCCGCCGGGTCGAGCACCTGCACGCGGAGGACGTCGTCCTCGCCGACGTAGCCGTCGGCGTTGTCGAACGGGAGGTATCCCTCTGCCCCGGACCCGCCGAGGTGAATGACGGCGCCGCCGCCGAGCGTCTCGTCGACGACGCCGTCGAACACCGCGCCCAGCGGCGCGGGGTCGTCCCACGCGAGCGCGTCGAGCCCCGCGTCGAGCAGGTGATCCCGGAGCGCGTCGACGGCGGCGGGCTCGCCGGCGACGCCGACGCCCTGGCGGTCGTCGGTCGTCTCGACGCTCGCGTCGTGGTCGGCGGCGGGGAGGTCGGCGTCGAAGCGCCGGCGGATCGGGGGCTCGCCTGCACCACGTCGTGGCCGGCGGAAAGCAGCGACTGCGTGAGCGCCGTCGCGTAGATGCCCCGAACGCGCACGCGGTGACTCCCGGCGTCGTCTCGGTCGTCGCCGCCGTCGCTCTCGTCGCCGGCACCGTTGCCGCCGGTCATAGCACGTCGGGATCGGTCGCGAAGCGTACGCGGTCGTTCACGGTGTCGCCGAGCGTGAGCTCGACCGTCTCGTCGGTCAACACGCGACCGTCCTCGACGGGGACGCCCCAGCGGTCGAACTTCAGGTAGCCCCTGAGGTCTGCCGCGTGGGTGTACACGTCGAGGTGGTCCACGTCGTGCTCGCGGACGCCGCCGTCGCCGTGTGCGGTGTCCATGTCCGAGTAGTACGTCCCGCCGTCCTCGAAGAAGGCGGCGAGGTCTTCGGCGGTCTCGCCGACCGCGTCGGCGATGAGGTCGGAGGCAGTGCGGAGGTCGTCGGCGTCGAGCCCGACCTCGCGAAGCGCTGCCTGTTCGCGCGGGTCGAAGTGCATACCGCGGCTTCGGCGCGGCGCGTGTCAAACGTACCGGTCGCGGGCGAGACGACTGGGGGCCGACCTCGCTCGATCTCGGTCCCCGATCGATCGAGGGCCGCCGATCGAAGCGTGTCCGCAATAACACCCAAGTCGCCGGCGCGTCTCGCAGTCCACACACGATGGCCAAGAAGGAGCGGACTGATCCGATCGAGGAGGCGGCCGATTCCTCGGTGGACCTGTACGACGTGGCGACCTGGGAGGAGCGAACGTCGCTTGACGGACTCGCCGTCGCGGTCTATCGGATCCTCTCCGGATCGGCCCGGTGGGGAACGATCCTCGTCGCGGCGCTGCTGCTGATCGGGATCGGCGGGTTCTCCGCGGTGACGAACCCCGCGATCGGAGCGCTCACGCTGCTGTCGGCGATCCCGGCGCTGGCGCTGGCCGCGTACGTGTACAGCTCGGACGTCACCACGAACGAACCGCTGGGGCTGCTCGTCGCGACGTTCCTGCTCGGCGTGCTCACCGCGAACTTCGCGGCGATCCTCAACTCCGTCGCCCAGCCGTACTTCCGCCCGATCGGCTTCATCGGGACGGTGCTGTTCTTCTTCCTGATCGTCGGGCCCGTCGAGGAGACCGTGAAGCTGCTCGCGGTCAGACTGTACGCCTACGGGCACGACAGCTTCGATTCGGTGCTCGACGGCGCGGTGTACGGCGCGATGGCGGGGCTCGGCTTCGCGTTCATCGAGAACGCGCTGTACATCTCCCGCGGCATCGAACAGACCGGCCTCGATTTGGGACTGGGATTGATCGGGATCGGCGGCGGGATCACGTTCACCCGCGCGCTCGCCGGACCGGGCCACGTCATCTACTCGGCGTTCGCGGGCTACTACCTCGGACTGGCGAAGTTCAACCCCGAGAACCGCGGCCCCATCGTCGTGAAGGGGCTGATCATCGCAGCACTCATCCACGCCACGTACAACTCCACTGTCGGGATCGGCTCGGCCGCGTTGAACGCGTTCGTCGGACTGCCGTCGCTGGCGTCGTCGTTCGTCTACATCGCGCTGTTCGACGGCGTGTTCGCGTTGATCCTCCTACGCAAGATCAACCGGTACCGCACGGCCTACGCCGACGCCCACGAGGCCGAGGACGCCGGCGAGGAGGCACAGCGCTCGGAGCTGACCGAGTTCGACGCCTGAGGAGAGAACGAAGCCGGTCGGTCGCCCTTACTCGCCGAGTTTCTCGCGGCTCACGGTCACGCCGGTGGGCGTGATGATGAGCTGGTCGTCGCCCTTCTGGACGATGTCGCCGTCGACCTCGCCGACGACCTGCCGGAGGTCGTCGATGATCCGTTCGACCGTCTGGTCCGTCGTGGAGTGGCGGGTGATGTCGGCGATGACGAAGTCCCCGTCGTAGACGGCGTCCTTGATGTCGATGACGTCCCGCTGGTCGGCGATCTCGGCGATATGGACCTGCATCCCGGCGCCGCCCCGGGCGTTCTCGAAGTCGTCGAGGTCCAGTTCGACGTAGTCCTCGGCGCTGTGGGTCCCCCCGCCCCCGAGGATCTTACTCATGATGCCCATGTACGTCATCAAACTCGCTCCACCCATAAGTCTGTACGTCGGACGCGACGCACACGCGCGTCACACGCGGTCGGGCTCGCCGTCGTCGCTGCTCGACTCGCCGCGATCAAGGCGGTTCGACCCCGGGGCCTGCCTTCCGGGAACCCCGCCTTTTTGCGCCGACCGAACCCACGGGCCCACAACGTGACCTTCAGCATCTGCGTCCGCGAGGAGTACACCGACGAGCAGGGCGAGCGCCAGACGCGGTTTGGCGTCGCCGTCACGACCCGACTCCCCGGCGTCGGAACGCTGTGTCCGTTCGCCTCCGAGAACGGCGCGGTCGCCACTCAGTCGCTCGTGAACGTGGAACTGGGGCGCAGGGGCATCGAGTACATCGACGACGGACTCGCCGTCGACGACGCGCTTCAGTCGCTGCTCAACGCCGACGACGGCGCCCCGCAGCGCCAGCTTCACGGCGTCGACGCCGACGGCACGTTCACCTTCTCGGGCGAGGAGTGCAACGGCTGGTACGGCCACACCAACGGCGAGAACTACACTGTCGCCGGCAACCTCCTCGCGGGCGAGGCGGTGGTCGAGGCGGTCGCCAGCGCCTACGAGTCGGACGCCTTCGGCGACGCCCCGCTCGCCGAGCGGCTGATCGACGCCCTTGACGCGGGTCACGCCGAGGGCGGCGACAAGCGCGAGCACCTCCCCGTCCAGTCGGCGGCGCTGCTCGTGGAGACGACCGAAGACCGCGAGGTCGGCACCTACTACGACGACCTCCGGGTCGACGCGACGGAGACGCCGATCGCCGACCTTCGCGAGACGTTCGAGGAGGCGCGACGCGGACAGGAGATCCTCATGGAGGAGTACAGCGACGAGTTGGAGAACGACGACCTCGACGCGGGCGAGGACGACGCGCCTGCGAACGCGGCGGACAACGACGCGACCGACGAGGACGACGCGGCGTAGTCGCCGGCCTAGTCGCCGGCGCGGTCAGCCGGCGGCCCGTTGACGGTCGCTCGGTCAGACGGAGAACTCGTAGAGGTCGTCGCCGACGTGGTGCAGCGACGAGACGACCTTTCCGGAGTCGCCGACCATCTCGGCGCCGCCGACGAGCGCGCGGCCGACGCCGAGCACCTTCCCGTGGGTCTCCTCGGCGACCGCGACGAGGTCGCCCTCGGCGATCGAGTCGTCGGCCTCGGTGATCCCCGGACGCATCACGTCGGCGCCGTCGGAGACGAACGACACCGCGCCGGCGTCGACGGTGACGACGCCGCGCTCGGGTGGGTGGTCGTTGGCGCCGCGGACCGTGAGAAACGGCTCGCGGTCCCCGCCGTCGCCCTCGTAGTACAGCACGTCCGGATCGCCGTCGACGAGCACCAGGTCGAACGGCGAGTCGGTCAGCTCGACCAGCTCGAAGGAGTCGCCCCCGAGGTCGACACCGAGGCGATCGGCGAGCGCCTCGCGGATCTCGGAGACGGCGTCGCTTCGGAGGTGGTGGCGTGACTTCACGTCCATGTGCGTCTGTCCGCGCGTCACCGGATAAATCGCCCGCTCGCCGCCGCGGGTCTCTCGTTCGTCGCCGTGGTCCCCCCGTTCGTTGCCGCGGGTGTCTTGAGCGCCGACGCGGCGTGGTCGTCGTTCGCACGATAAACGCTAAGTCGACCGACGCCGGAGTACAGGTCATGTGGGGTTCCCGGCGGGACCGGGACCGGTCCGGCGTCATCTGTATCGCCTGCGGCGAGTCGCTCCCCCGCGAGGACGCTCGCGAGTACGACAAGGAGGGAGACCGCTGGAGTCGCCGCGACAAAGAGTTCGAGTACCTCTGCAAGGAGTGTTACCGTAATTTGTCTCACCAGCCGCGCGGCGAACTGGAGGCGCTGTTGGTCGATGTCGAGGCGGCCGCCGGCGGCGACTCACAGGAGGCGTACGTCGAGGCGTACCAGCGCGAGGTCGACCGACGCTACGGCGAGGCGGAAGCCGACGCAGAAGACACCGAGGGGCGTCGCGACTGAGTGGACGGCAGTGAGCGCCCTCGGCGGCTTCATCGCGGCCCTCTCGCGGTTCTCGTCGCTCGCTTCGCTCGCTCCTCGACCCGCGCATTCCCCGAAACCCTCACGTACCGCACTCCCGTAGCCGGCGCCATGAGTGACGCACAGTCGGAAGAGGAGCCGGCCCAAGGCACCGCCGAGGACCAGGGACCGGTCACCATCACGCAGGGGCTCGCGGACGCGCTCGCCGACAAGCGCGAGTCGTTGTTCGCTGAGTTCGAGATCCGCGACGAGTTTCCCCCGGAGGTGATGCGCGAGGCGAAGGACCGAACCGAGGGCGTCCAACAGGAGATCCAAGACGAGATCGACGAGCGGCGCGATCTCCGGGAGTTGACCACGTGGACGACCGACCCCGCCGACGCGCAGGACTTCGACGACGCCATCTCCATCGAGGAACACGACGAGGAGTACCAGCTGTGGGTTCACATCGCCGACGTGAGCCACTACGTTCACCCCGACTCGGCGATGTGGGCGGAGGCCGTCGAGCGCGGAAACACGGTCTACCTGCCGGGATACACCATCCACATGCTCCCGCCCGTCTTGGCGGAGACAGTGTGTTCGTTGGTCCCCAACGAAGACCGCCTCGCCCACACCGTCGAGATGCGCCTCGACAAGGAGACGCTCTCGTTCGAGGAACTGGATATCTACAAGTCCGTCATCAACTCCGACGAGCGCCTCACCTACAAGCAGTGCGAGCGCCGCCTCGACGACCCCGACGCGCCGCTGCACGAGGAGTGCGTGCTCGCGTACGACGTGGCCGACCAACTCCACGAGCAGCGCAAGGAAGACGGCTCGCTCGTGTTGAATCCGAGCCGCGACCGCGCCCACACCATCATCGAGGAGTGCATGCTGAAGGCGAACAAGGCGGTCACCCACGAGCTGATGTGGAATCGCGGCGTCGAGGCGATGTACCGCGTCCACCCGCAGCCGACCCCCGAGCAGTGGAACGAGGCGCTCAAGGAAATTCAGGAACTCGACGGCGTCTCGATCCCCGGCGACGCGTGGGGCGACGACCCCCGGAAGGCGGTCAACGCCGCGCTGGAGGAGGCACCGGACCGACAGCTCAACAAGATCCAGCGCGCCGTGCTGAAGGTGATGCCCCGCGCGAAGTACATGAACGACCCCTTCGGCGGGCACCACGCGCTCAACTTCGACATCTACGGCCACTTCACCAGCCCAATCCGGCGGCTCTCGGACCTGATCAACCACTGGATCGTCCACGAGAACGACGTGCCCGAGACACTCATCGAACTGTGTGACAGGGCGTCAGACAAGCAGAAGGACGCCGAGACCGCAGAACGCCTGTACAAGCAGTTCATGCAGGAGGTCGGGCTCGACTCCTACGCGGTGAACAACCGCGGCGTCGAGGTGATGGACGACCCCGAGGACGCGCAGTACGACCGTCCGGACACGGTCCCGGAGTAGGTCCTACCGGTCGGCGACGACGACCAGATCTGTGGTCGCGCCGCGCCGCTCGAAGTGCACTCGACACTCGTTGCGCCGCAGGAACGACTCGACCTCGTGGACGCTCGTCTCCGTCACGTCGATCCGCGCGCGGGTGCCCGTCTCCACGTCGACGCGGTCAGGTGTGGCGACGGTCGGACTCGTGCTCATACTTCCTCGTGGGAGTGGGAGGACCTTGTACGCGAGCCATGCGTAGTGAAAGTGAAACTGAGGGACAGCGCCGCGGTACCCCGATCGCGTGGACGTCGCCGCGGCACCGGCGACAGTTCGGCTCGACTGGGCAGGGCCCGGCGCTTCCGGCTGGTCCTGACGCCCCCGATCATTCTCGCCGCCACCGAGGTTCCCGCCGTCCCGCCAGTCTGATGTCGGCGGCACCGCTGGAGTGGGCATGGACTACGACGCCGTCGTATTCGACATGGACGGGGTGTTGGTGGAACGTTCGCCGTCGTGGGTGTTCGACGACGCAGCCGGTCGGGCGCTCGCTGAGGCCGGGATCGACGACCCGACCGACGAGGAGTTCCGAACCGTCCGCGTCCTCCGGAGCGACCTCGAGGAAGCGATGGCTCACTTCGAGTCGACCCACGATGTCGGCTTCGACCGCCTCTGGCGCCGCCGAAACGAACTCGTCACCGAGAACCAGGTGACCGCTATGGTCGAGGGGGAGAAGGGACTCTACGACGACGTCGATGCCGCGCTCGAACTTCCGTGCGCCAGCGGCATCGTGAGTAACAACCAACACGCGGCCGTCGAACGCGTCCTCGACCGGTTCGGCCTCGGTGACCGCTTCGACACCTACTACGGCCTCGGCCCGGGCCTCGAGGACGTCGGCGCCGAGAAGCCGGGGACGCGGTACATGGATCGGGCGCTCGCCGATCTGGCGCCCGAGCGGGCGGTGTACGTGGGCGACCGGCCTTCAGACGTGGCCGCAGCACACAACGCCGGTATCGACGCTGCGTTCGTCCGTCGGGAGTTCAACGCCGACGACGAACTGGACCCGGCGCCGACGTTCGACGTCGGATCGCTACGCGAACTGCGCGAGACGCTCGTCTCTGCGAAATAGGGTCGGGAAACTCGGAAGTGGACTCGCTGGGATTTGAACCCAGGGCCTCTTCCTTGCGAAGGAAGCGATCTACCACTGATCTACGAGCCCGCATCTGAACGAACCCCGGGATCGCACTTGAGGGTTCCGTTTCGACCCGCCCCCGTGCGTTCTTCACACCCGAAGTAGCCGCGCGCGGCCGGCCAGCAGTCCCGTAGCCAGCCCGACGACGTGGGCGATCAGCGCGCTCCCCGGGCCGCTGAACGCGACCGCGACGAGCAGCGCGAGAACGGCGACGAGGAGGGTCACCGCGCGCGGCGGGACGTTTACCCGCTTGGCCACCCGCCCGAGCGCGTCGGCGGCGGGGTTGGCGGCGACGACGTAGCCCGTGAGCGCGAACGCGGCGCCGCTACTCCCCACGACGCCAACGCTGGCGGGGACAAGCAGGCCGCCGAGCCACACCTGCGCGAGGCCGGCGATCGCGCCCGTCGCGAGCACGAACGCGTGAAACCGCGGACGTGTCGTGCCCGCGGCGACCGGCAATCCGGCCACGAGCACCACGACGGCATTCACCAGGAGATGCCCGATCCCGACGTGAGCGTACACGCTCGTCACCAGCGTCCACGGGTGGACGAGCGGCGGGGCCGACAGTACGAACAAGAACCGCGCCATCGGTCGCGCGAACAGGTCGACGAGCCAGAACGCCGCGGAGACGGCGGCCATGAGCCCGAGGGTATCGATGACGGGGCGGAGCGGGCGGGATCGACCCCAAGCCGCGAGCGCGCGCATACCGTCGAGTACGCTGCGAGGCGCAAAACGGTGCCGCCGCTGGCGGGCGAAAAAACGGAGAGAACGGTGTCAGTCGTCGGACCGTGTGGTCCGGTGCGCCTCAGGTCAGTCCTCGAGGACGATCTCGATGGAGACGTCGTTCGGGACCTGAATCCGCATGAGCTGTCGGAGCGCGCGTTCGTCGGCGTCGATGTCGATCAGCCGCTTGTGGACGCGCATCTCCCAGTGCTCCCAGGTCGCGGTCCCCTCGCCGTCGGGGGATTTACGCGACGGGACTTCCAGCGTCTTCGTGGGGAGCGGGATGGGACCCGACAGCGCCACGCCGGTTTTGTCCGCGATCTCGCGGACGTCGTCGCAGATGTCGTCCAGGTCGTCGGGGCTCGTGCCCGCGAGTCGGACGCGCGCTTGCTGTCCGGGCATTTACCGCTCGTTGACGGAGAGCACCTTGCCCGCCGCGATGGTCTGACCCATGTCGCGGATGGCGAAGGAGCCCAGCTCCGGAATCTCGCTGGACGGCTCGATGCTGAGGGGCTTCTGCGGGCGCACCGTCACGATGGCCGCGTCGCCGGACTTGATGAAGTCCGGGTTCTCCTCGGCGACCTCGCCCGAGGACGGGTCGAGCTTCTGGTCGAGCGATTCGACCGTACACGCGACCTGCGCCGTGTGGGCGTGGAAGACGGGAGTGTAGCCGGCCGTGATGACCGACGGGTGCTGCATGACGACGACCTGCGCCTGGAAGGTCTCGGCGACCGTCGGCGGGTCGTCCGCGGGACCGCAGACGTCGCCGCGGCGGATGTCGTCCTTGCCGACGCCGCGGACGTTGAAGCCGACGTTGTCGCCGGGGCCCGCGTAGTCGACCTCCTCGTGGTGCATCTCGACCGTCTTCACCTCGCCGCCCACGTCGGACGGCTGGAAGGAGACGTTGTCGCCGGGAGTCATCTCGCCGGTCTCGATCCGTCCGACGGGGACGGTCCCGATACCCGAGATGGTGTAGACGTCCTGGATGGGCAGACGCAGCGGCGCGTCCGTCGGCGGCTCCGACTCCGGCAGGTTGTTGAGGGCCTCCAGGAGGATGTCGCCGTCGTACCACGGCGTGTTGTCCGAGCGCTCGGCGATGTTGTCGCCCTCGAACGCCGAGATCGGGATGAAGCTCGCGTCCTCGGTGCCGAAGCGGACCTGCTTGAGCAGCTCCTCGACCTCGGAGACGACCTCCTTGTAGGAGTCCTCCGAGTAGTCGACGAGGTCCATCTTGTTGATCCCGATGATCAGCTCGTTGATACCCAGCGTGCGCGCCAGGAAGACGTGCTCGCGGGTCTGGGGCGCGACGCCGTCGTCGGCCGCGACGACGAGCACCGCGTTGTCGGCCTGCGAGGCGCCCGTGATCATGTTCTTCACGAAGTCACGGTGGCCCGGGCAGTCGACGATGGTGAAGTAGTACTTGTCGGTGTCGAACTCCTGGTGGGCGATGTCGATCGTGACACCGCGCTCTCGCTCCTCGGCCAGGTTGTCCATGACGTAGGCGAACTCGAAGCCGCCCTTGCCCTTCTCCTCGGCCTCCTCTCGGTGCTGTTCGATCACGTGCTCGGGGACGCTCCCGGTCTCGAAGAGGAGCCGCCCGACGAGCGTGGACTTCCCGTGGTCGACGTGGCCGATGATGGCCAAGTTCTGGTGGGGTTTGTCGCTCATTGTTGAATCAAGCGCTGAGGCGCTCTGTAAGGACGTGTAACGTCCGAACGCCCTAAAACCATTTCGATACGTCAGGCAGCCCACCCCGTCGCCTTCCTGCGATTTGGTCGTGCGTACCCCTCCCGTGTGTGGTGGTTACACGGGTCGTCTCGGATCGACGCGGCTCCCCGAGCGAGGGGTTCGATCCAGCTAACGAGGACCGAGAATATCCACCCAGACCGATCGGACGGCGGTTGTCGACGGAGCTGGCTACTCCAGCCGGGCCACGTCGGCAAGCACGGCGCTCGCTGTCTCCTCGCCGCCGGCCCCGCGGCCGGAGATGGCGAGCCCGCCCGCGTACTCGTGGTCGATCTCGACGATGTTGCGCGTGCCGGTCACCGACAGCGTCCCGTTCTCGGGCACCAGCCGGGGACCGACGCTGACGCCGTCCCGGGTCGCCTCGCCGACGAGCCGGACCGTCCGACCGTCCTCGGCCGCGAGTTCCAGTGCGCTTCCGGGGATGTCGCGGATGCCCTCCACGTCCGCGTCCGCGAGCGTCACCGCGGCGTCGCGAAGCTCCTCGAGGGAGTCGCAGTCGGCCTCCCGGAGCACGTTCGCGAGGATGACGCACTTCAGCGCGGCGTCCGTTCCCTCCACGTCGAAAGACGGGTCCGCCTCCGCGACGCCCAGGTCTTGGGCCTCAGCGAGCACGTGGTCGTAGTCGAGCCCCTCTGCGGCCATCCGCGAGAGCACGAAGTTCGCCGTGCCGTTGAGCACGCCGCGGACCGCCGAGACGTGTTGTGCGCCCAGATCGGCGACGGTCGCACACACCGGAATGGCGCCGCCGACGGTCGCCTCGAAGTACACCTCGCCCGCGGAGTCGGCCTCCAGCGCGCGCACCTCGGCGTATCGCTCGGCGACCGGTCCCTTGTTTGCGAGGACGACGTGTCTGTCACGCTCCAGCGCGGTGCGCACGTGGGAGAACCCGGGTTCGGCGTCGCCGAGCGTCGTAGGCGTCGCCTCTACGAGCACGTCGTACTCGGCTGCAAGCGCATCGCCGGGTGAATCGCCGCCGAGCGCCTCGCCGGCGTCCTTGCGGGCGAGCGCGGCGTCGACGTCGACACCGTCCGGATCGACGACCGCCGCCGAGGAGTCGGCCAGTGCCGTCACCTCGTGGCCGTACTCGGGAGCTAACTCCGCGACCGCGCGGCCGACCGCGCCGGCGCCGAGGACGCCGAGCTTCATCGGTGACCCTCCAACGGCGCGATGACGTTGATATCCTTCTCGTCGGCGACCTCGCGGACCGTCTCGACGACGCTCGCGGTCTCGCCGGCGTGCGCTCGCAGGCGGAGTCGGGCGCTCGAGTGCGCCGCGGACCCGGCGCCGGCCGGCGCCGACAGGTCGATGTCGGCCACGGACGCCCCGGAGCGGTCTTGGATGCGCTTGAGCGTGTCTGAAAGGTCCGTATCCACGAGGTGGCCGACGAGGACGACGGTCACCTCGTCGCCGTACTCCTCGGCGTCGGCCTGAATGACGTTGACGCCACGCTCGCGTAGGTCTTCGAGGAGCCCCTCGAAGCGGTCGGGCGGACACTCGATGTCGACCTCGACCGGGATGCGTCCCCGCGGCGTGAGGCTGCCGCGCTCGTGGAAGATCGACAGCAGGTTCGCGCCGTTGTCCGCGATGGGTTTGAGCGCCGCCAGTAACTGACCGGGCTCGTCGACCAGTTCGAGTCTGATCGTATGCGCCTGCAACTCGGTCTCGTGACCGCCGTCCGTCTCCGCCCCTTCCTCGGACGCCGCCGGCTGCTCGCCGGGGGCGGGCGTCGACTCCGAGGGCATCTACCGGGCCCTCCGTCCGCTCGCGTGCGTCCCCGCCGGTCCCGCGTCGGCGACCGCCGCCGTCCGTGTCCCGTCGGGGGGTGTGACACCGGACCCAATAATTGTGATCGGCGTGCGGGGCTGATTGACTCGTTCGCAGCCGTCGCGCCGACCGTGGGTCGTGCCACTTGGCATATGTGCCCTGTGTAGACGGGGAGGTGATAAGCCTTCCACCGTGGCGATGCTTGCCAGTGTGTGAACGATCCTGTGAAATACCCGATGGTCTCTCGGCGGATCGGGGGCCGCGTCGACAGTTTCTCGGTCGCGTCGCAGGGTCGTCAGCCGCCGGTCGGCGCCGCCGCTGGGGCGCACGCGACGAGAGAGAAAGACGGAATCCGAGACCGACCGCGGCGCTCGGAGCGCTACCTCAGATGTAGTCGATCGACTGCGGCAGCTCGAGCTTCATGCCCTTCCGCTCGCGGATCTCCATGATCTTCTCGCGCTGGAGGTTGTCCACGAGCACGCGGAAGCCCGCGTTCTCCGTGTTCCAGGAGGCGCGGCCCTCGGTGGCCGAGCGGATGTCGCTGGAGAAGCCGATCATCTCCTCGACGGGCGCGATGCCCTCGATGACCATGAGGTCGCCCTCCTGGTACATGTCGTCGACGCGGCCGCGGCGGCCCTGGATCTCGCCGGAGGCGTCGCCCATGTGCTCGCTGGGCACGTCGATGCGGACGTCCTGGATCGGCTCCAGGAGGCGAACCTCGCCGTCGATGAGCGAGCGGTGGACGGCGTCGCGGACGGCGGGGATGACCTGCGCCGGACCGCGGTGGATGGTGTCCTCGTGCAGGCGAGCGTCGTGCAGGCGCAGCAGCGATCCCTGCACGGGCTCGGCCGCGAGGGGCCCGTCGTTGAGCGCCTCTTCGAGGCCCTCGATGACCAGTTCCATCGTCTCGTTGAGGTGCTGAATCCCCTTCGTGTCGTCGATGAGGACGTTCGTCCCGTGGATGTGCTCCACGTTCTGAGACGTGTCCTTGTCCATGCCGGCGTCCTGCAGCGCCTCGCGGCGCTCCAGTTCGGGCATGCTCATCGAGGCTTCGCCCAGCTGGATCGTCTCGACGATGTCCTCGCTGAGGGGCTCGATGGTGATGTAGAACTTGTTGTGCCGGTTCGGCGAGACGCCCTCGACCTCCCGCGACGCCTCCTGGGGCTGCTCGCGGTAGACGACGATCGGCTCACCGGTCTGCACCGGGATGCCCTGGTTCTTCTGGATGCGCTGGGTGATGACCTCGAGGTGGAGCTCGCCCTGCCCGGAGATGAGGTGCTCGCCGGTGTCCTCGTTAATCTCCACGCGGATGGTCGGGTCCTCCTTGGCGACCTGCTGGAGCGTCTTGATGAGCTTCGGCAGGTCGTCCATCGACTTCGCCTCGACGGACTTCGTGATGACCGGCTCGGAGATGTGCTCGATCGACTCGAACGGCGTCATCTCCTTGTCGGAGACCGTGGAGCCCGCGATAGCGTCCTTCAGGCCGGTGACGGCCGCGATGTTCCCGGCGGGGACCCCGCGGTCGAGCTCTTCGCGCTCGCCGCCCATGTAGATGCCCACCGACTGGACGCGGTTCTTGCCCGCGGTGCCGGAGACGTACAGCTCCTGGCCCTTCTCGAGCGTGCCGGAGAAGACGCGACCCGTCACGATCTCACCGGCGTGGGGGTCCATCCCGATGTCGGTCGCCATGAAGACGATGTCGCCCTCGCGGTTGACCGTCCGCATGTCCTCGGCGATCTCGGACTGGTCGTCGCCGCGCCAGATACGCGGGATACGGAACGGCTGCGCCTTGAGGGGGTTCGGGAAGTGCTCGGCGACCATGTCGAGCACGACGTTCGACAGCGGCGTGCGCTCGTGGAGCTCCTGCCGCTTGTGATCCTGCTCCAGCTCGATGATGTCGGCGAACGACATGCCGGTGCGCTGCATCGACGGGAGCGAGACGCCCCACTTGTACAGCGCCGAGCCGAACCCGACGGTGCCCTCCTCGACGGAGACCGTCCAGTCCTCGGTGATGTCGTCCATCTCCTCGGTCATCCCGCGGATGAGTTCGTTGACGTCGCCGATGACGTCTTGGAGGCGCTGTTGCATCTCCTCGGGCCCCTCCTGGAGCTCGGAGATGAGGCGGTCGACCTTGTTGATGAACAGCGCCGGCTTGACGCCCTCGCGGAGCGCCTGCCGAACGACCGTCTCCGTCTGGGGCATCGCGCCCTCGACGGCGTCAACGACGACGAGCGCGCCGTCGACGGCGCGCATCGCGCGGGTCACGTCGCCGCCGAAGTCGACGTGGCCGGGCGTGTCGATGAGGTTGATGAGGTGGTTCTCCTCCTCGTACTCGTGGGTCATCGAAACGTTCGCCGCGTCGATGGTGATACCGCGCTCTTGCTCGTCCTCCTCGGTGTCCATCACGAGCTGCGTCGCCTCGTCCGCGTCGGCGATCATGCCCGCGCCGGCGAGCAGGTTGTCCGTCAGTGTCGTCTTCCCGTGGTCGACGTGAGCAGCGATGGCGATGTTCCGGATCTGCTCCGGCTCATCCATCAGTTCCTCACATTCCTGTACGATTTTCTTTCGTCGGCCCATTACCGACCGGTATTCTCCGACCGGTCAAAAGGGTAGTGCTTTGCCGGCGTCGAAACTGCCGAATCCCCCCGTCACACCGCGTGGTACGCCGTCTCGTGGACCGGTCGATCGCCGTCGCACTCCGTTCCGATCGGCACAAGAGTCAACTCGATCCAGATCGTGCCAACAGTACACATGGACATTCGCGTCCGCGGCGCCGTCCCGCCCGATCCGTTTCTCGGGGCGGCGGCGCTCTTTGAGACCGAACGTGACCTGGGCCTCCCGGTGGAGGTTCGGGTCCGCAACAACCCCGAGGAGCGGACGTGGGCGGGCCACTACGACGACCGCCACGTGCTCAACATCTCCCGGAAGGCCGCGACCTCGGCGATGGCGCGCGAACTCGCCTTACACGAACTGTCGCACATGGCTCGCTACGAGGAGCCGCACCCGTCGCACCACCAGTCGACCGACGAGGCGCTGTTTCTCGCGCTCTCTGGCGCCTCCGTGGAGCGACGGAAGATCCAGCACTGCTACCAGATCGCGAACCACATGAAGGACGTGTACGCAGACGACATCACCCTCTCAGTCGGCCCCGGCGAGAAGCTCGTCACGTTCTTCGAGTCCCAGTTGGCTGCGGCCGTCGCCGACCGACCCCGCGACCACCCGCACCCCGATTCCCGACGGCTGACGCCCGGCTCCGACCCCGATATCACCGCCGTCAACGCCGCGTTCGCGCTCGCGATGTGCGAGCGCCACGGCCTCGTCGACGACGACCACCGCCTGTACGACCTGGCGCACGCGGCGGCCGACGACGCGCCGGAGGTCGACGTCCAGGGGTTCACGCGGCTGTTCCGATCGCTGGCGGCCGACCCGTCGAAGTCGGAGTACCGCAAGGCGCTGGTCGACGCCGCCCGGCTGTACGCGGTCGACGCCGGCGGCGGCCCTGTCGCCGCGGATTAACCGCGGAGCGATCGGCGGGGGTGACCGCCCGCTGTCGGACGTCGATCGACTCGAACCACTGGTGCCGCCGGTCCCGACCTCGGCAGCTCACGACGGCGCGTTCGCCGGCTTCCGGCGCGTATTCGCGGTCACCGCGGTCGTTGGGGCCGTCGCGACCTCATGGGCTTGCTCCCGCGGTTCACGCGAAAGTTGGGGCGTCGGCGCGGGCACCGTCTGCCTGACCGTCCGTGCGCTCGGTTGCTCCTCGTCGTGGGGGTGTTCGCGCGCGACGCCCGCGCCGACGTCGTTCCGCTCTTCCTGATTACCAGACCGATCCTCGCACCGGCGTGGATCGACCAGTTCCTGGCGTTCGTGACGAGCGGCAGGATCGCTGACTGGAGCCCGAGCGAGCGGCGGGGACCGGATGGCTCGCGAGCCGGACGGGCGCGACCCATCGCCCGTGGGCCCCAGTGGTTCCGCCTTCGTATTTGAAGCCTCGCCCGGACCGTCGCCGAGGCGACGGTCTCACGTCCCGTCGGGGTACCGAACGGCGGTGCGGGCGCCGTCGGCCTCGCGCCACTCCTCGCGGCTCACCGAGAACCGGTGGTGATCTGCGGGCTCGTCGTAGCGGCCGGCGTGGTTGCGGAGGAGCCCCTCGTATCGGCCGCCGTGGCGGTCGATGTATCGCTCGACGGCTCGGCGAGAACGGTCGTTGTCGCCGTGGATCGGCACCGCTGCGACGCCGACGTCCAGCCGATCGAAGGCCACCTCCAGGAGTGCGTCGGCGCGCTCGCCGGAGTAGCGCCGCCCCCAGAACGGCTGGCGTAGCCAGACCGCGAGCAACGCGAGGTCCTTCTCCCACTGACAAAGTAGTCCGGCGGTCCCCGCGAACTCGCCGGCGTCGGGCTCGCCGGTCCGGGGCCGGACGACCCACTCGGCGCGCTCGCGCTCCTCCCACTGTCGCTCGAACGCCGCGAGGCGGTCCGCCGCGTCGGCGAGCGTGTCGAGCGGCTCCCACGGGAGGTACGCCGTCTCGGCGTCGATCGTCGGACTCCGATCGGATGCGACTTCGTACAGGGTCCGCGGCGAGACGCGCTCGCGCGAGCACCGTTCGAGACGCAGGCGGTCGGTCTCGATGACCTCCGGGAACACGTGCCCGGCCTTTCCTGCCGTGGGTAAAGCCGTTCCCCCGGTTCGACATTCCGTCAGGACGCACTGTCGACGCCGGGTCGGGACCGCGGTCAGTCAACGCGTCTGACGGGCCGCGTCGATCCGCCCGAGCGACCGAACACCTATGCGGCGGGCGGACGGAGCGCTCGCCATGGCTGTCGACGCGGTGTTGTTCGATCTGGACGACACCCTCTACCCGTACGACCCGTGTAACGAGGCGGGCAAGCGCGCCGCCTACGAGACGTACCGCGACCGCGGCGGCGACCTCGACGCCGAGGCGTTCGAGGCGCGACGCGGCCGCGCCCGCCGCGGGACGAAACGCGAGGTCGGCGAGACCGCGAGCAGCCACAACCGCCACATCTACTACGCGCGGCTGGCCGCCGACCTGCCGGGGGCGTTCGACGCCGACCTCGCGCGCGCCCTCGGCGACGCCTACTGGGACGCTTACCTCGACGAGATGGCAGCGTTCGACGGCGCCCTCGACACGCTCGCCGCGCTCCGGGACGCCGGCGTCGACGTGGCGATCGTGACGAACCTCACGACGCGCGTCCAACTCCGCAAGCTCGCCCGCCTCGGCGCAGACGAGCACCTCGACGCGCTCGTCACCAGCGAGGAGGTCGGCCGCGAGAAGCCGGCCGCGCCTGTGTTTACCGCGGCGCTGGCGCGGCTCGACCGCGCGCCCTCCGAGGCGCTCGTCGTCGGTAATTCCCCCGTCAACGACATCGAGGGCGGCAACGCGCTCGACATGGAGACGGCGCTGTTCAACGGGCCCGAGCGGCACGAGGGCGCCGGGTCTCCGGACGACCCGAACGACCTCCGGACGCCCGACCATCGACTCGACTCGCTGGCGGCGGTGACGGAGGTGGCGCTGTGAGCGACGACACCGACCCCACAGTGCTACGCGAGGCGCGCGATGCCGTGGTCGAGTATGCCCCGGAACTCGCGCGGCTCACGCCCGGACGGACCGGGAACCTCAGCGTCCGCGACGGCGGCCGCTTCGCCGTCACGCCCACCGGCGTCGCATACGACGCGTTCGATACCGAGGACGTCCCCGTGGTCAACCTCGACGGGGAGCGCGTCGCCGGTCGAATGAAGCCCTCCAGCGAGGTGCCGATGCACCGGCACATCTACCGGGGATTCGGCGCCGGCGACGCCGTCGAGGGCGACGGTCCCGGCGCAATCGTCCACACCCACTCGCCGTGGGCGACGACGATGGCGGTGCTTCACCGGGAGCTCCCGCCGATCCACTACATGATCGTCGCGGTCGGGAAGCGGGTCCCTGTCGCCGAGTACGCCCCCTACGGCACCGAGGAACTCGCCGCGAACGTCGTCGCCGCCATGGAGGAGGCGAACGCGACGGCGTCGTTCATCGAGAACCACGGGCTCGTCGTCACCGCCGACGACATCGAGACCGCCCTGGAGCACACCACCCACGTCGAGGACCTCTCGCGGCTGTACCTCCAGTCGTCCGCCGTCGGCGATCCGACGGAGCTCCCCGAGGCCGAACTCGACACCGCGATCGAACAGTTCGAGGGGTACGGTCAGTAGCGCGCGTCCGGCCGGTGGGCTCGGTCGCGTCACCGGCTTTGCCCACCATCGGAACCGTCGAAACGACAAAGTAATATCACTATAGGAGTAGCATCATGTCCGAGGCCCCTCGCGTGTCGCCTGAGACGTACGATACGTGGTTAGCGCTCCTTGCCGATGAACGCCGCCGGCGACTCCTCCTCGAACTGGCAGGCAGCTCCCCGTCGGAGGGAGGCCTGTCGGTCCCTGAAGACATCGTCAACCCGAACGAGGACCCGGTCACGCTGTCGGTTCAGCTCAGGCACGTTCACCTCCCGAAGCTCGCCGACTCGAACCTCATCGACTGGAACCGCGACGCCGACGTCGTCTCGCCGGGCCTCGCGTTCGACCGGATCCGGCCGCTCATCAGGGCGATTCGGTCCCTCGACGGCGCCGGCGTCGTCAGGAACTGAGCACGCCTCCCGGCTGGGCTGGAGCGCAGAATCGCACCTGCGGAACGGCAGGCGGCGTCGCTGGCGAGAACGGAAAGGCGAACGCGAAGAACTGCGGCAGAAGGACCGCGAGTCTGCCGTCGCTGGCGCGGTCAGCGGGCGGCGGCGGCGACGCGCTCGGTCTCTTCTTTCTGGGAGATGGAGTACGTCTGGACGTCGTAACGGGCGGCGCCGATGAGCTGGTCCGCGAGCGCGTCGGCGGCGCTGGTCGTCGTCTTGTAGCTGGCGCCCTGAACCCCCTGGGCGATGAACTTCAGCGACTGGTCGACGCGGCGCTGGGGCGCGACGTCGACGGCCTTCGGGACGGAGATGCCGCCGTACTTCAGGCGGACGGTCTCCTCGCGGGGGGCGGCGTTCTCGACGGCCTCGACGAGCACCTGCACCGGGTTGTCCTCGGTGCGGGCGTGGACGGTGTCGAAGGCGTCGCGGACGATACGCTGGGCCTGCTGCTTCTTCCCGGTGTTCTCGTCGGTCTGCATCAGGCGGTTGACGAGCCGCTCGACGAGCGAGATCTCCGACTTCTGGAACTGCTTGGACGCGTGGCGACCCATCGTGTGGGCGATGGGAGTCACGTTCATGTACTTCCGCGTGGACGGGTCGGAGTACTCGATCTCCGAGACGTCCCACTCGCCGAACAGCAGGGCGTTCTCGACGGCCTGCTCGGAGTCGGCGGGCGCGTCCGGGTCCGGTGCCTCGGCGTCGACGTCGGCGTCTTGCTCTGACTCGCTCATTATCGGACGGGCTTCTCCGCGTTGCCGCGGACCAGTTCGATCATCGACACGCCGTTCACCTTCTCGACCTTGTAGTTGACGCCGGAGAGGTCACCCATGGCGCGACCCTTCGCGCCACCGATACCCGCGATGGTGACCTCGTCGTGCTCGTCGATGAACGAGATGGCGCCGTCGCCGGGACAGAACGCCGTGACCTGCTTCCCGTTCTTGATGAGCTGGACCCGGACGCACTTCCGGATCGCCGAGTTGGGCTGCTTCGCCTCGATACCGACCTTCTCCAGGACGATCCCGCGACCCTGCGGGGCGCCCTCGAGGGGATCGGACTTCTCCGACAGACCGCGCTCGCGTCGCGCGTACTCCGAGTCGGACCACCGTCGCTTCTGGCGGTCCTTCTTGAGCTTCCGCGCGGCGTATTTGCCGTTAGCCATCGTACACCTCCGTTTTCAGCGGAGCTACCTAAGGGTTCCCTTTCGATCGCACCGAGACGGACGGAGAGGCGATTAGCGGTACCTCTCGTGGAAGCTGAGACCGTTAGGCGGATCCTCTCGCGGGCGCAGCGCCGGTTTCGACGCGGATCGGTCGCTCTCCGGGCGTCGCTGTCCGTGCGCTGCGTCGCCGGACGGCTCGATGCGCAGCCGCCGACTGTGCCGCTGCACCGGGACCGCTCACTCCGGAGGCCCCGGTCGATCCGCGTCCGCTCCGACCGTCACGTCGAGGCGTCCCGACAACGCCCGGCCGCTTGCGGGGCCGAGCGTGATACCGGCCTCCTCGAAGGCGTCGATCACCCGGGCGCGAAACCGCGATCGGATCCCGATGAGGTCGCCGTCCGCCGGCTCGCGAACGAGGAACTCCGCACGTAGCGCGACGGTTCCCTCCCCCAGATCGGCCACGCGCGCCGCCGGCGACGGGTCGGGGAGGGTTCGCGGTTCGGCCGCGGCGGCCTTGACGATCAGATCGCGTGCCCGGGCGATGTCGTCGTCGTACGCGAGATGGACCGTCTCTGTGATTCTGAACCGATCGCGGCCGTAGGGTCTCGTGATCGTGTTGCTCGTCAGCTCGGTGTTCGGGACCGTGAGCGTCTCGTAGTCGACCGTCCGGATCCGGGTCACCCGGAAGTCGACGGCTTCGACGACGCCCTCGCCGCCGGGCCACTGGATCCAATCGCCCACGTTGAAGTCAGGGTCGGCGACGAGAAACAGTCCGCTGACGAGCGATCCAAGCACGTCGCGGCCGGCGGTCCCGACCGCGAACGTGAGCGCCGCGATGAGCAGCGCGGACTCGGTGAACACCGACCCGTACCCCGCGGCGAGGATACCGAGTACCGTCGCCACGCCGGCGAGCAGCACCGCCAAGTACGTCTCTGTCGCCGACTGGATCGTCGGGTTGTTGCGGTTGCGCGACCGGACCGCCCGGACCGCGATCGGAAGCGCTGTCGCTCGTCCGACGAGGTACACCGACAGCGTCACGACCGCGAACACGACCACGTCCGTGAGCGCGTCGCTGGACGCGACCAGTCCGTCGGGGACGGAGACCGCGGCGATCACGACCGAGACGAGCGTTCGAGACATGTGCCGCTACACGGGCGGATTCGACAAGAGCGTGCGGTATATTCGGATACCGCGGTGAGTGACCACAGGGCGGGGTGAGCGCCCTCCGGTCGCGGACGGACTCAGGCCAACTGCACGTCGTCGATGTTGAAGTGGCGCTTCGCGAGGGTGCGCGCCACCCGGATGTTGCGCCCGTCTCCGCCGATGGCGACCCCGCGGTCGGCCTCGACGACTTCGACGTACGCGACGACGTCGTTCTGTCGACTCACCGTCACGCCGCGCACCGCCGCCGGCGCGAGCGCGTTCGCGACGAACGCCTCCGGCGTGTCGGCGTCCTCGACCAGTTCGACCGAGGCGTCGAATCGATCCTCAACGCGCTCGACCGTCTTCCCGCCGGGGCCGACCGCCTCGGCCATCTCGCCCGCGGGGATGAGGAAGACGAGCCGATCACCGTCCTCGAACACGAGGCAGTCCACCGGCGCGACGCCGACGAGTTCGTCGAACGTGCCGATGTACCGGCGCGCCTCGTCCGTGATCTCGACGCGCACCGTCAGTCGTCGGCCGACTTCGGCTCGGGCGCCGACCCCATCCGGAGGTCGACGTCGCCGGTGCCGATCGCCACCGGCTTCCCGACGATGACGTTCTCGATGACGCCGTTGAGGTCGTCGGCCTCGCCGTGGATCGCGGCGTCGAGCAGGTGGTTCACCGTCACCTCGAACGCCGCGCGCGCGAGCACGGAGTCCTTCGACCCGGAGATACCGTGGCGGCCGATCGACTCGACGGTGCCGCGGTTCGTCATGATGTCCGAGACGAGCATCAGGTGGCGGATGTTCACGTCGTCGAGCCCCTGCTCTTCGAGCGTCTCCATCGTCTCGTTGATGATGGTTTCGCGGGCGGCCTCGACGCCGAGCGTTCGGTAGATCTCGTGGATGTTGTTACACGTCGTGCGCGAGGCGTCGACGCCCTCGATCTCCAGGGCGTCGGCGAACGCCGACCCCTCGGTGTAGAGCACGTACTCGTCCTCGCCGTCGTCCATCTCCTCCTTGCGGATGACGACGCGGGAGACCTCCTCGATCCCCTTGAAGACGATGTCCCGCAGTTCCTCGACGAGCTGGAGCAGATCGCGGTAGCTCGGCTCGTCGGGGCCGAACTCGATCGTCGTCCCCGAGTGGCGCGCGGTGACACCGAGGGAGTCCTCGATGATGTCAGCGACGATGCCGGCGACCTCGGTCGAGTCCTCGTGGGTGGGCCACCGTTCGAGTAACGTCTCCTCGTTGAGGTCGATGCGCACGACCATGTCCGCGACGTTCGTCGACACGTCGCCCAGCGCGAGGATCTTCGTCGCCTCCAGCTGCCAGACGACCTCGTGCGCCTTCTCGCGGTCGGTCGCGTGCTCGTCGTCGAGGTGGACGACCATGATCGGCGTGTCCGGCGTCTTCCGGGCGTCCACCAGCTCGATGAGCCGGGGGAGGCCCTGGGTCACGTCCATCTCCGCGACGCCCGCGTAGTGGAACGTGTTCATCGTCATCTGCGTCCCGGGCTCGCCGATACTCTGCGCGGAGACGGTCCCCACGGGGTCGAGCGGGTCGACGCGCGTGTCGAGGTACCGCGACTCGGCGGCCTGCGCGATCTCGTTGGCCTGCTCGGCCGTCACGCCGCCGCGCCCGTCGATGTTCTCGTAGATGTCGTCTTTCAGTCGCCGCGGCAACTCGGTGTCCTCAACGACCAGCGCGATGTCCTCGGTGACCTCTTCGTGGGCGTCGATGAAGCGGTCGACCGATCCGCCGTCAGTCATCGCTCACCCCCACGCCGCCCGCCTTGTCAAGGCCGGGCCCGGCGTACTCCGAGAGGTTGGTCGGCGCCTCGCGACGGCCGAGGAAGCGCTCTTTCTCCTCTTCGGAGCCGAACTCGGCGTCGACGATGCGGTCGGTGATCTGCGGGATGTCGATGGGGCTGTCCTCGTTGGAAGACACCTTCACGGGCGAGGTGCCGTCCTCGCCGAACTCGAACTGGACGATGGTGCCGGAGGTGTCCCGCACCGTGCCGTCGTACTGCGTCTCCAGTTCCGACAGCGCGTTGATCAGGCGACGCTGCAGGTACCCGGACTTCGAGGTCCGGACCGCAGTGTCGACCAGTCCCTCGCGGCCGCCCATCGCGTGGAAGAAGAACTCCTCGGGCGTCAGCCCCGAGCGGTAGGAGTTCTCCACGAACCCGTGTGCCTCCGCCGAGAGGTCGTCGGGCTCGTAGTGGGCGAGCGTGCGGTCCTCGTAGCCGCGGTTGATTCGCTCGCCGCGAACCGCCTGCTGGCCGACGCAGCCGGTCATCTGGGTCAGGTTCAGCATCGACCCACGCGCGCCGGAGCGCGCCATGATGACGGCGGGGTTGTCGTCGGCGAAGTGGTCCTCGGCGATCTCACCGGCGGAGTCGCGAGCCTTGCCGAGCGTCTGCATGATCTTCATCTCCAGCGTCTCGTCGATCGTCCGCCCGGGCAGGCTCTCCAGGTCGCCGCGCTCGTACGTCTCGATGAGCTCCTGGACCCGCTCGTACGCCGAGTCGATCGCCTCGTCGACCTGCTCGGTCGCCTGCGGCGGGATCGACTCGTCGTCGATGCCGAGCGAGAATCCGAAGTGCATGATGGCGCGCATCGCCAGCGACGCCACCTCGTTGATGAACACGCGGGCACGCGTCTCGGAGTACACCTTCGTGAGCGTGTCGACGACCTCACCGCCGAACGCGCCGACGGCGTCCTCGTCGATCGTTCCCTCGATGAGCTGGCCGTTCTCGATGACGACATCGTCGCCTGTCGAGGAGGTGAACTCCAGGTTCAGGTCGTCGGGGAGCAGCTCCGAGAAGACGGTCTGTCCGGTCCATATCTCCTGACCGGCGTCGTTCGTGCCGTCGGGGTCGGGCAGCTCGTCGACCGAGGTCGCGCGCAGGAGGTCCAGCGCCTGCGTCTCCGTGAACTCGGGGTTCTCGTGGGTCAGCAGGTACGTCCCAGAGATGTGGTCCTGGATGGCCCCGATGATGTTCTCGCCGAAGCGCGGCGAGAGTATCTGCTCTTGCACGCGCATGAGGACCCGCGCCTCCGCGCGGGCCTCCTCGTTCTGGAGCGCGTGCATGTTCATCTCGTCGCCGTCGAAGTCGGCGTTGTACGGCGGACAGACGACGGTGTTGAGCCGGAACGTCTTGTACGGCATGACCACGACCTCGTGGGCCATGATCGACATCCGGTGCAGCGAGGGCTGTCGGTTGAAGATCACGACGTCGCCGTCGACGAGGTGACGGTTCACCTCCCAGCCGGGCTCGACCTTCTCGGCGAGCTCCTCGCAGTTCTTCTCGGTCACCTTCAGCCGGCGGCCGTCGGGCCGCTTGACGTAGTTGGCGCCGGGGTGCGCCTCGGGGCCGTTGCGGACGTACTGCCGGGCGCGGTCGATGTTGCGCTCGGCGACGTTCATGACCTGCGTCATCTCCTCGGCGACCCGTTCGGGGACGCCGACCTCGTTCAGCGAGAGGGTGGGATCGGGACTGATGACGGTCCGCGCGGAGAAGTTCACGCGCTTCCCGGACAGGGAGCCGCGGAAGCGACCCTCCTTGCCCTTGAGGCGCTGAGAGAGCGTCTTCAGCGGGCGGCCCGAGCGGTGTCGCGCGGGCGGCGTTCCGGAGATTTCGTTGTCCACGAACGTGGTGACGTGGTACTGGAGCAGCTCCCACAGGTCCTCGATGATGAGCTGCGGGGCGCCCGCCTCGCGGTTCTCCATGAACCGCTGGTTGATCCGGATGATGTCGACCAGCTTGTGGGTCAAGTCGTCCTCCGAGCGCTGCCCGTTGTCCAGCGTGATCGAGGGGCGGGTCGTGACCGGCGGGACCGGCAGCACGGTCAGGATCATCCACTCCGGCCGGGATTTCTGGGGGTGGATGCCGAGGGGTTCGAGGTCCTCGTCCGGGATGTCCTCGAACCAGTCGCGGATGTCGCTCGGCATCAGCTTATTCATGTCCTCGATCGTGAGATCGATTCCGAGGGCCTTCTCCAGCGCCTTGCGGTCCTCCTTTCGCGGGCGGAACTCGCCCGAGAGGATCTCGTTGATCCGGTCGAGCGCGATGCCCGTCTCGTCGGCGAGATCCATCGGAGACATGGCCTCGGCCTCGTCGGCCTCCTCCTCCTCGTCTTCGGGCTCGTCCGGCTGCATCGCGCGCGTGATGAGCTCGGAGTAGTCGCCCGAGAGGACGTCTTGGACCTCGTAGTAGGTGGTCGGCTTCTCGTGTTTGATGTCCGCCTGCGGCTCGCCGCAGTGCGGGCAGTTGTTGGCCTTGCGGGCCTGCCGAACCGCCGACTTCAGCACGTCGGTGGGGTCGCCGCCGAGGTCCTTCGTGCGGACCAACTTCTCCTTGTACTCCTCTTTCTCCTCGGCGGTGAGCGCGAGCCGGCCGCAGTTGCGGCACGTCGAGCGCAGCAGCCGACGGATGAGCTTCGTGAAGCCGACGTGGATGACGGGTGCGGCCAGTTCGATGTGGCCGAAGTGGCCGTTACACGACCCGGAGTGCTTGCCGCAGGTGCGGCACTCCAGTCCGGGGTCGATGACGCCGAGCCGCGGGTCCATCAGCCCCATGTCGATGGGGTAGCCGTCGTCGTCGTAGGTGTCCGCGGTGATGACCTTCGTCGCGGACATGTCCCGATACGTCTCCGGGTCCATCAGCCCGAAGTTGATGCCGCCGATCTCTTTGGGTGTCTGGCCTGCCATAGTTAGACTGCGTCCTCAAGTTCGAGGGTCGGTCGAATGCCGAGCGCCTTCATTTCGTCGAGCAGCAGCTTGAACGCGTAGCTGATGTCCATCTCGTGGATGTCGTCCTCGTCGCCCGTGATTGGGTCGTAGATCCGACGCTGCTCGACGTCCTCGACGGCCACCATCCCCGTCTCCTCGGAGATGTACACCGTCTCCTTGTCGGAGGCGTCGAGCAGCCGTTCGTTCAGCGCCATCGCGGCGCCGTGCCCGATGAGCACCTCGCGCTCCATCTCGCCGACGCGGAGGCCACCCTCGCGGGCGCGGCCCTCGGTCGGCTGGCGGGTGAGCACCTGCACCGGCCCGCGCGAGCGGGCGTGCAGCTTGTTGCTCACCATGTGGTACAGCTTGTGGTAGAAGATCGTCCCGACGAAGATCTCCGCCTCGATCTTCTCGCCGGTGACGCCCGAGTACATGACCTCCTTCCCGGAGGACTTGTACCCGTGCTCCTCCAGCGACGAGCGCAGCGCCTCCTCGCCCTCGCCCTGGAACGCCGTCCCGTCGACGCGGCGGCCCTCCAGCGAGCCGACCTTGCCGCCGAGCATCTCCAGCACGTGGCCCACCGTCATGCGCGACGGGAGCGCGTGCGGGTTCATCACGAGGTCGGGAACGAGCCCGTCCTCGGTGAACGGCATGTCCTCCTGCGGGGCGAGGTGGCCCACGACGCCCTTCTGGCCGTGGCGGGACGCGAACTTGTCCCCGAGCTCGGGGATCCGCTCGTCGCGCACCGAGACCTTCGAGAGCTTCGAGCCGTCCTCGCCCTCCATCAGCGTGACCGTGTCGACGACGCCCGACTCGCCCGAGCGCATCGTGACGCTGGTTTCACGCCGCTTCTGCGGGGAGAGTCCCCCCATGTCGTCGGGCTCCTCTAAGAACCGCGGCGGCGACGTCTTCCCGAGCAGGACGGAGTTCTCGTCGACCTTCGTCTCGGGGTTGACGAGGCCATCCTCGTCGAGGTGGGTGTACGCGTCCTCGCCGCGGGCGCCGCGCACGTCTTGGGAGGGGACCTCGAAGCGGTCCTCCTGGCCGCCGGGGTAGCGGCGCTCCTCGCCCTCGTAGGTGCGGAAGAAGTGCGAGCGCTGCATCGCGCGGTCGACGCTCCCCTTGTTCATGACGAGCGCGTCCTCGATGTTGAACCCCTCGTAGGACATGACCGCGACGACGAAGTTCTGCGCGGCCGGTCGCTCGTCGAACCCGATCTGCTCGGTGGTCTGCGTCTTGACCATCGACAGCTGCGGGTAGTGCAGGAGGTGCTGGCGGGTGTCCGGTCGGATACGGTAGTTAGCCGACGGCAGCCCGAGGGACTGCTTCATCATTCCCGCGCCCATCGTAATGCGCGGCGAGGCGTTGTGCTCGGGGTACGGGATCATCCCCGCGCCGATTCCGAAGATGAGCTGCGGGTCGATCTCCAGGTGCGTCGTCCGCGAGTTCACGTCCTCCTCGTCGGTGGCGACGTAGATGTCCTCCTCCTCCTCGGCGTCGATGAACTCGACGATGCCGTGGTCGACGAGGTCCTCGAACTCGATCTCGTCGTTCTCCAGCGCCTCGATCGTCTCGTCGTCGAGGAGCGGCTCCCCGTTCTCCACGACGATGAGCGGGCGCCGGGCGCGCCCGGCGTCTGCGTTGACGATGACCTCGTTCGTCCGGTCCTTCACCGAGACGTTCACCATGTCGGAGACGTCGCCGCGGCGGCGCGCCTCCCGGATCTGTGACGCGAGCTGGGTGGGGTCCGGGTGGGTCCCCACCAGGCTCCCGTTGACGTAGACTTTCGCTTCTCGTTGTTGGCTTGCCATGTGTTAGTCGTCCGCGGATGCGCGGTCAACGCCCTCGATGCCGGGGATACCCTCGACACCCATGGACGCGAGTTCTCGCTTCAGTCCCTGTTCGTCCTCGATGTTCTGGGAGAGCTCCATCGCCTGCGCGAAGTTCTTCACCAGGCCGCAGTTCGGTCCCTCCGGCGTCTCGGAGGGACAGATGCGACCCCACTGGGTCGCGTGCAGGTCGCGCGCCTCGAAGTGCGGCTGCGAGCGCGACAGCGGCGAGCGTAGACGGCGGAGGTGCGACAGGACGCCCATGTAGTCCGTCCGATCGACCAGCTGGGAGACGCCCGAGCGGCCGCCCACCCAGTTCCCCGTCGCGATGGGGTGTTCCAGGCGTTCGGTCAGCACGTCCGAGCGGACCACCGTGTTGACGGTGAGCTGGCGGTTGCGCATGTTGGCGCGTTCGAGCTGATACTTCACGTCGCGCGCGAGCTTGTTCAGCGCCGTCCGGAACAGGTCCGTCATCAGGTCGCCCGAGACCTTGAGGCGCTTGTTGGCGTAGTGGTCCTTGTCGTCGGATTCGCGGCGGTTGAGCGCGAGCTCGAAGCACGCCTCGGCCATCCGACAGAGGTAGTACGCCTTGTTGATGCGAACGTCCTCCTCCTCGACGCCCTCCTCGTGGAGGTGCGGCAGGAGATAGCGGTCGATGACGTAGTTCGCCCGCTTGAGCTGGTAGTTCTTCCCCTGGCCGGAGGCGACGCGCTCGCCGAGAGTCTCGATGGCCCCCTCCTCGGTTTGCACGTCGGCTTCCTCCAGGTTCTCCAGCATGAACTTGACAATCTCCGGGTCGTCGGAGACGCGGTGGACGATCTCCTCGTCGGACTCCAGTCCGAGCGCACGCACGAGCGTGACGAAGTTGACGGAGCCGGACACCGAGGGGAAGCTCACTTCGAGCAGCCCCTCGCGGTTGCGCTCACACAGAACGAGCGCGCGGTACCCGCGCCGCTGGGAGAACGTCTTGGCGACCTGAATCTCGTCGCCGTACTTCGAGTCGTACTCGGCGAGGATCTTGTTGGGCGCGAGGTCCTCGCTGGTCATGAGCACGCGCTCGGAGCCGTTGACGATGAAGTAGCCGCCGGGGTCGACGGGGTCCTCGCCGATCTCGATGAGTTCCTCGTCGGAGAATCCGGAGATGTTGCACTTGTTGGAGCCGACCATGATCGGCATCCGGCCGACCTTCGTCTCGGTCTGGTCGACGACCGTCTCCGGCTCGTCTTCGCCGCCGCGGATGATCTTCATCTCCATGAAGACCGGGGCGGCGTAGGTGATGTTCCGCAGGCGGGCCTCCTGCGGGTACAGCAGTTCCTCGGAGCCGTCGGCCTCGCGGACGCGCGGCGTCGTCATCCGCACGTCGCCGAGTTCGACGTAGACGGGCTCTTGGCCCTCCTTGTCGCCGATGTCCGTCTCGATCGTCTCCTTCTCGTCGACCACGCGCTGCATGCCGCGGTCGAGGAAGTTGTTGAACGAGCGGAAGTGGTGCTCCGCGAGTCGCTCTTGGGAGAAGTACTCTCGGGAGACGGAGCGGCGTGCCTCTCTGTTCATTCTACCACCAGTCGGTAGACGACCGCCGTGTCGGTCGTTCGCGAGTCCCGTTCGACGCGGATCACGTCGCCCGTTTCGGCCTCGTCAGGCACGGCGGGGTCTGTCCGCTTGATCTTGGGGAGATCGGTCCGTTTGATGTTGTACTCCTCGAGCATCTCCTCGATCTCGCCGTCGTCTTCGAGGAGCGTGTGGTCGGGTACGAGTTCGTGTTCGCTTACGTTTACCATGGCTTGGTGAAGTTCGTGGTCGCGCGCGGCCGTGTTTGCTGGGGAGAAGTCTTCACGAGATACTACGGCGGTCTAGACTATCCGTCCACATAACCCTTGCCAAACGAGTCGGGGACCGGTCGCTGGTCACCACACCGCTTGCACAGCCCACCGATCCGTGCCCGCCAATATGAACGTTACGGCGCACGGTATCGCGGGACACAGCGCGATCGGATGAGAAGTCTTAATTATGTACCCGGGAAAGGAATGGATGCGCAGAGGCGAGGTGGAAACCCGCCGACGCGACGCACGCCCGGATGGTGTAGTGGCCCATCATACGACCCTGTCACGGTCGTGACGCGGGTTCAAATCCCGCTCCGGGCGCTTCTATCGGACGCAACGCGAACGAGAAGCCGAGCGACCGGTGAGCAGTGTTCGTGACGGTGTACGGCGGAATCTGACTCGGCGAGCGACGCGAACAAAAGGTGAAGTGGCCGCCGTTCTACTCCCGCTCCCGACGCTTCTGACGAGGCAACGACGGCGAGCGAAGCGATCGACTCGCGCGAGGTGTCGCCCGACCGCGAGAAGGCGCGGCGGCACGCGCAAGGACGCGAGTAGTTTCGGAACTCCCGTACCCGATTGGCTCCCACCGGCTTCGCTCAGATGACGAACAGCAGGAACGCGACGAGAAATCCGGCCGCCATCAGCAGCATCAACACGACGAAGACGCCGAGCACGGGCTTCTCGACCGCGCCGGCGACGAGCTTCTCACGGATCGACCTCCCGTCGGCGCTCACGACCGAATCACGTCCATGCCTCCGCTTGTCGGGCGTCGCGGATAACGCTTCACTCGTTCACTCGTGGTCCTCGACCCGGTCACGATCGCTCACGCGCGGGCTGGCACCGCCGTCCGGGGTCCGACGCTCCCGTACGCGAACCGTGGTCGCGGTCTCGCTCGCATCGTCGACGACGAGCGCCTCTCCCACGCTCGTTGGGAGCCGCCCGGCGAGGTCTCCCTCGAGTGCGACCGGCCTGGCCGCTCCGAGGGCGTCGATATCCGCGCGGCTGTGCAGTCGATGCGCCACCAGCAGATCCGCCTGCGAGACGGCGACCGCCGGCAGCGCCGCGGGTCGCTGGGTCGCACACGCGAGCGAGACGCCCGGGGAGCGCCCCCGGGTGAGAATCGTCGCCAGCGCGGCGCCGGCGACTCCGTCGAAGAAGGCGTGGGCCTCGTCGATGAACAGCCACGGGAGCCGGTCGATCGCCCGCCGAACGCGGGCGTCGTAGAGCCCCGCGCGGCGGCCGCACACACCGCGCTCGCGGCGGCCGACGGGAGCCCGGAGCAGTCGAGCACCGTCGGCTCGCCCGACGCGAGCGCCGCCGGGGTGAGTCCGTTGGGGTCGAACGCGTCCCACTCGGCGGCGAGTTCGAGGTGGGCGTCAGCGGCTCGGCGCGTCGCCCGCCCCGCGTCGGCGTCGGCGACGTACTCGCGCGCGCCGGTGATTGAGGGCGTCGGCGCCTCGGCGACCGCGCGCCACACGAGCGAGCCGACCGCGCCCGCCGGATCCAGGTCCAGCAGCGCGGGCCAGGACGCCGGTGGAACGGCGTCTGGGCGGATTCGCGGTCGTCGGTGGACCGTGCCGCCGTCGGCCGCGAGCCCGCCCAGCACTCCCATCGGATCGACGACCACGGGTACGAGCCCGTCAGCAGCGGCCACGCCCTCTGCGAGCACCGCGAGGGTGTGCGTCTTTCCGGCGCCGCGTTTCCCGACCACGAGCGCCGCGTGCGGGCTGTCGACGTCGACCGCCACGCGGGCGCCGAGGCTGTCGTCGGGCGCGCGGAACCGCCCGAGCGGGGCGACCGGCCCGCCCTCGTCTCGCGCTGGCGACGAGGGAGGCGGCTCGTCGAACGCCGCCGCGTGTCTCGGTCTGTCTTCTTCGGTGCCGATCACGTGCACGGCGAGCGTGCCCACGGTACCGGCGATAAACCCTCGCGCGAACGTTCAAATACGAACCCGAGGGCACCGGGATGTATGTCTCCCGACAGCCCGCGGTTGCGTCCGGACGCCGAACCCGTCGGCTCCGCTCGTTCGATCTCCGACGCCGTTCGCCGCCACGTTCGGTCGGTCGCGGCGACGGAGCGCCGACGGTTCGCGGAGCTTCGTCGCGACGAGCGCGCCATCGAAGGGCTCCCAGTCAGACTTGTCATCGCGCTCGTCGTCGGGGTCGCCTGCCTCAGCGTGATGTTGAACATGGTCAGCGGCGTGGAGGGGCTGGCCGTCTCGGAGCTCGACGTCCGCCCGTCCCCGGAGGTCACGACACCCGGCGAGCAGGACCTCGCACTCACCGTCGTCGATCCGGAGGGCCAGCCTGTCTCCGGCGCGACGGTCGTCGTGTCGGGCGACACGGCTCGACTCGACGGCGTCGCGACCGCCCGAACCGGAACGAACGGGACGGCGACGGTGACCGTCGAGCCGACGCTCGGCCCGAATCGCGAACAGGGCACCCTCACCGTCTCGATCAAGCCGCCCGCTGACGGGCAATACGCCGACAGGCGGGGAAACACCCGCGTGCTCGTCGTGGCTGAGTGAGGACTGCGACGTGCTTCAGGCGGGGTGACGGCGCTGGCTGCCGCAAGGACTATCGCCTCAGATCGAGCACGCTCGCCGTGTGCCCTCCATCACGACGCGCCTCTCGAAGGGAGTCGACGACGCGATCGCACACCTCCCGCTCGCGCTTGTTCCGATAGCGCTGGCGCTGGCGGACGCGAACAAGATCGGAGCCGTCCTCGCGTTCGACGGCGTCCACGTCGGCGTCCGGTTCACGCTCCCGGTTTCTGTACTCTCGGTGTGGAGCTTCGTCTCCATCCCGAACGCCGGCGGCGCCGTCTCGGCGGGGCTCTCGCCGGGCGATATCGCGGACCCGTCGGTTCTCGCGTTCGCCGTCACCGGGATCGTCCTCACGAGCGCGCTGTCGGCGGGCTACTTCGGGGCCCTCGCCAACGCGCCCGCGGGAGAGCCGTACCGGTTCGCCGCGAACGTGCGCCGCTATTTCGCGCCGTTTCTCGCGTTCTCCGTGGCCCCGGTCGCGGCGCTCTCGCCGCTCATCCTTCTCTCGGGAGCGCCCGCCGGGGTCGGTATCGCCGTGCTGGTGCTCGTCGTTCCGGTCGTCGTGGTCGCCGCGTACCTCTTCTACGCCACGCCGTATCTCCTCGTCCTGAGAGACACTGACCTGGTCTCGGCCCTGCGAGCGTCGTACGCCCTCGCGACCGAGGGCGGTGCGTATCTCTCGTACGCCGTCGGGTTCGTCGGCGCGGTCGCCGTCGTCTCTCCCCCGCTCTCGGCGTTCGTGGTCTCGGTTCCGGTCATCGGCCTTGCGGTGGGCGTTCCGGTCGGCGCGGTCCTCGGGCTCGCCGGGAACCTCACGACGATGCGATTCGTGGCCGACATCGACCCTGAGAGCGCCGGGTTCGACTGTAACGGAGACGACCGCGGCTCGGACGCCGAGGAACGGTGAGGGTGTGGCACCGGCTGGTGTTCACGGGACTTCGGAGATGCGGTGTCGGTCAGTCCCCCGACAACGGAACCACGGCGATTCGCCCGTCGGCCTGGACGTGGATCCGGTGGTCGAGGTAGGTGAACTCCACGAGCGTGTTGGCGTCGCCGCTCCGACGACAGAGCTGGTCGAGCGCGTCGGGGTCGACCACCTCGAACAGCGGCGCGTGTCGCATGGGGTCCTCACTGCGGATCGCCGCGGTCGCCTCGACGACGGCGATGCTCACGTCGAGCGCGTCGGGATCGAACGTCGCGGTGTACCTTCCGGTTTCGGGGTCGTGAGTGACGGAGACCGATTCGGCGGGATCGGGATTCACTGGAGCGCTCCCCCGTTAGGGGTGCCGACGTCGGGTGATCGACGACTGTCTGTCGGGTGGCGTCCGAAGCGGACGTGCCGGCGTCGATCAGCCGTGTGGGCGGGGGAGACCGCACAGTGGCTGGAGGGGGGCCCTTGATCGACGTCGTCATGATCCATGGTTACACACACGCAGGAGAGGTGATTGATTCTTTCGCTCGCCGCGTCAGCCGCGGTCGGCCCACCGGAATCCGCGTCGCCGACGCCGCGAGGGCTAACACGCCGGCCCGCGAATGGCCGGTGTCGAATGCTCACCGACACAGCCGGTATCCACCACGTCACGTCGATGGTCGGCGACGCCCAGACCAATCTCGACTTCTACGTCGAGACGCTCGGGCTCCGGCTCGTGAAACGGACAGTCAACCACGAGGACGTGCTTCGCTATCACCTGTACTACGGGAACGGTTCGGGCGAGTTGGGGACCGTCTACACCTGTTTTCCGTACCCGAACGAGCCGCCGGGGCGCCGCGGGCGCCCGCAGATCACCGCGGCGTCGTTCGCGGTTCCGGCGGGCTCGCTCGACTACTGGGCCGACCGACTTGACGAGCGCGGCGCCGACGTCGAGCGCGTCGATCGCTTCGACGAATCGGCGCTCCGATTCGCGGACCCCTCGGGGACTCGGCTCGAACTCGTCGCCGCCGATCAGGCTGTCGACCCGTGGGCCGATGGGCCGGTACCTGCGCACGCCGCGATCCGCGGCATCCACGGCGTGACCGCGCTACCGACGAACCCGTTCGCGACCGCGAGCGTCCTCGACACGCTCGGGCTCGATCTCGTCGGAGAGGAAGATGACCGCGTCCGCTACCGCGCCGGCGGCGATCACTCGACGGTCGTCGACCTGCTGGACCGGGACGCCGCGTTCGCACGGGAAGGGACTGGAAGCATTCATCACGTCGCGTTCCGCGTCGCCGACGAGGCGGAGTTGCGCGAGTGGCACGACCTCTTCCGCGAGCGCGACGTCGAGGTGTCCCGGATCCGCGACAGGTACTACTACAAGGCGATCTACGTCCGCGAGCCGGGCGGGATCCTGATCGAACTGTCGACGGACGGACCGGGGTTCGGGATCGACGAGGACGCCGCGCGGTTCGGCGAGTCGCTGGTGCTCCCGCCGTGGGCCGAGGAGGACCGCGAGATGATCGAGGGACAGCTCCCGCCGCTGGACGTGCCGAAGACGGGGCCCGCGGCTGCTGACAACTGATGTTCTCCGGAGGGAGGCTGCCCGACGACCTCCCGGGTCCCCACGCCGGCCAGCCCGTCGTCTCCGCGGGCGCTCCCCGCGGGGCGGCCGACGCGGCGGTCGTGTGTCTCCATGGCCGCGGCGCGACCGCGCAGGGCGCGATCAACCTCTATGAACCAGTCGCCCGCCACGGCGTCGCGTTCGTCGCCCCGCAGGCGGCCCGGAGTAGGTGGTTCCCCCACGCGGCCGACGAGCCGCGCGAACGGAACGAGCCGCACGTCTCCTCCGCACTAGCGGTCCTCGAGGCGGTCTCGGAGCGAACGTGTGAGGTGCTCGATCTCCCGGCCCAGCGGGTCGTCCTCACCGGGTTCTCGCAGGGCGCGGTCGTCGTCGCGGAGTACGCCGCCGCGACCGGCGGTCGACATCCGCTCGCGCTGCTCAGCGGCGGGTTGCTCGGCCCGACCGTCGACCGGGAGTCGTACCGAGGGGGACGGACGGCGGGTCTGACGGCACGTTGGACAGCGCCCTCGACGGCACGCCGGTGTTGGTCGCCGGCGGCGCTGACGACGGCCGCGTGCCGGTCGAGCGCCTCGCGGCGACGGCGGCCGTGTTCCGGGCGCTTGGCGGCGACGTGACCGAACGCGTCTCCGACGGCGTCGGCCACGAGGTGACAGACGACGAGTTCGCGTGGCTGGGCGATCTGCTCGCGGGGCTACTGGACGAGGCGGCGTAGAAGCGTGGAGAGTCGATGCCGAACCGGGGGCGAGACGGCTCGCGTGCCGTCGACCAGGGTGTCGCGGCTCACCGCATCGCGTCGAGCGAGCGAACGGTGTCGGACATCAGGTACGCCTCGGGGCGACGTTCGTCGCGGATCTCGAGCGCGTCGAACGTCTCTCGCCCGTCGTCGACGGTGATCCGGTAGGCGCGACTCGAGAGCGAGACGGGATAGTCGGCTGTATCGGCGTCGGTGCGCGTCACACTGTCGGTTCCCGTCGCGCGGGTATAACTACCGCGATTCGCGTGTTTTAGCCCCGAACACGCCGCTTTACAGCGATTCAAGAATCGGCAGGATTCACCGCATCGCCGCCCGCGGGCGATCTGACCTCCCCGGAACGTTCGCCGAGTGGTCACTCCTCGAACAGTTCCCGGTACAGAGTCGCCTCCGCGCGCCGGAGTCGCTCGAGGAACGCGCTCTTCGAGAGGTCGAGTTCGTCGGCGACCGCCGCCGAGGTCGCCGCTCTCGGAACCGCGAAGTAGCCGGCCTCGACCGCCGCACGGAGCGCCTCGATCTGCGGCGGCGTGAGCCCGAACCTGCCGGCGACGGGATCCGCCTCCTCGCGCAGCGGGTACGTACGCGTTAGCCGTACACCGACGGTCTCGCCGGCCGTCGCCATTACGCCCTGGAGCACGTCGTGGCCGACGACGGCGCCGGTCACGGTCGCGTCGCCGTCGCGGTAGGCGACGTCCTCGACGAGGAGCCCTGCGGAGACCAGTTCGTGAACGACGCACGGGTGTTTCGAGAGACAGCGATAGGTGTCGCGCTCCCCCGCTCGCGAGCGGTGGAGATACCGGACCCGGTCGTCACCGTCGAGGTGGGCCGCGAGGTCGTCGTCCCGGGGCGCGCCGAAGCGCAGCAGGACGTTCCCGTCCCGGCGGAGCTGCGGCGGCTTCGCTCGCACCGGCGTCCGCGTCGCCGCCGTCGCCTCCGCGAGCGGACAGTCGTCGCCGCTCACGCGTACCTCCACGACGAGACACTCGGCGATCATCGTCGCACCTCGGCGTCCCGGGTCACCGTGTGAGTACGTATCGCGATCACATATAAAACACGCATATGTGCGGGTGAACCGGTAAGCCGTCTAACGAGAAGGATCGATCATCATGGATATCGAGACGGTGAAAGAACAGGCGGGCCCCCGGCAGTTCGGCCCGAACGACGACATGCCCGAGGAGTACCGTCGGGCGGCGACCCGGATGATCCAGTTTCACGCGAACAGCGAGGTCATGGGCGGCTACCTCGACAAGGAGTTCACTCGCCACGCGCCGTCGCTCGACCGGAAGCTGGCGAACACCGCAAAGGTGCAAGACGAGATCGGGCACGCGCAACTGCTGTACCGCGCCGCCGAGACGCTCGGCGTGAAGACGCGCGACGAGATGCTCGACGAGTTGCAGAACGGCGAGGGGAAGTTCCTCAACTGCTTCCACTACCCCGTCGACTCGTGGTACGAGGCGCCGATGATCGACTTCTTCGTCGACGGCGGCGCGATGCGCCGGCAGGCGACGCTCAAGTCGACGAGTTGGACGCCGTACGCCCACGCGATGGACAAGGTGTGCTTCGAGGAGGGGTTCCACGTGAAACACGGCGAGTCGATCCTCCGGGAGCTGATGCGCGGATCGAAAGCGACCCAAGAGCGCACCCAGGAGACCTTCGAGGAGTGGTGGCCCCGCATCCTCCAGTTCTTCGGGCCGACGAACGACGAGTCCACGCACAACGACTTCGCCCAAGAGGTCGGCCTGAAGACGACCTCGAACGACGAACTCCGCAACTCGTTCCTCAACATGTACGTCCCCAAGGCGGAGAAGTACGGGCTGGAGATCCCGGAGTACCCCCGCATCTTCGAGCGCGACGACGGGACGATGGCCGTCCGGGAGTCCGACCTCGACTGGGACGAGTTCTGGACGATCGCGAAGAACGACTCCGAGGGGAGCCGCGAGCAGATCGGCTCGCGCGCTCGCCGACAGGAGGCTGTCGCCTGGGTTCGCGAGAGCCTCGACTCGTGGGAAGGAACCGCCGCGGGAACGCCGCAGGCGGCCGACTGACTATGATCTGGGAAGTGTTCAGACAGGAGAAGCCGGGCGACTACCACCGCCACGTCGGCAACGTCCACGCACCCGACCGCGAGATGGCGAAGCTGTTCGCGCAGATCCAGCACGCCCGCCGGATGCAGACCAACTCGCTGTGGGTGGTGCCGCAGCCCGAGATCGGCGAGGTCGACGCCGAGGACGCCGCCTTCGGCGGCCGCACGGACAAGTCGTACCGCTGGGCGATGACGTACAACGACATCGACTCGTCGTTCGCCCAGGAGGTCGAGGACAGCGAGGCCGAACAGCGCGAGGCGGCGAGAACGCGCCGCGAGCAGCTCGAATCGGAGGGCGAGCGATGACCGAGCGCGACGCGATCTCGGGCGATGCACAGCGGGTCGCAGACGACGACGCCGCAGCGGAGTCCGAACCGCCCGCCGCGGCGTCGCTCGACCGCGGTTCTCTCACCCCCGAGCAGCAGCTCGCGCTGGAGGAACTCCTGTTCCGACTGGCAGACGACGAGTTCGTCCACGCCGAACGTCTCACCGAGTGGCAGATATACGCGCCGACTATCGAATCGGACCTCGCGCTCGCCAACGTCGCCCAAGACGAGTTCGGCCACGCCCGCCTGTGGTACGACCTCCTGCAGGAACTCGGATACACCGAGGAGGAGTGCATCTGGCGGCGCGACGCCGGCGACTGGACGCACGCGACGATCGTCGAGCGCCCGTTCGCCGACGACGGCTGGGGCGACGCCGTCGTCCGAACCTACCTGTACGACGCGGCCGAGCGCGTCCGCCTCGAAGCGCTGACCGACACCAGCTACGCCCCCCTTGCGGACCGCGTGGGCAAGGTGCTCGCCGAGGAGGAGTATCACCGCGACCACGCGGTGAGCTGGCTCGAACGCCTGGCGAGCGACGACGACGCCCGCGAGCGCCTCCAGGCCGCCGTCGACGACCTGTTCCCCCACGCGCTGTCGCTGTTCCATCCGGGCGAGCGCGAGGACGCGATCCGGGCAGCCGGCTTCCGTCGCGAGTCGCTGACGGCGATGCGCGAGGAGTGGCTCGACACCGTCATTCCGACTCTGGAGGGGTACGGGCTCGTCGTGCCTGAACCCGGTGAGGTCACTCGTCCGGACGCCCGCGGCCGCGACGGGACTCACACCGACGCGTGGTTCGACCTGCAGGAGGCGTTCACCGCGACCCACCGCGAGGTCGACTTCGAGACGCCCGCACGCCTGCGCGGGGAGGAGGCGTAGATGCCGACGAACATGCCGACCGACACGCCGGGCGACGCGGGGACCGGCGCACCCGACGGCGCGGCCACCGACGCCGAGGCGTGCGCCTACACCGCCTACGAGGACGGCGAGGCGCCCGAGGAGTACCCGAAGACGGGCGCGGGCGCCACGGGCGTCGAGGCCGACGTGTGGGACGCGCTGTTCGAGGTCGACGATCCGGAGATGCCCGTCAGCGTCGTGGATCTCGGCCTGATATACGACGTGTCCGTCGACGGGGACGGACGTTGCGAGGTGGAGATGACACTCACGTACACCGGCTGTCCCGCCCGCGACATGATCACGAACGACGTGCGCTGCGCCGCAGCGACCGCGCCGGGCGTCGAGGCGGCGGAGGTGCGCCTGCGGTACTCGCCCGAGTGGACCGTCGCGATGGTGACCGACGCGGGGCGCGAGGCCCTGCGCGAATTCGGGTTGAGCGTGTGATGCGCCGGAATGCGCCGGATCCGAGCGTCGCCGCCGGGGTCGCCGGAAGGGACGCGGACGACGACCCCGCGGAGTGTCCGTACTGCGGATCGACCGACACCGAGCGCGAGCACCCAAAGGGGCCGGGGTTGTGCCGGTCGATGCATTTCTGCAACGCCTGCGGGGAGCCGTTCGAGCGGTTCGGCTAGTCGGCGGGCGCGCACGCGGCGGCCACTGCGTGCTTTCGTGGCCGAGGTTTATGACGATCTGCTGCAACTACCGAACGCGATGTCCCTACGGAACCCCGCCGGACGGATCCGGTATCCGCTCGCCCTCCTCGCGGTCGTGGTCGGCGTGCTCCTCCTGGAGTTTCTCGCCGAGGTCACGCTGAACAGGTACGTCGAGACCGGCTCGACGTGGCTCCCGACGGTCGGAACGATCGGTGAGACCGCGACCGCGTACCTGCTCCCACTGAGCATCCTCTCGACGTTCGTGGTCCCCGCCGTCGCTTTCTACCTGGGCGTTCGCTACGCTCGGTCGGCCTGAGCGTCAGCACCGGCGCCAGCGTCCACACCCTTCGCGGGCTCAGAACTGCCGCTCGAACTCCGTGATGTCCGAGACGGTGTAGTACGGCCCGCCCAGGCGACCCACCGTCGGGAGCTTCCGCTGGTCGATCTGGCCGTCGGTGAGCGTGTCGTCGTCGACGTGGACGTACTCCACCTCCCCGAGGACCATCAGCCGGTCGTGGACCTCCATCGAGTCGTACAGCGTGCACTCCATGGTGACGGCCGCCTCCGCGACGCGCGGGACGTCGATGCGGCAACAGTCGGCGCGCGTCACGCCGACCTCGTCGAACTCGCTTTCCTCCGGCGGCAGCGACTCGGCGCTGTGGTCCATCCGCTCCAGCAGGGGTTCGGTGACGACGTTCACCGCGAACTCGCCGATGTCGAGCGCGTTTCGCGGGGTGTCTTTGAGCCCGCCGTTGGCGTCGTTCGGAGAGTTGAACAGCACCACTGGTTCCCGAGAGGAGACGTAGTTGTACGAGCTAAACGGTGCGAGGTTGTCGACGCCGTCCCCGTCGACGGTGCTGATCCACGCGATCGGACGCGGCGAGACGGCGGTCTTGATTATCCGTGCGATCTCCCGGGGCGTCCGGTCGGAGACGGCTGTTTCCATCGCTGTACCCTGGCACGACCCCGCACAAATACCCGCGGGTACGGGCGGTTCGTCCCGCTACCGCGGGCGGTTTCTCCCGCTACCCTACACCGCTCACGCGTGCGGGTCGTCGGCCGCGGCGCGGGTCTTGATGAGGAACTTCATGTCGCCCTGCAGGACGACGGTGTCGTCCTGGTTGGTCACCTCGCAGTCGATGACCACGAGGCCGGCGTCGTCGCGGCTGGACACGTCCTTCGTCTCCGTCACCTCCATCTCCATCGAGATGGTGTCGCCGATGAACACGGGGTTCGGGAGGTCCATGTAGTTCATCCCGAGGAACGCCAGCGCGGTCCGCTCGACGATGCCGGTTCGATACACGAACCCGGTCGCCTGCACGAACGTCATCGGGCCGTGAGCGATGCGCTCGCCGAAGGCGTTGTCCTCGGCGTACTCGGCGTTCGTGTGTAGTTCGGTCCAGTCGCCCGTCAGCGCCGAGTGCATCACGAAATCCGACTCGGTGACGGTCCGCCCGACGCTCACGAACTCCTGGCCGGCCTCGAAGTCCTCGAAGTAGTGCGGCTCGTAGCTGTAAGCCATAGTGGGGGAACACCGGATCGCGTGAAAGTCGTTTCGCGTGGGGTGGTTCGACCCCCGAGCAGTTCGAATACAGAAGCAAATACTCTTGACTGTGAGGCCGTAGACTACAGTAGATTTGACTGGAGTAATCGGGAGTACAATCGTCGTTAGCTCCGTTGCCGCGGGCGTCGGCTCTCTGGCGCTGGTGTGGTATCTCGACCGCCACCGGGGGTCGGCCGGCGCCGGATGGCTGATGGCGACACTCTCGGCGCAGACGCTGTGGGCGCTCGCGTACGCGGTCGGGCTCCTCACGTCCGACCTCGCGGTCCGGGCGTACGCGGAAGCCTTGGCTTGGGTCGGGATGGTGTGGCTCGGGCCGCTGTTTCTCGGATTTGCCTTCGCGTACACCGGCCGGTCTGACCTCCTCCGCACGCGGGGGGTTCGACTGCTGTTCACGATCCCGGCGGCGGCGTCGCTGCTCGCGCTCACCCACCCGTTTCACGACTGGCTGTGGCTGTTCCTCAGGCGGTCGCCCGAGTTCGGGATCGCGACGGTCCGATACACGATCCAACTTCCGGGGTATGCGGCCCTTCTGGTCAGTCTCGGGGCGGCGGGGGTCGGCGTCCTCTTGCTGGTGGGAGCGATCCACGCGTACGGGCCGCTGTACCGTCGAGAAGCGACCGCACTGGCGCTCACGACGCTGTTCCCGGCTACCGGGGTGGTCGTGTGGCTCGTCGGCGTCGGTCCGTGGCCCGAAGTGAACTTCGGGGTGCCGCTGTTGCTGTTCCACGTCGTCCTCGACGCGTACGCCTTCGTCGGGACCCGCATCTTCGAGACGGCACCGACCACGCAGCGGGCCGCCAAGCGGAGCGCGCTCGACGACCTCGCGGAGCCGTTGCTGGTCCTCGACACGGAGGCGGCCGTCGTGAACCTGAACCGTCGGGCGGAAACCCTGTTCGGCGTGGACGACACGCACACGCTCCCGATCTCGTTCCACGATATCGCGGGGGCGGACCTCGACCGCGTTCGGTCGACGGGCGAACTCACCGTCACTGGGCCCGACGGCGGGATCTTCTCGGCCTCGTACACGCCGCTGAGCGATCCCCGCGGCGACGACGTCGGCGGACTGCTCGTGCTCCACGAGGTGACCGTCGAGCGTCGTCGCAAAGAGCAACTGTCGGTGCTCAACCGGATCCTCCGGCACAACCTCCGGAACGAACTGACCGTCGCCAGAGGCAACGCGCAGTCGATCCAAGTGAGCGCCACCGACACCGCGCTCCGGACGCAGGCGGGGGCGATCGTCGAGTCCAGCGACCGACTGCTCGCGACCGCGAAGAAAGCGAAGGAGTTCGCGCAGGTGCAGGGACGCGACCTCGAGCTGTCCGTCGTTGACGTGACAGAGGTGGTCAACGACGTGTGGCGAGACCTCGGGGAGTCGTACCCCCACGCCGAGGTCACGGCGGAAGTCGAGCCCGTCGAGACCCGGCTCCGAACGGACGCTCGGGTGCTCTCGCTGGTGCTCTCGAATCTAATCGAGAACGCGATCGTCCACGCGGGCGAGCGCGAAGACCGGACTCGGCCCGCCCCGACGGTCGTCGTTCGGGTCACCGACGCCCCGACCGACGAGTCGGCCACCGTCGTCGAGGTCGCCGACGACAACCCCCGGATCGCCGACTCGGAGATCGCGGCGCTCCGTGCCGGCGACGAGACGGCGCTGGAACACGGGAGCGGGATCGGCCTGTGGATCGCCCACTGGTGTGTCACCGCGCTCAACGGCCGCATCGAGTTCGACTACGACGACGGAAACGTCGTTCGGGTCACGCTTGCGAGGGACACGGCCGAGGGCGCCGACCACTCCGCCGCAGTCGATGGCGCCGCGGAGACGGCCGGCGGCCCCGGCAGTCTGCGTGCCGACCACACACCGGGGACGACGTCGGGGGCAGGTCCCTCGGAGGCCGACGACTGAGCGCCGAACTCGCGACGCGATGGCAACGCACATGCCGCCGCGGCCGAACCACGAATCATGTACGACGTGGGGATCGCCGGCTGCGGGGTCATCGGCACCCGACTCGCGGAATCGTTCGCGGAGCACTCGGACACGGTCGTCGCGGCCGCCTGCGACGTGGACGCCGAGCGCGCGGAATCGTTCGCCGCCGAGCGCGACGCCGCCGCCTACACCGACCACAGGGCGATGCTCGCCGACGAGGACCTCGACGTGCTGTACGTCGGCGTTCCGCCGGTGCACCACCGCGAGATCGCCGGGGACGGCCTCGCGGCCGGCGTCAACGTCATCTGCGAGAAGCCGATCGCCGAGGACGCCGAGACGGGCGCGGAACTGGCCGCGATGGAGGCCGACACCGACCTCGTCACGGCGGTGAACCTCCCGTTCCGCTACACGCCGGGGTTCGTCGAACTGCGCGAGCGCGTCGCCGCCGGCGACATCGGCGATCCGCGGCGCGTCTCGCTGGACTTCCGGTTCCCGCAGTGGCCCCGCGAGTGGCAGGACGTCGACTGGCTGGAGTCGCGCGAGCAGGGCGGGCCGATCCGCGAGGTCGGGACGCACTTCCTGTTCGGCGTGCGAGAGCTGTTCGGCGGCGTCGGTCGACTGAGCGCCGAAGTGCGGTACAGCGCCCCCGACGCCTACGAGGAGTCGGTCGTCGGGTGGTTCGAAGCGGGTGGCGACGGCGCCGTCGTCGCCGATGGAGCCCGCGGCGGCGCAGCCGATGTCGGCGCCGAAGCCGTCCACGGCACGATCGACCTTCTCACCGACCACGAACAGCCCGAGGAGAACGCGATCACCGTCACCGGGACGGAGGGCGAACTGACGCTCACCGAGTGGTACCGGCTCACCGCTGCCCCCGGCACCGACGCCGAGGAGGAACTGTGCGCCGAGCGCGAGTCGACGACGCTGAGGCTCGTCGACGAGTTCGTCACCGCGCTGGATGGCGGCGAGGGCGACCTCGTCTCGTTCGCTGAGGCGACGGCGGTCCAGCGCCTCGTCGACGCGGTGTTCGACTCCGCGGGCGAGCCGGTCGACCTGTCGTCGTAGCCGGCGGCGACACCGCCGCGACGGTTGTGTTCTCGCGTTGACTCGTCTCCCCATGATTAACTACGCGCCCTTCCGTACTCCCCCTATGGTTGGTCTTTCGCGAATCGATCCGGGTGTCCCGGGTCTCTCTACGGTTCTCCACGGCGGATTCGTCCCCGAGCGCGCGTACATGCTCCGGGGCGGCGCCGGAACCGGGAAGACGGTGCTGGGGCTGCAGTTTCTCGCGGCCTGCGAGGGATCGACGCTGTTCATCGGATTCGAAGAACCGACCGAGAACATCCGGCGGAACGCGTCGACGCTCGGGATCGACACCGACGACGTCTCGTTTCTCGATCTGAGTCCCGACGGCGACGCGTTCGCGGCGGACGCCTCCTACGACGTGTTCGGCGCCGACGAGGTCGAGGGCGACGCCATCACCGCGCAGATCCGCGAGGCGGTCGAGGCGACCGACCCGGATCGGGTGTTCATCGATCCGATGACCCAGCTTCGCCACTACGTGCGAGACGACTACCAGTTCCGCCGGAAGGTGTCGTCGTTCATCCGCTACCTCACCGACCGCGGGACGACGGTCCTCTTTTCGACGCAGCCGACGGGGTCGGTTTCCGACGAGGACCTGGAGTTCATCTGCGACGGGACGATCACCCTCGCGCACGCCGAGAAGGGTCGGACGCTGGAGGTGACGAAGTTCCGCGGGTCGTCGTTCGCCTCGGGCGTCCACACCGCCCGGGTCGACGACGGCGGCGTCCGCGTCTACCCGCAGTTGGTCCCCGGCGACCACGACATCGGGTTCACGTCCGAGACCGTCTCCTCGGGCGTCGCCGAACTCGACGACCTCCTCCACGGCGGCATCGACCGCGGCACCGTCTCGGTCATCTCGGGCCCCAGCGGCGTCGGGAAGACGACCACGGCGACGCACTTCCTCGTCGAGGCCGCCGCCCGCGGGGAGCACTCCGTCGCGTACCTGTTCGAGGAGAGCGCGGCGACGTACACCCACCGCGCGGGAGCGATCGGCCTTCCCGTGACCGAACTGCGCGACCGCGGCGCGCTCGACGTACGCGAGATCGAACCGCTCGGCGTCTCGCCCGACGAGTTCGCCGCCGACGTGCGCGAGGCCGTCGAGGAGGACGGCGCGCGGACGGTCCTCATCGACGGCGTGTCGGGCTACCGGCTCTCGCTGCGCGGCGAGGACGACGATCTGGTCCGCGAACTGCACGCGCTGTGTCGCTACCTCCGGAACATGGGCGTCGCGGTGATCCTCGTCGACGACGTCGCCTCGATCACCGGCGACTTCCAGGTGACGAGCGACCGGATCAGCTACCTCGCGGACACCATCGTGTTCCTCCGGTACATCGAACTCACCGGCGAACTGCAGAAGGCGATCGGCGTGCTGAAGAAGCGGACCTCCGACTTCGAGCGCACGCTCCGAGAGTTCCGGATCACCGACGACGGCATCGCCCTCGGCGACCCCATGACTCGGCTCCGGGGAGTCCTCTCCGGCTCGCCGGAGTTAGTCGATGACTGACGGTCCGGCGACCGACCCGGGCGCAGCGGGCGAGGCGCCTCCGACCACGGTGCTGGTTGTCGTCGACGACGACGCGGACCGCGGGCTCCTCCGCGAGTGGCTCGCCGAAAGCGACGAGTTCACGCCGCGCGTCGTCGACGCCGGCGACCTCGCGGCGTTCGAGGCCGACTTCGACGTCTGCCTGTTCGACGTTGAGGGCGTCCGGACCGTCGCCGACGCGCTCGCTGCCCACCGCGAATCGACGGTGACGTACACGCCGACCCTACTGTACGTCCCCGAGCGCTACGGCGACGCAGAGGCCGTCCTCGCGCGCCTCGGAAGCACGGGCGACCACGTCGACGACGTGATCGACGCGCCGGTCCGGCGCGCGAACCTCGCCAGACGGCTGCGCACGCTCGCTCGCGCGAGGCACTTCTCGACCAAACTCGAGCACAGTCGGGACCGCCATCGGCGACTCGTCCGCAGGCTACCGGACGCCGTCTTCGTCTGCTCCGACGGGCGCGTGACGTACGCGAACCCCGCGGCGGCATCGCTGCTTGGCGTCGAGTCGGAGGCGGTTCGGGGCCGGGAGTTCGTCGATCTCGTCCCCGCGGTCGATCGCGACAGCGTCGGTCGCGCCTTGGAGACGGCCGGCGCCGACGGGCGCAGCGAACCGGTCGAGACGGTGCTGCAGCGGACGGTGGTCCGAAACGCGGACGGGGGCGCCGAACCGGCAGAACCGGCGGCATCGGACGCGGCGTCAGCCGACGCGTCGGATACCGCGCCGACGGACGCGGACTCCGGCGAAGGGTCGGTCTCCGAGCCACTGATCGACCCGGCGGGTCCGGTGCCCGTCGAGATGACCGCGATCGACGCCGGCGACGGCGACGTACAGGTGATCGCTCACGACCTCCGTCAGCGGCGCGAACGACAGGAGCGACTGGCGCTGTACCGGCGCGCGATGGACGAGGCGACCGTCGGCATCACCATCGCCGAGCACTCCTCCGACGAGGAGGGACTCATCTACGCGAACGAGGAGTTCAAGCGGCTCAGCGGCCTCGACGACGACGAACTCATCGGACACAACCCCCGGATGTTGCAGACGGACGAGACCGACCCGGAACCGGTTGCGAGACTTCGGCGGGCCATCGAACTCGGCGAGGAGACCTCGGTCGTGCTGTTGAACAAGCGGAGCGACGGGCGCAAGTGGTACAACGCGCTCGACATCTCGCCGATCCGCGGCCCCGACGGCGAGGTGACACACTACCTCGGGTTCCAACGCGACGTGACCGAGTGGATGTCCCACCAACAACGCCTCTCGGTGTTGGACCGCGTGCTCAGGCACAACATCCGCAACCGCCTGAACGTCGTGCTCGGCTATGCCGACCGGGCGGAGCGATCGATCGCGGCGGCCGACCGGACGGACGAACCGCTCGCCGTCGACGCCGAGGAACTCCGAGCCGACATCGACCGCATCCGGGAGGCGGCGACGGACATCCTCGAACTGTCCGACAGCGCGCGGCGCTTTCGCGAGGACGTGGGCGCCGACGGCGACGACGACCCCGTCGACGCCGCGACCATCGTCGTCGACGTCGCCAGCGCGCTCGCTGCCGAGGCCGACGGCGCGGACGTACTGGTGTCGACGCCGGACGACTCCGCTACGGTCGCCGGCGCGACCCCCCTCTCGTTGGTGGTCGACGAACTACTCTCGAACGCCCTCGAACACGTTGACGATCCGACAGTCTGCCTCTCGCTGTCGATCGAGGGCGACGAGGTCGTCCTCCGCGTCGCCGACGACGGCCCGGGGATCCCCCCCGACAGCCGCGCGCCGCTGGACTCCGGTGCGGAAACGCCGACCGAACACGGGCAGGGCGTGGGGCTGTGGCTCGTCCGCTGGACGATCGACGCGGTCGGCGGGACCGTGCGCTACGAGGACGGAGCCGACGGCGGCGCGGTCGTCACCGCCCGGTTCCCGATCGCGGAGGACGAAGCGACGGCGGGGTGATCAGCGGCCGCCGGCTTCCCGCGTCTCCCCCCGGAGCCAGAGGTACTCACAGCCCCCCAGCGTCACCGCGACGCCGCTGTCGGCGACGCGGTAGTCGGCGCTCCCGAGGACGGGTTCGGCACCGGCCGGGTCGATATCGAAGTCGACGACGACCTCGCGGGGCTCGCTCGCGAGGTTGTGGACCGTCAGGAGCCCGCGCCCGTCGTGGTCGAACCGGTGGGCCCAGACGTCGTCCGGGTCGACGTGGACGATCGAACAGTCGCCGCGGGCGACCTCCGGCGACCGCTTCCTGGCGTCGACCGCGTCCGCGACGCGCTCGAACAGCGAGCCCGGGACGCCTCGCTGGCTCGCCACGTCCGCCTGGAACACGCCCGGCCAGCCGGTGCCGTCGACCGGGATCACGAGGTCCTCGGGGTCGGCCGTCGAGAAACCAGCGTTCGGCTCGTCGCCGTCCCACCGCATCGGCGTGCGGACCGCCTGCCGCTCCGGCAGATCCAGGTCCGCGTGCATGCCGATCTCGTCGCCGGAGTTGACGATCGGGGTGCCCGGCAGCGACAGCAGGAGGCTGTGGGCCATCGCGATCCGGTCGTGGTCGCCGTCGTACAGGTCCGCCAGCCGGAGGCGGTGTCCGCGCCCGAATATCCACGAGTCGCGCCCGTCGCCGCCCTGTCGGAACTCCTCGCGGGCGTGTTCGAGCGCCTCGTGCGGAAGCTTCAGCAGGTTCCACTCGTCGTGGTTGCGAAGGAAGTTGGCCCACCAGACGTGCCCCCCGGGTTCGGCCTCCGGGATCTGCTCGAACATGCGGTACAACGGCCAGCCGTCTCCGACGCCGACGCCGTAGGTGACGTGGGAGTTGCCCACGAAGTTGAACAGCCCGTCGAACCCCTCGCCGCCGGCGAAGTAGAAGTCAAGCCGGTCGGGTTCGTCGTCAGCCTCGGCCAGCAGCACCGCCTCCTCGTTGACGTCGCGTGCGCGACGCTTCAGTTCACGGAACAGCCACTGTGGATCGTCCAGCCGGTGGGCGTCGTGCCCCTTCGGCAGGACCATCGGGTGGGCCGCGTCGATCCGGAAGCCGTCGACGCCGCGCTCCAGCCAGAACTCCGCGATGGCGAACAGCTCCTCCTGCACGGCGGGGTTGGCGACGTTGAGGTCGGGTTGGTGGCCGTAGAACTGGTGGAAGTAGTGCTTGCCGGCGACCTCGTCGTACGACCAGACCCCGTCCTCGAACTCCGGGAAGATGTTCCCGGTGTGATACGCGTCGTCGATGTGGCTCGTCCACAGGTAGTAGTCGTGGTACTTCGAGTCGGGGTCCTCGCGGGCGCGCTGGAACCACTCGTGGTCGGTCGAGGTGTGATTGAGCACGAGGTCGGTGACGAGGCGCATCCCCCGGGCGTCGAGTTCGGCGACGAGTTCGGCGAACTCGTCGAGCGATCCGAGCCGGTCGTCCACGTCGCGGTAGTCGGCGACGTCGTAGCCGTTGTCGCGGAGCGGACTGGGGTAGAACGGCCGGAGCCACAGGCAGTCGACGCCGAGGTCTTCCAGGTAGTCGAGCCGGTCGATCAGCCCCCGGAAGTCGCCCCAGCCGTCGCCGTCGCTGTCCTGAAACGTCTTCACGTCGAGGCTGTACACGACCGCGTCGCGATACCACTCGGGGTGGCCGCCGTCGGCGAACACCTCGGCGGCCGCCGCCGCGTCCGCCCTTCGCGGCCCTCGTGTCCCGTCCGCGTTCGCGTCGACATCCATCCTTGTCACTCGTCGGCGTGGCCGGCGGTAAAAGGCCTCGGAGCGAGCCGACGGTCAGCGATCGGTGCCGGTCAGCCGGTCGTCCCAGTCGATCCACTCGTGTTCCCAGCCGGTCTTCGCGAAGTACCCCTGCTCGGAGAACTCGGCGTCCTCGCGACGCGTCCGGTTGCGAACGCCGGCGCCGGCCTGCTCGCCCTCGACGAGCAGCGGGGACAGCGACACCGGCCCCGCCGTCTCGGCCTCGACCAGGTCGTCGGGACCGGCGGTGTCGGGGGCGTCCACGGCACCGGTGTCGCTCGAACGTACGGCGCCGGCGTCGCCGGACACGGCGTCGTCGTCGTCGCGCTCGTAGGCGACGACCGTCTGGTCGGCGCCGCGGCCCCGCGGGAGCACCAGCCGACCACCGGGCGCCAGTTGGTCGACGACGTCGCGCGGCGGCTCGACGGCGGCCGCCTCCACGAGGATCCGGTCGAACGGCGCGTACGCCGGCAGGCCGCGCGCACCGTCGGCACGGTCGACGAGGACCGCGTCGTAGCCGGCCGCCGAGAGGTTCTGGCGCGCGTCGTACACCAGCCGCCGCGAGATGTCGACAGCGTGGACGTGGCGCGCGCCCGCGACCTCCGCGAGCACCGCCGCGGTGTAGCCGATGCCGGCGCCGACGACGAGCGTCTCGTCGCCCGCACCCGGGTCCAGCGCCGACAGCAGCCGCGCCGCGTTCGACGGCGAGAGCACCCGGCTCCCCCTGTTCGCCCGCGCGGTTCGCGTACGGCGCCTCCGCGACGAACTCCTCGCGGGGGACCGTCGCCATCGCCTCGTGAACCGCCGGCGCGATCGACCGCCCGAGGCTGTGCTCGACCGCGTCGAGCATGTCCTCGCGCAGCAGCGCCGGGTCGGGTCCGTCCATTGCCGACCGAAGGCACTCGCGGAATATGAACCGCACGCTCGGCGTCGGCCCCGCGGGGGCTCGACCGGACGGTTGTGCGCGAGTCGCGCACCCAAAGACGAGCGTCTTTGCGGTGCCGCCTGTGAACCGAGATCATGAACGAAGACGGTCGCGAGGCAGTCGCCGATCTCCCGCCGAGCGCGAAGCTCGTGTTCGTCGTGCTGGAGAACCACGAGCGACTGACCCAGGCGGCGCTCGCCGAGGAGACGCTGCTCCCCCAGCGGACGGTTCGGTACGCCCTCGACGAACTCCGCGACGCCGGCGTGTTGCGCGAGGAGTTGAACATCATGGACGCCCGCCAGCGCTTCTACTCGCTATCTGACGGGGAGCGCGACGCCGAGGATCCGGCAGTCGGCCTCGCGTCGGAGTCGCCGGCGTCGGCCCGCTGAAGCGGGCGGACCCGGATCAGGACGACGACTTGGACCGACGGAACGCGCGGAGCCGGGAGCGTATCCACCGCGCGAGAGCGACGACCGCGACCGCCTCGGCGTAACAGCCGAGGGCGGCCAGCATCCAGAACCCCGTGTCGCCGACGACGATCCCCGCCTCGTTGTACAGCGCCGTGTCGAACAGGAACGCCGCCGCGAGGGCCGGCCACGCGACGACGGTCGCCTCCTCGGGGAGGGGGGTGATGCGCGCGAGTGCGACGACAGTCAGCACTGCGGCGGTGACGGCGAGCGTCGCGCGGGCGGTCGCCGCCGCTCGGAGGGCCGCGTGGAGGGAACGTAGCATCGGTCGCACGTGTGTCCCAACCGAGAAAGCACTGCCGGGGGACCCGCGGGACCGCCGCGCAGCGGCGCTCGGGTATCCGGCCGCACGGCGGGGCGGCTCACTCGGTCGGCAGGTGACACGCGGAGTCGCGATCGCCCTCCCCGCGCTCGGGGTTCTCACGGACGCACGGCGAGCCGAACGCCTCGCGGATCCGGCCGACAGCGGTCGCGTCGTCGCCGGCGACGGCGTCGTCGACGGCCGCCGAGAGCGCGCGGCCGGCGTCGCCGTCGGGACCGGGGAGACCGTACTCCGCCCGGAGGGCTCGCCCGAGCGAGTCCGCGTCGTCGCCGTCGGCACGAGCGCGGAGGCGATCGAGGTCGACCTCTCCCCCGGCTAGGTCGACACGGAGGTCGATCACCGCGCCGTACTCGGCGCTCGTGAGGCCGCTGTCCTCCGGCGGGATCACCTCCGGACATCTCGTGTGGAACCGACAGCCGTCCGGCGGGTCGGCCGGATCGGGCATGGCCCCCGAGAGGGAGTGTCGGGGGCGTTCGGCTCGGGGATCCGGCGTCGGGACGGCCGCGGCGAGCGCGCGCGTGTACGGGTGAGCGGGGTCGTCCAACACCGATCTCGTCGCCCCAGTCTCGACCAGCTCGCCGGCGTACATGACGGCGACGCGGTCGCACGCCCGCCGCACCACGCTCACGTCGTGGCTAACGAACAGGAGCGAGAGGTCGAACGCCTCCCGAAGCTCCGCCAGCAGATCGAGTAGCTCCGCCTGCACGGATACGTCGAGCGCGGCAGTGGGCTCGTCGAGGACGACGAACGCCGGATCCAACGCGAGCGCGCGAGCGATGCCGACGCGGCGCTTCTGGCCGCCCGAGAGCTCGTGGGGGTAGCGGTCGCGGTGGGCAGCGGTCAGGCCGACGCGCTCGAACAGCGTCGCCACGCGCTCGCGGCGTCGCCGTCGGGCCACCCCGCGGACCCGCAGCGGCTCGGCGGCCGATTCCCCCACCGTCAGTTGCGGGTCGAGGCTCGACGCCGGGTCCTGGAACACCATCGCAGTTCGCCGGCGGAGGTCGTCGAATCCGCCCGCCTCATCGCCGACGGGCGCGCCGTCGAACCGGACGGTCCCGCCCGTGGGCTCCGTCAAGTGGAGCAGCGTCTCGGCGAGGGTCGACTTCCCGCTCCCCGACTCCCCGATGAGCCCGAGCGCCTCCCCGCGTCCGATCTCGAAGGAGACGCCGTCGACCGCGCGGACCGCCCCGGTCCGCCGTCGCAACACCCCCGAGCGGACCGGGTAGTGCTTTTCCAGGTCGTCGACGACCACCAGCGGCTCCGCGGCTGCGCCGTCGGTGCCGTCGGTGGTCGGCTCCGGGTCCGCGGCGGTCGAGGCCGGACCTGCGGAGGCGTCCGGCTGGCTCATCCCGCCCCCCACCGCCACCGCCCGTCGACGCGTCGGCGTCGTCCGTCACGTCGCGCGTTGCGTCGTCGGCCGCCCGGGCCGACTCGGAGGGCGACTCGGGGTCGGGCTCGATGACCGCCGGGTCTCGAACGCCGTCGTGGAACACGCAGGCGGCACCGCCGCCGCCGTCGACGCCGTGGAGCGGCGGTCCGTCGCCGCTCCGGCACTCCCCGACCGCGTGTGGGCACCGGGGGTGGAAGGGGCATCCACCGGGGGGATCGAGGGGGTCCGGCGGCTCGCCGCCGATCCGCCCGCCCCCGCGACCGGGAAGCGAGTCGAGCAGCGCCCGAGTGTAGGGATGTGCCGGGCGCTCGAACACTCGCGTCACGGGACCGCGCTCCAGTACCCGACCGGCGTACATGACGACGACGCGGTCGGCGATGCCGGCGACGACGCCGAGGTCGTGGGTGACGAACAGCGTCGCGAGCCCCTCTTCGGCGCCGAGGTCGGCGAAGAGGTCGAGGATCTGCGCCTGCACGGTCACGTCGAGGGCGGTCGTGGGCTCGTCGGCGATCAGGAGGTCGGGATCGCCCGCGAGCGCCGTCGCGATGGCGACGCGCTGTTTCATCCCGCCCGAGAGCTGGTGGGGGTACTCGTCGGCGCGCGCCGCGGGGTTCGGGAGGCCGACCCGGTCGAGCAGGTCGACGGCGCGTTCGCGCGCCGCGGCGGCGTCGACGTCGCGGTGGTGTCCGACCGCCTCGGCGACTTGGTCGCCGACGGTGTAGACGGGGTCGAGCGACCGCTGCGGGTCCTGGAACACGTACGCGACGCGGTCGCCGCGGACCGCGCGGAGGTGGCGCTCGGAACACGCCAGCAGGTCCCGGTCGTCGAAGCGTACCTCGCCGTCGACGACCTCGCCGGGCGGGTCGACCAACCGCGCGATCGACTCACAGGCGACGGTCTTGCCCGATCCGGATTCCCCGACGAGACACACCGTCTCGCCCGGGTACACGTCGAAGGAGACGCCGTCGACCGCGCGGACCGTTCCGTCACCGGTCGGGAACTGCGTCCGGAGATCCCGAACCGAAATCAGGGGGGACGCGTCGCCGCCGCGGTCGGGCCCGAACTGGCCGTCGCCGCGGCTCACCGTCGCACCTCCGTCCGCGAGTCGAGTACGTCGCGCAGCGCGTCGCCGAGCACGGACATCGCGGCGACGGTACACACGAGGGGGATCGCGGCGAAGGCGACCGTCCACCACAGCTCCGGGAACCGCGAGAAGCCGATCGCGATGGTCGACCCCCACGACCTCGCGAGCGGGTTCGTGAACCCGAGGTACGCGATCCCCGCCTCGACGAGCACGAGCGTCGGCATCCGGTTCGCGACGGCGGCGACGACGGTGTCGGAGACGTTCGGCACGATGTGCCGGCGGACGATCTGCGGGCCGCTCATGCCGGCGTCGCGGGCGGCGCGAACGTACCCCGCGTCGACCCGCGAGGCGGCCGCGCTCCGCACGAGGCGGGCGGTACCGTCCCAGTCGAACAGCCCGAACACGGCGACGATCGTCACCAGGCTCCGGCTGAACGTCTCCTGCACCAGCAGGACGACGAACACCGCCGGGACGACCCGCTGGAGGTCGACGTACCGCATCAGGAGTGCGTCGACCCGACCGCCGTAGTACGCCGCGACCGTGCCGACGAGGACCGCCGTCGGAACGACGAGCGCGGCCGTGACCAGCGACACCTGTACGGCGACGCGAGCGCCCTCGACGATCAGGTGGATCATCCCGTGGCCGTCGACGGTCGTTCCGAGCGGGAAGCGCCACGTGCCGGGGCAGACGTTGCCGTCGAGCGACGCCTGACAGTACGGGATCGTGGGCGACATCTCGACGCTCGTCCAGGCGGGCGGCTGCGCCGCCGGCACGCCGTAGGGGATCCCATCGGTCGACTCGATACCGAGCAGCGACAGGGTCCGCGCGCCGAACGTCGCCGCGTACCACAACACCAGGAGGTACGCGGCAGACACGAGCGCCGCGGGCTTCCGGCGGAGCCGCCGCCAGTACAGACGCCGGAGGTCGGGGCGACGGGCCAGCGGTGCAAGCGCCCACCCGACGACCGCCAGCGACGCGTAGTAGAGGTACTCGATGATCCCGGCGGACACGCCCCAGAACGGGACGATCCCCGTCGGCGTGACGAACGCTTCCCACAGGGCGGCGCCCCCGAGCACGGTCCAGGCGACGAGCAGCGCGAGCGTTCGCGGGGCGACCCGGAGCCGCTCTGTGACCCCTCGGTCGCCAGCCTCGATGGCGAACCGGTCGTCGGGGGAGTCGTGCGCGCGGCTCACGGCGGTCCCTCCGAGCCAGCTCGCACGTCGCCCCCGCGGGCCGGGGTCGCGGGTCGTCGTCGAACGGCGGCCATTGACACGTCGGGGGACAGAGCGGCGCGATAAATGGGTAGCGGAGGCTAAAACCGCCGGATCAGCCACGGAACAGTTATTTCATTGTCAACGGGATTGGCCCGGTGTGCAGCAGTCGTCCCACGAGGGGACGCCTCACGCCCGTCCCCGTTCGCGTTCGCGTCCCCCGCTCGCATCTCCGGCGCGTTCCCGGTCGTGGCCCGTCCGTCGATCACGTCCCGACTCTCGCCGGCGATGGGGCGGGCGTCCTCCGACCGCCCGCCGGGACGGAGCTGATCGCCCGTGAGCCGGCGCGCGTTCCTCGCACGCCGGGCCGGCTGGGCAGTGTTCGTCGTCTGGGTCGTGCTCACCGGGGCGTTCCTCGCGTTCGTCGCCGCGCCGGACCACAACCTCAGCATCCTCCAGTACGGGCTTCCGCCGGACGAGGCGCGCCGGGTCGCAGAGCAGTACCGCGAGCGGATGCACTACGACGAGCCGCTGCTCCGCCGATACGCCCACTGGATGTGGGAAGTGGGAACGTTCCAGTTCGGCCGGTCGTACGTGCAGGGTCGATCGGTGAACGCCATCCTCGCGCCGGCGCTGCGGCTCACCCTCGCGTACCTCGCTCCGGGGGTCGGCCTCGCGGTGCTTCTGGGCGTCCTCGGCGGGCTGGCGGTCTCGCTGTGGCGTGGCCTCGTCGGTCGCGCCGCGGACGCGTTCGGTCACGTGGGCGCCGCCTTCCCGGCGTTCCTCCTCGCGGAGGCGCTCGCGCTGCTCGCGGTCGGGGAGGCGGACATCGTCGCACAGTGGAACTCCGAGGTGGGTCCGTTCGCCGAGTCGAATCCGGCCGTCCTCGCGGTCGCCGTCGCGGTCGTCGCGACGACGCTGGGCGCGACGCTGCTGCGCTATGCGACCGCGGAGACGGCCGCCGTGGCGGGGGAGCCGTTCGTGAAACGCCTTCGAGCCAACGGTGCCCCACCGCGACGGATCGCCGCGCACGTGCTCCGCAACGCGGCCCCGCCGCTGGTCGCGCTGTTCTCGATCCGCGTGCTCGCGGTCCTCCTGCTGGGCGTCTATCTCGTCGAGACGGCGCTGGGGATCCCCGGCTTCGGCGAGGTGACGCTGACGGCGATCCGCGACCGCGACGTCGCCGTCATACTCGCGGCCACGCTGATCACGACGCTACTGGGCGTGCTCAGCACGCTCGTCGAGGACGTGGTGACCGTGGTTCTCGACCCTCGATCCGGATCGGAGTGACCGCCCGCCGAGGCCGAGAACGGCTTCCCGTCAGTCGGTGGTACCGATCGCGGCGCTGCGCCCGGTTCCGGGAATCGCCGCCATCCGTACGTCGGTGAGTCCGGCGTCGATCAACCAGTCGCGGACGGGTTCGGGAGCGTGGGCACCGCCGTGGCCGGCGGCGAGTCCGCGAACCTCCGCCGTGACCGTCGCTCCGACGTCTCCGTCGCCGTCGGCGAACACGTCCGTCGCGACGACGGCGCCGTCGCCGCCGAGGAGGTCGGCGGCGGTCGAGCAGATCGCGCGCGCCTCGGCGGGATCCATCGCGGAGAGGGCGTCGCCGAGGAACGCCACGTCGAAGCGGGGATCGAGGGCCGCGGGGGTGCCCTCGTACACCCGGACGCTGTCGCCGTGCACCCGGCCGAGCAGCTCGGCCGTCGCCGGCGACGTGACCAGCGTCGCATCGAACCCCCGGGCGGCGAACTCGGCGGCGTACACGCCCGATCCCCCGCACACGTCGACGACCGCGTCGGCGTCGGGGGCCGCACGGACCGCGGCGGTGACGCACGCGCGGACGGTCTGCTCGTCGCTGGCGTAGTGGGCGCCCAGCGCGTTCGCCTCCCACGCGTCGTGGCGCTCGGGCGGGACGTCCGTCTCCAGCGTCTCCGGCAGCCCGGTGAGTTCGTCGAGCGCGTCGAGTTCGTGCGGGACCGACCCGATGGAACGCACGTCGCGCTTGGCGAGCATGCCGAGCGCGCGATTCGTCGGCTCGTACTCGCCGTCGACGAGTTCGAAGAAGCTCAGGTCCGCCAGCGCCTCGGTCAACCGTTCGGCTGCCTGCTCGGACACGTCAGTCGCGGCAGCCACCGCCGCCGGCGTCCCCGCCGTCGACAGCAGCGCCTCCAGCACGCCCGTCCGCCGCGCGGCCCACACGAGGAACAGCGCCTCGGTCCCGAGGCCGGTTCGGTCGTCGCTCGGCATCGGTTCGTGAGATTTCCGGGAGGAGGAAAAGACCGTCCCTCCGGGTCGCGGCCGCGTCGGCCTCGCGCGACCAATCGCCGGTCCGGCACGAGTGACGATTCTCGCGGCGCGAGCGGCCGTACGACCTGCTCGCGCGCGGCGGTGCGTCGTCGCCTACGGCTCGCGCAGGCCGTCGACGACCCCCGAAACGCGGCTCCGTCGAGCGCGACCGAGGGCCCCGCCCACGCGGCGTATCGGGTCCCGTCCTCGCGCCACAGCGCCTCCCACGCGCCGCGGTCTTCGTCGAGCGCGGCGTAGTACACGTCCGTGCCGCGCAGGTTGATCCGCTCGCGTCGCTCGGGCGTCTGATCGGCCGGCTCCGGCGGGATGGTCGGTGCGAGCGGGCTCGCCTCGCCGGCGGCGGTGACCCAGAGGTGGTCGCTCCCGTTCGCTCGGTTCCGGAGGACGACCTCGACCGCGTCGGCGTCGGGAAAGGCGAGCGCGGAGTCGAGGATGAACACGTCGTCGGTCGCCGGCACCAGCGGGCGGGCGGGCGGGTCCCTCGCGAGCGCCGCGAGCGAGACCGGACGGCTCTCGTCGTACGGGCGCGGCCCCGAGTACGCCCACAGGCCGTGCGGGACGCCCGGCGGCCGACAGCCGTACCGGACCCAGTAGTTCAGCGCGTGAAACGGCGCCGCGCGGACGTCGCGGCTCGCGGCCGGATCGGCGGGCTCGACTCCCCGCACGAAGGCGGCGAGTTCGTCGTCGTCGAACGCGCCCTCGGTGACCGACGCCTCGACTTGGGCGCGCTCGCGCTGGATGCACGCGCCTCGTCTCCCCTCGTAGTCGGTGCCGAGCCAGCCGACGGCGTCGCCGCAATCGACGGGCGTCGGCTCGGGCGTGCGCCACAGGGGCGCGACGCCGGCGGCCGGCGGCGCCCAGTCGTACAGGAACTGTTTGACCCGCAGGGTGCGCCCGTCGCCGCGGACGACCGCCCGAACGCTCGCGGGGTTGCCGTCGCTCCACGGCGTTTGCCCGATGTCGGCCGCCTCGACGCCCTCGGGCCTGCCCGGCGGCTGTTCGGGTCGGTACGTGACCGTCTCGACCGCGCAGTCGTCGGGGAGCGCCGTCGGTTCGTGAACGACGAAGTTGGCGTTGGCGGCGGCCTCGGCGAACGTCGTCTCCCGGGGTCGCTCGGCCGCGTCGGGGTCGGTCAGCCGGGCACTTGGGTCGGCGACGCGCCAGTGTCGCTTCGGATCGCGATCGCTCATCGACACACCTCCGCGACGGGGTGGGGACCGGTTCGCATGATTCGACACTGGCCGCGTCGGGGCAAAAGCGCTCGCTGAAGCTCGTTTCTATCTGCGAACTGTCAGAAATTGGCGGCACCACGCTCGCTCCGGCCGACGACGCGTGGGCAACGGCCGACTCCGCGCAGCCGTCGGCTCCCGACACGGGCGCCCGCTCCACCCAGTTTGCCGCGGCAGGTGACTTACCAGGCGGACCAGGCGGCGGTTTTCGTGTCGCGGGCGTACACGCGCTTCACGTCCTTTGCGTACACCATGTCGCCCTCGTGGTCGAACTTCTCGTGGCGGTAGGTGTCGGCGGCTTCGTCGCGGACTTGGACGCCCTCGACTTCGAGTTCGTCGTCGCCGAACGAGACCGTCTCGCCGACGACGAACTCGTAGTCGCCGGGGACGTACACCTTCAGGCTCCGGGTCTCGTCGCGGCGGCCGTCCTTCGGGTGGACGGTGATGTTGACCGCGACGTTGTCGACGACGCGCGTCCAGACGGTCGCGGCGTGGTCGAGGTCGGACTCCTCGACGCGACGGTCGCCCGACAGCTCGATGGAGGTGACGCGCACCTGCTGGATCGCCTCCTCCGTCTCGACGATGAACTCGTCGCCGGTCGCGACCTGCTGGTCGGGCTCCCCGTCGAGCGTCGCGGTGTAGGAGTCGCCGTCCTGCGAGACGACCACGTCGACGTCGACGGTCGTCGGCTCGGGCACCTCGACCTTGTGGGTGTGGCCGCAGACCGTGCACTGCACCGTGGCGTGACCGCCGGGCTTCAGCACCTCGTGGGGCGTCTCCTCGCCGCAGCCCGGGCACTCCACGGGCACCTGCGAGGGAACGTCGGAATCGCTCATACTCCGGATACCGCGTCGCGCCGTAAGAAGCCTCGTTTCTCCGGATGCGTGTGTGGTTGCGTGTCGGGGTCCGTCGCCGACGGAAGGCGCGGGTCGGCCCCGGCGATCGACGCCCGTGCGGGACATCGCGGGGGATAACTGCGGCCGTGGCGACGGCCCGATCGATCACCCGGCGGTCGCCGACGGCCGTCGGAGCCGAACGGCTAACTCCGCGGCGACCAAGGCACGGACATGCCCGTCCCCTCGGCCCCCGTCGACCCCGACATCCGGCTCGCGGTCACGACGCGCGCGGAGACGTTCGAGCGCCTCCGCGAGCGACTCGCTCCCCACGATATCGCCGTCGAGCACGTCCAGCCTGACGAGCGCGTGCTCCGGGTCGCCGGCGGCGACGTGGACCGCGACGCCGACGCGAACAGCGACAGCGAGGGCGCCGACGAGTTCGCCGGCTTCGACGCCGGCTGGGTGTACCCGTCGCGGCTGATGGAGGGGGCAGTCGTCGACGCGCGCCTCGGCGTCCCGTGGGTGAACGGCCGCGATGCGGTCCTCGCCTCGCGCAACAAGGCGGGGGCGCTCGCGCGCCTCGCCGACGCCGGCCTCCCGGTGCCGACGACGCGTCTCGTGTCGAACCCCGCCGACGACGAGGCTGTGCTGGCCGCGGCCGACGAAGTTGGGTACCCGCTTGTCGTCAAGCCGAACTCCGCGACCCGCGGCGTCGGCGTCGCGAGGGTGTCTGACCCGGACTCGCTGCTCGGCGTGACCGACTACCTCGATCTGGTCCACGACTACCGCGCGACCGGCGACAAGTCGTACCTGCTCCAGGAGTACCTCCCCGACGCCACCGACTACCGGGTCATGGTGCTCGACGGCGACTACGCCGGCGCGGTCGAGCGCCGGCTCCCCGAGGCGGCGCTCGCGGCGGGGAACTGGAAGCACAACGTCCACCGCGGCGCCGTCGCCGAGGGCGTCGATCTCCCCGGAGCGGCTCGACGGCTCGCCGAGCGCGCGGCCGAGACGCTTGCGATCCCGCTGCTCGGAGTGGATCTGCTGGAGTCGGAGGGTCGGCTCGTCGTCTCGGAGACCAACGCCAGACCGACGATCGACGCCGCCGAGAAGTACCGCGATGGGTTCGACGCTTCCCTGGCGACGCTCGTGCGGCGAACGGCGAACCGGTAGGCTGCAAAATCGGTAGATCGCAAACCGGTAGACCGCGACCGATCGGCTGCGAAGCGGGGACCGGTGACGGAACTCGGTGAAGACAGAAGCAGCAGGCGGCGGAGGCGGAACGCGGCGGCTGGGCTACTCCACGTCGATGTCGGCAGACGGCTCCAGCGCGTCGAAGGTGACTTCGAGCACGCCGTTATTGAACGACGCCGACGCGGAGTGCTCGTCGACGCGAACGGGGAGTCGGACGCGCTCGTCGAAGCGGCGCCCGGCGGTCTCGGCAGCGATCGTGAGCGTGCTGCCGTCGCACTGGAGGTCGATCGCCCCCTTGTCGACGCCGGGGAGGTCGGCCACGAGGCGGAGCGTCTCGCCCTCCTCGTACACCGCCACGTGGGTCTCGTCGCCGAAGCCGGCGTCGCCGACGCCGGGCTCGCCGGCCGCGCCGGTCATCTCGCTCATCATCCGCTCGATCTCATCGAAGATGTCGCCGAACGGATCGTCGCGGTCGTCGCGCATACTCACTCCTGGTAGTTCGCTCCCCCGAATAAGCCTTCTCCCCCCGGCAGTGTCAGTCCGCTGTCCTGCCGTCGCTCTCACCCCGAAACCCGCGGAGGAATCGTCGCGGTCGGCGACAGCGACGACCGAACTCGGCCGCGGATCCGACGCACCCGCAAGCGATAAGTCCCCGCAAATCGGTTATTCGTATATGAGTAAATCGTATCTAGCCGCGGGCGACGACGTCGACGAGCCGGTCCGCGTCGGACTGAACGGATTCGGTCGGATCGGCCGCAACGTCTTCCGCGCGGTGCTCGAGGACCCGCGGATCGAACTCGCTGGCATCAACGACGTGATGGACGGCGAGGAGATGCGGTACCTCGCCGCCTACGACACGGTGATGGGCCGCCTCGACGGCGTCAGCTACGACGCCGACGCGCGCGAGCTGCAAATCGGCGACACCGCGGTGCCGATCCTCGACGAACAGGACCCCGCGGATCTCCCGTGGGACGAGTTCGACGTGGACGTCGCCCTGGAATGTACCGGCGTGTTCCGCACGAAGAGCGACGCCGAAAAGCACGTCGAGGCGGGCGCAGACGTGGCGGTGATCTCCGCGCCGCCGAAGGGCGAGGAACCGGTTAAGCAGCTCGTGTACGGCGTCAACCACGAGGCAGAGTACGAGGGCGAGGTGGTCGTCTCGAACGCCTCCTGTACGACCAACTCAGTGACGCCGGTCGCGATGGTGCTCGACGAGGAGTTCGGCATCGAGTCGGGAACGCTGACGACCGTCCACGCGTACACCGGGAGCCAGAACCTCGTCGACGGTCCGAAAGCGAAGACTCGTCGCGGCCGTGCGGCCGCCGAGAACATCGTGCCCACGTCCACGGGCGCCGCCCAGGCGGCCACCGACATCCTCCCGCAGCTGAAGGGCAAGCTCGACGGCATGGCGATGCGTGTCCCCGTCCCGAACGGGTCGCTCACGGAGCTCGTGGTCGACCTCGACTCGTCGCCCTCCCCGGAGGAGATCAACGAGGCGTTCCGCGACGCCGCCGACTCGGGCCCGCTCGCTGGCGTGCTCGGTTACACCGACGACGAGGTCGTCAGCCGCGACATCCTGGGGCTGCCGTTCTCCTCGTACGTCGACCTCCGCTCGACGAACGTCGTCGGCGAGCACGACGAGGGGATCGCGAAGATCCTGACGTGGTACGACAACGAGTACGGCTTCTCGAACCGCATGCTCGACGTGGCAGCCTACGTCGACGCGTACTGAGTCACCGGGACTGCGAGGCGACCGTCTCGGAATCCGCTCCGGGTCCTGTCGCGCCGGAGCTCTGATCTGGTTCGGTACACGCCCCCCGGACCCCGATTTTGACGCCGCCGTCGTAGTCGCCATCGACGGCGGCCGTCCACCCGTGAACACGGGCGAGCGTTCGCACGTTCGGCAGTGCGATCCCCGCCTCCGCGTCGGGGACGGCGCCGCCGTACTCGAAGAACGCCTCCGGGTCCAAGTCGGCGTGCTCGTGTCCGTCGTCGGCCACCCACAGCCCACCTTCGACGAGTCGCACGTGGACCCGGCTGGCCTCGTTGTGGACGGCGAACCGGAACGCGCTCACGAGCAGCGACCGAAGCCGGTCGGGGTCGCCACGGATCGAGCCGCCGTTCTCGCGGTTGAACTCGACCCCGTCGGGGTCGAGCGAGCGCCACGCCTCGTCGGCGGCGGCGGCGAAGTCGATGTCCTCGGTCGCCTCGATCGTCTTGCCCTTGCGCGCGAGATCGGCGAAGTCTTCGACGAGCTGTCGCATCCGCTCGGCCGTTCGTGAGGCGGTCCTGAGGGAGTCACGGGCGGACTGCACGTCGCCGCGTTCCAGCTCCGAGCCGGCGATGTCGACGCGGCCGGCGACGATCTGGAGCGTGTTGAACAGCTCGTGGCGCATCGCGGCGGCGATGGACTCGAGCTGTTCGTTCTGTCTGGCCAGCTCCTGTCGCCGTCGCTCTGCCTCGGTCACGTCGCTCAGCATCACCAACCGACCGATCTTCCCTCGGGCCCGGACGAACTCGGTCGTAGTGACGAGGTAGTAGGTGCCGCCGGAATCGTCGCGCTGCTCGAGCAGTCCCTCGTCGGCGTCCAACTCGGCGGCGAGGGCCGGAAACACTTGGTCGAGGCGGGCCCCGTCGGCGCCGCGGAGCGTCGGGAACGCCTCGATGGCGTGTTCGTTCACGTCTCGGACCCGGTCGTCCCCGTCGAGGTAGACCAGCCCGTCGTCGACCCCGTCGGATAGCTGCACTGAGAGGAATCGGTCCTCGAAGACGTACAGCGTGCCGACCGCGAACACCGCGACGCCGACCGGCTCGAGGCTGAGATCCAACAGCGATTCGCTCACGATTTCGGCGACGTCGAACGCGACCGGCAGCGCCGTCGCCCCGACGAGCGCGGCGAGCGGTCGCGTGTCGAAGTCGGCCTCGAGGAACTGGTCGAACAACATGAAAAACCCGATCGCGACCAGTGAGTACGACAGCCCGGTGACGACCCAGTGAACGACGCCCTGCTGGATCGCGAGGTGCGCGAACGGCGTCGAGACCCACTCGGATGTGAAGTAGTAGCCGTGAAGTGGGTTGGTCACCTTGACCGCGACGATGGCGACGTAGGTGCCGACCGCCGCGCGTCGATACGTCGTGTTCCGGTGAAACGCCCGTCCGGTGTACGCCGAGGCGAAGTAGAGCCACGCACCGACGGTGGTCAGGCCGATGATCAGCCCTGTGAGATACAACGCGTACTGATACGCGGGCGGCGCAAGGAGGTACGCGAGCTGTGCGGCCGCCCACCCGCCGCTGGAGAACAGCAGCCCGATAAGTCCGCGTCGGGTCTCGTCGTCGTCGATAGCGACCGCCCGCCGGAGCGCGAGCCCACAGCCGACGACCGCGACGACGTACGCGAGGACGTAGTAGAACAGTCCAGACGTCGCTGTCCCAAGCATCACTCGCTCTACTTACTAGCGGCTCTAAATGTGTCGGTCCTGACTATCTGTCTTGAAATTCACGCCGGCGATCGCGCCGGCCACCTGTCGGTTCGGAATACCAAAGGATTACTCGGGGGCGACCGACGAGCCAGGTATGACGCTCCGGAACCCGCCGTTGCGCGAGGCCCACGCCGAGCGCGACGCGAAGTTCACCGAGTTCGGCGGGTGGGATATGCCCGTGGAGTTCGATTCGATCCGCGCCGAGCACGCGGCGGTGCGCGAAGCCGCCGGCGTCTTCGACGTCTCGCACATGGGCGAGATCGAGGTCGCCGGCCCCGACGCGACGGCCCTCCTGAACCGGCTCACGACCAACGACGTGACCACGCTCGACCCCGGCGACGCTCAGTACGCCGCGATCACCCGGGAGGACGGCGTAATGCTGGATGACACTGTCGTCTATCGGCTTCCCGACGAGGAGCGACCGAGCGACGGCGCGAACGGCGGCGCCGTCGACGCGGGCGGGGACGACGCCGGCGAGCGCGAGGGCCCCGAGGCGGTCCCCGCGTACCTGTTCATCCCGAACGCGGGCCACGACGCCGAGATGCACGAGCGGTGGGTCGACCATCGCGACGAGTGGGGCCTCGACTGCGAGGTCCGCAACGTCACGGAGGACTGGGCGATGTTCGCGGTCCAGGGCCCCGACGCGCCCGACCTCGTCGCGAGCGCGGTCGACGACGGCGGTCCCGACGTGCGCGACCTCTCGCGGTTTTCGGCGACGTTCGCCCCCTTCGGCGGTGCCGAGTGTTGGGTCGCCCGCACGGGATACACCGGCGAGGACGGGTTCGAGGTGCTGTGCCCGTGGAGCGCCGCCGAGGCGGTGTGGGCGCTGTTCGCCGACGAGGCGACGCCGTGCGGCCTCGGCGCGCGCGACACGCTCCGGATCGAGCAGGGGTTCCTCCTCTCGGGACAGGACTTCAACCCCGAGGACGAGCCGCGGACGCCCTACGAGGCCGACATCGGCTTCGCGGTCGATCTGGACACCGAGTTCGTCGGACGCGACGCGCTCGCCGCGCAGGCGGAGGCGGGCGTCGAGGAGACGTTCGTCGGGATCGAACTGCTCGACCGCGGCGTCCCGCGCCACGGCTACGACGTGACCAACGAGGACGGCCACGTCGTCGGGGCGGTCACCTCGGGGACGATGAGCCCGAGCCTCGACAAGCCGATCGCGCTCGGCTACCTCCCGGTCGACCTCACCGACCCCGGAACCGAGGTCAGCGTGGTCGTCCGCGGGCGCGAGAAGCGCGCGAAGGTCGTCTCGGTCCCGTTCGAGTAGCCCTTCGTTCCGTTCGAGCAGCGCGGCGAGTTGCCGGCGCTGTCGGTGAGTCGCCGCCGCGATCATCGAGCTGCCATCGCCGTCATCGACCGGCCCGAACGGGCACCGAGCCGCCGGCGCGCTCGCCGGTTCACCCCCGGCGATCCCGCGCGGGTTCGGATACACCCAAGTACCCCCGCCCCGCCAGTTCCGATAGACGATGAGCTTCGACGTTCCCGACGACCTGCGCTACCGCGAGTCACACGAGTGGATCGACCCGGAGACCGGCCGCGTCGGCATCTCCGAGTTCGCACAGGACGAACTGGGCGACGTGGTGTTCGTCGAGCTCCCGGGGGAGGGCGACGCCGTCGACGCCGGCGGCGAGTTCGGCGTCGTCGAGTCGATCAAGGCGGTTTCGGACCTCTACGCGCCCGTCTCGGGCGAGGTCGTCGGCGTCAACGAGGCGCTGTTCGACGCGCCCGAACTCGTCAACGACGACCCGTTCGGCGACGGCTGGATGCTCGAACTGGAGTTCGACGAGGGCGATCTCGACGACCTCCTCTCGGCCGACGAGTACGCCGATCAGATCGCGTAGCGACGCGATACCCGTCCCTGAAACGGTCGTTTTCGCCTCCGGATACTTCTTGCCGGGCTGTCGTGTACCGGCGCCCATGCCTCTCGACCGCCGATCGTTCCTCGCGACGACGGCGACGCTGGCCGTGACCGCCACCGGCGGCTGTACCGGCTGTGCGCCCTCCCCAACCGCCTCCCTCCGGATGGCCGCGGCCGACGACGCCGACATCGCCCGCGCGGCCCTCCACGCGTTCGGCGCGGGCGACGGTGCCGACGACGACCCCGAGAATCCGGACGCACTCGCCCGCGAAGTCGTCGAGACGGGCTCGGCGACCGTCGAGGACACCGACGAACCCCTTCCGACCGACGAGGCGGTCGTCGTCGACGACGGCGTGTACCGCTTCGCGGCCGAGACAGTCGACTCCCGCGAGATGCGCTCGTTCGGCGTGACGATCAACCCCATCCGGGTCGACGAGGGCGAGGAGACGCCCGGCCCGGACGAGCGCATCCGGTACGAGAACCTCCCCGCGGTCGACCGGGGGGTGCTGGCGAGTCGCGGCTACGACGACGGCCGCCCCGTGGGGATCGGGACGAGCCTGTCGTACCGTCCCGAGGCCGTTCCCGACTCGGCACTGGTTCCCGAGCCGGAGTATCCCGTGATCGTGTGGCCGGACGGCCCGGCGCGCTTCGAGGTGGACAGCGACAACACCTACACGGTGTACACGTACGAGCTGACGGCCGAGCGCGTCTCCTCGGCGGCCGCCTTCGGCGCCGACGTGCGCGAGCGGTTCGGCTTCGCGCTCGACGAGCTCCCCGCCGAGGAACGCGAGATCCTCGACACGGCCATCGACTCCGGGACGGCCGAACCCGACGGCGGGCCGCATCCCCGCGCCGGAACCGATTACCACGTCGCCCACGACGAGGAACCGTCACCGGCGTTCCGGTCGCTCGTGGACCGCTTCCGCGCCCGCGACCGGGTCGTCGTCCACGAGTGGCAAGCGGAGGCGTACGAGGAGTGGGAGGCCAGCGGCGAGTACGTCGTCGCCTACGACGGGACCACCTACTGGACGCGGCTGGTCGTGGACGAGTCCGTCTTCACCGAGACCCCGACGGACGGCGACTCCTGACTGCCCGACTACGCCCACCGGGCCAGCAGGAACCGCTCGGCCGCCTCGCGCCCGCGTTCGTCCACCCAGTTCTCGGCGAGGGGCTTCGAACAGTCGCGCGCCTCCATCACGCCCGTGACGAGGTCCGCGTACGGCCGCGGCGACACGGCGGGATCGTCGTCGACGTCGAGCGGGTCGGTCTTCGGCGGGTCGACGGGGTCGGCCATACGGGAACTGGGAGCCGCGGCGGCAAACGCTTCACGCCACCCGTACCGACGACGCCCTGCTCACGTCGTACGCGACGACAGCCGGCCACGCCGCCCGGGAACGAACGACTCTTGGTGGGCGCGCCGTAGGCACATCTATGGACAGACGTGGACACGCGGCGGCGTCGAACCCACACGGACGTGTCGGGGTGGTCCCCCGATGAGCGGACGCAGCGCGGGAACGGGCGGCTCGCCGTTCGCCCCCCACACCGCCGACGAGACGGCGGCGATGCTCGACGCGCTCGGCGTCGACGACGAGGCCGACCTGTTCGACATCCCCGAGGCGGTCGCCTTCGACGGCGAGTTCGGCATCCCACAACGCGGCGAGCGGGCGGTCGTCGGCGACCTCCGGGAGACGTTCGCGCGCAACGACGACCTCACCGAGTTCCTCGGACGGGGGCACTACTCGCATTACGTGCCCGCAGTCGTCGACGACCTCTCCTCGCGCTCGGAGTTCCTCACGAGCTACACGCAGTACCAACCGGAGATCACCCAAGGGTTCCTCCAGGCGCTGTTCGAGTACCAGTCGATCCTCGTCGAGTTGACGGGGCTCCCGATCGCCAACTGCTCGATGTACGACGCGGCGGCGGCGCTCGCGGAGGCGGCGCTGCTCTCGGACCGCGTCCGCTCGACCACCGGGTCGACCGTGCTCGTCCCCGCGGACCTGCGCGACGGCAAGCGGGGAACGCTCGACAACTACGTCGACGGCTCGGATCTGACCGTCGAGACGTACCCCTACGCCGACAACACCGCGGACCTCGACGCGCTCGCGGACGCGGTCGACGGGGACACCGCGTTCGTGTACGCGGAGTCGCCGACCGTGACTGGCGCCATCGAGCCCGAACTGGCGGCGATCGGCGACCTCGCGGACGAGCACGACGCGCTGTTTTGCGTCGGGTCTGACCCGGTCGCGCTGTCGCTGCTGGAGGAGCCGGCGTCGGTCGGCGCCGACGTGGTCGTCGGCGAGGCCGGGGCGCTCGGCCTGCCCGCGAGCTACGGGATGGGCCTCGGGCTGTTCGCCTGCAAGGAGGAGTTCCTCCGGCAGGTGCCCGGCCGCCTCGTCGGGAAAAGCGAGGACGCCGAGGACCGGCGGGCGTTCACGCTGACGCTGCAGACGCGCGAGCAGCACATCCGGAAGGAGCGCGCCACCTCGAACATCTGCACGAATCAGGCGTGGGTGGCGCTGCGGGCGGCGATGCACGCGGCGTACCTCGGCCCCGAGGGCCTCGTCGGTCTGGCCGAGGACTGTGTCCGCGACGCGGCGTCGGTTGCGGCCTCCCTCGACGCGCTCGACGGCGTGACCGCGCCGCTGGACGACCGGCACCACTTCCGCGAGTTCTCCGTCGGCGTCGAGGACGCGCCCGGCGTCGCAGCCGGCCTCGAGGACCGCGGGTTCGCCGTCCACGTCCTCGACGACGAGACGCTGCAAGTGTGCGTGACCGACCTGAACGTCGACGCGGCCGACGATCTGGTCGCCGCGTTCGCGGAGGTGACAGCATGAATTATGATCAGGCCCGCTACGGCGACGAGACGCGAAACGAGCCGCTGCTGTCGGAGAAGAACGCCACGGCACTCGACCCCGGCGAGGGCTCCGCGCTCCCGGACGATCTGACGCGCGATTCGCTGGAGCTGCCCGGGCTGTCGGAGCCGGAGCTGGCGCGACACTACACCCGGCTGTCGCAGATGAACTGGAGCGTCGAGGCGGGACCGTACCCGCTGGGGTCGTGCACGATGAAGTACAACCCCTCGTTCGCGGACGCCGTCGCCGCGGACCCGAACGCGGCTGTCCACCCCGACCGCGACCCCGAGACCGTGCAGGGGAACCTCGAACTCCTTCACGGGCTCCAGGAGTACCTCGCGACGATCGGTGGGATGGACGCCGTGACGCTCCAGCCGCCCGCGGGCGCCGCCGGCGAGTTCACCGGTATCGCCGTCGCGAAGGCGTACCACGAGCACCACGGCAACGACCGCAGCGAGGTGATCATCCCCGCGTCCGCGCACGGCACCAACTTCGCCACCGCGGCGATGGCCGGGTACGACGTGGTGGAGCTACCCTCCGGGGAGGACGGCCGCGTCGACGTGGAGGCGCTGGAGGCCGCCGTATCGGAGGACACCGCCGCGCTGATGCTCACCAACCCCAACACGGTGGGGCTGTTCGAGCGCGACATCGTCGAGATCGCCGACATGGTTCACGACGCCGGCGGCCTGCTGTACTACGACGGCGCGAACCTCAACGCCCTGCTGGGTCGGGCCCGCCCCGGCGACATGGGCTTCGACATCATGCACTACAACGTCCACAAGACGTTCGCCACGCCACACGGCGGCGGCGGCCCCGGCGCGGGGCCGGTCGGCGTCGTCGAGGAGCTGAGCGAGTTCCTCCCGCGGCCGCGGGTGCGCGAGGTGCCCGGTTCGGGCGGTGCCACTGACGCGGACACCGCCACCGCCGCGGACGGCGGCGAACTGGCGGATCACAGCCACGACCGCGGGCACGGACACGCGGACGACGCCGACGGCGACACCGAGTACGAACTGTTCGACCCCGAGCACTCGATCGGCAAGGTCCACGGCTTCTCGGGCAACTGGCTCGTGTTGATACGCGCGTACGCCTACATCCGACGCCTCGGCGACGAGGGGCTGCTCGACGCCTCCGCGAAGGCGACGCTGAACGCGAACTACCTCGCGAGCCTGCTCGACATGGACGTCCCGTACGGCCCGTTCCACCACGAGTTCGCCGCGACCGCGGGCGAGCGCGACGCCGCGGACGTGGCGAAGGGGATGCTCGACTACGGCGTCCACCCGCCGACGACGAAGTGGCCCGAGATGGTGCCCGAGGCGATGTTGACCGAGCCGACCGAGGTCGAGAACAAGCGCTCGCTGGAGGACCTGGCGCACGCGTTCAACGAGGCGTTCGCCGACACCGACGAGGAGTTGGACGCGGCGCCGACGAAGACCGCCTCGCGCCGGGTCGACCAGACCTCGGCGGCGCGCAACCCGCGGCTGTCGTGGCACGCGCTGGAAGGAGACGAGTAGGTCGCCGGGGCCGACGCCGCAGCTCCGGGGCGAGTGGGACGCGCTAAAATCGAAGTACCCGTCCTCCGTCGCCGTCAGGCGACGAGCGAACCGGCTTAGTTGCGGACGACGTTCGTCGCGCGCGGGCCCTTGGGGGCCTGTTCGATGTCGAATTCAATCTCCTCACCCTCCGTCAGATCCGGACCGCCAACGTCCTCCATGTGGAAGAACACGTCGTCGTCCTCGTCCTCAGTCGAAATGAAACCGTAGCCGCCAGTGTCGTTGAAGAAATCAACTTTTCCGTTTGCCATTGCAAACAAGTGTACAGGCCTTCGGGTCATAACCCTTCCGAGGGTCGTGGTACCACGAGGGTTCGACCCGGTCCGATCATGCCGTCGTCGGCCGTCGAGCCCGCAACTCGGGGAAGTACCGCCCGTGGAAGTCGAACGGCACCGCGTGCGGTAGTCGCGCCCGCGCCCGCTCCGTGAACGTCTCGCCGTCCAGCACCACGAGCGCCGAGCGGCCGGTCGTCGCGTCGCCGTCGACGCCGACGCCCTCCTCGAGCGTCACCGCGAGCACGACGCCGTCGTCCTCGGCCTCCCCGTCGGGGTTCGGCACGAAGATCGGCTCCCCGAAGTAGCCGCCGTCGTCGAACTCGACGGCCTCGCCGGTCTCGACGTCCAGCTTCAGGACCCTCCTCGCCCACTCGTTCACCGGACGGTCGGTGCCCATCGCGTAGACGTAGCGGTGCTCGCGACACCACCGCGCCGGCGACACGGTCGGGAGCGCGGTGCCGCCGTCGTACAGCGTCTCTCGGGTCACGGTCGCGTCGCCGACGCGGTACCGGCCCGACCCGCTCGCGCTCCCGAGGTCGACGACGAAGCGGTCGACCTGCGCGCCGAGCGCCCCGAAGCTCCCCGCCCGCAACTCGTCGAGGTACAGCGAGTCGATGGTCGTCGCGTCAGGCACCGTCTCCAGATCGAAGACGATCTCCCGGCCGCCGTCGCGCTCGAAGGCGTTCACGTGGTGGAAGCCGAACACGGCGTCGGTCACCGGGTCGGCGACCACCTCGCCGGTCGTGCGGTCCACGACGATCACCCGGGTCCCGCGCTCGGGCTCCCACTCGAACTGCTCGATGAACGGGCGCTGGCGCCCCGGCTTGAACAGCCGGACGGGGTCGAGCCGCAGCGGGAACTCCGCGATCACGACGTACCGCGGCGTCAGCGCGAAACTGTGGAGGTACGCGGGCTGCTCCGTCTCGACGCTGCCGACGTGTCGACGCTCGCCGTCGGGCGTGAGTGCGTGGACGAGATACCTGCTCGTGCGCCCGAACCGCGTCTCGACGGCGAGGAGCGCGCCCGTGGCGGGGTCGCGCTTGACGTGTGCGCACGCGAGGTGTCCGACGGGGCCGTCGTCGCCGTCGCCGGCGTCGTCGGTCCCGAGCGTGTCGAGGTCGTTCGGGTCGAATCGGACCCGCCGCGGCGACTCCGTGAGCGCGAGGTAGTCGTCGCCGACGCGCTCGGCGACGATGTTGGTGTTGTCGTACGGCTCTCGGAGGAAGGTGGCGAGCCGCGAGCGCAGGGTGGTCTCGCCGGTGGCGAAGCCGCCGTCGAACTCCCCGGCGCGGGCGGCCTCGTAGGCGTCGGTGCGGAGGAAGCGGTTGCGGTAGTGGACCGCGTCGCCGTCGACGGCGTCGCCGCCGGCGTCCCGCCCGCCGCCGCGGTTCCCGGGGTCGAAGGTGAACCGGTACAGCATCGCCAGCCCGTCGAACCAGTGGTCGACGGCGCTGCCGTCGGGGAACGAGAACGCCCCCGGACCGTTCCGGATCAGGCTGCCCGCGAGCCAGTCCGGGAGCGACCCCTCGACCGGGAGCGTCTCGGCGGTCTCCTCGTGCAGCGAGTGGAAGCCGGGGTGGGCGGTCACATGGACACCACGACGGCGAGGGGCTAATCGGTGTCGGCGGGTCGGCTCACCGAACGACCGTCACCGGAACCGACGACCGCCGCGTCACCTTCTCGGCGACGCTGCCCATGAGGACGCGGCTGAGCCCCCTCCGCCCGTGACTTCCCATCACCACCTGATCGACGTTCTCGCCCTCGTCGTCGAGGTAGTCGAGGATGGACTGGGCGGGCCCGCCGACCAGTCGAACCGTCTCCGCGTCGACGCCGGCCTCGTCGGCGCGCTCGGCCGCCGATTCGAGCAGCTCGTCGCTCGCTTCCTTCGCGGACTCCTCGAGCTCCTTCGAGTAGAACGCGTCCATGCCCTCGCCGTCGCCGGCGGACACCCACCGCGTCGGGTCGACGACGTTGACGAGGACGAGCGTCGCGTCCTCGTGGACCGCCAGCGCGTGATCGAGCGCCTTCGTGGACTGATCGGACCGATCGAGCGCGACAAGTACGCGTCGTGACATACGCGCAACGACGCCGGGGAGGGACTCGGGCGTTTCGGTCGCGACGGAATCGGCGCCGCTTCTCGGGACAGTCACCCGCTCACACCGCGCCGGCGAGAACGGCCGCGAGCCCGACTGCGCCCCCGGCGAGGAGGGTGTTGCCGGCGACGAAGGCGACTGCGCGTCCGCGCTCGCCGCGGTCCCACAGCCGCACCGTCGCCACCGAGAACGACGAGAACGTGGTGAAGGCGCCGCAGGCGCCCGTCCCCGCCAGCAGGAGGGCGTCGCCGCCGACGGGCCAGAAGACGAGCAGCCCGAGCAGGAAGCTCCCGAGGACGTTGACCGTCAGCGTCCCCAGCGGGAACTCCTCCCGGTTGACAGCCGACCCGATCAGGTGACGCGCGACGGCGCCGGCGGCGCCGCCGACGGCGACGAGTGCGGGATCGGGCACGGTCGCGAGCACCCCCACGGACGCGAGCGCCGGCGCGGCGGTCGTGAGGGTCACGCGCGCACCTCCCGGTCGGGCCGCGGGTCGACGCGGGCGGCGAGGTCGCGCCCGGCGAGCGCGGCCGCGAACCCGAGCCCGTAGCTGCCGAGGAGGTACGCCACGCCGACGAGCGGCGCCGCCTGTATCGTCTCGACGGTGAACGTGCTGTAGGTGGTGTACGACGAGAGCACGCCCGTCGCCAGCAGCGTCCGCGTCCGGTCGCCCAGCCGGTCGGTGCGAAGCGCCTCGTACAGCAGAACGCCGAGCAGCAGACTGCCGGAGACGTTCGCCGCGAGCGTCCCCCACAAGCCCGGGAGCGCCCCGCCGACGGCGTGGCGGGCCGACGCGCCGACGGCGCCGCCGGCAGCAACGAGCGAGCCAGTGAGCCAGGCGGGGTCCCGCTGCGACATACGCGGCACCTCTTCGGTGGGGCGTATCGCCCTGTCGGTCTCGTCTCGCTCACGTCTGTGACAACCAGTGACAATTAAGGCTCCTTCAGGAGTCGAAACCGATTATAGAATATTATCATTATAGTTCGTTACATTTATTGTATCCTCCCGACTCGAACCAGGTGAGGCGACACAGCATGGGTGTACACGACCGCAAATCCGCAGCAGAACACGCACAGGCCGCTCCGACCGACTGCGACCCGCCGACGCCACCTACACCACCCGAACGACCCACCCCATGACATTCAACCCGAACCCCGAAACCGACCTCGACGAAATCGACGACCGCGAACTGAGCCTGTTCTCCACGGAGGGCGACGACCGATGAGCCGTCGCGCCACCCGCTCCACCGCCGGCACCCGACCGACCGAAGAGACCGACGCGCCGCTGGTCCCGGATCTGGGGACGCGAACGGGCCGCACCGACACGACGACCGACACCGCAACCATCACCGACACCGCAGACGCCGGACGCGACCGCGCCGAGCGCCGCCGTCGCCGCGACCCGTTCGAGATCGCGCTCATGGAGGACTCCGAATAATGCACCCCTCAGAACTCGACCAAGACGTCTTCACGAAGGACATCGACAACCCGCAGGGCGCGAAGCTGCGCCGCATGCTGGACGAACAGGACTACGTCTTCGCCCCCGGCATGTACCACGCGCTCGACGCCCGCCTCGCGGAGATGGCCGACCTCGACGCCGCGTACATGTCCGGCTATTCCACCGTTCTGGGCCAGTTCGGCTTCCCGGACCTGGAGATGGTGACGATGACCGAGATGGTCGAGAACGCCAAGCGCATGGTCGAGGCGACGAACCTGCCGGTCATCGCCGACTGCGACACCGGCTACGGCGGCACCCACAACGTCCGCCGCGCCGTCCGCGAGTACGAGAAGGCCGGCGTCGCCGCCGTCCACATCGAAGACCAGACGACGCCCAAGCGCTGCGGCCACATCGCTGGCAAGCAGATCATCTCCCGCGAGAAGGCCCGCTCGCGCTTCGAGGCGGCCGTCGACGCGAAGCAGAGCGAGGACACGGTCGTCATCGCCCGGACGGACGCCTACGGCTCTGCCAACGGCGACTGGGAGGAGCACCTCGAACGCGGGCGGATCTACGCCGACGCCGGCGTCGACCTCGTCTGGCCGGAGATGCCCGACCCCTCGCGCGAGGACGCCGTCGAGTACGCCGAGACGATCCACGAGACGCACCCCGACTTAGATCTGGCGTTCAACTACTCGTCGTCGTTCGAGTGGGGCGCCGAGGAGGACCCGCTCACGTTCGAGGAGCTGGGCGACCTGGGCTACAAGTACCAGTTCATCACGCTGTACGCCCTGCACTCGGGCGCACACGCGGTCTACGAGGACATGCAGAACATCGCCGAGAACGGCGCCGAGGCCCAGTGGGACCTCGAGGAGCGCTACATCGGCCACGAGACCGAGAGCCACCACGCGCTCTCGTTCGTCGACCGCTATCAGGACATCGAGACGCAGTTCGACCCCGAGGCCAAAGAGCGCATCGAGGAGTCCGAGGGCTTCGCCGAGGACCGCTCCGAGCCGATCACCTCGAACGACGACGACTGATCGGCGACCAGTCTCGAACTGCTCCGACCGCTGCGGTCTCCGTTTTTTTTTTTTTTCACCGTGCTTCTGCCGCGACACCGCGAGTCGCGGATGCGTCGCGCGAGACAGCGCAGCCGCTTCGACGACGCGATCGCCGAGCGGTCGAAAACGAGGGCCGGTCGCGGGACGCCCTACGCCTCGATCGGGGAGGCGCGGTCGCCGTTGATCCGCGTGAGACCGTAGTCGCAGTCGTTGCACCGCCACTTCGTCTTCTCGCCGAGGTGCAGCGTCATCGCGGCGACGCGCCAGAAGTCGCGGTCCTCGCCGCAGTTCGGGCAGTAGAACTCCATCTCGAGGCTCATACCTCCCGATGTGTGGGCCGGGACTTTCAAGACACCGGTCGCTGTCCGCGGGGATACTCGTCCGCGCTCGGTGGGCCCGGGCACGGACCGTCGGGTTCATTCGCGTCGAGGTCGCCAGTCGCCACCGTGTCGTCACGCTCTGAGGCCGTCGCCGACGCGGTCCACGCCGCGGGGCTCCTCGCGGTCGCCGGCGCGCTCGCGTGGGCGACCGGCCGCCCGTTCGTGTTCCCGAGTCTCGGTCCGTCAGCGTACCTGATCGCCGCCGGGTCCGGCCGCCCGAGCGCGCGGTCGCTGCTGGGGGGACACGCCGTCGGAATCGTGGCGGGGCTGCTCGCGTACCACGGCCTCGCCGACGGCGCGGTCATCACCGGCGCGCTCGCCGCGGGGAGTCGGCGGGGGCGCGCCTCGCCGCCAGCGCCGTCGTCTCGGTCGGGGCGACGACCGCCGGAATGGCGCTGACGGACACGCGGCACGCTCCGGCGTGCGCGACGACGCTCATCGTCTCGCTGGGGCTGCTCCCCTCGGTTGCAGACGCCGCGGTGATCGCGCTGGGAGTGGTCGCGCTGTGGGGGGCGTCGCTGGCGACGAGGGTCGCCTCCCGTGCTGCTGTGGCAACCGCGTCCGGGGAACGATAGCTCGAAAGGCCCGCACGCCCACCACCGAGTATGACATTCGAGACGACGGTTCCGGTCCGCTACCGCGACCTCGACCCGATGGGCCACGTGAACAACGCGGTGTACGCGACCTACTTCGAGGAGGTCCGAACCGCCTTCTTCAGCGAGGAGGTCGGCGTCGACCTGGCCGATTCGCGGGCGGCGCTCGCGTCGCTTTCGATCGACTTTCGCGCTCCCATCGAGGGAACCGGCGCCGTTCGGGCGGCCGTGGACGTGCAAGACGTGGGGACGACCAGTCTCACCTTCGGCTACGAGTTGCACTTCGAGGACCGCCTCGTCGCCGAGGGGGAGACCGTCCAGGTCGCGATGGGCGAAGACGGTCCCGAACCGCTCCCGGACCGGGTCCGCGCGGCCGCCGAACGCCACGTGACCGAATGAGCGGCGGTCGCCGTCGGTTCGCGCTCGCGGCGGTGAGCGCGGGGAACTTCAGCCAACTCGGCGCGCGGTTGCTCCTCGGTGCGGTCGTCCCCTTCGTCCTCGTCGACTTCGGGACGACCGAGGCGACTGTCGGGCTGGCGCTCACCGGGATGTGGGCGATGTACGCGCTGTTGCAGTTCCCCAGCGGCGTGCTCGCCGACCGGTTCGGTGAGCGGCCGGTCGTCCTCGCGGGGATCGTCGGGGCGGGCGTCGGCACCGCCCTCGTGGCGCTGTCGGCGTCCGTGCTCGCGTTCGGTGCAGCGACGCTCGTGCTCGGTGCGGGCGCGGGGCTGTTTTTCTCGCCGGGCACGTCGCTGCTGTCGCGACTGTACGACGAGCGCGGCGGCGCCCTGAGCGTCCTCACCGGTGCGGGCGCCGTCGCCGGCGCGGCGTTCCCCTGGCCGGGGGCGTGCTCGCCGAGCGGTTCGGGTGGGAGGTGGCCGTCGGCGCGGGCGCGGGCGTCGCGGTCCCCGTTGCCGCCGCGACGCTGCTGTTCGTGCCGTCGTTGCCGCCCGCTAACCCCGATCGAAACTTTCGGGCGGCGGTCGATCCGCGGCGCATCGCCGACGTGATCACTCGACCGCCACTGGCGTACACGACCGCCATCGCCGTGCTGTGCGGGTTCACCTTCCAGGCGGTGTCGTCGTTCCTGGCGGCGTTTCTCGTCGCCCACCGCGGCCTGGCGCCGTCGACGGCGGCGACCGCCTTCGGCGCGGTGTTCGCGATCAGCGCGGTCGCCCAACCAGTGAACGGCCGAGTGTCGGACGCGCTCTCGCGCGACGCCGCCGTCGCGATCAGCGTCACCCTCGCAGGCGCCGCCATCGCGACGCTCGTGTTCGTTCCCGGGACCGCCGGGATCGTCGCCGGCGTCGCGGTGCTCGGTGCGGGGATCTCCTGGCCCGGGCCGATACAGGCGCGGTTCATGGACCGACTGACCGACGCCGAACGGGGCTACGGCTTCGGCCTGCTGCGGACCGTGTACATGTTCCTCGCAGCCTCCGGGTCGGTCGTCACCGGCGCGGTCGCGAGCGCCGCGGGCTGGGCCGCCGCCTACGGACTCGTCGTCGCGCTGCTTGGAACGTGTCTCGCGCTACTCGGCGCGAACCGGGCGCTCGGACTGGAGCTGTGACCGTGTCACCGAGTCGCGCGCGAGAGGCGTTGTCGCGCCAGAACGCGTGACGGAAGGGTTATCAGCGATCGTCGACTCCGACTGGTATGGCGAAAGGGAAGGTTGACTTCTTCAACGACACTGGCGGCTACGGTTTCATCGCGACTGACGACTCCGACGACGACGTCTTCGTCCACATGGACGACATCGAGGGCGGCGATCTGGAGGAGGGCGAGGAGCTCGAATTCGACATCGAGACGGCCGAGAAAGGCCCGCGCGCGACGAACGTTACCCGCCTGTAAGGCACCCTCAGCGAACTACCGCACCCCTCGGGTGCGCTTTTCCGTTCTTTCACATCCGGTAGCGACGGCCGCGTCGGGCGACGGCGAGGCGGCTCGGTAGCGGCGGGCAGCAGCCGGTAGCGCCCACGCATCCGCGCCGGCTCCGACGGCCGCGGACTCAGTCGCGCACTTCGTTCGCCTCCCCGTCCACGCCCGGATCATGGGTCTCGAACCACTCGGTCAGCTCCTCGATTCGATGCGTCGCCCGCTGGGGAGTTCCGATGTTGTGGTGCTCGTCCGGGTAGATGACGAGCTTCGCGTCGACGCCCCGCTTGCGGACGCTGACGTACAACTGTTCGGCCTGCGTCGGCGGACACCGCCAGTCCTGCTCGCCCGCGGTGATCAACAGCGGGGTGTCGATCTCGTCGACGCGAGTGATCGAGGAGATGTCGCGATACAGCGCCTCGTTCTCCCACGGCATCCCGAACTCCCACTGGTGCCAGTTGTGGTTGTCGTCGGTCCCGAAGTTGCTGTAGAAGTCGTAGATGCCGTGTTCTGGCGCGGCGGCGGCGAACATGTCCGTCCGGGTGACGACGTGCGCGGTCGTGATGCCGCCGTAGCTGAACCCCGTGCAGAAGAGCCGGTCGGGGTCTGCGACCCCCTCGCCGACCAGGTGTTCCATCGCCGCGATCACGTCCTCGGACTCCAGTTCTCCGCGGCTCCCCTTCAGCGCCTCCGAGAACGCCCGACCGTAGGAGGTCGACCCGCGGTAGTTCGGCTTCGCGACGACGTACCCCTTGCTCGTCCAGTACGTCACGTCGAACCGGAACCCCGGCGCGTCGTAGCTCATCGGGCCGCCGTGGATCGCGCAGACCGCCGGCGCCGTGTCGTCGCCGTCGGGGTCGAAGTCGGCGGGGTAGTAGACGACCGCCTCGATCTCCTCACCGTCGTCGGAAACGGACGCGCCCGATTGGCTCGCGGGAGCGTCGCTCCCGCGAACCTCGCCGGTCTCGCAGGCGACGACCTCGCAGTCCGGGAGCGCAGCACCGTGCTCGTCGAGCCACTCGTCGTTGAGCGCCGAGAGGCGCTTCGTGGGGCCGCCGGCGTCGTTCTCGCGCAGTTCGGCGCCGGGAACGGCGTACACGTCCGGCGGCTGGTCGGCGGCCGTGAGGCCGAGTGCGACCGCGTCGCCGGCGAGATCGAAGGCGGCGACCGTCCGGTCGCGACCCTGGCGGGCGAACGCCCGCCGCGGCTCCCCGTCCAGCGGGCACACCGCGAGCCGAGTCCACGCCTCGTCCGCGATCGGCGCGACGATCGTGTCTTGGTCCAGCCACCGCGGCGCGCCGGCGCGCGCGAGCGTGCGGTCCAACTCCGCGGACACGGACTCGAAGTCGGCGCCGGCCTCGTCGCGCGCGACGTACGCCTCGTTGGGCTCGTACCAGTTGTCGTAGTTGCTGCCGTCGAACGCGAGACGCTCGCCGTCGGGCGACCACGTCGGCGATGCACACCGGAGGCTCCCGTCGGTGACCACCCGGCGTTCGGCGCCGTCTGGCGCGATCGTGCACACGTCGTAGGCGCCGGAGTCGTCGGGGTTCTCGTCGACGCAGGTGGTGAAGGCGACGCGGTCGGTCGGTCCCCAGGCGGGCTGGAGCCCGGCGAGCGGTTCGGCCGATCCGGCGCCGGCGGCGTCGTCGAGGCGCCTGAACGCGGCTGCGTCGGCCGCCTCCGCGTCGAGGTCGCCGACGAAGAGGTACGTCGTCACGTCGTCGAGCCAGCCCGCGCCGTCGCGCTTGTGCTGGAGTCGAGTCACCTCGATGGGGCCGCCGTCTTCGCGCTGGTCGACGTACTCCGCCTCCTCCTCTGTCGGGTCGCGCGCGGCGACGACGAGCCGCTCCCCGTCGGGCGCTAGATCGACCCCGTCGACGCCGTGTTCGAAGGCGGTCAGCTGTCTGGCGTCGCCCCCGAGCGCGAGGTCGAACGCCCACACCTGCGGCTTCGGCTCAGCGTCGCCATCGTCGCCGGCGCCGTTGCCGCCGCCGTTCCTGTCGCCGCCGCCGTTCCCGTCGGCCGCCGACTCGTCGCCCCCGTCGTCGACTCGGCCGCGCTTGCGGTCGAGGTCTTCCTCGCGCGCGGCGAGAAACGCGAGCGTGTCGCCGTCGGGCCCCCACGTCGGCGACGACGCGGACGAGGCTCGGGTGAGCCGATGCGGGTCGCGGCTCCCGTCCACCGGAGCGACGTACAATCCCGTTCGGTGTTCGTCGGCCGCCGGGTCGGACTCCTGTGCGGTGAAGGCGACGCGTTCGCCATCCGGCGACACCGACACCTCCGAGAGCAGCCGCAGATCGTAGTACGACTCGAGATCGACTCCGTGCTGCATACGCGGCGATGTGGTGACGAGCACTTGACCGTTCTGGAACCAGCGGGTTCGGGCGCGGTGTCCGATTCAGGGCCGTCGCCGGGACCCGGCTCCGCGACCACACCGCGACGGGCGACCGGCGACGGGGTCACCGGCGTGGCAAGCTACTTGCCGCCGGCGACCCACCCCAGGTGTATGTCCATCACGTTGTATGCGCTGGACGGCTGTCCGTGGTGCGAGAAGGTCCACGACGCGCTGCAGGCGGCCGACGTGGAGTACGAGACCGTCTGGACCGAGGCGCTCCACTCGAAGCGCGACGAGGTCGCCCGCGCCAGCGGGCAGCGCGGCGTCCCCGTGCTCGTCGACGACGAGCGCGGGGTGACGATGAACGAGTCGGCGAACATCCTGGAGTACGTCGAGCGAACCCTCGCGTGAGTCGGCGATGACGATCTACACGGGCCGCGGCGACGAGGGGAAGACCGATCTCAGCGACATGTCGCGGGTGTCGAAGACCTCCCCCCGGATCGAGGCGTACGGGACCGTCGACGAGGCGAACGCGCTCATCGGGACGATCCGCCCGACAGGGTACGACGACGTGGACGAGATGCTGCGGTCCGTCCAGGACCACCTCCACGTCCTGCAGGCGGACTTCGCCAACCCCGACCCGGACGAGGACGACCCCGCCGTCCGCGAGCGCCACACCGAACAGTTGGAGGACTGGATCGACGAGTTGGACGAGGAACTGGAGCCGCTCCGGCACTTCGTGTTGCCCTCCGGGAGCGAGGCCGGCGCGACGCTCCACCACGCGCGGACGGTCGTCCGCCGAGCCGAGCGTCGCGCGGTCGACCTCGCCGACGACGAGCCGGTGAACGCCGAGGCCGTGACGTATCTCAACCGGCTGTCGGACGCGCTGTTCACCTTCGCGCGCGTCGTCAACGCCCGCGATGGCGTCCCCGAGGACGCCCCCGACTACGCGTAGCGAGGACCGGCTGACCGCAACCCAACGGCCCCGCGACGGCGTCGACCCCCACAAACGGTTTATCCGTCCTTCCACACGGGACAAGTATGCCCAAGCACTTCGAGGACGCGCGATACTATCTCGGCCGTGCCGCAGACCACGCGAAAGCCGGCGTGAAGGAGGAACTGGAACCGGTCGAAGAGCGGGTGCGCGAGATCGTCGGTCGCGAGAAGGAGCCGGAGCCCTCCCGGCTCGACCGCCTCGAGGCTGACTTGACGGAGCTGTCGAAGCGGGCAGAGGGAGAAGCGAAAGAGGCCGTCCAGCAGGCACGCGACCGCCTCCGCGACTACCGAACCGAGGGCGACGAGGGGTAACGTCGCCGCCCGACGGTCAGCGATTTTTCGAGCAAAGAGCCGGGAAAGACCGCCAGGATCGACGAACCGCTCCGATCAGAACGTCGGCTCGTCGCCCATATCGTCGTCGAGGGCTGCCGGGTCCTGTTGTTCGTCGATCGCGTCGGTGAAGAGGTCGCCGTCGGCCTCTCCTTCGGAGCTCGCGTCGCTTTCCACGTCGTACGCCTTGAGGCCGCGGGTGAGGAAGTCCTCGATGGCTTCGTTTCGATTGAGGAACTCCCCCTGCTCGGCGAGGCGCGAGATCTCGCTGTCAATTCGGTCGGGCAGGTCGACTTCGATCTTCGTCACGCCCGCTCGTCGGTCGTCGGACGGGATTAATCCTCGGGTCGCTCTCGGCGACGAGCGGCGTCGCGGTCACGGACGGTAAGCCTTAAGCGTTCGACCGGGATATCCTCAGGTGCGGGTTGGTGGTCTAGTCCGGTTATGACGGCTCCTTCACACGGAGCAGGTCGGCGGTTCGAATCCGCCCCAACCCACTCGTTTTCCTGTCGCTTCTGAGGATACAGTGTTGCCGACAGCGTCTCCTCTTCTCACGGCTCTCCGAGCACTTCGTGGCGGCGGTACAGGTAGAACGCCGCGATGACCACATTACCGGGGTATAGGAAGAACAGCGCGACTTGCCAGGCAAGAGATGGGTCCCACGTTGAGTTCGCGCGAACGTACTGTCGGTCGAAGTACGCGCCGATAATCGGAGCGAACACCGACGCGAGGAACGCGAAAATGAACACGAACGACAGCCCGGTAGTCTGTGCGGACGATTGCTGGCTAAACAGTACGAATGACGGAATCGTGAACAGCGTCGGGACGGCGATCGCGTAATACCAGCTCGGTCCCACGGTCGTCTCGTAGTTCACGGGGTTGTGACTACTCCCAACTGCTGCGGCGTCTCCTGCGTTCCGAACGCCGCAGTGTGGACACAACTCTGCTCGCTCCTTGATCGCCTTGCCACAGGCTTCACAGAACACTTCATCTGGCTCCTTCGTCCGTCCCATTCTCTGGACCGTCGTTTCGCGGACGCCTCTGTATACGCGACGGTCGACTGTCGGTGCGGAGTGCATGTATCCGAGATAACGAACCAGCACCTCCAATGAGTTCTCGCTGCCGGATACTACTCGCCTCGCTGATGAGACGATTCCGTACGCAATCCGGCGGTTCGAATCCGCCTCGATCCACTCGTTTTCCTGCTGTTCTCGACCGACTACCGGAGCCGTCGCGTCAGAGGAATTTTGTATTCGGATCCGGTGAATGCGCACGATGGCAGCGCCGTCGACGATCGACCTCGGGGGTGAGACCGTCGCCTACGAGGTGCGTCACAGCGCGCGCGCCGAGCGATCTCGCATCGACGTGGGACTCGGGGGGGTGACGGTCGTGATCCCGGACGGCGCGGTCGTCACCCCGACAGCGGTGCTCCGCTCGCACGCCGAGTGGGTCCTTGAGCGCGAACGCGAGGCCGCCGCCCGGCGGGAGCGACTCCCGGAGCGTCGGTTCGAGGCGGGGGCGACGTTCCCGTACCTCGGCGAACCGCACGAGGTGGTCGTCGAGACGCGGTCGTACTCGGTTGCCAGCGACGACGCCCTCCGACTGGCGGCCCACCACGTCGAAGACACGTCGGTGAAGCGGGCGCTGGAGACGCTGTACCGACGGCTGGCGAGCGAGCGGTTCGAGTCTCTCGCCGACCGCCACGCGGCGGCCATGGGCGTGGACTACCGCCGGATCGAGGTGCGGAACCAGCGGACGAAGTGGGGGAGCTGCTCGACGTCGGGGACGGTCAGCCTGAACTGGCGGCTGCTGTTCGCGCCGCCGGCGATCAGCGAGTACGTCGTGATCCACGAGCTCGCACACCGCCGCGAGCTGAACCACTCCGACGCGTTCTGGTCGATCGTCGAGGAGCGCGACCCGGCGTATGCGAGCCACCGCGAGTGGCTCCGGGAGAACAGCCTCCAGTTGGTGTTCGACCCGGCGGACCTGTGACCGCCGGCGACCGGGTCAGGATGCGAGCGCGCTTTCGACCTCCGAGCGCAGCGTGTCCTCTTCGACCGGCTTCGTGACGTAGCCGTCGGCGCCCGCCTTCACCGCCTGCCGCATCTGGTCGCGCTGCTCGACGCTGGTACACATCACGACGCACGCGCCGGGATCGCGCTCTTTGATGTCGCTGGTCGCCTCGATCCCGTTCACCTCGGGCATCATGATGTCCATCGTGACCAGATCCGGCCGGGTCTCCTCGAACAGGTCGACCGCCTCAGAACCGTTCTCGGCCTCGCCGACGACATCGAAGTCGTCCTCGAGGATCCCCCGGATGAGCGTTCGCTGAAAGCCGGAGTCGTCCACGATGAGGATCCGTCTCGCCATGGACGACTCTACTCCGTCCCGGGGATAAGCATTCACCTGGCGGATCCGGGTGTGATAATCGGGGCGCTCGGGTTAAGACGCGGTGGCGGGGACGCTCGGGTACATGGGATCGCGGGAACCACGGACCGACGCCGAAGCGGGCGGCGATCGCAGTCGAGCAACCGAACGACGCGACGACGCAGGGCGAGCGGACGACCGGACGAAACAGGGCAGACACTCGGGGACGCAAACGGACGGCGGCGTCGCGGGCGCCGGCGGGTCGCCCCTGGACGGACCGGGCACCGACGGACCGCCAGGCGGCTCATCCGGCTTCATGGTGAGCGATGCCGATCGCCGCGGCGTCGACGGGGCCGACCTGGCCGCGCGGCTCGGCCTCGACGAGGCTGACATCCGAAAGCGAAAGCGGTACAGCAGACTCTCTCCGAGCGACGAGGAGACGCTCTCGTCGCTCGAACCGCTGCTGGAAGACCTCGCGCCGGCGTTGGTCGACGAGTTCTACGACCACTTCACCGACCACGAGGAGACGAACGCGATCTTCGGCCGGTCGAGTAAGGGGATCGAGGCGCTGAAGCGGACCCAGCGACAGTACCTGACCGACCTCGCCGGCGGCGATTACGGGGAGGACTACTTCCAGCGGCGCGCCCGGATCGGAAAGCTCCACGACATGCTGGACCTGGGCCCGCGGGTGTACTTCTCGGGCTACAGCATCTACTACGAGGGACTGATGGACGCACTCGCCGACGAGGCCCGTTCCGAGGCGGGCGTGGAGCCGGCGTCGCCGGGCGACGACGCCCTCGCGCGGTTTACCGACCGACTGCTCCCGCTGTTGAAACTGCTGCTGTTGGACCAGCAGGTCGCGATGGACACGTACATCGACTCGTACGTCCAGCAGATGGAGACGGAGATCGAACGACGACGGGAACTAACCGACGAGGTGACGCGGGAAGTCGAGGCGCCGCTCGACGACATCGGCGACGCGGCCGCCGGCGTTGCGAGCAACGCCGACGAGCTGGCGGGGTTGGCGGAGCTGCAGGCCGATCGGATGGCCGACGCGGAGGCCGAGGTCGGGACGCTCTCGGCGAACGTCGAGGAGGTGGCCGCGAGCGCCGAACAGGTCGCCCAGGTCTCCGGAGACGCCGAGACGCTCGCCGAGGAGGGCGTCGACGCCGCCGGCGACGCTCGCGACACGATGGAGGACATCGAGGCGGCGACCGACGAGGTGACCGACGACCTCGACGACCTCCGCGAGCGGGTGGGCGAGATCGACGAGGTCGTGTCGGTCCTCGACGGGATCGCCGACCAGACGAACCTCCTCGCGCTCAACGCGAACATCGAGGCGGCCCGCGCGGGCGAGGCGGGCGACGGCTTCGCGGTCGTCGCAGACGAGGTGAAAAGCCTCGCTGAGGAGTCCCAACAGCGCGCCGGGGAGATCGAATCACTCGTCGAGAACATCCAGACCGGCGCCGAGGACACCGTCGAGAGCCTCGAACGGACCGAAGAGCGGATTCAGGACGGAGTCGACCGCGTCGACGAGGCGATGGAGCGACTCGATAGCATCGCCGAGGCGATCCGGGAAGCCGCCTCCGGCGTGGAGGAGGTGGCGCGAGCCGCCGACTCTCAGGCGTCGACAACCGAAGCGGTCGCTTCGCTGGTCGAGGAGGCCAGCACCGAGGCCGCGGCGGTTCGGCGCAACGTCGAGGAGATCGCCGACGCGGCCGACGACCAACGGGTCCGGCTCGACCGCGTCAGCGACGCTGTCGGCCGACTCACCGACGAGTCTAGCCAGTGATACGGAAGGCTTAGTAACTCATCGCCCTTCAATTAATACATGGGTGTCGTCAGCGTCTCGATGCCGGACAGCCTCGTCGACCGAATCGACGAGTTCACTGAGGAGCACGGCTACACCGGTCGCAGCGAGTTCCTCCGTGAGGCAGCCAGGGACCTCCTCGGCGAGTTCGAAGACCGCACGCTCGAGGACCGCGAGCTGATGGGTATCGTCACCGTGGTGTTCGACTACGAGGGGACGGCCGTCGAGGAACGGATGATGCAGCTTCGACACGAACACGAGGAGATCGTCGCCTCGAACTTCCACAGCCACGTCGGCGACCACAACTGCATGGAGCTGTTCATCCTCGAGGGCAACCTCGAACAGATCTCGACGTTCGTCGGGAAGATCCGCGCGACGACGGACACGAAGACGGTCGACTACTCGGTCACGCCCATCGGCGACGCCGAGGGGATCGTCTGACCCACGCCCGCCGGCTTTGGTCGCGGACGGCGTCGACTACCGTCGAATCCGCGGCCGAGTTCGTCACCGACCTGCACGTATTGTACGGTACTGACGTTCGCGACTCAGCCTGCGTCGTTGACGGTGGCGCTGTCGCCTCCGATCCAGTTCTGACTTATCAGCCAGGCGAACGGTGGGCCGGCGTGTCTTCGTCGGTTGGATCCGGTTGAATCATCCCGCTGTTTGGGGGTTTTACTGCGTCTGCTGGTAGCACAGCACACACATTCAGTATCCGGGATCCGAACCAAGCTTCAATACACGGGGGATCGTACCCCCGTATTGGAGTTATGGACATCTCAGATATCGCCGTGCCGGAGTTCGTAGAGGTGGACGCGGGCAAACGACTCGGGAAGATCCGCGCCATCTTCGATCGCGAGAATCCGAAGGGCATCATTGTGATGGAGAACGGCGAGTACGCGGGCGTCATCGGCGAGCGCGAACTGATCAACTCGCGCGTCGACGACGACACCAAAGCCGCGGCGCTGATGAAGTCGGCGCCGGAGGTCGCCCGCACCGAGGACGTACGCGAGGTCGCGCGCGTGCTGGTCGAGGGTAACGTGAAGATCGCGCCCGTCTACGAGGGCGAGCGACTGTACGGTATCGTCACCGTCGACGACATCCTCGCGGCCGTCCTCGACAACCTGGACGCGCTGGCCGTCGACGACATCTACACCGAGGACGTGGTCACCGTCCCCGAGGACGCCCACGTCGGCCAGGCGATCAACCGGCTGCGTGAGAACGGTATCTCGCGGCTCCCGGTCGTCAACGAGAACGGCCACCTGCAGGGTATCCTCACGACCCACGACATCGTGGACTTCGTCGTTCGCGACGACGAGCGGCAGGGCAGCGGCGACCGCAGCGGCGACCTCGACCGCATGCTCGACCTGCCGGTGTACGACATGATGTCGTCGCCGGTGCTCACCGTCACCGCCGAGATGTCGGTGCGTGCGGCGGTCGAGCTGATGATGGACAACGACGTGAGCGGGCTGGTCGTCACCCCCGGGGAGCGCGACGATCTGGTCGCCGGCGTGCTCACCAAGACCGACGTGTTGCGCGCGCTCACGTTCACCGAGGAGGACGCGATGGACGTGCAGGTGACGAACGTCCGCCTGCTCGACACGCTCTCGCGCGAGGACATCCGCGAAGCCATCGGGCAGGTGTCGAACAAGTACCAGGAGATGCGCGTGCTCCACGCGCACGTCCGCTTCCACGAGCACAAAGAGAAACTCCGGGGAACGCCGCTCATCCAGGCACAGATCCGGCTGCGGACCACGCACGGTCAGGTCGCCGGCTCGGGCGAGGGGTACGGCGCCGAGCACGCGTTCCACGTCGCACTCGACAAGTTGGAGCGCAACGTCCTCGAAGTGAAGGGCGTCACCGCCGACGAGCGCTACCGCGGTCAGCTCCTCCGGAAGCTCGGGGAGCTGTGACCCGGTAGCCGTCTCGTCGAAGTCCCGCAGCACGGCTGATCCGCGGCGGCGCGATTCGCCGTCGGTCTTCGCGCGGTCCCGCCGTCGCGTTCTATCGACCGAGCAGCCGAGCCAACGTCCCGGTCGACCGTTCCTCCTCGACGCCGGCCTCCGTTCGGAACCGCTCGATCGCTCCGTCGTCGATGCCGTCGGCGTCGAGCCGAAGGGTGTCCGCGTCGCCTTCGGTCTCGACGACGACCTCGCGACCGCGAGTCGCGAGATAGACGCCCATTAACGCCACGCCGAGGAGGAGGACGAGCGCGCCGCCGACCCGGAGTGCGTCGTCGACGAGCGAGAGCACCGAGAGCACGCCGCCGACCATCGAGAGGAGTCCGCCGAGGCCGGCCGCGCCGGCGCCCTCGGGCGTCGCCGCGTTCATCGAATCGAGCGAGACCGTCGAGCCGCCGAGCACCATCGCGAGTCCACCGACCACGGCGTAGGCGATGGGCCGGACGAGCCAGTCGGTCGCGGTCGACGACGGCGACACGGCCGTTACGTTGACGCGGTGGACCCCGCGGAGGGTCGCGCGCTCGTCCGGGTCCGCGTGGGGCGCGTACGCGAGCACCCGGTGGCTCGTCGCCACGAGGCGACCGTCGGCGGCAGGGAGGTCCGCACGGACCTCCTCGCCGGCGTAGAGGTGCGACTCGACGGGATCGGAAGCCGGCGCCCCCACCGCCCGGTCGCCGGCGGCGACGCCGGAAGCTACATCGCCGTCGCCGCCGCTGACGACATGGTCGGTCGAACCGAGAGAATCGGGGTCGTCGAGCGGCGACGGCTCGGCGGGCGAAACGACCGTGTCGGCGCCGTCGGCGCCGAACGAGCCGCCGTCGGTCGGTGGCTCGACCGCCGACCCGTCGTGACCGTCGGCCGGCCGGTCGCGGTCGTCGTCCGCGTCGCCCTCGAAGTCGAAGCCGCTCATCGGCCCCTTACTGGCCCGCGAGCTTCTCGGCGATGCGCCGAGCGCCCTCCGCGGCCGCGAGGTCGGGCTCGTCGGGCACGACCACGGTCACGTCGCGGTCGAGCTCCTCGCACAGCCGACGCTCGAACTCCTCGGCGAGGCCGGGGATGCACGCCATGCCGCCCGTGACGGCGATCTCGTTGTTCAGCGAGAGCTGGTACACCTTCATGTAGTCGTTGGCGAGCTCCGGGAGGAACTCGTTGGCCACCTCGTCGACGGCGGCGTCGAGATACCAGTCGAGCGCGTCGACGACGCTGTCCTCGATGGTGAACTCGTGGGAGCCGCCGCCGGGCTGCTGGATCACGTCCGAGAACGGCTCGAAGTTGCCGACGTTGCCGTGCTCCTCTTTGTACTCTCGGGCGGTCGTCAGGTCGACGTGCACCCGCCCTTGCGTCTCCTCTTCGACGTTGGCGACGATGCGGCGGTCCACGTCGTTACCCGTCACCGAACCGGTGGAGAAGGGCACGAGCTGGTCGCCGCGGCGGTAGGCGCAGGCCTCGAGGTTCGTCGATCCCATGTTCACGGAGATGAACACGTCGTCGACGGCCTCGACCCCGCCGCCCATCGCAGGGATGGCACCGCACAGCGACTCGGGGTACGCTCGCATGGTGTCTGCGCCGATGTCCGAGGACTCGATGACCTCGGTGAGGTTCTCCAAGCCGGCGTCGTTCTCCATCGTCGGGATGGCGTACACGACCGCCGAGTCGGCGGGGACGTCGTTTGCCGCGAGCAGTTCTCGGAAGAACCGGCCGGCGAGCTCGGCTCGTTCGTCGTCCTCCGGGAGTCCGGAGCGGAGCATGTACTCGACGCGGTCGGGGTACTCTGTGGCGGCCTGCTCCCCGAACAGGGCCTTCTCGCTCCCGGTGATCGCGTCCTCGTACAGCGCGAGACACGTGAGCGTCCGCACCGTCGTGAGGGCGTCGCTGTCGGCGTCCTCGGGGTACCGGAGCACGGTCCGCGTGGAGCCGAGCTTCACGCCGATCGGGGTCGGATTGCTGGACTCGAAACTGTCGTCGTCTGCGGATTCAGATTCTGCTGCCATGGTTATCGGAGCGCGGCGAGGCGGGCGACGAACAGCAGGCTCGTGCGATGGTGGCCGACGGAGAGCCGCGAGCCGTCGGTGTCGTCGAAGGCTTCGAGGTACGCCGCGAGGGCGTCCTCGACGGACTCGTCGAGCCACTCCACGTCCCGATAGAAGGCGAGCGCCTCGCGGGCGCGTTCGCGCCCGCCGACGCCGACGAGGTAGCGTAACCAGTCGAGCACGAGCTGGGTCCCGACCACCGAGTCCGGAAGACTCGGCAGGTAGGGCCTGCTCGCGCCGCCGGCCGCCGCCTGAAGGAGGAAGGCGTCTTCCACCTGCGCCGCCCGCACGCGCGCGTCCGCTCGACCGAGGAAATCGTCCGGCTGCGTCCACCGGTCGGGTTCCTCGTCGGCGTGCGTCGGCGCCGCCGCTCCCGTCAACGCTCGCAACTCCTTCGGGTCGTAATCGCTCGGTCTGAGCATGTCCTGGTTCGTCCGCACTCCCTGTGCCGCTGGCAGTCGCTACCCGGAACTGTCATAAATAGCTGCGCTCCTGAATATCACGTCTGAAATAGCGGCCGGGGACGGGCAGGTCGTCAGCGACGGTCAGGCGCGAACCAGCGAGTCTGCGCCGTGGTCGTCGACCCACGCGAACGCGAACAGGCGGCGCGCGGGGAGCCGCTCCAGCGCGTCGCCGACGGACGCCGCCCCGGTGTGGGCCGCCGGCTGATCGACCGTCTCGCCGGTCGCGCCGTTCCACAGCGCGTCGCCGCCGCGGAATCCGCCGGAACGGGGCTCCCAGTCGTATCCGGGATCGCGGAAGGCGTGGACGCCGCGGTCGTCGGTGGCGAACACGACGACGTCGACGGCTCCGACGGCGAGCGTCACGAGGCCGCCCGCGTCGGCGACGACCGGTTCGGGCACGCCGACGGACTCCCGGTCCCCGTTCGCGTCGTCGAACGAGAGGCCGCAGACGACGGCCTTCGGGTCGAGCCAGTCCAGGTCCCACGTGCGGGAACCGGACCCGTCGCCGCGGTGAGCCTCCAGTCCGAACCCCTCCGTGTCGAAGTACGCCTCGTACGGCCCGGCGTCGTAGTCGATGCTCGCGGGCCTGTCGTCGTCGCTGGCGGCCTCGCTCGCCCCGCCGGGCGGGGCCATGACCGCGCCCTCGGGGTGGTGGTCGCGAAAGCATGATAGCGTGTACAGCGACGCGGCCAAGACGTCGAGGCGCGTCCCGCGGAGTTTCCCGCCGATAGCGACACCGGCCGACTGCTTCCACTCCGACCCCGTCTCGCGGTCGTACATGACGAGGTCGTCGTCCGCGAGCTTTCCCGAGACGCCGAACTCGAGGGTTCGCCCGTCGACGACGCGGTCGTAGACGACGGCGCTGCCACACAGCGGGCACCACGTGACTGCGACCGGCCGACCGGCGATCTCGTCGTTGACGATCTCGTGGTAGTGCAGGTACCGGACGGGGTAAGCTCGGGCCTCTCCGTCGATCTCGAGGGCGATCACCTCCTCGTCGGGATCGAGTTCGCCGTCCGCGACCGCGACGAACGTCGGGTCGTCGACCGACGGGATAGCGTCGCGCGGGATCACCTGCCGGACCTCGCCGGGTTCGCGGATCAGTGCGTCGTCGCTCACGTGTCCGCGAGCGTGAACTCCACGCGTTCCTTCTCGCCGCCCTGCGTCGTTCGACCCTCGACGGTCACCTCGCCGAGCGCGTCGGTCCCGTCGACGTGGGTACCGGCACAGGCGGTTCGGTCGAACGGGTCGTCCGCCCCGGCTGCTCGCGCGTCGCCCCCCTCCCCGCTCGCGCTTCCCGGGGCGCTCCGCGCCCCGCCGATCTCCACGATCCGAAGCTCGGTGATCGAACTCGGGAGCAGGTCGATCCGCGTGCGCTCGGTGTCCAGTTCTGCCTCGGCGACCTCCCGGTCCATCGTGTAGTGGCGCACGGGGAGCGCGTCGTCGACGAGGGCGTTCATGCGCGCCTCGATGTCGGCGAGGTCGGTCTCGGAGAACTTCGGGTGCTCGGCGTCGAGGCGCGCGCGGTCGGCGTAGAGCTGGTTGCCGACCGTCCGGGCGTCGAAGTCTGCCAGCAGGACCGCCGAGAGGAGGTGCTGGGCGGTGTGGTAGCGCATATGGGCGTGCCGGCGGTCCCAGTCGACGACGCCGCGGACGCGCGTGCCCTCGGGCGGCGCCGCGCCGTCGAGGTGATGGTACACCGTGTCCGTCTTCTCCACGTCGGTGACGGCGAACTCGGCGCCGTCAGCGTCGCCGCCGGTGGCAGCGTCGAGCGCGCGGAGCGTCCCCGTGTCGTTGGGCTGGCCGCCGCCAGTCGGGTAGAAGTGCGTCCGGTCGAGGACGACGCGGTCGTCGAGCGCGCGATCGACAGTCGCCTCGAACTCGCCGACGGTGCTGTCCGCGAGATACAGCTGTTCGGTCACGCCCGAACGTGGGCGACGGGCGCACTTAGCGGTTCGTGAGGCGGCCGTTCGGGCCCCGCGTCGCCGAGTCGGTCGGTTCGGCTCGGTTCGCCGCGCCGGGTCCGACCTGTCGTAACGACTAAGGACGAAACAGGCCGTATCATTCCGTAATGAGAATATCATTCGTCTCTTCGCGAACTGATCTACACCGGGGGTGGACACCGTGGGCGTCGAAATAAAGGGCTCGCGCGTCACCTCCGAGGAGATCGCGGACATGGAGCACTTCGTTCGCGAGTACCTCGCGGCGTCCGTCGAGAGCGAGGACGACGGCGGCCGGATGCGGTGGTACCCGTGGCACTCCGCCGAGTACCGCTTCAACCACATCCTGAACGTGGTCGACATCGCCGAGCAGATCGCCGCCAAGGAGGGCGCGGACACCGACGTGGTGCGCGTCGCCGCGCTGTTTCACGACGTGTCGAAGCTGGAGGCCGACCAGGACGTCCACGCCGAAGAGGGTGCCCGCGTCGCGCGGCAGTACCTCGAAACGCACGGCGAATACCCGGAGTCGTTCGTCGCCGAGGTGTGCTCGTCCGTCGAGGACCACTCGTATCAGGGGCCGGTGACGGACCTCTCGCTTGAGACGCAGTGTCTCATCGAGGCCGACCTGCTCGACAAGGTGGGTGCCAACGGCACCACGCTGATGATCCTCCGGATGGGATACGAGGCGCGGACGCACATGGACGCCGCCGAGATGGTTCAGCGCGTGTTAGAGCGCGGCCGCGAGCACGCCTCGCGCGTCGAGAGCGACACCGCCGAGTCGATCGCACACGAGCGAATCAAGCGCGTGAAGTGGTTCCGCGAGTGGCTCGAGGACGAGGTCGCCGAGATGAGCCACGACCGCGAGTTCGACGCGAGCTGACGCGACCAGTCGACGGCAGCGACGCCGACTCCCGGCTTCAGAGCGTGTCGAGCACGCCGAGCACGCGCTCTTCTGCGTCCCGCCCGGGATCGTGTTCGCTCCCGTCGCGGTCGCTGTCGCGGTGTTCGGCCACCGTGGCCTCCATCGCCTCCGACAGCGGCGTCGACTCCCAGCCCAGGCCGGCCAGCTTGTCCGTGTCGAGCACGTGCGGGTAGTCGCGATAGAGCACGAAGTCCTCGGGCGCGAGGTCGGCGGCCGCGAGTTCCCGTTCGCCGGCGTGGACGACCGCGCAGTCTGTGTCGGCGGCGTCGGCGATCAGGTTTATCATCTCCTCCATCGTGACCAGTCGGCGGTCGCCGACGTTGTACGCCTCGCCGGGCTCGCCCGCCTCGGCGACGATCCGCAGGGCGCTCGCCACGTCCTCGACGTACGCGCGATGCCAGAGGTTCTGCCCGTCGCCGGGGACGACCACGCGGTCGTGATCCAGCACGCGGTCGATCCAGTAGTCCAGCCGCTCGGTGTAGTCGTGCGGGCCGTAGACGATGCACGGCCGGACAGACATGGCGTTCACGCCCTCCTCGGCGGCGGCGGCGATCTCGCGATCGCCCTCCGCCTTGCGCGGGCCGTAGGAGTCGTGGGAGTCGTCGGTCGCCTGCTCGTCGGTGCACTCGCACAGCTCGGTCTCGCCCTCGCGCTTAGGAATCTCCTCGACGCCGTAGGCCGACCCCGAGGAGATGTACACGTAGCCGTCGACGTCGGCGAACACGTCGGTGGCGACGCGAACGTCTTCGGGGTAGTAGGCGACGCAGTCGATGACGACGTCGGGCTCGACCGAGAGCTTCGCCGTCTTCAGGTCCAGCTCCTCGCGGCGGTCGCCCTCGACGTGCTGTACCGTGTCGTGTCCGTCGAACGGGTTCTCGTGGTTCCCGCGGTTGAATATCGTGACCTCGTAGCCGTGGTCGAGCAGGTCGTCGACGACGTGTCGCCCGATGAAGCGCGTGCCGCCGATGACGAGCGCGGTGTCTGCCATACGCGGGGCGTCGCGCGCGGCGGCCGAAAACCTCGCGGTCCCCGGACGGATCTCCGGTTCGCGGCGGGGTGCGCGGGCGAGCGAGCGCCCGACACGTCGCCGGCGGCGCTACTCGTCGGCCACCGCCGCGATAACGGCTTCCTCGGTCCGTCGGTCGAGCGACTCCTCGGGGCCGGTGACGCCCGCCTCGACGTGCGCCTGAACCGTGTTGGCGACGTACTCCGCCGGCGGCGTCGACTCCCATCCGAGGGCCGCGAGCTTCTCGGTCGACACGAGCATCGGGTCGGGGGCGTAGAGGGGCACGTCGATCGGGGCCACGTCGTGGGCGGCGAGTTCGCGCGCGCTCGCGTGGACTGGCTCCACCTCCGTGTCGAGTGCGTCTGCGATCAACTCCAGCGAGCGATCGAGGGAGTAGGCGGATCGGTCGGCGGCGTTGTACGCCTCGCCGGGCGCTCCCTCCTCGGCGACCAACAGGAGCGCGCGAGCGAGGTCGCGCACGGACACCCGGTGGAGCAGCGATCCGCCGTCACCGGGGACGAGTACCTCGTCATGCTCGGCGACGCGGTTCACCCAGTAGCCGAAGCGCTCTGTGTAGTCGTGCGGCCCCTGCACGAGCACCGGGCGGACCGCCATCGCCTCGACGCCCTCGTCGGCGGCCGCGAACACCGCGCGGTCGCACTCGGCCTTGCGCGGGCCGTACGTTTCGACGGAGTCGTCGTCCTCCTGTTCGGGGTCGCACGGGTGGAGGGGCGTCTCGCCCTCGCGCATCGGCACGTCGCCGGGGACGTACGCCGACCCCGAGGAGACGTACACGTAGCGCGCGTCGGCGAACACGTCGGTCGCCTCGCGAACCTCGCCCGGGTGGAGCCCGATGAAGTCGACGACGACGTCGGGATCGACGGCGTCGCGGGCGTCCACCAGATCCGCGCGCTCGGTTCGGTCGCCGCGCAGGTTCTCCGCGCCGTCGCGGTCGGCGAAGGGGTCGCCGTGCTCGCCGCGCGTAACGGTCGTGACGTCGTAGCCGGCGCCGAGGAACGCCTCGACGGCGTGCCGGCCGATGAAGCGGGTGCCGCCGACGAACAGCGCGGTGTCGTAGCTGGGCATGTGGTCGCGTGCGCGAGAACCATGAAAACCGTTCGCTTCCCGGCGGTTCAGCACCCGAGCGAGGTGGGGACGGCGGCGGTGCCGGACGGAGACGGCGTCGGCGGCGGAATCTCAGACGATCGCGCTCCAGAGCGGTTGGATGACGAAGAACAGCGCCTGATACCCGGCGTAGGCGATCACGAGCACCGAGGCGACGAGCGCGCTGTTGGGGCGGTCGATCTCTAGGTTGTTCCGCGCCTCGACGCGGCGGGACTCGTACTCGAAGAAGTCCGAGATGACCATCCCGATGACGAGGATGGACAGCACCATCCCCCCGTGCGGCTCGACGATCATGAACGCGAACGACAGCACCACGAGCAGGACGTTCGCCGTCTCGTGGGGGAGATACCGGCTCATCGCTTCGTCGTCGTCTCCATCGGCCGCAGCTTGCACGTAGCTCCGCTGTGCGAGCAGCCGCGTAACGACGTTCACGAGCACGACCGCGAGGATGGCGAACGGCAGCACATCCGCCACGGACTCCAACGCCCCGAGCGGGACGAGGAACTCCAGCGGTGACGGTAACATATGGGGAAATCGGTCCACGACTCATTAGAAGCTTTCCAATCCCGTGCGAGGCGGAGCCCGGATCGGGAACGCCGACTCAGCGTCGCGACCGGGACCACCCAGTCGCCGGCGGGGCCCGAAGGAACGGGACGTGTCCGTCGACCGCGACGCGGATGTCGGCCTTCGGCGGGACGACGCCGGCGACCTCGCCGTCGACGATCAGCCGCACGTCGCAGTCGTCGCGCTCGACGCGCACGACCGCCTCATCGGCGACCACCCACGTATCGGCGGTCGTCGCGAACGGCGAGACCGGGACCACCGAAAGGCCGGTCCCCGGCGTGAGCACGGACCCGCCGGCGGCGCGCGCGTACCCGCTGGATCCCGCGGGCGTCGCGACCACGACGCCGTCGGAACGGACGCGAGCGATCGGCTCCCCGTCGGCGCCCGCGCTGACGGCGTACTCCGAGATGCGCGCCGCCTCGGCCGTCATCAGGGTCGCGTCCAGCACGGCCCGCGCGCGGCGGTCGCCGTCGACCGTCACCGAGAGCGTCGCTCGCGACTCTGTCCGGCTGCGCCCGGCCGCGAGCGCCTCCAGCGCTGTCTCGGCGTCGACTCGTTGGACGGCGTGTGGCCCGCCACCGGCGTCGACCGGGAGCACCGGCGCGGCGGGATCGTCGAGGACGGTGTCGACGAGCGCGCGCTCACCCATGGTAACGACCGCGTCCGGATCGGCGGCGCCGTCGACGACCACGCCGCCGGCGGCCTCGACCGCGTCACGGAGGGTGCCGTCGTCGCCCGCCAGCGCCGCGCGGAACTCGGTCATGGTGTCGGGGGTTGACCGGGGGTCGACTTAACCGGCGGGGTCTGCGTCCCGGAGCCCACGGACGGTCGCAGTCGTACGGTCGGTCACCAGACTGATGTCGCTCGTTCGGATAGTCGTTGACGTGCGTTCGGCTATCGGCCAACTTGCCGTCCAACTGGCCGTCGTCGCGGTCGCGGTCGTCGGGCTGTGGGTCGGCGCGCGCCTGCTCGTGGACGCCGTCGTCCGACTGGCGAGGCGGTTCGGCCTCTCGGATCTGACCGTCGGTCTGACCGTTGTCGCGATGGGAACGTCCACGCCGGAGCTGTCGGTCACGATCGACGCGGCGCTGAAGGGACTCGGTGATCTCGGCGTCGGCAACCTCCTCGGGTCGAACATCTACAACCTCGCGTTCATCCTGGGCGTCGTCTCGCTGGTCCGGGTGATCCCGGTCGCGTCGTCGCTCGTCCGTCGCGACGGGCTCGCACTGCTCGCGAGCACCGCGGTCGGCGGTGTCGTGCTGCTCGATCTCTCGGTCACGCGGGCGGAAGGAACGGCGCTCGCGCTCGCGTTCGTCGCCTACACCGGCTACCTGCTCCACACCGGAACCGCCGTCACGGACGCGTCAGACGGCATGACCGGAGCGAACACTTCCGGGGGCGTCGAGATCACGAGAGAGATCACCGAGCGCGTTCAGTTCCGCGGCCGCGACGGGGCCCTCCTGGTCGTCGGCCTCGCCATCGTGCTCGTCAGCGGCGACGCGCTGGTCGCCGCGGCGTCGGGGCTGGCGCGCGGTGCGGGTGTTACCGAGTGGGTGATCGGGGGAACGATCGTCGCGGCCGGAACCTCGACCCCGGAGTTCGCCGTCTCGCTGGTGGCGCTGCGCCGCGGGAGCCTCGGCGTCTCCGTCGGCAACGTCGTCGGGAGCAACGTCTTCAACGCCGTCGCAATCGTGGGTGTCGCGGCGGTAATCCGCCCGCTGACGGTCAGCCCGGCCGCCTTGGAGACGCTCGCGTGGCTCGCTGTCGTCTCCGTCGCGATGGTCACGGCCATGTGGACCGGGCGCGTCCTCTCGCGGGCCGAGGGAGCGTTGTTCGCCTGCTCGGAGGTCCTCCGGTGGACGCTCGGGTTGCTCGGGCGGTTCGGCTGACCGGACCATCCCGCGGAGTTCGTCGTCGGCGGCCGGCTACCGGACGACGGTCCCGTCGTCGTCGTACGGCCAGTCGCCGATCACTTTCATCCCGGTCGCCTTATCCTCGTCCTCCAGCGCCGCCGCGATCTCGCTCGGCTCGCGACGGGCCACCTCGGTATCGCCGTCGGCCAGATCTGCGACGAGGGCGGTCAGCAGGATCGCCTGTTCGCGGAGGTTCCGTGCCTCCAACTTCTCCAGGGTGTCGGCCTCGGTGTGTCCCCACCCCCGCCCCCGTCCCTCGGTCTCGCCAGAGACCATGTAGCCGGGGACGCCGTGGACCACGAACGGCCAGTGGTCGCTGTGGGGGACCTGCTCCTCGCTCGTCGACACCGGGTGGTCGAAGCGCTCGGCCAGTCGATCGGCGGCAGCCGTGAGGTCGTCGAAGCCGTGCGTCGACAGCGACAGCGTCCGGCCGAACACGTTGGAGTCCACGTTGACGATCGCTTTGACCCCGTCGCGGTCGGCGCGCTCGGCCTCGACCCCGGAGCCGACGAGGCCGACTTCCTCGGCGCCGTAGGCGACGAACCGGACGCGGGTGTCGAGTTCGTCCGCTACACCGGCGAGCGCGTTCGCCACCTCGACGATCGTGGCGGTGCCGGCGCCGTTGTCCATCGCGCCCTCCGCGATGTCGTGGGCGTCGACGTGCGAGGAGACCAAAACCTCCTCGTCGGTTTCAGGCCCTAACTCGGCCATCGCGTTGCCGCTCGTCGCCGCGGGCGTCTCGCAGTCGACGTCGACGGTGACCGAGTCGCCCTCCGCCCGGCGGGCGAGGCGCGTTCCGACTTCCGCGCTCACGCCGACGGCGGGGATGTCGCCGATGGGGTCGTCGTCGGTGCCGACGGAGCCTGTCGGTGGGAGACAGCCCTCCACGTGGTTGCGGAAGACGAACGCCCTGGCGCCGTGTTCGACGGCGGAGTAGTACTTTTCCGTGCGGTGGACGAACCGGTCGAAGTCGTCGGGCGTGTCCGAGGACACCATCACGACGTTCCCCTCCACGTCGCCCTCTTCGAAGTCGGACGGGACGCCGTAGCCGAGGTCGACGAAGTCGGCGGTCACCGTCCCGCTCGGCGAGCGCGGAAGCGCGATGCACGGCTCTCGACGGCGGCCGTCCGCGATCCCGGAGTCGCCCCGCTCCCAGCCCTGGATCTCGAACTCGTCGACGCGTGCGTTCCGGCAGCCCGCCTCCGCGAGCGCGTCGCGGACGAGTTCGAGCCCGTCCCGTTCGCCGGGCTGGCCCGCCATGCGGTTGCCCACGTCGACGAGGTCCTCCAGCAGGTCCCAGCCGACGTCGCTCGTGAACGCGTCGCCGATCCACTCCGTTCGCTCGCTGAGATCAGTCACGCACGTTCGCTTCGCGCGTCCGGGCAAAGAGGTTCGGGAGCCGGCCGGCCAGACCGGTGATCGGACGTCGGTCCGGTCGGCTTGATCGACGCGGCCGCCACCGCGGTCCGGCCGCGGCGCAGTCGCCGTCGGGGCCTACCGCGCCACGCGAACGAACTCGTACGCGTACACCCAGTTGAGCAGCACGTAGGTGACGACGCCGAGCGTCAGCGAGACGATCCACGTGCCGGCCGCGATCCGTCCGATCCGCTTGTGGGGCGTCTCCGTCCGCAGTTCTTCGGGCGTGTGGGTCGCCCCGAGGACGATCGCGTACAGCACGACCGGCACGGTCACGACCGACAGCACGATGTGGATCGCGAGCATCGCGAGGTAGACGACCTCGACGGCGCCGGCGTACGCGCCGAGGAACGCGGTCTCGCGGATGACGATGTGTTTCTCACCGGGACCACCGCCGACCTTGGTGAGGTACAAGACCAGGAACACCATGATCAGGCCGAAGGAAGCGCTCATCGCGGCGGCGTGCTTGCGCACCTTACCCGCGCGGATCCACCGCCATCCGAGCACGAGCAGCGCGGTCGTCACGGTGTTGACCGCGGCGATGGCGTGGCTCAGGAGGTTCACCTCGCCCTGCGTGAGCGACGGGAACACCGAGTCGGGAACGACGCCCGCGAACGTGCCGATGACGAGCGCGTAGCCGACGACCGACACCACCGCGACCGTCGCGCGCGGATATTGTTTCACGGTACCGAGCGGGCCGCTCGCGTCCGCTGTTGCCATTACCCGCGGTTGGGGCGGCGCCGACTTGCGTCTTCGGGTTCCCGCCCAAACGGAGTGGATCTCGTTCCCTTGCCCACCACTGCCGGGCGTGTGCCCGACGCCTCTCGCGTCGCCATCGACACCCTGGATCGGCCAACGCTGTTCCGGCTGTACGTGCCCTTCCGCGCCGACTCTCGGCTGTCCCTTCGAGCTGGGCGAAAAGCCTACACGCGCGGACGCGAAGCCACCGATGTGTTCCTCTTTGCCCTCCCCTCACCGCTTCCTGCCGTCATCTCGTGGGCGGGCGACTGGTGGGAGCTGTGGGCGCTCATCGCGGTCGGATTCCTCGGCGTTCGCCTCGCCCCGGCGCTCGTCTCGCGGGCCGAGCGCCCGGCCCCGCTCCCCGCGGAGGTCGCCCGCGCGGTCGAGCGCGAGGGCGTCCCGGCCGACCGCGTCGGCGTCCTTCGGCGCGACGGCCGGGTGCTCGCGTACGCCGCCGGGCTGACGGCCGGTCACGGCCGCGTGTTCGTCTCGACGGGGCTGTTGCGCGAACTCGATCCGGCGGGCGTCGCTGCCGTCGTCCGCCACGAGCACGCCCACCTCGCCAGGGGACACGTCCCGCTGCGGGTCGGCATCCCCTGTGCGTACGCCGTCGCGTGGGCGATCGACGCGACGCTGTTCGGCCGCGCGGGGCTCGTCGCCGGCGCAGCGCTCGCGGTTCCGCTGGCGTATCTCTCGGTGCGCACCGCACGCTGGACCGAGTACGACGCCGACGCGGTCGCCGCCCGCGGCTCCGGAGACGACTTCCGCGACGCGCTCGCCCGGCTCGCCGCCGGCGGGCACCTGGGCCGGCCGGCACCCGCCGGCGGCCGACTTCGGCGGGTGCTCGCCTCCCTGTCGATGCACCCGCCGCTCGGCGAGCGGCTCAAGAGACTCGACGATCACTCGGAGACTGAAACCGGGGTCGGCCCGTCGGCCGGCGCTGTCGCCGGCGGCGCCCGCGGCGACGACTGACCGGCGCTCGGCGGAGCCGCCCGCCTCAGATGACGCCCGTGAACGACGCGACCTCGATCGCGGCGTCCTCGTTGACGCCGTCGCCGAGGATGGTGTAGCGGTCGCGGATGGTGTGGGCGGTCGTGAGCGCCTCGATCACCGTCTCGTCGTCGATGCCGAGTTCGGCGGCCGTCGTCGGGGCGCCGATGGCCGTTAGCGCGTCGCGGATGGCGCGCCACTGGCCGTTCTCGCCGGTGTGGAGGAACTCCGTGAGGATGGAGCCGACGCCGACCTGGTGACCGTGGAGCCCGGGCGACTCGGCGATCCGGTCGAGTTGGTGCGAAAAGAGGTGCTCTGCGCCCGAGGCCGGCCGCGACGACCCCGCGATCGACATGGCGACGCCCGAGGAGACGAGCGCCTTCGAGACGATCCACGCCGACTCCTCCAACCCCTGCTTGATCGAGTCGGCGTTGTCGACGAGCATCTCGGCGGTCATCTCCGAGAGCGCGCCGGCGTACTCGCTGTACTCCACGTTCTTCAGCCGCCGTGCGAGCCGCCAGTCCTTGACGGCGGTGTAGTTCGAGATGATGTCGGCGCAGCCGGCGGTGGTGAGTTCCCACGGCGCGTTCGCCATGATCTCCGTGTCGGCGATGACCGCGAGGGGCGGGTCGGCGGCGACGGAGTGGCGCGTGTCTCCCTCGGGGATCGACGACCGTCCGGAGACGATGCCGTCGTGGCTCGCGGCCGTCGGCACCGAGACGAAACCGACGCCCAGCTCGTCGGCAGCCATCTTCGCGAGGTCGATCGGCTTGCCGCCCCCGAGCGCGACGAGGAACGTCGCCCCGGCCGCCTCGGCCGCCTCGACGATCTCGGCGACGGCGCCGAAGCTCGCCGAGTCGACCGTAACTGTCTCCACGCCGTCGAACTGTGCGCGCAGCCGGTCGCCCGCGAGCTCGTTCGGGGTCGGCGAGGTGACCAGCAGCGGTGTCCCGGCCAGCGACAGCTCCGCGACCGCCGTCCCGGCGTCGTCGAGCACGCCGTGTCCGACGAGGACGTTCCGCGGGAGCTTGATCCACGTCGACTTCGCGAACATGGACGCTCGTTCCGCGTCGGGGTGTAAAGGGGTTGCCGTGTCGTCGGGTGCTGGCGGCTGACCGCCGACCCGGCCCGGCAGTAGCGGGGCGGAAGTTCTTATACCGAGATGGGACCACCGTCGCCGATGCAGTAACCACCGCCCCGGCGCGCCAGCGGGTGTGCGACCACGCGCGTCGGGAAAGCGCGCCCCGAGTCGGCGAATTGGCGACGCGCACGAGACGGTCGCCTGTCAGCCCAACCGGACGCAGGGACAGCCGCGGCGACTCAGATGAGCGGGCCGAGCGTCCGCGCCGCGTCGAACAGGAACGCGACGCCGAAGCCGCCGAGCAACAGCGCCGACAGCGCGGCGACGACGGGTGCGAGCGCCTCGACGCGCCGCTTCGCCGCGACGAGGGCGCCGGGGAACCCCGTCACCCACAGGCCGATGCCGCCGAAGAAGCCGAGCACCAGCGCCGGGCTCCCGGTCTGGACGACGAGCGTCCCCGCGAGCTCCGTCACGTCGGCCGCGCCGAACACGTCGATCTCTCCGGGTTCGAGCAGCCCCACGCCGACGGTGAGCCAGAACACCACTTGGTAGGGGTTCGCCAGCGCCAGCGCCAGCGCCTTTCGGAAGCCCGCCGACTCCTCGTCGACCAGATCCGTGTCGACGCCGAGGAACGAGCCACGGATCTCGCGGGCCGCGCCGTACGCGTAATACAGCATGAGGACGCCGCCAACGCCGACCATGACCCCCTTCACCAGCGGCGCGTCGTTCAGGAAGCCGACGACGCCGACGAGCGACAGCAGGAAGAAAATCGCGTCCGCGGTCGCCGCGCCGAGGCCGGCGCGCACGCCCGCGGTCCATCCCCGAAGCACGCTCTCCTCGGCGATGACGGCGTTCATGGGGCCGGGCGGCGCGGCCAGCGCGAGGCCGAACACGACGCCGGCGAGCAGCGAAGCGGCGACTGTCACGGCTGAGCAGAAGGCACGCTGCCGTGAATAACGCCTCGATTCACGTCCGCCGTCGGTCGTGAGCGTCCGTCCGCTACGCGAGCGCCAGAATGGCGGAGGACACGGCAGTGACGACCTCCTCCCAGACGGAGAAGCCGGTGACCAGCGCGAGCACCGTGTCGAGCCCGAAGAAGGCGAACAGCGCCGCGCCGGCGAGGTGCGCCTTCCGCGCGTCGAACCGGTGGCTGAAGCGGTGGAAGACGTACGCGTTCGCCAGGCTCACCGGAACGATGACCGCCATCTCGCCCACCCAGATCGCCGGCGTGACGCCGTACTGCGCGGCGAGACTGATCGTCACCAGCTGGGTCTTGTCGCCGAACTCGCCGGCGGCCATCATCGTGAAGATGGAGAGGAAGCTCCCGAGCCGGCCGGATATCTCGTGTCCGAACAGGCTCACCGTGCCGTCCAGACCGGAAACGATGGTTCCGCCGTCCGGTTCCGCCGCGTACGGCGACGCGTCGGCTGCGGGAGCCGACCGCAGGAGGATCACGGCGAACGCGAGGAACATCACGGCGGTGAACGCGTCGAGCATCGCCCCCGACAGCACCGACTGGAGCGCGGCGCCGAACCAGATCTCGAGCGCCGTCCAGCCGGCGAACGCCGTTCCTGCGGCGGCGACGACGACCGCGGGGCGGTACCGCGTCGACAGCCCGGCGATGATGAACTGGACCTTCTCGCCAGGAAGCACCGCCAACTGTGCGACCGCCGCGACGACGACGATCTCCCAGAAACTCACGCGCCGCCCACCCCCGCGTCGGTCGCGGCGGCGCCGTTCACCTCCTCGACCGGGCGGACCCGGACCGCGGCGGCGATCGTCTCGGGGAGACTCTGCTCGCGACCGGAGTCGGCGGCGGCGCCGCTGCCGGTTCCGTCGCGGCTGGTGTCGGTTCCCTCGTCGTCGTTCGCGCCGACGATCTCGTCACTGTCCGGCCCTACCTCGACGGTCACCATTCCGAACGGGGCGACGTCCAGCACTTCGATCGTCGTCCCCGGGGTGATGCCCGCGCGGTCGAGGTATTCGAGCTCCTCGTCGTCGCGGTCGCTGACGCGTGCGATGACGACGCGGTCGCCGACCGCGACTTCGGTGAGCGGGCGAGCGTCGTCGTCGGCCGGCGGTTCGAGATCGACTCCGGGGATGGGGTCTCCGTGCGGATCGACGGCGGGGTCGCCCAGCGCCGCGGCCACGCGGCGCTCGAACTCCTCGCTGATGTGGTGTTCGAGCGCGTCGGCCTCGTCGTGGACCTCGCTCCACGAGTAATCGAGGTGCTCCGCGAGATACGCCTCGAGCAGCCGGTGGTGCCGGAGCACCTCCAGCGCGACGGTCCGCCCCTCCTCGGTCAACTCGGTCCCCTTGTACTTCTCGCGCTCGACGAGCCCGCGATCCTCGAGAGTCTCCAGCATGCTCGTCACCGTCGGCGGCGTCTTCCCGACCCGCTCGGCGATGGCCGAGGTCGACACCGGCGGCCCGCTCTCGGTCTGGAGCACGTAGATGGCCTTCAGGTAGTCCTCCATCACGTCGCTCAGCATCGGTTGTCGTGAATTAGACGGATCTAACTGATATATGCTGTGGCTCGAATACGCGGCGGCGGTCGGCGAACTGGTGGTCTGGCGGGGTGGTCGGAGTGGACGAATCGACGGACGATCGGGGTCGGCGACCGCTCCGGTCAGATACCTTTGCCCATCAGGTGACTCCGGAGCACGTCCGGCGTCTTCACGCCCGCGTCCGGGTTCACGACGACGACCTCGTCGTCGCTCCCGAGCGATTCGGATTCGGCGAGCCGCCACGCGCCGGCGAGCGCGACGCCGCCGGCGCCCCCGACCTCGATGACTTCCGTCTGGGCGACGGTGACGGCGCTTTCGAGCGCGTCGTCGTCCTCGACGGTGAGCGTGTCGCCGTCGACGTCGCGGAGCGCAGCCAGTGCGAGGTCGCCGCCGGCGGGCGCTTCGATCTCCAGTTCGCCGACGATGGTGTCGGGGCCGTTCCACGCCTCGACGGCGTCGGCGCTGGACTCGAACGCGGTCGCGATCGGTGCGCAGCCGGCGGGTTGCACGGCGTACACGTCCGGAACCGCGTCGGCGAGCCCGAGGTCCACGAGGTCCTCGAGCCCCCGAGCGACGCCGACGACGAGCTCACCCGTGCTCGCGGGGAGGACGACCGCGTCGGGCAGCGCGGACGCGGTCGCGTCGAGCAGCTCGTACGCGATCGTCTTCGCCCCGTCGTGGCGGTACGGGGTGGTGAACTCCTGGAGCGAGTGGTACTCGGCGGCCAGCTGCTCGTCGACCGCGGCGGCCGCGTCGCCGTAGCGCCCGCCGACGACGCGCATCTCGCCGCCGTGGACGTTCACCATCGCCTTGTTGGAGAACGCGGTCCGCGAGGGGACGAACGCGTACGATCGCAGGTCAGTGCGCCCGGCGTAGGCGGCGGCCGACTGCCCGGCGTTGCCGGCAGCCGCGAGCGCCAGCGGCTCAGCTCCCGGTCGGCGGCGGCCGTCACCGCGAGGCTCATCCCGCGGTCGACGTAGGTGCCGGTGGGGTTTCGACCCTCGTCTTTCACGTACGCGGTGGCGACGCCGAGTTCCTCCGCGAGGCGGTCCGTCCGCACGAGGGGCGTGTCGCCCTCGCCGGCGGCGACTGCGGCCTCGGCCGGGAACGGCAGGAGGTCGCCGAAGCGGTACTGTCCCGGGGCGGGATCGTCGCGGTCGCCGAAGGCGCCGGCGTCGACTGCGTCGAGGTCGTAGGTCGGGGACAGCGGCGCCCCGCAGTCGGGACAGCGGCCGTGTTCGTCGACGCCGAACGACTCCCCGCAGTCGGTACACGACAGGCCGTCGAACGCGTCCGTCGTCTGCATTCACCCGCGGTTGGGGCCGCCGCCGCATGGATGTGCTGGTTCCGGACCGGATTCGAACGCCGCCGGGAGCGGTGCCGACGCGACGGGAGCGATCCGCTGACCGATCGGGTCGATCCGGCGACGCGACCGGGTAGGCCTTTGTGTCGTGCGGTCAAAGCGCGGGTATGTCGGACTCCCCGAACGTCGTCGTCGCGGGCGCGGGGCTCGCGGGGCTGGTCGCCGCGCGGCACCTCGCAGACGCGGGCGCCGCGGTCACCGTGTACGAGCGCCGGCCCGAGGTCGGCGGTCGCGTCCGGACGCGCCACGAGAACGGCTTCACGCTCGACCGCGGCTTTCAGGTGCTGTTCACGGGCTACCCTGCGGTACAGCGCGAACTCGACGTGGGCGCGCTCGATCTGCGGGAGTTCCGCCCCGGCGCCGTCATCTGCTCGACCGACGAGGGAACACGGAGCGTCCTCTCGGACCCCCTTCGGGACCCGCGGGCGCTGGTCGAGTCGGCGCTCAACCGCCGGGTGACCACGACGGACAAGCTCCGAACGCTCGCGCTCCGGCAGGACCTCTCACAGCGCGAGGAGTCGTGGTTCTTCTCGGGCCCGGACGCGAGCATCCGCGAGTACCTCCGCGACTGGGGCTTCTCCGAGAAGTACATCGAGAACTTCGTCGCGCCCTTCTACGGCGGCATCACACTCGACCGCTCGCTGTCGACCTCGAAGCACGTCTTCGCGTACACCTTCCGCGCGCTCTCGAACGGTCGGATCGGCGTGCCGAGCCAGGGGATGGCCGCGATCCCCGACCAGCTCCGGGCGTCGGCGGAGGCCGCCGGCGCGACGGTCGTCACCGGCGAGGGCGTCGAGGGGATCGACCGCGACGGCACCGGATCGGACGCCGAGGCCCGGAGCGGCGCCGCCGCGGGCGTCACCGTCGAGACGACCGAGCGCGCCGTCGACGCGGACGCGGTCGTCGTCGCCACCGATCCGAAGACTGCGAGGCGGCTGACGGACGTCGAGGCCATCCCGACGGAAGGCGTCCCGTCGACGACCCAGTACTATCGGCTGCCGGCGTCGACGCCGATCTCGACGGGAAAGAAGATCCTGCTCAACAGCGACGGTCCCGCGCCGAACGTGGTCGTCCCGCTCACCGACGTTGCGCCCGAGTACGCGCCCGACGGCGAGCAGCTGCTGTGTGCGACGTTCCTCGGCGACGACGCGCGCTTCCGCGACGCCGACGACCTCGCGGCCGACACGCGCGCGGCGCTTTCCGCGTGGTATCCCGAGCGCAGCGTGGACGGACTGGAGCCCGTCCACACCGAGCGCATCGAGTTCGCGCAGTTCGCGCAGCCCCCGGGCGTCCACGAGACGCTCCCGGACGCGACCGATCCCGAGGGACGGATCTACCTCGCCGGCGACTCCACCGAGTGGTCGTCGATCCAGGGGGCGATGAAGAGCGGTCGCGTCGCTGCCGAGGCGGTACTGGACGGCGAGAACCTCGGGGACTGACCGCGAGACGCCGACGCCCGGTCGGACGGATCTGGACCGCCGAGAGAGACTACGCTGGAGCCGGACTACCGAACTGGAGCCGGACTACTTCTCAAGCGGCCTCGGCGACACGTCGAACACCGAGAGGAACCGCTGGACCGCCTCGTCGGTCCCGACGATCACCAGTCGGTCGTCGGCGGCGATAGTGCGGTCGGGATCGAGGCTCACGGTGAGCTCGCCACCGTGTTCGGCGGCGATGACGCGACAGCCGGTCCGCTCGTAGATCCCGCTCTGGGCTAACGTCTTCCCCGCGAACGGTTCGGCGGGCACCCGGTCGATCCGGATCTGGCTGCCCGCACCGAGCACCTCCTCGCCTCGGAGCTCGCGAGCGACCATCCGGGCGCTGATGCGCGGCACCGACAGCACGTAGTCCGCGCCCGCGCGCAGCGCCTTCGTCGTCGCGTCCGAGTCGCTCATGCGCACGAGGATCTCGACGTCGGGATTCAGCGACCGCGCGAGCACGGTCGTCAACAGCGCCGTCGAGTCGTCGGGGACGCACACGAGGAGCACTCCGGCAGACTCCACACCGGCTTCCCGGAGCACGTCCCGGGAGGCCACGTCGCCGACAACGTCCACGTCGGGGCCGTCGGTCACGTCGACGGTCGTCGCCGGGATGTCGTTTTCGTCCTCGATGACCGACAGCGCGGCGTGCCCGACCTCGCCGAGCCCAGCGACGACGACCTCCTCCTCGCGGCCTCGGGAGCGGACCGGTCGGGCGGTTTCGCCGAGTTCCTCCAGGGCGTCGTGGTTGCCGGACACCAACAGCACCGTGTTGGGTCCGATGACGGCGTCGGGGTCCGGCGGAAGCTGGAGTTCGCCGTCGATCCACGCGCCGACGACGTTCGCGCCGGTTCGCTCGCGGATCCGCGAGTTGCGGATGGAGACCCCGTCGAGCGCGCTCCCGCGACGGACGGATATCTCCGTTACTTCGAGCCCCTCCGCGATACCGACGGTGTCGTGCAGTTCGGAGCTGAAAAGCGACGCCGCCTTCTGCGCCAGCCGGTGGCCCAGGACCGCACGCGGCGACAGCACGCTGTCGGCTCCTGTGGTCTCCAGCACGTCCTGCAGGGAACTGTCGTCGGTCAGCGCGATGATCTCCACGTCGGGTCGGATCGACCGGACGGTGAGGATCGTGTCCACGTTCGCCTCGCCGGCGTCCGTGATCACCGCCCGAGCGTTCGTGATGCTCGCCCGCTCGAACGCGCTCGTGTCCTGGGGCGAGCCGTAGATCGCAGAGTAGCCCTCGTCGGAGAGGTCGATCGCCTCCTCCTCGTCCGAGGAGATGAGCACGTAGTCGATCCCGAGCTGTTCGAGTTCGTCGAGCAACACGGCGGAGTCCCGGTCGTATTCGCAGACGATGACGTGGTCACGCTTCGGCGACAGCCGCCTGTCGAGGTCGATTTCGGCGCCCGTAAACAGCGGAATGATGATCACTCGGAGCGTGAAGAAGCCGACGCCGATGCCGCTCAACTGCATGAACACCATGAAGAGATTCATCCACGGCGACTCCCACGGCGAGTCGGCGCCGTAGCCGGTCGTCGTCATCGTCTCGGTGACCGTCTGGAACGACCGGAAGATCGACTGCTCGCGCCCTTCCAGTACGCTCATCCCCGTGTTGTAGATAACCGTGTACGTCAACACGAGCGCGGCCAGCCCGAACAGGTAGTAGATGATGAGCCGGCTCCGACGCGAGAGGTCGCCGGTCCGGATCGAACGAGAGAGTAGATCCATGACGCGTTGCCCCCGCTTCTGTCGGGGGCCACGAAACGTTTTCCGTCGGCTCCGCAGTCGGCGCTTCTCCGCTCGCACCGCCGGCGCCTCTACTCCTCGCGCAGGAACGCGCCCTCGCCGTGCCGATCGATCGCCGCGAGCAACCCCTCGCGCTGGCGCTCCAGTTCGGGCGTCGTCTCGGCGTACACGTCGTCGAACATGCTCGCGGGGTCGGCCTCGAAGCGCTCGGCGGCGTCGATGACCTCGGCGACCCGGGCGTCGGCCTCCTCGCGAACCGACTCGATCAGGTCGTCGTCCGCGATCCCCTGCCGGCGGAGGAACCCCTCCATCCGCGGGATCGGGTCCCACGCGCGCCACGGCTCGCCCTCGTCCTCCTCGCGGTACACGCTGGGGTCGTCAGCGGTCGTGTGGGCGCCGAAGCGGTACTCGACGGTCTCGATCAGCGTGGGGCGGTGGTCGTAGCCGCCGGCGTCGGAGTCGCCGTCGGCGCCCTCCGTGTCCGTGTCACTCACACCGTCGCCGCCGGCCCGTGCCTTCCGGGCCGCCTCCGCGACGACTGCGTACACCGCCAGCGGGTCCATCCCGTCGACGCGGACGCCCTCGAAGCCGTAGGCCTCGGCCTTCTCCGCGAGCGTTGCGCTCGCGGTCTGGGCTTCACGGGGGATCGAGATCGCCCACTGGTTGTTGTGACAGACGAAAACGCTCGGCGCGTCGAACACGCCCGCGAAGTTCATCGCCTCGTGGAAGTCGCCCTCCGAGGTCGCGCCGTCGCCGAAGTGGGCGCACGCGACGCGGTCGTCGCCGCGGTAGTCGAACGCCATCGCCGCGCCCACCGCGTGCGGGAGGTGCGCGCCGATCCCGATGTTGAGCGGGAACACGTCGATGTCGGCCAACCCCGCGGTTCCGGACTCGTGGCCCATCCAGTACGCGAGGTACTCGGGGGGGAACCCGCGGACGACGACGGCGCCGTGCTCGCGGTACTGGTAGAAGACGGGGTCGTCGTCACGGAGGGCGTGGGTGGCGGCGACGGAGCTCGCCTCTTGCCCCTCGATGGCGGCGTAGGTGCCGATCCGCCCCTGTCGCTGCAGGCTGATCGCCCGCTCGTCGAAACGGCGCGCGGTCACCATGTCGCGGTAGATGTCGACCAGCACCTCGTCCGCGACGTCCGGTACCTCTCCGACGACCTCGCCGTCGGGACCCAGCACGCGGTACACGTCTTCCATCGGATCCGCCGGCGCGTCGGCGTCTGTCCCATCGCCCGCGTCGGATCCGGCGTCGCCGTCGCTCATACGGGCGTGTCAGGATGCAACAGGGTAGCCGTTTCGGCACCGGCAGCGACCGAACGGCGACACCGATCGCACGGGGCCGACGAAGTCGATCACCTGCCGTGCACCACCTCGTCGATACTGAGCGCGTTCTCTATCTCGTCCGTATACTCGTGAAGCCTGGCCGCTTGCATCCGGGGTGTCAACACGGGACACGAAAAATTGCAATTCTGACATGGATGGCGGGAATTCAGCGTTCGCGCCGGCCCGTGGAACGGCGATTACAACAGCCGGCGGAACTCGCCCAGCGGCGGAAACACGAGCGGGTCGTCGGACGCCGTCTCGGCGTCGCTCGATTCGCCTGAGGCGTCGGCGGCGCCGGCCGCGACGATCGGGCGGAGCGCGTCCGCGTCGGTGACGAACGGCGACTGGAACTCCCAGGCGGACCTGTCGTTCACCTCGACGCCGGCGGCGAGTCGGGTAAACGCCGGCAGCATCAACACGTCCGCGTCGCGGAAGCCGCCCTCCGCGTACAGCCAGCAGGGTCGGCGGCGACCCTCGATGTCGATCGTCGGGTGGTCGTGGCCGACGACGTACAGCCCCGCCGACTCCGTCGCCGGCGGCGCCTCGTGGCCGTGGCGGACGACGACCGGCCCGCCGCAAACGCTCGCATCGAGTTCGTACGCGTCGTGAACGGGGCCGTCCCACGCCTCCGACAGCGCGGTGTCGTGGTTCCCGCGGACGAACACCGCCCGCGCGCCGGCGTCGCGACAGGCGTCGACCAGTTCCGAAAGCGCCCGCTCGTCGTCGACCGAGACGCGGTCGAACCGGTGAGTCGCGTCGCCGGCGAACACGACCTCGACCGGCTCGAAGCGGTCGAGCAGCGACCGAAGGCGCTCGGACAGGTCTGCCGCCTCCCCAAGCGGATACGCCACGTCCGAGGCGGCCGCGCGGCCGACGTGGAGGTCCGCCACGACGAGCGCGTCCGCGTCCCGGACGTACGCGCCGCGATCGCGGAAGTCGGCGTTCAACACGGGGTCACGTCGGGTGCGCCCGCGCGTAGCGCTGCCGATCTCGAGTGGTCGCGTCTCACCCGTCTCCCCCTCGGCCGGCGTCGGTCCTGTTCCCGGGTCCGGCTCCGCCGTCGCCTTCGTTCCCACCGCCGCCGCTCACGAACGAGTCGGGGGTCACCGCGTCGGTGTCCACTCGGCGGACGACGAAGAACGCGGCGACGAGCACGCCCAGCAGGAGCGAGAACGCGACGGCCGCGACGAACGCGTCGTCGATCGTGGCGTACTCGCCGGGGCGAAACGAGATCACCTTCCGCGTGATCGCGATCAGCGCGGCGCTGATGACGATCCGAACGACCGGCTCGTTGCGCGAGAACGCCACCACGGTCTGGTGGATCTCGACGATGATCAGCAGCACGAGCACGGTGTCGATGATATCGATCACCTGGTTCGGGTCGGTGAACTCACCGCTCAACAGGAGGTCCACCAACACCAACAGCAGGTCGAGGAATCCGATGGCGAACAGCGCCAGCAGGAAGTACGCCGTGCCGACCTCCAGGAGCTTCATCCCGCGTTCGGACGGCTCGACGGCGTCTTCGATTCGCACAGGGGTTCATCGAACGCCTCGCGAGTAAACCCTACGGGGCCGCGAAGCGACACGCGCTTGCCCCTCGGGCCGGTTGAGTGAACCATGGACGAGCGCGACGATCCCGACGCGGTCGACCCGTGGGCCGGCGACGGCGACTGGGTCGGAGCCGCCGAGGGGACGACGACCGAAACCGCCGCCGGGAGCGCCACAGACCCCGCAGACGCCGGTGGCGTCGCCGACGGGACCGACGCCGGCCGGGAGGGCGACGCCGAGGGTCTCGGCCCCCGACGCTACCGCGTGCTCGACCGGACCGAGCGCGCGCTGGTGTTCGTTGACCTCGACACCCCCGATCCCGGTCCCGGGCCGGAACCCGACGAGGGGTTCGAGCCGGTCCGGGTCGCGGCCGGCGACGACGAGGCCGTCGCCGACGCGGTCGCGGCGCTGGAGCCGGGGCACGTCGTGACGGCGACGCTGCGGTGGCCCGACGCGGCGACCGAGGCCGACACAGGCGCCAACGGCGACAGCCCGCTCGCGCGCGTCGAGTCGGTGACCGTCGAGCGGGAGAGCCGTTACCGGTTCCTCGACGACGCCGAGCCGATGTTCGAAGCCGCCCGCGACGCATGGCGCGACGCGGCCGCCGCGGGCGACGGGATGGTCTCGCGCGTGACGCGCGACACCGACGGCGAGCCCAACGGCGCGCTGTACGTGTTCAGCGAGGCCGGCGCCCGCGACCTGCTCGGAGAGTTCCGGTCGGGAACGACGCCGCTGGAGCCGCTGGTCGATCGCGTGAACGACGACCTCGACGACGACGGCCCGCGGGCGGTGTTCGTCCTCCGGCCCCCGGACGGCGCGTTTGTCGCCGTCTACATCGCCTTCGAGAAGGACGGGCTGCTCGCGCGGACCGTCCGCGACACGTATCTCTGAATGGACGCGCGGGTGACGCGAGTCGGGGTCGCGCGCCCGGGGACTGAGCCCAGAGGGGTTCGACCCACGGTCGTTCCACGCTGCTCCACTCCCTGCTTCGAATCCTTCTCGTGCCACGGACGCGGCACGGACTCGTCACTCCGCTCCTCGTCGTCGTGCCGCAATACTGGGCCCAGAGGGATTCGAACCCTCGACCGCCCGGTGACTCATCCGGCGGCCGGAACCGACCGGAGTATGAGCCGGGTGCTATACCAGACTAAGCTATGGGCCCTCGTCGCCGTGGTTGTCGGGCCGCAGTCAAGTAGTTTCCTTTCTGACCGGCGTGGTGGCTGTCGCGGACAGTCGCAACTTCGCGTTCGGAAATCGAGAGAAGCGCCGAAGCCAGGACTCGAACCTGGGACCACCTCGTTAACAGCGAGGCGCTCTACCAGCTGAGCTACTTCGGCTCGCACTCCCTTGTACCGCGGTGAATTTGAAAGTGCTTTCGTTTCGCCCCCGCGCAAGCGGGTGATTCGCACACCGACTTCGTCGCCGGGTCCACCGGTCGCCGTGCTCACCATCGCGCGACCGACACGCTCGTTACCCGTCCGGCGGAATCCCGTCGTATGACCGACCCGGACGCCGACGATCCCGGCGACAACCACGTCGCCGGTGACGACCTCGACGCGGTGCTCGAAGCGGTTCGCGAGCGGGTCACCCCCGACGCCGCCGAACGAGAGCGACTGGAAGCCGCCGCCGCCGACCTCGCTGACCGCGCTCGCGCGGCCGTCTCGGAGCTTCCGTCACCCGCGGACGAGGCCGACGTGCTCACCGTCGGCTCCACCGCGCGAGGAACGTGGCTCGCTGGCGACCGCGACATCGACCTCTTCGTTCGGTTTCCGGCCGACCTGTCGCGAGAGGAGCTGGAGCGGTTCGGCTTGCGTGTCGGCCACGCCGTGCTCCCCGACGGCGAGGAGGAGTACGCCGAACACCCGTACGTCGTCGGGACCGCCGACGGCTTCGACGTGGATCTGGTTCCCTGCTACGGCGTCGAGGCCGCGACCGAGATCCGGTCGGCCGTCGACCGCACTCCGTTCCACAACGACTACCTCGTCGAGCGACTCACCGACGACCTCGCGGGCGACGTCCGCGCGCTCAAGGCGTTTCTGAAGGGAATCGGGGTCTACGGGAGCAATCTGCGCACCCGGGGGTTCTCGGGGTACCTCACCGAGTTGCTCGTGCTCGAACACGGCGGCGCTCGCGAGACGCTCGAAGCCGTCGCCGACTGGCACCCGCCGGTCCGACTCGACCCCGAGCGTCACGGGGCGGCGGAGTTCGACGACCCGCTCGTCGTCATCGACCCGACCGACCCCGAGCGCAACGTCGCGGCCGTGCTCTCGGGCGACAACCTCGCGCGGCTCCAGCACCACGCGCGCGACCTGCTCGCGGACCCGCGGACGGACCTGTTCTCTCCGGGCGAACCGACGGCGCTCGACTCCGCGAGCGTTCGCGGGCACGTCGCTCGCCGCGGGACCGACCCGCTCGCGGTCGCCTTCGACGCCCCGGACATCGTCGACGACCAGCTGTACCCCCAGCTGCGCCGCTCGCTGGCGGGCGTCGAACGCGAGCTCTCGGGGCTCGGCTTCGACGTGCTGCGCTCTGCAACGTTCGCGGCCGAGCGCGAGGCGGCCGGTAGCGACCGGCGCGCGGTGCTCCTCGTCGAACTCGCCGACCGCAGGCTCCCCGCAATCGAACGCCACGAGGGCCCGCCGGTCCACGTCCGCGACCACGCGGCCGGCTTCTACGACAAGTACGCAGCGGACCCGGACGCCTACGGCCCGTTCGTCGCCGACGGCCGCTACGTCGTCGAGCGCGAGCGCGACCCCGGGGCGCGCGATGCGCTCGCGGTGCTCGACTCCGATCGACTCTTCGCTGCGGCCCTCGGCGCCCGCGTCGAGTCGGCGCTCGAACGCGGATACGACGTGCTCGCGGGAGAGGCGCTTGCCGAGCTGACCGACGAGTTCGGCGTCGACTTCCGCGAGTACTTCGAGCCGGCGGTCTGACCGGCGGCCGATTCCCCCCTGCTACTCCAGGTCGAACCGCTCGCGCAGTTCCTCGATCACCGGCACGCTCTTGGATTCGGGATCTTTGTCGGGCTCGATCGGCGGGCGTCCATCGAACGTCTCGTGGACCATCGCGACGCCCTCCGAGAGCGTGTCGAGGCCGTACCCTCCCTCCAGAACGAAGCCGAGCCCGGCGTCGACGTCCTCGGCGAGCGTGCGAACGCGGTCTGCCATCAGCGCGTACCCTTCCGAGGAGACCCGCATCCGCGAGATGGGGTCGTGGCGGTGGGCGTCGAAGCCCGCTGAGATGAGCAAGAGACCGGGGTCGAAGCGGTCGATTACCGGGGCCAGCAGGTCGTCGATGGCGAGCAGAAAGTCCGCGTCTCCGGCGCCCGCGGGCAGTGGAACGTTGAGCGTCGCCCCCTCGCCGTCGCCCTCGCCGACCTCGGTCTCGTCGCCGGTGCCGGGGTAGAGTCCGTCCTCGTGGATCGACGCGTAGAACACGTCCCCCCGGTCAGAGAAGATGTCCTGCGTCCCGTTGCCGTGGTGAACGTCCCAGTCGAAGATCGCGACGCGGTCGACCCCCAAGTCGTCGAGCGCCGACTGGGCGGCGACCGCGGCGTTGTTGACGAAACAGAAGCCCATCGCGTCGTCGTACACGGCGTGGTGCCCCGGCGGTCGACCGAGCGCGAACGGGGTGTCGCGGCCGGGAGTACCGGCGAGCGCCTCCGCTGCGGCCCACTGCGCCTGCCCGGCGGCCGCGCGCGCGGCGTCCCAGGTGTCGCCGGAGGCGACGGTGTCGGGGTCCCAGTTGCCGCCGCCCGACTCGCAAAAGCCCACCACCTCGTCGACGTAGTCGGTGTCGTGAACCGCGTCGATGGCGGCGCGCGAGGCGGGGTCGGCCTCGACGTAGTCGACGCCGTGTTTCCGCTTGAGCCCCTCCTTGATAGCGCGGAGGCGGTCCGGGTTCTCGGGGTGTCGATCGCCGGTGTCGTGGTCGAGGCACGCCTCGCTGTAGCCGAACCGCATCGCTACCCCTCGAAGAGCGCGAAGTACGTCTCGATGTCGTCGGCCTGGACGGTCCGGCGGTCGGCGTGGCGCGCGAGCAGCGCGGCCGCGCGGGCGACGTTGTCGGCGTAGTCCTCGAGGATGTCCGCGAGCGCGACGCGGGCGTCCATCGAAACGCGGTAGGAGTCGTCGATGTCGAGGCGGGCGATCCGGTCGACGGGCGCGATAGGGAGCGTGAGCGTCGAGCGGTCGACGACCTGCTCGACGCCGAAGTCGGCCGGCATCAGCGTCTTTCGGCCGTCCACGGCCGCCTGCTCGGCCGCGTCGGTCGCCAGCGACGCCCCGTGCCGTTGCACGCGTCCGGCCAGCTCCTCGGCCGCGCCGGCGCTGACCCGGAGGTCGCCCGCGTTCCGACGGATGACGTCGTCGACGGGCGCGAACGGCAACTCGACAGTCATACACATACGCCGGTGTGTGGCGTGTATAACGCTTTCCGTTGGCGTGGTTCGCGTCGACACTCGAACCGCCCGCCCGGGTCGGCGACTGAAGCCCCCTCCCGATCAGAACACGTCGTCGGCGTCGATGGTGCCGCCCTCCTCGACACCGCGGACGGTCACCTCCTCGCCGAGGCGGAGCTTCGCCGAGGTCTCGACCGACCGCGTCTGCGTTCCGTCGTCGAGGACGACCGGATCTCCCGCCTGTACGACCGTCCCAGTGAACTCCACCACGCCGCCTCCGGTTCCGTCGCCCGCGTCGGACCCGTCGTCAGTGGCGGTCGCGTCGGCGGTCGCCGCCGACCCGCCGGAGTCGAACGAGTCGAGCCCGCCTTGGCCGTCGTCGCGGTCGGCCGACCCCGCCGACGATCCGCCCGCGGCGCTGCCGTCGGCGGTCTCGAGCACGGAGACGGAGGACCGCCAACCTGCGGAGGCTTCGAGGTCGTCTTGCCAGCCGTCTTGGACCTCCACGTCGGTGAAGGCGACGCGGTCGGCGAGGCCGATGTCCCGGTCGGCCTTGTCGCCCCACAGCGCAACCCGAATTTCACCCGTTTCGTCTTTGATCCGAACGTTGCGAACCTGGCCCTGAGAGCCGTCGTCGCGGTCGAAGGTGCGCTTCTCGCTCGTCTCGATGACGCCGCCGGCGATGTCGACCACGTCCTCGAGTTCGAGGTCGGCGATGTCGGTCGTCTCGGGGACGTATTCCACCTCGTCGTCGACCGGCTCGATGCCGCCGCGGGAGCCGACGTGGAGTTCGAGGTCGCCGTCGCGCTCGCGGACGTACCCGTCGACGATCTCGACGGTCTCGCCGGCCGCGAGTTCCTCGACGCGGCCGGCCATGTCGTCCCACATGGTGACGCGAACGCGCCCGGTCTCGTCGCCGACGGTCATGTTCGACACCTTCCCCTCGGAGCCGTCGTCGCGATCGAACGTCCGGACGGTGTCGGTGTCCAAGATCACGCCGAGCAGGTCCACGTCGGAGGCGCCCATCGTGAGGTCCTCGACGCGGTACTCCTCGACGGCCTCCACGTCGACTTCGGCGTCGGGGTCGGGCTCGACCTTGTCGACGGCGACCTCCAGCCCGCTGTACCCTTCCTTCGGGCGACCCATGATCCGGAGGACGTCGCCCGTCTGGAGGTTCTCCTTCGCGTCGACGGCGACTTGATCCCACATCGAGATGGTGACTCGGCCGGACCCGTCGGCCACCTCGACGTTGAGCACGTGGCCGTCCTCGTCCTCGCCATCGCGCTCGAACGTGCGCACTTCGCCGACTGCCATCACCTTCGCGAGGAACTTCACGTCGTCCATCCCCGGCTCGATGTCGGCGACGCTGTTCACCTCCTCGTCGCGTAGTTCGTGGGCGATGAGCATCGCCGCGGTCTCCTCGTCGGCCAGCCCGCCCATGTCTTCCACCTTCTGCTCGACGGCTGCCTCGAACTCCTCGAAGGGGACGTCGGCGTCCAGGTCGTCGTAGACGTCCTCGATAGCGCCCATAGTCGTATCGGGACCCAGGCAACTCCCGCGCATAAGGGTTCTCGTTCGTCCGGATCTCGACCGACTGTCCTCGGTCTCGTTGCCCGTCATACGCGGGCTGTGTCGCGATCGTATTTGAAGCTACGCGCTCACCGCGTCACGTCAGTCACGGTTCGGACCTCGCCCATCGACTCGTGCTCGACGACGACGGACGCGGGGAGGCCGCCGGCGAACTCGACGCCCGCCTCGTACCGCCGGGAGACGATCTGTTGGGTACAGGTGTCGCCGCCCTCCCGGACGGTCTCCACGCGGACGCGGAGTTCGCCCGCGTCGGCGTCGTACTCGGCGGCCGCAAGCGACGCGCGCATACAGCCGTTCTTCCCCGAGATGACGCCCGTGACGGTCACGAGGTCGTCGCCGAACGCGACGCTCGCGGACTCGCCGGGCTCGTCCGCGTCGCCGGTGCGGGCGAACGACCGGTCCGTGATTCGCGGGAACTCGCCTTCTTCGTTCGGCGTCGGGGTCGGGTCCCGCGACTCGCTCGTCTCCTCGTCGTCGCCGCCCGACCCGCCGCCTGCGCCGCCGGTGCAACCCGCCAGCGCGGCCGATCCGATTCCGGCAGCGAGCGAGAGGACGGTTCGCCTGTCCATGGGGCTGGAATCGACGACTGAACGCAAAAGTTCAACGTAGACGAAAGGGTGCGTTTGTGTCACGCCGGTCGGTCGCACGGGCCGATCGGATCGGAATCCATTTACGTAACGCTGGCCTCGGTTGAGTTGAGTCCGGGTAGGGTAGTGGACTATCCTCTTGGCTTGCGGAGCCAGGGACCGGAGTTCAAATCTCCGTCCGGACGTTCTCACCGCGCCGCCACACCGCGAGCGACTTCTGTCGCTCGCACACGCGGCGCGGTTGTCGCTCTGCACACGGAGATTTGAGCAGCGAACGAGCGAGCACCAGCGAGCGAAGTGAGTGAGTTCAAATCTCCGTCCGGACGTTTTCGCGGCACAACCGAGCGAGCGAAGCGAGCGCATGCGCCAACTGCCGGTCTACACGCGGAGGTGCGCAGCGAACGGGCCACCGCCACGGACAGACTGAAACGCGCGCCGGTCCGACGCTGGGTATGACCACCAGCGACGCCCCGGACGAGCCCACCCGGACCGCGGCGCTCCGCGCCGGCCTCGCCCTCTACGGTGCTGGGGAATTCCACGCCGCCCACGATCCGTGGGAGAGCGTCTGGCTCGACCTGAAGGACGGCGGCGACGACGCCCCCGAGTCCGACGCTCGCGACGAGGCGCTGTTCCACGGGCTGATCCAATTCACCGCCGCTCAGTACCACGCCCGCGACCGCAACTGGTCGGGTGTCGACGGGCTCGCGAAGAGCGCCCGCGAGCACTTCTCCGCCGTTCCCGACGACTACCGCGGCGTCGACGTGGCGGCCGTACGCCGCGCGCTCGACCGACTGTCGGCCGACCCCGAGCGCGTCGAGCGCTTCCCCGCGCCGACGGTCCGACACGGGGGGACCGCGTCGCCCCCGAGTCGCTGTCGCTTGATGCCGCGGGGCGTGCGGCGGAGGCGCTCGCAGAGGAGTACGACCTCGACGCCGACGCGGTCGCGGACGCGGCGCGGTTCGCGCGCGAGGAGGAGACCGTCGGGCGCTCCCGGTTCGCCGCGTTGCTGTTCGACCTCCTGCGCGTGGACACGCCGCAAGAACGACGGCTGGTGTACGACCGACTGTCGGGGTTAGTCGACACCGAGCGGCGAAAGGAGAAGGACGTGGAGGGACTGTTCTGAGCGGGAGCGGACGGCCGACACCGCGTCAGCGACGCGAGCGGGCGGTCACGCCGAGTCGGGCTCGGCTTCCTCCTTCGGTTCCCCGCCGAAGGTGTACTCCGCGGAGTTGTCCTGCGGGTCGTAGCCGAGCGCCTCGCGGGCGCGCTCGATGGAGTAGTACTTGCGGTCGTTGTCGGAGATGCCGTACACGATCTCGTAGTCGTAGTCCGCGGCGAGACAGCGGTCGAACAGGTGCGCGCAGTCGCGGTGAGAGAGCCACATCGCTTGCCCGCGCTCGTACTCCTTGGGCGGGTGGCCCTTCGTGAGGTTGCCGATGCGGACGCACGCGACCGACAGATCGTGGTGGTCGTGGTAGTAGCGCCCGAGCGTCTCGCCGGCCGCCTTCGAGACGCCGTAGAGGTTCGATGGCCGGGGGAGTTCGGTCCCGTCGAGGCGGAATCGGTCGTCCCTGCGGTACATGTCGGGCGTGCGCTCGTCGGTCTCGTAGGCGCCGACCGCGTGGTTGGAGGAGGCGAAGACGAACCGGTCGACACCGGCGTCGACGGCGGCTTCCAGGACCGTCTGCGTGCCGTCGATGTTGTTCGAGAGCACGGAGTCCCACGGCGCGTTCGGACGGGGGTCGCCGGCGAGGTGGACGACCGCATCGACGCCGTCGACGGCCTCGCGAACCGCCCGCTCGTCGGTCACGTCGGCGACGATCACGTCCTCGTCGGCGACGCCGTCGGGCAGCGCGTCGGCGGCGAGCGGCTCGCGGTCGATGAGCCGCCAGTCGTACGCCCCGCCGATGCCGGTGAGGATGGCGCGGCCGACACGGCCGCCCGCTCCGGTGAGCAAGACCGATGCGTCCATTCGGTGCGATATCCGACGAGCGCGGGTAAGTAAGGTGCGGTTCGACCGGGGGACTCACCTCCGCTGACAGGTCGATCCGGCGACCCGCCGCACGTCCGCCCGCCGCAGCTCTGGGGCGGTTACTCGGTACGCCTTTGGCCGCTCATACAGACCACTACACCATGGTCACCGACGCTCAGCAGGCGTGTTTCGAAGCCGGCATCAAGTTTGGCTCGCTGTACCACCAGTTCGCGGGGACCCCCGTTTCTCCGCGGAGCACGCGCTCTCTGGAGACGGCGATCGCCGAGTCGATCGAGAACCAGCCCTACTGCGAGTCCGTGACTGTCGCCGTCGACGACGACGCGGTTGCCGACGACATCGACCACGAGAACGGCTACACGGAGCTCTCGGGGCATCTCATGGAGGTTTCCATGCGAATTACGTACGAGGGCGTCACCGTCCGCACGCGCATGGAGATGGAGGACGGCTACCCGCTGATGAAACTGGTCGAGGTCGTCGACGCTGGCGACTGATCGAGCGGTCCGATTCCCGACCCACGTCGACGGGGGCCCGGATTCGCCCGCACGGGTCCGCGCGGCCGACGATTTCACTTTCACGTTCGGGCGACCGCTTAAGAAGCCACCCGGCGAACGCGCGGACATGGCCCAGTCTACCTTCGACGACGACGACCTGTTCGGGGAAGCCGCCGACGAGATGCACGAGGACGTGGCGGAGCACCTCCGCGCGGCGAAGTCGACCCTGCCGAGTGCGGATGCCATCTGGGAGACGGACGCCGACAACGTGCTCGGCGCGCTCAACGGGCTCCGCTCGGCGCTGGACACCGGCGACGCCGTCGAGGAGCTTCGACAGGCGAAAAAGCAGTACGTGCTGGGCGAGCGCGCCGGCGCGTTCGAGGACGACGACGAGCTCGCTGCGGAGATCGAGGAGCTGCAGGAACTCGTCGAGACCCTGGAGGAGACACACGAGCAGGTCGGAGAGCTGACGAGTGTCGTCCCCCGAATCAAAAGCGATCTGGAGGAGGCCCACGCCGAGGGCGTCGACGCTGACGCGGACGCCGACGACGCGGAGGAGGCGGAGGCGTAACGCGCCCTCCTCGGTCAGGGTTGTCATCGGCGCCAGCCGGGAACCCGACGGCGCCGCCTACCGGTCCCGCTCGACGACCGCGCGGGCGACATCGCACAGCGCTTCGCTCGCGCGGTCAAGGAGTTCCTCCCCGAGCGCGGCGGTGCCCTCAGCGGGGTCGCCGACGACGCCGTTGTCGGTAAACTCGTCGCTGTCGTGGGCGAGATTCACGCCGCGAATCCACTCTCCCCACCGCGCGCTGCCGCCGTCTCTGGCCGATTCGATCCGCTCCTCGCGGACGAGGTCGGGTGCAACGTGGCGCAGCATCGCGGTTTCCAGCGGACCGCCGTGGCCCATCCGGCCGGCGTGCTCGCCCACGGCCTCGAACCAGGTGAACGCGACGGCGTAGGCGTCGGAGGCGTCGTCGCGTGAGACGCGACGGGCGACCTCCGCGAGCGCCTCGAGGTTGCCGCCGTGGCCGTTAACGAGGACGATCCGGTCGATACCGTGGTGCGCGAGGCTCTCGACGGTCTCGCGGACGTACGCGCGGAAGGTGTCGGGTGACACCCACAGCGTGCCGTCGAACGCGCGGTGCTCCTCGGCGACGCCGACGTGGACCGGCGGTGCGACGAGGAGGTCGCCGGCGACGGCGGAGCCGACCGCGTCGTCAGTCCCCTCTCCGTCATCGGTCGCTTCTGTGTCCGCGGTCGCCCACCGCTTGGCGGCCGCCTGGGCGACGGCCTCCGCGGTCATCGCGTCCGTCCCCAGGGGTGCGTGCGGGCCGTGCTGTTCGGTGCTCCCGACGGGAAGCAGCGCGGCGTCGACGTCGGCCTCGCGGACTTCCGTCCACGTCGCCTCCGAGAGCTTCATGCGTCACCGTCGGTGGGCGGCCGACTTGTAGCCGGCTATCGGTGCGCGGGTCGCGCTGCTGCCGCCCGTGGTTCCGTGGGGGTTATGACCGGCGCGACCCAACGCGAGCGCAATGGGTATCCTCGAGGACAAGGACAACGCGCGGCTGTTCTACCGGTACTTCTCGCGCGTCTACGACACGATCAACCCCTACATCTGGGACGACCGGATGCGCAACCAGGCGCTTGAGTGGTTCGACGCCGACCGCGACGACCGCGTGCTCGACGTCGGCGCCGGGACCGGATTCGCTACCGAGGGACTGCTCAACCACGTCGACGAGGTGTACGCGCTCGACCAGTCGCGCGGGCAGTTCGAACAGGCGTTCGAGAAGTTCGGCAAGCACGGCAAGGTCAACTTCCACATGGGCGACGCCGAGCGCCTTCCGTTCAAGGACAACTCCTTCGACAAGCTCTGGTCGTCGGGGTCGATCGAGTACTGGCCCGACCCCGTCGCCGCCCTGCGGGAGTTCCGGCGCGTGGTCAAGCCCGGGGGCACTGTGCTCGTTGTCGGTCCCGACTACCCGAAGATCCGGCTGTTCCAGCAGCTCGCGGACGCGATCATGCTGTTCTACGGTGCAGAGGAGGCCGAGGAGATGTTCCGCGACGCCGGGTTCGAGGAAATGCGACACTTCATCCAGCAGCGCCACCGCGGCTCACCGCGGGCGATCACCACCGTTGCGACGGTGCCGGAATCAGACGACGTGGGTGAGGACTGACTCCGACGGTCGGTCCCTCTCACGGTCACGTGGCGGTCGCACTCAGAGCGGCCAGTCGCTGCGAGCCGGCGAACAGCGTCACCTCGACGCGCGACCCCGGGTGAATCCGCGGGCGATTCGTCCCGGCGGGCGTCAGCGTCGTCGACTCCCCCGCGGACCACGCGTCGTCGCTCGCGGGGTTGAACGGCCCCGTTGGTCCGCTCTCGAACCCTCGGGCCGCGAAGAACGGGAGGGGCGGCTGGTGGCGCAGACGAGCCCCGTCGACGCGGATCACGACGCGCAATCGCCCAACGTCGACCGTGTCGCCGCCGCGGTGTCGCAACGTGATCGTCCCGTCCGCGACCGCGAGGTCGACCACCGCGTTCGCAGGCGCCGACCGTGACGCCCCGGATCCCGATCCCGTTGCTCCGGTGCCCGGTTCCATCGCTCCAGTCGCGGACAGCGCTGCCGCGCCGATAGTCGCCGACAGCGCGACAGCGGCGAGCACGAGCAGCGCGACGCCGACGACCGACGCAGTCGCTCGATCCCGTCCCGTCACCTCGGCGGACCGAGCGCCCTCGGCCGCTGTCTCTCCGTTCATCCACGGGGAGCAGTGCTCCCGTCATGTGTGATAAACGCTCGTCCGCCTTCGCCGTTCGCTATCAGTCGCGGGCTGTTATCGACCCCGACACGCCCCCGTCATCTCCCGCCTGCCGTCCGTCATCTCCCTCTCTCACTCGCCGCTGTCCGTCGCGTTGGGTCCGCCCGGGGATTCGAACGCGTCAGCGACCGTGACGGGCTCCGTCGGCGTGACGGAGCGGGTGGACACCTCGGTCGAGCCGACCTCAACCACGGTGACGACGAACTCGTCGCTCGGCGAGACGGTCCAGAGAACGCCGTCCGCACCCGTCGTCCCGACGTCCGTGCTCTCGCCGCCCTCGCGGCCGATCTTCACGACCGCGTCGACCGGTTCGCCCGTCTGCGGATCGGTGACGGCGACCCGAAGCGGTCCGCCGGGGAACGTCCGGTTCACCGTCAGCGTGAGATCGAGCGTCCTCGTCACGGCCTCGCCGGTGGAGACGGCCGCGAGGTCGACGCGCTGTTGCTCCATGAACACGCGCTCGGTTCCGCCGCCGACGAACGCAGTCAGCGTCCCATTCGGGTACGCGAGGTCGAACAGGAACGTCCCGCCCGAGCCCTGCCCCGCGACGGAGCCGCCGGTGGCGGCCCACACCTCGGGATAGCTCCGTGCCGTCACGTTCTGGGCTGTCTCCTCGTCGATGCTGGTGTCGTCGCGCTGGCGGAGGTCGCTCCGGAACGCCTCTCGGACGAACTGGCCGTCTGCGACGGTCGAGAGGACGATCCCCGTCTCGGTCGTCGCGACGTACACCCGGGTCGACGCGCCGGGTTCACCGTCGAGCGCCGCGGCGGCCCGCGAGCGGACCGGCCCGTCGAACGTACGCAGGTCGTACACGACGGGGAACACGCGGCTGTCGTCCAGCGCGAGGTCGTCGGTGTCGTCGGCAAGCCTGTCGAGCATGAGCACCCGCTCTTCGAGGACCGCCGCGGTGGCGCGGATCCGTGCCAGTTCGACGAGGAACTCCTTCCCGGAGATTTCGCCGGCGTGGTAGGCGGCGATCGCCTCGCGGTGGCGGCTGTGAAGGGTGACGACGTCCTTGTCGACTTCGTTCAGTCCGTCGAGGATCCGTATCTGTCGTTCGTCGCTGTCGTTCGCGCTCGTGATTCGCTCGCGGAGGGCGATGGTCTCAATGCGTGCGGCGGACGCGTTCGCGCCGAAGCCGGTCGCGGTGCCGGCGTCGACCGTCACCACGTCGATGTCGGAGGCGACGCTGCCGTTGGCATCCAGTGAGAGCACCCGAATTGGCGCCGTACCGTTGATCGTGGCCATGGTCGTCGCCTCGGGGCCCTCTGTCGCGGCGGCAGTCTCTGTTTCAGCGGGCGTAAACGGCACTGCAGACGTGGCGGATCCGCCTCCGATTGAGGCGGCCGACTCGCCCCGATCGGGGACCGCAAGCGCGCCGCTGACGGCGGCGGACGCGAGGAGGACCGCAACGAGAACGGGGATAGCTCGCATGGAAAGTGAATACCGAGTCATCGGATAAAAAACCGGCCCACACGGGTGAGTGCGGCTCGCGGATGCCGACGATCGACGGGCCCATCCGTCGACGGTCCGGCCGCAGTGGACCACACGGCCCGGCGACGGATCGCACGGAACTCGATGCTTGCGTCGTGATTTCGACCCCCGATGGAAAGGGTTTTGCCAAAACGCCAAGAGTCGCATACACAGCATGCGGTATGTCGCCCTCCTCGCCGTGCTCGCCGTTCTCGTCTCGTTCGCCACGGGCGCGACGGCCGCGGCGGCCGTCCAGCCGGTGGAGCCGTCAGCGCTCGCGGATCAGCCCGCCAGCGACGGCGCCGCGCAGGCGATCACGTCCCCGACAGACAGCGCGTCTCCGCAACTCGCCTCGACCGTCGGCGCGCCGCGAACGAACTTCACGATCTCCCTCCGCGAGGACGGCGATGCCCGGTGGACGGTCGAAACGAGGATCGCGCTCGACGACGAGAGCACGCGCGACGCCTTCGAAGAGTACGCCCGCTCGTACGAGGCCGGCGACGCGTCGGGCGGCCCCGCGGTCGACCCGTTCAGAAACGCCGCGGCCGCCGCGTCCGAAGCCACGGGACGCGAGATGTCGATCGAGCGGGTGAACCGGACGGCCACGCTGTCGAATCAGTCCGGCGTCCTCCGACTGCGGTTCACGTGGACGCGGTTCCTCGAACCGGGTGACGACGGCGTCCTCGAACTCGGCGACGCGTTCCGAACCCCGAACAACGGCACGTGGTTCGGGTCGCTGTCCGCCTCCCAGCGGCTCGTCATCGAACCGCCCGCTGACTACGAGGTGAGCGACGTGTCGCAGGGGTTCAGCTACTCGATCAGCGACCGTCGGATCGTCGCCGAAGGGCCCCAACAGTTCGGGGCGGATGACATCGCGATCCGCTACGAGCCCGGAGACTCGCCGCCCGACACGTCGTACCTACTCGAACTGATCGCCGGCGCCGGCGTCGTGCTGCTGTTCGCTGTCGCGGTGTTGGCGTACCGCCGCGGCAACGTCGCCGGCGCCAGATCAGGCGGGGGCACAGACGGCGCCGCCGGAACGGAAGCGGGACCCAACCAGTCGGGTCAAGCGCCGAGGGGAATGGATGACGGCACCGACGGCGGCTCGGACGGCGTTGACGGCGATCGCGAGGAGGGACCCTCGACTGCGCCGTCCGGCCCGGCGACGGATCGCGACGGGTCGGACACGGCTGTCGCCGGCGGAGCCGCCGCGGGCGACGGACCGACCGAAACCCCAAGCGACAGTGGAGGCGGTAGCGGCGAGGACGCCGCCACCGAGCGTGAGGAAGACCTGGAGCTCCTGTCGGACGAAGAGCGCGTCGAGCGGCTGCTTGGCGAGCACGGCGGCCGGATGCGCCAAGGGACGATCGTCGACGAAACCGGTTGGTCGGACGCGAAGGTGTCCCAGCTGCTGTCGGCGATGGCCGACGACGAGCGCGTCGAGAAGCTGCGGCTCGGTCGCGAGAACATCATCTCCCTGGCTGACGGCGACGACGCAGGCGACGAGACCGGCGCCGACGCCGAGTCGTCGTAGCCGGGGGCCGTCGACTCGATCCGACGCGTCGCCCGTTGCTGGCGGTTCCGAAACTGTTTACCCCGGACCGCGGCAACCCTTGCGCGATGAAGATCCTCGTCACGGTCAAGGAGGTCGCGGAGGCGGCCGACGACTTCGAGATCGAGGGGACAGATATCGGGGAGCAGTTCCTCGAATACGACCTCAACGAGTGGGACGACTACGCCGTCGAGGCGGCGGTCCAGCTCTCGGAGGAGTACGACGACGTCGAAGTCGTCTCCGCCACGATCGGTCCCGAGCGCGCCGAGGAGACGATCCGGATGGCGCTCGCGAAGGGCGTCGACCGCGCGATCCGCGTCTGGGACGACGACGTCGCCGCCGCGGACCTCGACGTCGCGGCGAAGACGCGGCTCTTCGCGAGCGTCGTCGAGGACGAAGATCCCGACCTCGTCCTCTCCGGCGTCCAGGCGGCCGACGACGGATTCGGCGCGACGGGCGTCTCGCTGGCCGACGACATCGGCTTCGACTGGGCGGCTGTCGTCAATCACCTGGAGACCGAAGACGACCTGTCGACGGCGCACGTCCACCGCGAACTGGAGGGCGGCGTCGAGGAGCTGACCGACGTGGACCTCCCAGCGGTGCTCACGATCCAGACGGGGCTGAACGAGCCGCGCTACGCCAGCCTCCGGGGCATCCGGCAGGCCCAGAGCAAGGAGATCGCCCAGTTCGGACTCGCCGACCTGGGGCTTGACGCCGACGCGGTCCGATCGCCTCTCTCGCGTACCGAAATGTACGAACCGGAGACCGAGTCGGACGCGACGTACTTTGACGGCTCGGCGGACGACCAGGCCGCGGAGTTGGCTGACGTGCTCCGCGAGAAGGGGGTGGTGGCCGAATGAGCGACGTGCTCGCGGTCGCAGACCACCGGCGCGGCGTCGTGCGCGACGTGAGTCTCGAACTGGTTCGCGCCGGGCGCGAACTCGCGGACGACCTCGGCGGCGAGTTGCACCTCGCGGTGATCGCCGGCGACGTGGACGGGTTCGCCGACACCCTGTCGCTGGAGGGGGTCGACGCGATCCACACCGTCGACGCGGGCGAAGAGTTCAATCACGACCTGTACGCTGGCGCGACCGCCGCGCTGTTCGAGGAGCTCGCGCCCGCGGCCGTTCTCATGCCCAACTCCGTCAACGGCCTCGACTACGCGCCCGCGGTGGCGAACAGCCTCGACCTCCCGCTGGTCGCCGACGCGGTCGGCCTCTCCTACGACGGCGGGCTCGAAGCGACGCGCGAGATGTACGGCTCGAAGGTCGAGACGACCGTCGAGGTGAGCGAGGAACCGTTCGCCGTTACCGTCCGCAGCGGCGAGTGGCCCGCCGTTGAGGAGACGGCCGACGTGCCCATCGAGGCGTTCGAGTTCGACTTCGACGAGTCGACCTCCGGCGCCCGCGTGCGGGGATTCGAGGAGGTCGGCGCCGGCGACGTGGATATCGCCGACGCGGAGTTCCTCGTCTCGATCGGCCGCGGTATCGAGGAGGAGGAGAACATCGAACTCATCGAGGAGCTGGCCGAGGCCACCGGCGCGACGCTGTCGTCCTCCCGACCCATCGTCGACAACGGCTGGCTGCCGAAGAACCGGCAGGTCGGTCAGTCGGGCAAACAGGTGACGCCGGACGTGTACCTCGCGATCGGCATCTCGGGGGCCGTTCAACACGTCGCCGGCATGAAGGGAGCCGAGACGATCATCGCGATCAACACGGACCCGAACGCCCCGATCTTCGACATCGCCGACTACGGGATCGTCGGTGACCTGTTCGACGTGGTGCCGGCGCTGACCGAGCAGTTCTCCTGACCGGTCGCCGTCGCGGCGGCTTTCGACTCCGGTTGCGGCTCCCGCATCCGGTACCCTCTTTTTCGCCCGGGCCCGAGTACGCGTCAATGGAGTATCTGGAGCGTCGGGTCGCGATGGCGAACGAGCGTCTCGCGGAGGTTACCGGGGCGGTCGAGCCGTCGGAGCTCGGCGACGAGATCGAGCACGTCGCGCTCGCGGGCGGCAAGCGCGTTCGCCCGACCGTGACGCTCCTCGCGTGCGAGGCGGCCGGCGGCGACCCCGAAGACGCCGTCGACTTCGCGGTCGGCGTCGAACTCGTGCACAACGCCTCGCTCGTTATCGACGACATCATCGACCGGTCGGACGTTCGCCGCGGCACCCCTTCGGCGTGGTCGGCGTTCGGCTACGGCCCCGCGATCGTCGCCTCCGACGGCATGCTCGGGGAGGCGTTCGCGCTCTTTTCGGCCGACGAGCAGGCGATGCAGGTCGTCGCCGAGGCGATGGTCGAACTCGGCGAGGGCGAGGCGACCGAGTTGGTCGCGAAACCGTCGAACGAGGAGGAGTACATGACGCTCGCGCGTCGCAAGACTGGGGCGCTGTTCCGCGCGGCCGCCGAGCTCGGCGCCGTGGCCGCCGGCGCCGACGGCTTCACGATCGAGGCGTTCGGCGAGTACGCCGAGCGCGTCGGCGTCGCCTTCCAGATCCGCGACGACGTGCTGGACGCGACCGCCGATGCCGACGATCTCGGCAAGCCGACCGGCGTCGACGAGGCGGTCGACCGCCCCTCCCTGTTGCAGGTGACGGACCTCACGCCCGAGGAGGCCGATCAGCGCGCCCGCGACCAGGCCGACGCCGCGCTGGAGGCGCTGGAGACCGCCGGGATCGGCGAATCGGACGCGCGGGGATATCTGCGGGACCTGGCGGAGTTCGTGGTCGTTCGAGAGCGGTAGAACGGCGCTCTCGCGACGACAGCCGACTGGCTACCGGATGTGTGAACGAGAGCCGATTCAGTGGCACGAGGAGTGACCTCTCGAAACACCCCGGAAACTGGCGTATCGGTCACCCAGTCGACTCACGCTCCTCGGAAGTCCACCAGCGTCTGTGATGACCGACGGTAGTCCACTGACTGATAGTTCGGCCGGCGTGAAAATGAGAATAGCTAACACGGGTCACCGATATCGGATGGGTACGCATGCCAGAGCCAGTCATCGCGTCGGTCGGGGCCTCGCCGCTCGGCCGCACGGACCTCCCGGGCCGCGACCTGTTCTCGGTCGCCCTCGCGGAGGCGTTCGACGAACTGCCCGACCCCGCCGAACTCGTCGAGGCGGTGTACGTCGGCAACCAGTCGGAGAGTTACGAACACCAGATCATGCAGGGGACGCTGTTGGCGGAGTGGGCCGGCCTCCGTCACGTCCCGGCCGAGCGTGTCGAGGGGTGTGCCGCCGCCGGTGCGCTCGCGTTGCGCCACGCGGTCAAGGACGTCCGCAACGGGGAACACGAGGCCGTGCTCGCGTGCGGCGTCGAGAAGATGACCTCCGCGGGGACCAGCGGCGCGACGGACGCGCTGTCGGCGGCGTTCGACCGCGCAATCGAACAGCGGTCCGGCGTCACCGCGCCAAGCCAGTACGCGCTGCTCGCCGCGCGCTACCTCCACGAGACGGACGCCACGGAACGCGATCTCGCGGAGATCGCGGTGAAGAACCACGCCAACGCCGCTTGCAACCCCCGGGCGCAGTTCCCGACGGAGATCGACGTGGACACCGTCCTGGAGTCCGACCCCGTCGCGTCGCCGCTGAAGCTCTACGACTGTGCGCCGGTCGGGGACGGCGCCGCGGCCGTCCTCGTGACGACCGCCGAGATGGCGGCCGACCTCGACCGCCCGCAGGTCCGCGTCGCGGGCAGCGGGGCATCCGCGAACAACATCGCGGTCGCCGAGCGCGACATGACCGACATCGCGGGCGCTCGGATCGCCGCCGAGACGGCCTACGAGGAGGCGGGCATCGACGCCGCGGACGTCGACATCGCGGAGGTCCACGACGCGTTCACCGTCTGCGAGGCGCTGCTCTCGGAGGCCGTCGGCTTCGCGCCCGCGGGAACGGGCTATCAGAGCTACCTGCCGCCCGCGGAGCGGGCCGACGGCTGGACGGACGTGCAGTTGAGCCCGAGCGGCGGACTGAAGGCCCGCGGCCATCCCATCGGCGCGACCGGGCTCTTGCAGGCGCTCGAAGCCTACGAACAGCTCACAGGGGACGCGGGCGACCGCGCGGTCGAGGGGGCCGAAACGGCCTTGCTGCTCAACGAGGGAGGCGTCGCGGACGCCGTCACCGTCGGCCACGTGCTCACGACGGCGGAGGCACGATGACCGACGATAGCCTCGACGCGACCGACCCGCGGACACTGCCCGGGTTCTTCGACGCCCTCGCGGACGGCGAACTCCTGGGCGGGGTCTGTGCGGACTGCGGGCAGGTCCTGTTGCCGCCGCGGCCGGCCTGCTACGCTTGCGGCAGTCGCGCCGTCGACGTCGAACCGCAGTCGCGCGAGGGTCGGATCTTCTCGTGCACGGAGGTCCACGCGCCGCCGCCCGCGTTCGCGGCGGACGCGCCCTACACGGTCGCCGTCGTGGAGCTCGGGGACGGGGGCCGGCTGCTCGGGCGCGTGGACGCCGACTACGCCGACGTCGCTATCGGCGACCCGGTCGAACTCACGGTGCGCGAGCCGACGCCCGAAGAGCAGGAGGTCGCGCTCGACTACGAGGCCGACTGGCCGGTCCACGTCTTCGAACAGCGCTGAGGGCCGGGCGACCGCCTGCGGCTTCGGTTCGCACTAGTAAGTCGTCCCGCGAGCGAGCCAGCCGCACGGCTGAGCGAGCGAACGTTTGCCATCCCGGGATCGCGTCGCGATTCTGGGTCGTAGCCGGGGTCAAAAAGATCCGACAGCGTGACCGGGGATCCGCCGGGCGGTTATTGGAGCGCGAGCGGCGTGCGCGACGACCCCCGAGGCGAACCGAGGGTGGTTCTAGTAGAACTCTCTCACGAGGTCCATCGCGCCCTCGGGCGCGCCCTCGTGGTCGATCTGGCTCATGTTGGAGTCGAGGCCGTGGGTATCCTCGTAGGGCACCGACTCCTCGTCCTGGTACAGCACGCCCATGTACTCCTTGTCGGCGTCGAGGACCTTCTCCTTGGCCGCGTCGCGGTCGGTCGGGTCGTAGTCCGTCTCCTGCAGGTCGACCAGCGAGTCGCGGAAGTAGTCGTACGTGTCGACGTCGTTGAACGTGACGCACGGGCTGAACACGTTGACGAAGCCGAAGCCGTCGTGCTCGATGGCCTTCTGGACGATCTCCTGGTGGCGCAGCGCGTCGCTGGAGAACGACTGGGCGATGAACGTCGCGCCCGAGGCGAGCGCGAGCGCGAGCGGGTTAACTGGGGGCTGCTGGGGGCCCTCCGGCGTCGTCGAGGTCTCGAAGTCCTCGCGCGAGGTCGGGGAGGCTTGCCCCTTCGTCAGCCCGTAGATGCGGTTGTCCATCACGACGTAGCTCATGTCGACGTTCCGGCGGACGGCGTGGACGAAGTGGCCCGCGCCGATGGAGTAGCCGTCGCCGTCGCCGCCCGCGACCATCACTTCGAGGTCGGGGTTGGCCATCTTCACGCCGGCGCCGACCGGGAGCGCGCGGCCGTGGACGCCGTGGATGGCGTAGCTGTGCATGTACGTGCCGATCTTACCGGAACAGCCGATGCCGGCGACGACGAAGGTGTTGTCGGGATCGTTGCCCGTCTCCGCGAGCGCCTTCATCATGCCGTTCATCGTCCCGAAGTCGCCGCACCCGGGACACCACGTGGGCTGCTTGTCCGATTTGAAGTCGGTGAATCTGACCTGGGAACTCATGCTTCCACCTCCTGGCTCTCGTCTGCGGCCAGGGTCTCTCTGATGTCGTCTGCGAGTTCGTCCGCCTTGAACTGCACGCCGTCGTACTTGTTGATCCGCTTCACGCGCTGTAAGGTGTCGTGTTCGACCACGTCGGCGAACTGCCCCGTCGCGTTACACTCGACGACGACGACCTGGTCTGCGGCCTCGAACTCCTCGGTGAGGTCCGGGCGCGGGAAGAGGTACGGCACCGAGAGGATGCGCACGTCGACGCTGTCCGCCTCGAGGTACTCCAGCGCCTCGACGAGGGTCCCTTCGTTGGACCCCCACGTCACGATCAGGTTGTCCGCATCGGGGTCGCCGAACTCCCGCGGCGAGAAGTCCTCGCGCTCGCGGGCGGTCTCGACCTTGCGGTTCCGCTTGTCGACCTGCTTGACGCGCATCTCCGTGTCCTCGGTGCGGCGGCCCTGCTCGTCGTGCTCCAGGCCGGTGGACATGTGCGCGCCGCCCTCCGTGCCGGGGAACGCCCGAGGACTGACGCCGTCGTCGGTGATCTCGTGGGGCTTGAAGCCGCCCGACTCGGTCTGGTGGTCCTCGATCGTCTCCTCGTCGACGACCTTGCCGCGGTCGATCTCGACGGCGTCCATGTCGAAGGCGTCGGGCTCGAACGTCTGCTCGGTGACCGCCATCGCGAGGTCGGCGGCGAGGTAGACGGGCGTCTGGTACTTCTCGGCGAGGTTGAACGCCTCGACGGTCTTCCAGAAGCACTCGTCGACGGTCGTGGGCGCGAGGACGAACCGCGGGATCTCGCCGTGGCCGCCGTACAGCATCATGTTGAGGTCGCCCTGCTCCTGCTTGGTCGGCATCCCCGTCGAGGGACCCGAGCGCATCACGTCGGCGATGACGAGCGGCGTCTCGCTCGTTGCGACTAGGCCGAACGTCTCGGTCATCAGGTCGATGCCGGGTCCGGAGGTCGCCGTCATCGAGCGGGCGCCGGCGCGCGCGGCCCCGAGCGCGAGGTTGATCGCCGCGAGTTCGTCCTCCGCTTGGACGACGTGGCCGCCGAAGTTCTCGATGCGACCCTTCAGGTACGTCATCACGTCCGTCGCGGGCGTGATCGGGTAGCCGGCGTAGTACTTGCAGCCGGCGGCGATGGCGCCCATGCCGATCGCCTCGTCGCCGTTGAGCAGGACGTAGTCGTTGTCGGTCGTCTCCAGATCGTAGTCGAGGTCGGCGTCAGGGTAGTGCTCCTGGACGTACTCCTGGCCGAGGCGTGCCGCCTGTTTGTTGTTCTCGACGAGCGCCGACCCCTTGTCGCCGAAGCGCTTCTTCAGCGAGGAGTCGAGGTGCTCGATGTCGAAGCTCGTCGCCTCGCAGGCGGCACCGAGCGCGACGACGTTGCGCATGATGGCGCCGCCGGCGTCCTCGGCGAGGCTCTTGAGCGGCACGTCGAGTCCGATCATCTCCTCGGGGATCTCGACGTCGGCCATCGTGGTCCGCTCGCCGTCGTAGATGATGACCGAGCCCTCGTGGAGCTCGTCGAGGTTCTCCTCGATCGTACGGGGCGTGAGCGCGACGAGGACGTCCAGTCGGTCCACGACCGACCGGACCTTCTCCGTGGACGTACGCACCTTGTACGCGGTGTAGCCGCCTCGGATCCGGGAGGCGAAGTCCTTCGACGTGAAGACGTGTCGACCCGCCCGAGAGAGCGCCTGCGCGAAGATCTTCCCGGTGGAGTCGATGCCATCGCCGGCCTCCCCGCCGATGGCCCAATTGAAGTCCGCTGGCATACTGGTGAGTCCTTCCCACGGTCGGTGGAAAAGCCTTCTGAATGGGGTGAGGGCAGCTTTTTGACTGCTTGTCTGTCGAAACTCCGTTCTATGAAACAAACGCCACTTCGTTTGGCCGTCTACCGGCCACTCGACCGACAATTGATCGGGTCTCCCTCGCTGTCGGCAGTAATTGCACCGACTCCCGTTCAATCGCGGATCCCGGTACGACACGCGTACGAGTTGGATTCGACGACCGACGACGGGCGACGAGAAGCGATAGCTTCGGGTACCCGGATGAGGAACCGATCCCCATGGACGCCACAGTCGCGGTGCAGTCAGTCGCGGAGGTCGGGCCCGACACGATCGCGGTGTCGCTGGACTCGCCGCCGGAGTTCGACGGGAGGCCGGGGCAGTTCGTGAAGCTCACGGCCGTCGTCGACGACGCGGGGGTGTCGCGCTTCTACACCATCTCCTCGCCGGACACCGAGGGATCGTTCGAAACCACTGTCGGCCTCGATGGCGGCGACTTTTCGGCGTACCTCGCGGGCCTGACCGAGGGCGACGAGATCGAGATGAGCGGCCCCTTCGGCGACGACTACTACGAGGGCGAGGCGCGCGCGGTCGTGCTCGCTGGCGGCCCCGGCGTGGGTCCCGCCGTCGCCATCGCGGAGGCCGCGCTCGCCGCCGGCAACGAGGCCGCCGTCGTCTACCGCGACGACGCGCCGGCACACACCGAGCGCCTCGACGCGCTGCGCGAGCGCGGCGCGAGCGTCGTCGTCACCGACGGCGCCATCGACGACGCGGTCGCGGCGGCGGTCACGGGCGCCGAGGGCGAGCACGCGTTCGTCTACGGGTTCGCCGACTTCGTCGACGAGGCGACTGCGTCGCTGGACGCCGCGGGCTACGCGGACGACGCGAAGATCGAGAATTTCGGGTAATCGGCCGACGTGGAGCCGCTGACCTGACGCGGCTCAGACGAGGCTGGCGCCGTCGAAGTCGGCGCGGGCGTACTCGACGTCCATGAGTTCGAGGAGGGTCGGCGCGATGTCGAGCAGGTCCGCGTCCGTGATCGTCGCGTCGGGTTCGTCGACGAACAGCGTCGCGTTCTCGAAGCTGTGCATCCCGTTTCGCGGCCCCGTCGAGAAGACGCCGTCGTCGTGGGACTTGAACTTCGCTTTCAGGTCGAAGCCGTGGTTCGGGATGATCGTCAGGTCGGGTGCGATGTCGTCGTGGTCGCCGCGGAACGCGTCTTCCTTCTCGACGACGCGCTTGGCGACGGGCGTCCCGTCGGGGCCTTCGAGCGCTTCGATCTCGGCTTTCAGCTTGTCGCGGACGGCCTCGTACTCCGACTTGGGCACCGACCCCCGTGGTTCGCGACCCTCGAGATTGAGGTACAGTCGGCCGGGGATGAGCGAGTATGCGCGCGTGTCGTCGTCGATGTCGCCGAGTTCCTCGTGGTCGTCGCCCGCAAAGGAGAGCCACCCCTCGTCTTGGAGCCACTGGTTGATCTCGACTTCGTAGTCCTGGACGGTGAACCCGTGATCGGAGGCGACGACGAGCGTCACGTCCTCCGGAAGCATGTCGCGGATCTCGCCGACGTAGTCGTCGACCTTCTCGTAGAAGGACATGAACTCCTCGTAGTACTCGCCGTCGCGGGCGTAGTCCTCGAACAGGAAGTGGTTCACGCGGTCGGTCGTCATGAACACCCCGAAGAACAGGTCCCAATCGTCCTGTTCGATGTAGTGGGTGAACGCCTCGAATCGCTTGTCGAGCGTCTCGTGAGAGACGTCGAGGAACTCCGACTTGTCGTCGTTGTGCCCCAGCTTCGCGTTCGTGTCGATCCGGTAGTCGATCGACTCCAAGTAGTCCCGGAGGTCGTCCGGGTAGGCCGCCTTATCGACGCCCGGAGAGAGGAACCCGGAGACCATCCGCTGGACGTTGCGCTGGGGAGGGAACGTCACCGGGACGTTCAACACGGTCGCGTCGCGGCCGTTGTCCGCGATCCGATCCCAGACGCGCGTCGCCTGCACGTCACGCCCCATCGGGACGTACGTGTCGTAGCTCCCGATCTCGCGGTCTTGGAAGCCGTACACGCCCGTCTCCCCGGGATTGACGCCGGTCGTGAGCGAGGGCCAGCACGCCGACGACTCCGGCGGCACGATGGAGTCGATCGCGGCGGCCGACCCCTCATCGGCGAGTGCGGCGAAGTTCGGGAATCGACTGGGATGTTTCTCAAGCAGCGAGTGCGGAACCCCGTCGATACCGATGAACGCGACCCGGGGGTCGTCGTCCCCGCGAAGTCGATCGAATAGTCCCATGGACGCTCTTTCCGCGGGGGCGGGTAAAGTAATTCAGGTTCTGTCGGTCGGTATCGGCTGTCCGGGACGGCGGCAACGCCCGCCGACCGACTCCCGGAACGGCCGACGAGTCGCTCTCGCACTCGTCGGCACCGTTTTGCCGGCACCGCTCGCAGGCACTGTCGATGGCAGACAAGGGGGACGCCGAACCGGATCCGTTCGACGCGTTCCGCCAGCTGCGGTCGGTACCCGGTGACGTCCTCGTCCTGTCGCTGGCGATGTTCGCGTTCAGCCTCGGCTTCCAGGCGACGGGGCGGTACCTCCCGCAGTACCTCGCGGTCTTGGGCGCCTCCAGCCTCGCACTCGGGGTGTACGGCTCGCTCGGTAACCTCATCTCGGCGGTGTTTCCGTACCCCGGCGGCGCGCTGTCGGATCGGCTCGGCTCGCGCACGTCGCTGACGCTGTTCGGCTTCGCCTCCACGCTCGGATTTCTCGTGTGGTGGGCGGCCGACCCGTACCGCGGAGTGGCCGTCGGACCGACGAACCTCGCGGTCGTCATGATCTTCCTTGGGTTGTTCCTCTCGCAGGCGTGGAAGTCGTTCGGGCTCGGCGCCACCTTCGCCGTCGTCAAGCAGTCGGTGGCGCCGGATCGGCTCGCCTCGGGGTTCGCCGCCACGGAGACCTTCCGACGGACGGCGTTCCTCCTCGGGCCGCTGCTCGTCGCGGCCGTCCTCTCAGCGTACGCGTTCACAGCGGGGTTCCGACTCGTGCTGTTGGGCGCGGCGGTCGTCGCGGCGATCGCCACCGTGGCGCAGTACGCCCTCTACGACGCCTCGAACGACTCGATCGGAAAATCCTTCGAGGGCGTCGGTATGGTGGTCGAAGACCTCCGGTCGCTCCCGGATACGCTGGGCCCGCTGCTCGTCGGCGACACGCTGGTGCGCTTCGCCAACGGGATCGTGTACGTGTTCTTCGTGCGCGTCGTCGTGGACGTGCTCGCGGTCGGCGCGACGCTCCCCGTCGTCGGCGACCTCTCGCCGGAGGCGTACTTCGGGGTCCTCCTCGGCGTCGAGATGGCCGTCGCCCTGCTCACGATGATCCCCGTCGCGCGCCTCGCGCGCTCGGTCGGGCTCAAGCCGGTCGTCGCGATCGGGTTCGCCGTCTACGCGGTGTTCCCCGCGATGCTGATCTTCGCGCCGCCGGACCCGGCCGTGCTCGCGGTGCTGTTCGCGTTCTCCGGGCTCCGGTTCGCGGGGCTGCCAGCGCACAAGGCGCTCATCGTCGGCCCGGCCGAGGCCGACGCCGGCGGACGCGTCACGGGGACGTACTACCTCGTCCGCAACGTGGTCACCATCCCGAGCGCCCTCGTCGGCGGCTGGATCTACGGCCGCTCGCCGGAGACGGCGTTCGCGCTCGCGACGGTCGTCGGGCTCGTCGGCGTCGCGTTCTTCGTCCTGCGCGGCCGGGAGTTCGAGGCGTACGCGGGCGCGTGAGGCCCGGCCCACTCGACGGCGTCGACCGCTCCGACGCGAGTTCCGTGCCGCCCTCTCGGGTCCACCGGGACGGGGCGATGGGAATTTGAAGCGGGGCCGCCAACGGAGAGCGTGAGCGAGGAGTCACGCGACGCAAGCGACGGACCCGCCCCGGCCGAGGGGCGCCCGGATCGACCCCCGATAGCCGGGCTGATGGACACGCTATCTGTGAAGCGCAACGTCGTGATCGGGGCGGTCGTCGGCGTCGCCCTCGCGGTCGCCGTGTACGTGGTTCGGGCCCTCGAACTCCTCGGGCCGGTCGGCGGCACCCGCGAGTACCCCGTGCTCGGGGCCGACGGGTTCTTTCTGCTGCTCGCGTTCGTACTCGCGTCGGCGACGACGCTGTTCGTCGCCTCGGCGCTGACCGTCGTCGCCGCGGTCCGCGCGCTGCGGACGCCCGAGGAGTGACGCGACGGGTGCCCGCAGGAACGACGCGCACCCGCGGGAATCGGCCGATCCTCGCCGGAACCCAAAAGTCGGTTCGGTGCGTGATCAGTTCACATGGTCGGGGTCCTCACCGAGCCCGTCGTCCGCCTCCTCCTCACGGGGGTGTTGTGTCTCGTCCCGACGATCGCGTTTCTCGGACTGCTTCGGCTCCTCGAGCGCCTCCGTAACGACGTGCTCGTCGAGCACACGATTCGGATGGCCGCCGAGGAGGGTGCGACGGCGGGCGCCGCCGCGACCAGGGCGGATCCGGCTGTCGCGTTCGGTGTCGCTCGCGATGGCTCGACGGGCCGGTCCGAGCCCGAACCGGCGGACGAGACGGACTGGGAGGACCCGCGGCCGACCCGCCGGCTCGTGCTGTGTTCCGCCTGTGCGACGCTGCGGTCGCCGCGCCCCGGGGCGTGTCCGACGTGCGGGGCGGCGCTCGATGCGGCCGCAGACCGGTCGGACGCCGATCTCGACCCCGAGGGGGAGCCTCGCCGCCCGTGAGTCGGGGCGTCAGTCCACCTCGAACTCCTCGGGAGAGCCGGCCATCGCCGTGAGTCGCTCGGCGCCCGCGCGGGTGCCCTTCGCGATGAGCACGTCGCCCGGACGCAACCGCGTGTCGGCGCCCGGTGAGACCTCCCACTCGCCGTTCTCAGTCTCCGATTCGTCAGCGGCGGTCGCGGTCTCGTCGCCGTCGGCACGCCCGGCCGGGTCGCCGCGGCGGACGGCGATGACGCGCATGCCCGTCGCCGTTTTTACCTCCTGATCGCCGAGCGTCGTGCCGGCGAGCGCCGATCCGTCGGTGACGACCGTGCGGACGATGACCTCGTCGGACTCCTCGACGGCCTCAGCGACGACCGGGTGTGCTTTCAATCCGCGGAGAACGCCCTCGCTGATCTCGAGGGCGGCGTCGCTGATCACCTCGGTCGCCGACGCCAGGTGGACCAGTCCGCGCAGGCTGACCGGGTCATCGACGCGAGCGGCCGCCTGGAGCGTCCACGCCTCGAAGCGCGATTTGAGGGCGTCCACTTCCGCCTCCAGCTCGGCGACCTCCTCGGCGACGCCGCGGCTGTCGAACAGTACGGCGCCGTACGCCAGGTCGACCGCGAGCTCGCTCATGTTCTTCATCAGGACGATGGAGTCGACGGCGCGTTCGAGGGCTGCGTCGGCGGCCCCCGGGGAGTCGGGCGACTCGTACGGGTCGCCCGAGGCGACTTCGTACACCTCGCGCAATCCCTCCTCGAACCCCCGGAGGATCAACGTGTCGCCCGCGCCGAGGGCCGTGTCGCGGTCGGGGTTGGTGATCCAGCGGGCCTTGCCGGTCGCCTGCTCGCGGCGGACGGCGATGACGCGCACGCCCGTCTCGGTCTCCATGTTGATGCCCCCCAGCGTCTGGCTGACGTACGAGGAGTCGTCGGTGACGGGGACGCGGACGAGCGTCTCAACCGCCTCCGGCAGCGCGGCGCGCATCGCGTCGGGGAGTCCCACCTCCTCGAGCACGACCTTCGCGATGTCGCCGGCGGCGTCGCTGATCTTCTCGGCGGCGCCGACGACGCCCAGCACGGGCGCCAAGTCCTCGACGTCCTCCGGCGAGCGCGCGGCCATCATCACGCTCATGCGCGCCTGAAGTTGGAGCACGTCCATCCGCGATTCGAGCGTCAGCACCTCCGCCGCGAGGTCCGGGCTGCCGTGGAGCACCGCCGAGAACGACAGGTCGATGAGCAGCTCCGCGGTGTCTTTCATCTCGGCCAACACGGCCTTCACGCTCACCGGTTCGTACTCGACGGGCTCGTCTCGATGCATCCGATCACTCGGCAGTTCGACGGGCCGGCAGAAAAGGGTTGCTCGCGCGGGAGGACCCCTCAGGCACCCCTTCGCTCACAGGGGATTACGCCCGGTCAGCGTCCGGAAACAGCCGGTAAGAGGTACGGCCGACGGCAACGTCTTTCTGTTCGCCGTCGGGGGCGACGCTGGAGACCAGCGTGTCAGTGAACCCCATCGAGCCGCCCGCCCGGAGCACTTCCGCCTCGACCCGGAGGTCGTTGGTTGCGGGTCGGAGGTAGGTGACGTTGAGGTCGGTCGTCGCCAGCGACCCGTTCGTCGGGTCGTCGAACGTCGACCGCAGAGCGAATCCGGAGGCGGTGTCCACCAGCGTCGCCGCGATACCACCGTGGATGGATCCGACCGGCGAGCCGGGGTTGACCAGCTTCTCGTCGTAGGGAACGGACATGACGATCCGGCCGCGCTCCAGCTCCTCGACGGTGAGATCGAGCCACGAGAGGAATCCGTGGCTTTCGATGAACGCCTGCAGGAGATCGACGTGATCGGCGTCGATCGGGTCCGGTTCGTCTGTCGGGCCGTCGTGCATGTTCCGAGGACCGCCGGCGCCGTACTTCACGGTTCGGTTCGATCGGTCGGAGTCGTCCCGTGGCTCAGTCGTCGTTGCCGGCGTCGTCGATCTCGCTCACACTGGTCTCGGCGGGCGGTGCCGTCCCGTTGCCGCCCTCGCCGAAACCGGCCGAAAGGATACGCGTGAGCGCCTCCTCGACTTTCTCGTCGGTCTCTTGGAGATCCTCGGACTTGACCTCCATGACGTAGCCGGTGGTGATGTTCGGCGCCGTGGGCATGAACACGACCTCGCGACCGTCGCTCGTCGTCTTCCCCGTCTTGAACGCCGTCATCCGCATCCCGTCCCACGGTTCCAGCTTCACCGGCGTCTGGAGGTCCTCGGTGCCCGTGAGCGCGGTTTCGACCGCCAGCTTCGAGGCGTTGTAGATGACGCGGAGTCCGGGGACGCGGTTGATCGTGTCGTCGAGGAGCCCCTCGGCGAGGCGTCCGGCGGTCGTCCGCATGAGGTATCCCGCCGAGAACACGAGCAGGATGAACACGACGAGCGCCGTGATCACCTCGGCGAACTCGTACACGGCGACGTACTGCGGGTTCGGGTTCTCCGGTGTGATCGTGGGGACGAACGGGAGCGCCGACAGGAGATTGTACAGCCAGTTTGCGACGAAGACGATGACCAGAAGCGGCGTGATCACGACCAACCCGCTCGCGAAATCACGCTTCCACGTAGACATTCGGAGTTCACCCCGGATTCGGAGGCGGAGGCATATCAGCCCTTCTACACGGCCTCCACCCCGCGAACCGCCTCGCGGCTATTGACACGTCGCTCCCGTGTCGCTTCGCGGCCGCTCAGACGCCGACGACCGCTCGCAGGGCGAACAGGGCGTTCCCCTTGCGCTCGCGCACGCGACGGTAGAAGTACGAGAGCCACTTGTCACCGTACGGCGCGTACTGCCAGGTCTCGACGCCCTCGTCCGCGAGGCGACGTTGTTCGTCCTCGCGAACGCCCATGAGCATCTGCACCTCGTAGTCGGCGCCGTACTCGGCCGACAGCTCCGACGCGAGGGCGATCATCGTCGGGTCGTGGCTCCCGACGGCGATCCCGCCGTCGCGCTCTTTGAACAGGAACTTCAGGTTCTCGCGGTACGCCTCGTTCACGTCGGTCTTGTCGGTGTAGGCGATCGACTCGGACTCGTCGTACGCGCCCTTGACGAGCCGGATCTTCCCGGGCACGTCCGCCAGCCGGTCGAGATCCGAACGGGTTCGACGGAGGTTCGCCTGCACGCACTGCCCAACGCCGCCGTCGAACTCGCGGGCCAGCGTCTCGAACGCGTCGAGCGTCGCGTCGGTCGTGTCGGCGTCTTCCATGTCGCACCAGACGAATACGTCGTGCTCGTCGGCCGCCTCGACGATCCGGCGGACGTTCTCGCGGAACACCTCGTCGGCGATGTCGATGCCGAGTTGGGACGGCTTCACCGAGACGCAAGCGTCCAGATCGGTGGCCCCGATATCGCGGACCAGCGAGACGTACGCGTCGGCGTCGGCGTCGGCGGCCGCGCGGTCGTGGTAGTGCTCCCCGAGGAGGTTGAGGATCACCTTCACGTCGTCCTCGTTGGCGCGGCGGACGTGGTCGAACGCCGCGGCCGGCGTCTCCCCCGCGACGAACCGGCTGGCGATGGGCGGGATCATGTCGGTGGCAACGCTTGCCGGTCACGCGTCTTGAGTTTCGCGGATCCGTCGCGGCGAGGCGGATCCCGCCCACTTAACACCGGACGCGAACCAGCCAAACCCGATGGTCGCACTGCTCGAACTCGTCGCGAGCGCGCTGTGGGCGATGCTGCCGGCGTACGTCCCGAACAACGCCGCCGTGCTCGCGGGCGGCGGGGCGCCGATCGACGGCGGGCGGACGTGGGGCGGCCGCCGCGTGCTCGGGGACGGGAAAACGTGGCGAGGTACCGCGATCGGCACGCTCGCGGGCGTCGCGCTCGCGCTCGCGCTCAACGCCGTCGCCGTCCCCGTCGGCGCCGCCGCCGGCATCGACCTGCCGGCGTTCCCGCCGCTGGCGGCGCTCGCGCTCGCGCTCGGCGCGATGCTCGGCGACATCGGCGCCTCGTTCATCAAGCGCCGGTCGGGCCGCGAGCGGGGCGCCGCTTTCCCCGGGCTCGACCAACTCGACTTCGTCGTCGGCGCACTCGCGCTCGCACTCGTGCTCGCCCCCGGGTGGGTGCTCTCGACGTTCACGCTCGAACGCCTCGTCGTCGTGCTCGTCGCGACGCCCCTGTTGCACGTCGCGACGAACGTCATCGCGTACCTGATCGGCGTGAAGAACGAACCCTGGTAACGGGGCTGGAGCGTCCCCGTCGCGGCCGCGCGAGCCCCCACGAACTCACGCGTGAGAATCGGGGCGGTGCGGTTTTTACGCCGCCCCGCGCCGGTCCGGACGTGAGCGAACCGGACGCAGTCGAGTCGAGCGACCCTCCCGAGGGAGTCGAGGAGGAGGGCGAGCTGTCGCCGCGCGAGCAGATCCGGGTCTCGTTCCCGACCATCGCGCTGGCGTTCATGCTGCTTGCGGCCGCCAGCGTCGCCGGGATCGGCGGCGTCGTCGCGACGGGGATCGGCGGCGAGCCGATCGATCGGCCCGAGGGCTTCTCCTTCGCCGTCGTCGGCGAGGGTGACGACACGGCCATCGTCGTCACCCACCCCGACGGCACCGTTCCTTCGGAGGAGCGCGTCGTCGTCGTCGACGAGGCGGGGACGAAGGTGCCGTGGACCGACCTCCGGACGGACACTGGGGAGGCGGAGATCACCGGCCGAAGCGCACTCGCGTGTCCGACTCAGGGCGCGACGTACCGCGTCGTGTTCGAGGGCCGCGCGGCGGATCACACCGTCGGCGCTTACGAGGTCGACGCGCCGATCCCCGCGAGCGTCGTCGAGCGGTGTGAGGCCGCGAACTGACACCGAACGGGGAGGTCCCCTCCGGGACGCGGACGAGTCCCCGCGGCGGCCTCGGACCGATAACCTTTCGCGCCGTCGTGCGCCTTCCACGACTATGACCGACGCGACCACCGACGCCGTCACCGACGCGGAGCTGATCGCCGCGCTCCGGGACGCAGAGGCCGTGCTGTTCGGCGAATTCGAACTCGCCCACGGCGGGACGAGCGACTACTACGTCGACAAGTATCGCTTCGAGACGGACCCCACGTGCCTGGGACTCGTCGCCGAGGCGTACGCCGAACGCGTCGGCGACGCGACGCTCGCGGGCGTCGCCCTCGGCGCTGTCCCGCTCGTCGCCGCGACCGCCGTCGAGACCGGGTCGCCGTACGTCATCGTTCGGAAGGCCGCCAAGGAGTACGGCACCGGGAACCGGATCGAGGGGACCCTCGACGAGGGCGAGGAGGTCGTGGTGCTCGAGGACATCGCCACGACCGGGCAGTCCGCCCTCGACGCCGTCGAGGCGCTGCGAGAGGCGGGCGCGACCGTGAACAGGGTGCTCGTGGTCGTCGACCGCGAGGAGGGCGCCGCGGAACTGATCGCCGACCACGGCGTGGAACTGGAGTCGCTGCTGACGGCCACGCGGCTCCTCGAAGACAGGTAACGAGAGCGTCGGTCGGGTCCGTCCGTTGTCGCCGCAACCAGCAACGGCGTCGACCGCCAGGGAAGATACCCACACATACGTAACGCTGGTACTTCTCTTTGTACCCGAATTCGAAGTGTTCATACTTGCACGAACGAGCATAGATCCATGAACAGGGCCGAGAAGGCCGCCCTGCAGTTGCAGGCGGTCGCCGTGTTGCGGACGCTGAAGGAGACGCGAACGTACGACGAACTCGCGGAGGTGACCGGCCTTCCGGCGGGCGACCTGAACCGATACGTCAACGGACACGTCCTCCCGGGCGCCGAGCGCGCCCAGGAGGTCGTCGGCGGCATCGGTCGCGAGACGCTCGCGGCCGAACTGGAGGCGCGTATCGGCTTCGACGACGAGGGGTACGTCGACAACTCCGGCGTCGTGTTCGACCAGCCCTTCCTCGATCTGGTCGCGCCCGTCGCCGCCGAGTCGTTCGACTTCGAGACGCCGGACGTGGTGCTCACGGCCGCGACCGACGGGATCACGCTCGGCGCGGCGATGGCGAGCCACTTCGACGCCCGCGTCGCCTATGCGAAGAAGTCGAAGGAGACGGCCGTCGAGGAGTTCATCGAGTCGCGCCAGCGGCTCGCCTCCGGGATCGAGTTGACCTACTACCTCCCCGCGGGCGCAATCGACGCCGGCGAGTCCGTGCTCGTCGTCGACGATCTCATCCGATCGGGCGAGACCCAGGAACTGTTGCTCGACATCGCGCTCCAGGCTGACGCCGCGGTCACGGGCGTGTTCGCACTCATCGCCGTCGGCGACGAGGGAACCGATCGGGCCGCCGAGATCACGGACGCGCCGGTCGGGGCACTGACACGGTTCGAGTGAGCCACTGACGGGGGGTGGATCGGAGCGACCCAGTTCTGGATCGGATGCCGTCACCGCCGGTCCGACCGTCTCACACTCGCTAATTCACTGACGCGAACTCGGCAACAAGTATCCACATGTGTGGATAAATACTGGAAGCGAAGCCGAACGCTTAAGATAGGTATGCACAAGTGTGTCGGTATGGGGCTGCAACAGCAGTTGGCGGAGTACTTCAACTTCGACGACCTCGGGACGGACCTCCGGACCGAGGTGGTGGCCGGGATCACCACGTTCCTGACGATGAGCTACATCGTCATCGTCAATCCGAGCATCCTCGCGGTGGCGATCGTCAACGGGCCGGGGCCCGACATCGGTCGGTCGCTACCGGAGGTCCAGCAGATGATCGCGGTGGTGACGCTCATCTCGGCGGCCGTCGCGACGCTCGTGATGGCGCTGTACGCGAAGCGACCGTTCGGACAGGCGCCCGGGCTCGGGCTGAACGCCTTCTTCGCGTTCACGGTCGTGCTCGGACTCGGCGTGCCGTGGAACACCGCGCTCGCGGCGGTCGTCGTCGAGGGGGTCGTGTTCATGCTGCTCACCGTCGCCGGAGCGCGTGAGTACGTCATCAAGTTGTTCCCGGAGCCGGTGAAGTTCGCGGTCGGAGGCGGTATCGGGCTGTTTCTCGCCATCATCGGGCTGGAGGCGATGCGCGTCGTCGCCTCCGACCCCGCGACGTACCTCCAGTTCTCGCCGGTGTTCGCGCAGGACCCCGTCGCGGTGCTGTCGGTCGTCGGGCTGTTCCTCACGTTCATGCTGTACGCCCGGGGCGTTCCGGGCAGCATCGTCTTCGGGATCCTCGGGACGAGCGTGCTCGGGTGGATCGTGTCGACGCTCGGCTACTCGGCGTTCACGGTTCCCGAGGACGCAGGATACACGCTCGCCGACGCCTCGCTCGCGCCGGCGATCGCGAATCTGACGTACTCGGCCGCGGGCTACGACATCACCCCGCTCGTGGGCGCGTTCATCGGCGGGTTCGAGAACGTCGACGCGCTCGCGTTCGCGCTCATCGTGTTCACGTTCTTCTTCGTCGACTTCTTCGACACCGCCGGCACGCTCGTCGGCGTTTCGCAGGTCGCCGGCTTCCTCGACGAGGACGGTAACCTGCCCGACATCGACAAGCCGCTGATGGCCGACGCCGTCGGCACCACCGTGGGCGGCATCCTCGGCACCTCGACGGTGACGACGTACATCGAGTCCGCCGCCGGCGTCGAGGAGGGCGGTCGCTCCGGGATGACCGCGCTCGTCATCGCAGTGCTGTTCTTGCTGTCGCTGGCGGCGGTCCCGCTCGCGGCGGCGGTCCCGATCTGGGCGAGCCACATCGCGCTGGTCGCCATCGCGGTGCTCATGCTGCGCAACCTCGTCGACATCGACTGGGCCGACTACACCAACGCGGTGCCCGCGGGGCTGACGATCCTCGTGATGCCGTTCACCTACTCGATCGCGTACGGCATCGCGGCGGGCATCGTCTCGTACCCGCTCGTCAAGGTCGCCGCCGGCGAGTACGACGACGTGCGCCCGGGCCACTGGGTGCTCGCGGCCGCGTTCGTCGCGTACTTCTTCGTCCGCACCAGCGGCGTACTCGGCAGCGCGCTCTGAGCGCGGGCGCGCGTTCGCCGTCCGGGTGGACGATTCGAGGCACCCGGTGACGGAGCACAAGAGTTTCCACCCCACACCCCCCGGTTCGGGGTATGGCTACATCCCTCCCCGTCTCTCGACGGACAGCGGCGCGCGCGCTCGCCGCGCTCGTCGTGGTCGGGCTGTTCGCCCCCGCGGCGGCACAGGCGCTCGCGCCGGGCGACACCGGCACGCCGGGAACCGTCGGACTCGAGGCCGGAACGATCGACGAGGAGCCGAACGGGTCAACCGTCGTCGCGATCCAGGGCTTCCACTTCCAGGGCCAGGGCAACCAGAAGAAGCCCGCACGGCTCGTGCAGGTGCACCCGAACGGGTCGACCGACTGGGTGTACGACGGTTCGAACCAAGACGCATTCTGGTTCTACGACGTCGACCCGCTCGAGAACGGCAACCTGCTCGTCGTCGGCACCAACCCAGATGGAACCACGGTCGCCGAACTCGACCGCGAAACGCGCGAACCGGTGTGGACCGAGCGCTTCGACTTCACCGACACCCACGACGTGGAGATGCTGCCGAACGGCGACCTCCTGATCGCCAACATGCGCGAGTGGAACGAGTCGGCACAGCGCTCGGACGATCGCATCCTCGTGTACAACCGCTCGACCGAGCAGATCGACTGGGAGTGGACGTTCCGGGACCACTACCCCAACTCGACGGACGGCGGCTTCAACGAGGACTGGACCCACGTCAACGACGTGGACCGCATCGGAGAGGGCCAGTACCTTGTCTCGCCGCGTAACTTCGACCAGGCGATCGTCGTGAACCGCTCGACCGATGAGATCGACTACCGCCTCGGCGAGGACGACAACTACGACATCATGCACGAGCAGCACAACCCCGACTGGCTCGTGAGCGAGGAGGGCAACCCGACGATCCTCGTGGCCGACTCCGAGAACGACCGCGTCGTCGAGTACGAGCGGCGCGACGGCGAGTGGGTCGAGACCTGGGAGGTCGGCACCGGCCAACTGGACTGGCCCCGCGACGCCGACCGCCTGCCCAACGGCAACACGCTCATCACCGACTCGCTCAACCACCGCGTCATCGAAGTCACGCCTCGCGGTGAGATCGTCTGGGAGTACTACGCCACCTGGGGCCCGTACGACGCCGAGCGCATCGGAACCGGTGCCGAGTCGAACGGGCCGACGATGACCGACCAGGGCGTGACCGGAAGCTACCAGATCTACGGTTCTGCGGGGCTCATCGAGGGGACCGGCGACACGCTGACGTTCGCCGCCGCCGTCCAGAACACCTTCGCTGGTACGGTGCTCGGCGGTCCCGCGCGGGCGTTCGCGAACACGTGGTCGGGCGTCACGCCGTGGATCCGTCCGGTCTGGATGGGATCGTGGGCGTTCGCGGGCGCCGTCGCCGGCCTGCTCGTGCTCGTCGGCTGGGCGGTCGGGGAGTTGGTCACCGCGCGGGCCGCGATTCGACGCGGCGCTCGGAAGGCGGCGCGGGACGTCCGCTCGCGCTGAACGAGCGCCGCAGGTCGCCGCGCACTCGTTTGCTTCGTCCACACCCTCAACGACGCGCTGCTGTACGGCGCGCCCGCAAACGCGCCGCCGACCCTTCGCCGGCTCGCTTCGCTCACGGGTCGCTCGTCCCCCGTTCGCGGTTCGAGGGTGGCCGCCGTCGCCCTCGCTTCGCTCGACGACGCATTCCGCAAACACCTTATAGCGACGTGGGCAAACCCACAGACGACGAGTATCCATGCCGAGACCCGAAGTTCTCGAACGCGTGAAAGAGGCCGAAGCCGATGCCGAGGAGATCGTCGCCGAGGCCGAGGCCGACCGCGAGGCGCGGATCTCGGAGGCCAGGTCGGAGGCCGACGAGATCGTCGCCGAGGCCGAAGCCGAGGCCGACCGCATCGAGCAAGAGCGCCTCGACGACGCGCGCGAACAGATCGAGGAGAACCGAGAGGAGACCATCGCGGCGGGCCGCCGCGAGCGGAACGAACTCGTCGACGAGGCGAGCGACCGGATCGACGAGGTCGTCGAATTCGCGGTGGAACGGTTCGAGGAGGCGGTACATGCTCAGGCCTGAGCGGATGAGCAAGGTCTCGGTGACCGGGGCCAAGGCGTACATGGACCCGGTTGTCGAGTCGGTCCACGAACTGAACCTCCTGCACGTCACCGAGTACGGCGGCGGCTGGGAGGGGTTCGTTCAGGGTAGCCCGCAGTCGGGTGCCGAGGACGCAGCCGACAAACTGGTCACCGTTCGCTCGCTGAAGTCGATGCTCGGCGTCGAGTCGGACGACGCGGGTCCGACCCGCGTGCTCGACGACGACGAGCTGACGGCCGAGCTCGAGGAGCTCCGCGAGGAGGTCAACGCGCTCGACGACCAGCGCGACGAGCTCCGCTCGCAGCTCCGCTCCGTCGAGGAGCGCATCGAGGCGATCGAGCCGTTCGCGGAGCTGGGCATCGACCTCGACTTGCTCCAAGGGTACGACACCGTGCAGGTCGCCGTCGGCGAAGGCGACCGCGACACCGTCGAGCGCGCCGTCCTCGACGCATCGTCGCTCACCGAGTACCAGGTGTTCGGCGACGACGTGCTCGCTGTCTTCGCGCACCCCGAGCGCGACGCCGACGAGAACGCGCTCACCGACGCGCTGGTGAGCGCCGAGTTCGCTGTCATCGACGTGCCCGACGTCGAGGGCGACAGCGTCTCGCCGGAGTCGTACGTCGATGAGCTGGAGTCCGAGCGACGGTCGCTCGAGTCGGACCTCGAATCGATCGAGGCCGAGCTGGACTCGGTGCGGGCGGACGCGGCCGGGTTCCTGCTGGCCGCCGAAGAGAAGCTGGCCATCGAGGTGCAGAAGGCGCAGGCGCCGTTGTCGTACGCGACCACGAACAACGCGTTCGTCGCCGAGGGGTGGATCCCCACCGACCGCTACACCGCGTTCAAGTCGACGGTCCAGGACGCCGTCGGCAGCCACGTCGAAGTCGAGGAGATCGAACGCGCCGCCTTCGGCGCCGACGGCGACGTGCAGGTCCGCGAGGACGTGCCGCCGGCCGTCGAGGACGCCGGCCCCGACGAGGGCGTCGAGGCGTCTGACGGCGACGAAGCCGAACAGCGACGCGCGGTCGCCGACGGCTCGGGCGGCTCGGTCGTCATGCGAAACGACGACCCGCCGGTCGTGCAGGACAACCCCGGGCTCGTCTCGCCGTTCGAGGTGCTCGTGCAGGCGGTCGGGCGCCCGAACTACCGCGAGTTCGACCCGTCGGTTATCCTGTTTCTCACGTTCCCGGCGTTCTTCGGGTTCATGATCGGCGACCTGGGGTACGGGATCCTCTACGGCCTCATCGGCTACTACCTCTATTCGAACTTCGACTCGCAGGCGTTCAAGTCCATGGGCGGCGTCACCATCGCGGCCGGTATCTTCACCGCGGTGTTCGGCGTCCTCTACGGCGAGTTCTTCGGGCTCCACGTCATCTCGACGTACTTCTGGGAGGGCGTGGTTGGCCTCAGTAGCGCCCCGATACACAAGGGGCTCCAGCCGGCCGACATCTACTGGGCGCAGGCGTGGCTGGTCGTCTCAGCGCTCGTCGCGCTCGTCCACCTCAACGTGGGGTACGTCTTCGGCTTCCTCGAGGAGCTGGAGTTCCACGGGCCGAAGGCGGCGATCACCGAGAAGGGCTCGTGGCTGCTGGGCATGAACGGCCTCTGGCTGCTCGTGTTCAGCCGGCTGGCCGCCGGCACCGCGCCCTCGTTCATCTACACCGTCTTCGACGGCACCGGCGCGGCGCCAGAGGCGACCGGCGAGTACGCCAAGGCGGCGTTCGCGCTCGGGTTCAACGGCTTCCCGACCGTCGTCGGTTACGTCGGCCTCGCAATGTTCCTCGTCGGTGCGCTCCTGCTGCTGCTGGGTGCGCCCGCCGAGCTGCTGGAGATCTTCGACGTGCTCGTGAACGTGCTGAGCTACACCCGGATCGCCGCGGTGCTGCTCGCCAAGGCGGGGATGGCGTTCGTCGTCAACCTCCTGTTCTTCGGCGTGTACGAGACCGAAGGCGAGTACCACTACATGCTCACGCACGGCCCCGAGTACTACGCCGCCGAGTACGGCGCAGAGGCGATCCTGTTCCCCGGGCTCGCCCACGGCGGCGTGGCGGCGCTCGTCGGCGGACTGCTCATCCTGGTGATCGGGCACGTGCTCGTGCTCGCGCTGGGCGTGACGTCTGCCGGCCTGCAGGCCGTCCGTCTGGAGTACTACGAGTTCTTCTCGAAGTTCTTCGACGGCGGCGGCACCGAGTACGAGCCGTTCGGTCGCGTTCGCCGGTTCACCGCCGACGAGTAAGGTAGCTCGTCAGCTCGACACCGGCTCGGCTCGGCTTTTCGCGGCGATCGCCCGCAGTCGGATGCGGGTGACTCACACGAACAGCGACGCGTCACAGTCCCGTATTCGGGCGTCTCGTCGCTCGCTTTGGGAACCTTTATGCACTCCACAGGTGCAACAACGACTTGTCCGGAGTTAGGCAATCCGCCTACCGAATACCATGCTCGAAATCGCACCCGAAGTCGGCAACGTTGTACTGCAGGATGGATCCAGTTCCCCGGCCCTCACCGCCAACGCGGCAGCGGCGCTCGCGGTTGGCCTCGCCGCATTCGGTGCGGGCTACGCCGAACGCGGTATCGGTTCGGCCGCCATCGGCGCCGTCGCCGAGGACGAGGACCTGTTCGTGTCCGGGCTGATCTTCACGGTCCTCCCGGAGACACTCGTCATTCTCGCACTGGTCACCATCTTCCTGGTCTAAACCGCTTCCTCCCTTTCATCATGAGTTTGGAGACTGTCGTCGAAGACATCCGTGACGAAGCCCGCGCGCGTGCGGAGGACATCCGCGAAGAGGGCGAGGAGCGCGCCGGGGAGATCGTCTCGGAGGCCGAGGAGGAGGCCGAACGAATCGTCCAGGAACGAGAACAGCAGGTCGAACGGCAGATCGAACAGGAGCGCGAGCAGACGCTCTCGGCGGCGAAGCTGGAGGCGAAACAGCAGCGACTCGAGGCGCGCCGCGACGTGCTCACCGACGTGCGCGAGCAGACCGAGGCGGCTATCGCCGACCTCGAAGCCGAGCAACGCGAAGAGCTGACCCGCGCGCTGCTCGACGCTGCCGCCCCCGAGTTCGACGACGGCGAGTCGGTCTCCGTCTACGGCAGCGCCGACGACGAAGACCTGCTGACGGACGTCCTCGCGGACTACGATGGCTGGTCGTTCGCCGGCGAGCGCGATTGCCTCGGCGGCGTCGTCGTCGAGAGCGAGGAGTCCCGCGTCCGTGTGAACAACACGTTCGACTCGGTTCTCGAGGTGGTCTGGGAGGACAACCTCAAGGAGCTGAGCGACCGACTGTTCGACGATGAGTAGCCGCGCCGGATCGTCGAACCCCGAGTACGTCAACGCCCGCGTCCGATCGCGGCGGGCGTCGCTGTTCGAGGAGGACGACTACCGGAAGCTGGTCAGGATGAGCCCGGCGGAGATTGCCCGGTTCATGGAGGAATCGCCGGCGTACGAGAGCGAGATCAACGCGCTCGGGTCGCGGTTCTCGGGCGTCGACCTCATCGAGTACGCGCTGAACGCGAGCCTCGCCGAGGACTTCGAGGACATCCTTCACTGGTGTGAGGGGACGCTGTACGGGCACGTCGCCCGCTACCTCCGCAAGTTCGACGCGTGGAACGTGAAGACCGTTCTGCGGGGCATCTACGCCGACACCGAGCGCGAGGCCGTCGCCGACGACCTCATCCGCGCTGGGGAGTTCAACGACCGGCTGCTCGACCGGCTGCTCGACGTGGGCAGCATCGAGGAGGCGGTCGAGGCGCTGTCGTCGACGGTGTTCGGCGACGCGCTCGCGGACGCCCTCGACGACTACGAGTCGGAGGGTGTGCTGGTGCCGCTGGAGAACGCGGTCGACCGCGCGTACTACGATCTGCTGCGGACCGACGACCTCTCCGGCGAGGCGCTGTCGGAGTACCGCGAGTTCCTCGAGGCGGAGGTCGACTTCCGTAATGCGATCAACGCGCTGCGGCTGTCGCGCTCGGGCGCAGACCTCGACCCCTCGGAGTACTTCATCGAGGGCGGCGTCCTGTTCTCGGCAGGCGAGCTCCAACAGCTGGCGTCCAACACCGACGAGCTGACCGCCCGAATCCGCGAGTCGCGGTACGGCGACCAGCTCTCGGACGCGCTGGCGGAACTCGAGGACGCCGAGAGCCTCATCGGGTTCGAGCACGCGCTGGAGGCGGCGCTGTTGAAGTACGCCGACTCGCTCGGGCTGGTCCACCCGCTGTCGGTGACCCCCATCGTGTCGTACGTGCTCGCGAAAGAGCGCGAGGTCGACAACATCCGCGCCATCGCGCGCGGGAAGGAGGCCGGCCTCAGCCCAGAGGAGATCGAATCCGAACTGGTGATCCTATGAGTCAGGAGATCGCGGTAATCGGCAGTCCCGAGTTCACCACCGGCTTCCGACTCGCCGGCGTCCGCAAGTGCGAGAACGTCCCCGAAGCCGAGAAAGACGACCGCCTCGACGAGGCGGTCGAGGGGACGCTCGCGGACGAGGACGTCGGCATCGTGGTGATGCGCGACGAGGACCTCGACCACCTCTCGCGGACCGTCCGCAGGGACGTCGAGGGGAGCGTGGAACCGGTACTGGTCACGCTCGGCGGCGGCGCCGGGAGCGGCCTACGCGAACAGATCAAGCGAGCCATCGGGATCGACCTGATGGACGAGGACGAGTGAACACATGAGTCAGGCAAGCGAATCCGAGACGACCGAAGGAACCGGACGCATCAAGAGCGTGAGCGGCCCGGTCGTGAAAGCCGTCGACCTCGACGCCCGGATGAACGACGTCGTCTACGTTGGCGACGAAGGGCTGATGGGCGAAGTCATCGAGATCGAAGGCGACGTCACGACCATTCAGGTGTACGAGGAGACCTCCGGGGTCGCCCCCCGAGAGCCCGTCGAGAACACGGGCGAACCCCTCTCCGTGGACCTGGGGCCGGGAATGCTGGACGCCATCTACGACGGCGTCCAGCGCCCGCTCGACGTGCTGGAAGAGAAGATGGACAGCGCGTTTCTCGACCGCGGGGTCGACGCGCCCGGCATCGACCTGGAGAAGAAGTGGGAGTTCACTCCCGAGGTCGAGGTCGGCGACAGCGTCGAGGCCGGCGACATCGTCGGCGTCGTGCCCGAGACGGTCACCATCGACCACAAGGTCATGGTGCCGCCGGGCTACGAGGGCGGCGTCGTCGAGAGCGTCGAGGAGGGCGAGTTCACCGTGGACGAGCCGATCGTCACGCTCGAGAACGGCGAGGAGGTCACGATGCACCAGGAGTGGCCGGTCCGCGAGAAGCGACCGACTATCGAGAAGCGAACGCCCCGCGAGCCGCTCGTGTCGGGCCAGCGCATCCTCGACGGCCTCTTCCCGATCGCCAAGGGCGGTACCGCGGCGATTCCTGGGCCGTTCGGCTCCGGGAAGACGGTTACTCAGCACAGCCTCGCCAAGTTCGCCGACGCCGACATCGTCGTCTACGTCGGCTGCGGCGAGCGCGGCAACGAGATGACCGAGGTCATCGAGGACTTCCCCGAACTGGAGGACCCGAAGAACGGGAACTCCTTGATGGCCCGCACCTCACTCATCGCGAACACCTCGAACATGCCCGTCGCCGCCCGCGAGTCGTGCGTGTACACCGGCATCACCATCGCCGAGTACTACCGCGACATGGGGTACGACGTGGCGCTGATGGCCGACTCCACCTCGCGGTGGGCGGAGGCCATGCGCGAGATCTCCTCCCGGCTGGAGGAGATGCCGGGCGAGGAGGGGTACCCCGCGTACCTCGCCGCCCGCCTGGCAGAGTTCTACGAGCGCGCCGGCTACTTCGAGAACCTCAACGGCACCGAGGGATCGGTCTCAGCGATCGGCGCGGTCAGCCCGCCCGGGGGCGACTTCTCCGAGCCGGTCACGCAGAACACGCTCCGCATCGTGAAGACGTTCTGGGCGCTGGACGCCGACCTCGCCGAGCGCCGGCACTTCCCGGCGATCAACTGGAACGAGTCGTACTCGCTGTACCAGGACCAGCTCGACCCGTGGTTCAAGGAGAACGTCGCGGAGGACTGGGCCGAGCGGCGGCAGTGGGCCGTCGACACGCTCGACGAGGAGGGCGAACTCCAGGAGATCGTCCAGCTCGTCGGGAAGGACGCCCTGCCGGAGGACCAGCGGCTCATCCTCGACGTGGCGCGGTACCTGCGTGAGGGCTACCTCCAGCAGAACGCCTTCATCGACGTGGACATGTACTGTCCGCCCGAGAAGACGTACGCGATCCTCACGACGATCCAGACGTACAACGACGAGGCGTTCGACGCGCTCGACGCGGGCGTCCCCATCGAGGACATCACTGCCATCGACGCGGCGCCGAAGCTCAACCGGATCGCCACCCAGGAGGACTGGGAGGCGTTCGTCGAGGAACTGAAAGCGGAGATCACCGAGCAGATCCGTTCGCTCTACTGAACAATGAAAGAGTATCAGACAATCACGGAAGTCAGCGGCCCGCTGGTGTTCGCCGAGGTCGACGAGCCCATCGGCTACGACGAGATGGTCGAGATCGAGACGCCGAGCGGCGAGACGAAGCGCGGCCAGGTCCTCGAAAGCGAGGACGGCATCGTCGCGATCCAGGTGTTCGAGGGAACGACCGGTATCGACCGCAACGCCTCGGTCCGGTTCCTGGGCGAGACGCTGAAGATGCCCGTCACCGAGGACCTCCTCGGTCGGGTGATGGACGGCTCCGGCAACCCGATCGACGGCGGCCCGGAGATCGTGCCGGACGAACGACGCGACATCGTCGGCGCCGCGATCAACCCGTACAGTCGGGAGTACCCCGAGGACTTCATTCAGACGGGCGTCTCGGCGATCGACGGGATGAACACGCTCGTGCGCGGCCAGAAGCTCCCGATCTTCTCGGGCTCGGGTCTGCCACACAACGACCTCGCGCTCCAGATCGCCCGCCAGGCGACCGTTCCGGAGGAAGCGGGCGAGGGCGACGACGACGAGTCGGAGTTCGCGGTGATCTTCGGCGCGATGGGCATCACGCAGGAGGAGGCCAACGAGTTCATGCAAGACTTCGAGCGCACCGGGGCACTGGAGCGCTCGGTCGTCTTCATGAACCTCGCGGACGACCCCGCCGTCGAGCGGACGGTCACGCCGCGGCTGGCCCTGACGACCGCCGAGTACCTCGCGTTCGACAAGGGGTACCACGTGCTCGTCGTCCTGACGGACATGACCAACTACTGTGAGGCGCTCCGGGAGATCGGCGCCGCCCGCGAGGAGGTGCCCGGCCGGCGTGGCTACCCCGGATACATGTACACCGACCTGGCGCAGCTGTACGAGCGCGCGGGTCGTCTCAAGGACCGCGAGGGCTCGGTTACCCAGATCCCGATCCTCACGATGCCGGGCGACGACGACACGCACCCGATCCCCGACCTGACCGGGTACATCACCGAGGGGCAGATCATGATGGACCGCCCGCTGCACAGTCAGGGCATCGAGCCGCCGGTGAACGTCCTGCCCAGCCTGTCGCGGCTGATGGACGACGGTATCGGCGAGGGCCTCACCCGCGCCGACCACGCCGACGTGTCCGACCAGATGTACGCGGCGTACGCGGAAGGTGAGGACCTCCGTGACCTCGTGAACATCGTCGGCCGCGAGGCGCTCTCCGAGCGCGACAACAAGTACCTCGACTTCGCGGACGCCTTCGAGGAGCGATTCGTCCAGCAGGGATTCGACACCAATCGGACGATCGACGAGACGATCGAGCTCGGTTGGGACCTGCTGTCGACGCTGCCGAAGACGGAGCTCAACCGCGTCGACGAGGACCTCATCGAGGAGCACTACCGCGAGGACACGGCCGCGACGGACGCCGAGGCAGAGGAAGTCTCCGCGGACTGAGCGTCGCGAACCCCTTCGAACCGCTTCTTTCGACCGCTCGTCGTCGAGTGACGACGTCGGCGGCGCCTCGTCGTCGACGAACGTGGCGAGCGGGGAGGACGGCACGTGTGCAGTCGCGGTCGCGGCCGGCCAAACCGCGCCCCGCTTCGCCCCCGACTAACAAGGATTAACACCCTCGCCGCGCAACTTCCCTCCAAGACTATGGCGGAGGACGTCAAGCCGACCCGAAAGAACCTCATGGAGATCGAGGACCGCATCGACCTCTCCGAGCGGGGCCACGACACGCTCGAACAGAAGCGCGACGGGCTCATCATGGAGTTCATGGACATCCTCGACCAGGCGCAGGACGTCCGCGACAAACTGGAGACCGACTACGATACGGCCCAAGACAAGATCAACAAGGCGCGCGCGATGGAGGGAGACGTCGCCGTCCGCGGCGCGGCCGCGGCGCTGAAGGAACACCCGGAGATCACGACCCAGTCGAAGAACATCATGGGCGTGGTCGTCCCGCAGATCGAGTCATCGAAGGTGCGGAAAGACCTCGACGAGCGCGGGTACGGGGTCCTCGGTTCCTCCGCGCGCATCGACGAGGCCGCCGACGCCTACGAGGAGCTCCTGGAGTCGATCATCCTCGCCGCAGAGGTCGAAACGGCGATGAAAAAGATGCTCAAGGAGATCGAGACGACCAAGCGCCGCGTCAACGCGCTGGAGTTCAAGCTCCTGCCCGAACTCAACGAGAACAAAGAGTACATCGAACAGAAGCTCGAGGAGCAAGAGCGCGAGGAGATCTTCCGCCTCAAGAAGATCAAGGCCAAGAAAGAAGAAGAGGAGAAGGCCGAGGAGGCCGCCGCGAAGGCCGAAGCCGAGGCGCTGGAAGCCGGCGTCGCCGAGAGCGACGACTGATCGGATCGCGGCCCTCACGACCGGTCGATGCGCTGCTCGTTCGCGTTCGAGATCGCTTTCTCCGGTTCCCGCGTGGTCCGTTCGGCAGCGACTGCCACCGCTCGGGTCGCGCCGACCGTCCTTCCCCGGTGTTTATGAAACGACGGTCGCCACGCGTCGTATGAACTGTCCCCACTGTGACTCCGCTGTCGTCGCGTTCGCGATCCCGGCGGATCTGCGCGAGTACGCCGCCGGCGACGCGGCGGCGAGCATCTGTCCGAACTGCCTCACCGTCGAGTCGGCTGCGGCGGCGGCGGCCGAGGACGACCCGGCGTTCTCCCGAGTCCACGAGTCGTTCCCGAGCGGCGACGGCGGCGCCGCGTTCGCGCTGTTGGTCGCCACGCTCCCGTCGATCGCGTTGCGCAAGGCCGACGCGCGGGCGATCCGCGAGCGCGCCGAGCGCGAGGGCGTGGACACCGCCCTCGCGTTCGACCGGCTCGTCGACGCCGTCCACGACGCCGAAGTCGCGCCCGCGTTCGACCTCGAACGGCGGGTTCGACAACTGGACTCGCTGCTGGACCCTTCCGAGTGAGCCGGGCGGAACGGCAAGACGTATCCCGGCGGTCGGCCTCCGACCCCGACGGGGACTGATGGACAGAGACACGACCGGCAGCCTTCTCGTGCTCGCGTCGGCGGCCGCCTTCGGCACGCTCGGCGTGCTCGGGGAGGCGGCATTCCGCGCGGGCCTGTCCGTGCCGTCCGCGCTCGCGTTGCGCTTTGCGGTCGGGTCGGTCGTCGTCTGGGTCGGGGTGCTCGGCTACCGCGCGCTGACCGGCGGCGGTCCAGCCCTCGGCTTGCCGACGCGGGAGACCCTCACTGCGGTCGCGCTCGGCGCGGTCGGCTACGCGGGCGTCAGCTACGGATTCTTTGTCGGTGTCGAGCGCATGAGCGCCGGGCTCGCGGCCGTGCTCTTGTACACGTACCCGCTGTTCGTCGTCGCGCTCGCGGCGACGTTTCTCGACGAGCGCGTGGGAATCAGGACCGCCGTCGCCGCAGGGCTGACACTCAGCGGCGTCGCACTCATCTCCTGGACCGGCGCGAGCGCGTTCGACCCCGTCGGCGCGGTCGCGACGGTCGCGGCTGCGGGGCTGTACGCGGCGTACATCGTTGTCTCGCGGGTCACACTGGAGTCTGCCGACGAACGCGTGCTCACCGCCTACGTCGCTCCGGCCGCGGCCGTGTCGCTGGCGATCGTGGCCGCACTCACCGACGCGGTCACGCTCCCGACGACCGCAGCCGGGTGGGGCGCGGTGGTCGCGCTCGGCGTCGTCGCGACTGCGTTCGCGATGTTCGCGTTCTTCGCCGGACTGGCGCGCGTTGGCGCCGGCCGGGCGGGAGTTCTCTCGACGGCGGAGCCGACGGTCGCCGTCGCCCTCGGGGCCGCGTTCCTCGGCGAGTCCGTGACGCCCGCGATGCTCGCGGGAGGCGCACTCGTGGTTGTCGGCGTCGTGGTGGTCCAGACGGCCGACGAGTGACGCCGGCGGGGAGGAAGCGAGGGCCGTCGACAAACGAGACGGTGCGGCAGAAGCGTTAGACGCCCGTAGAGTACCGCAGGATGCCGGCGACGCCGCCGAAGGCGTCCATGAGCTGATCACCCTTCTCGAAGTCGGTGGAGATGAACTTCGTCTCGGTGCCGCGCTGCTCGGCGATCTCGATGAGGTGTTCGACGACGTCCTCGCGCTTGCCGGCGTCGCTGGCGGCCACCATCTCGCCGCACTCCTCGCACTCGTGCTCGGGTGTGGAGTGGCGACGCTCGACGACTTCGCGTTCCTCGTGACCGTTCGGGCACTCGTAGGTGATCACGTCGTCGTGAAGGTCCTCCGAGAGCAGCAGGCGCTCGACCGAGCCCATGATGAGGTTGCGGCGGGTCTGCTCGAAGCCGTAGGTCGCCTTGTCGCCGGTGTGGAGGTTCTCGAAGAACTCCTCCATCTCCCGCTTGTCCTTCATCACCTCCTGGTCGGCGAGCACGTCGCCCGCGGCGTCGACCAGATCGTACAGCCCCGACTCGTCGGTGTAGGCCACGTCGAACTTCCCGAGGACGTGGTCTTGCAACTCGTGGTGGAGGTAGTCGCCGTCGAGGAACTCGTCTTTCGTCGGCGAGGGACCGCCCACGAGGATGCCTTCGATATCGTGGCGCTTGTCGACCATCAGGTCGTTCGCCATCCCCGCGACCTCCTGGTAGAAGTTGTCGATGGCCTCCAGGCGGAGGCGGGCGAACCGCTGGGCGGACTGGCCACCCTTCCGCTGCTTGCCGGGCACCAGCGAGGAGGCCGACTTGACGGGCTCGACGCGCTTGCCCTTGAGCCAGCCGACGTTCGCCTCCCGTCGGTCGAGGACGATGAGCCCGAACAGCCCCTTGTCGGTCATCATGTCCTCCAGCGGCCCGGTCAGGAAGTTGGAGTCGCAGTGGTAGCGGAACGACTGGATCGGCTCGGGCGGCGACTCCAGCACCTTGGTCACCATGTCGGTCTGGCCGCCGCCGGAGTCGACCGCGCCCGAGAAGATGACGATCCCGTTGTCGGGCGGGTAGACGTCGTAGTACCGCAGGCGGTCCTTGATGCTGGTGAGGGCGTCCTGCACGGCGGTCCGGGTCTGCTTGGACTTGATGTTTGACGCCTCGCTGTGCTCCTGTGTGACGTGGGCGACCACGTCGGAGACCTGCTTGTCGTCGGGGATGTATATCGTGACGAGCTGGGTGCCCGAGCCCTCGAAGTCGTCGAGCTCGTCGAGGACCTTCCGGAACTCGTACTTCCGTCGGTCCTCGCTCGCCTGCCCCTCCTGGGCGTCGCTGCTCATTACGGGCTAGTTCGCCGGCCGCGGGCTAAGTACCTGTTGAATACCACGGTGGCACACCGCACGGCAGTCGTTCCCGGGTCGCGGCCGCCCCGTCGCGAGCCGTTCCGTCACCGACCGTCCCGGTCGACCGGCGCCGGCGACTCGGGGACTGCGGCCGAGCGGCGGGACCTACCTTTATCATGTGTGACCGCCGTAGCCACGGTAAATGCCGAAGATATACGCCGTCGCGAGCGTCAAAGGGGGGGTCGGCAAGACGACGACAGCCGCCAACCTCGCAGCGACGCTCGCGGCCGCCGGCTACGACACGGTCGCCGTCGACGCCGATCTCGGATCGGCCAGTCTCGGCCCGTCGCTCGGGGTCGAGCCGGGAGAGACGACTCTCCACGACGTGCTCGCGGGCGAGGCCGACCCCGTCGACGCGACGCGTGAGGGGCCACACGGCCTCGCGGTGCTCCCCGGGGGGGACAGCCTCGAACACTTCCGGAAGGCCGAGCCGGGCGAGATCGTCGACGTGCTGGAGGCGATCACGGGCGCAGACTACGTGATCGTCGACACGGGCGCGGGGTTGACTCACCAGACGGCGCTCCCGCTGTCTGTCGCCGACGGCGTTCTCCTGGTGTCGACGCCGACGCGCGACGGACTCGCGAACACCCGCAAGACGCAGGACCTCACCGAGAAGCTCGGCGGCGAGGTCGTCGGGCTCGCACTCAACGAGGCGGCGGGAGACGAGGACACCGGCGCCGTCGACGTGCCCGTCCTCGGCGCGATTCCCGACGACCCGCTGGTCGCCGAGGCGCAGGCGGCGGGGAGCCCCCTCTCGGCGTACGCGCCCGACAGCGACGCCGCGGCGGCCTACCGTTCGCTCGCGTCTTCGCTCACCGGACAGCCGATCCGTCCCGCGGTGACGCCGGACAACTCGGGGGCGACACCCGATGACCCGGAGTACGAGACGGCCGCTACCGACACGAGCCCCGACGCCGCACTCGATCTCCCAGAGGTCGACGCCGAACCTGACGTCGAGGCAGACGTGGGGGGTACCGAGATAGACGAGGAGACTACCGTGGCGGACGATGGCGTGGCAGAAGAAGAGGAAGCGGACGACGCCGTGGCAGACGACGAGGCCGATGACAGCCAGCCGGACGAGGCCGACGACAGCCAGCCGGACGACGCCGACGACGCCGTGATCCTCGAGGACGACGGCGAGGAGGGGGACCGCGCCGCGGCCGCGGCCCGGAGCACGGTCCTCGACGACGACGAGTACGCTCCCTCTTCGACGGACGCGGGCCCGGCGACGGTCGAGGACGCGGAATCGGGCGAGTCCGCTGAGATCGGCGAGGACGTGATCCCGTTCGCCCAGCAGAGCAAGGAGCGTACCGAAGAGGCGAAACAGCAGCAGGACGACGACGCCGACGACTCGGACGACCGCGGCAGCGGGGGGTTCCTCGGGCGGCTGTTCCGGTCGTCGTAGCCGCCCGCGGGGATCGGGAGTTTCTTTTTGTCGCCGCCACCTCTCGGGAGTATGAGCGAAGCAGGCAGCGACTCTGTGCCGATCTGGTGGATCCTCGTCTTCATCGTCCTCGCGCTCGGACTGGGCGCGATCGCGGTGCTCTCGGTCGGTGGCAGTCTAATCACGCCGGCGGCCCTGCCGGTCCCGGCGCTACCGGCGTAGTATCGAGACGAGAGGCCCCAGGCGGGGCCGCGACACCTTCTCACGTCCCGCTCGGCGGTACCGCCGAGCGAGCGCGAACGCGACGCCGCCGCCGCCGATCGCGGTCGGTTCGACCTCCGAGAGCCGACGGGGGCCAACAAGTCGACCGCGACGAACACGAGTCGATGGAAACCGATACCCGCGCCTACATCGACTCGGGCGCTTCGACCCCGAGCACGTCGAGCGCGTTTGCGACCGTGTTGCGTGCTGCAATGACGAGCGCGAGCCGCGCGTCGCGCGTCGCCTCGTCGTCGGCGGTCAACACCGGGCACTCCCGGTAAAACGCGTTGAACGTCTCCGCGAACTCGCGGGTGTACGTGGCGACGCGGTGCGGTTCGAGGTCCTCCGCGGCCTCCTCGACCACGGCGGGGAACTGCGCGATCACCGCCAGCAGGTCGCGTTCCTCGGGCGTCGACAGCGCGGACTGGTCGACCGTCGCCTCGGGGGCCGGCCCCTCGTCGCCGGCCTCGTCGACGATCCCGCAACAGCGCGCGTGGACGTACTGGACGTAGGGCGCAGACTGCGCCTCGAAGTCGAGCGCGCGGTCCCACTCGAACGTGATCGACTTCGTCGGCTGCTTGCTCACGATGTCGTAGCGGACGGCGCCGACGCCGACCTGTCGGGCGATGCGCTCGACGTCTTCTCCGGCGAGGTCGTCGTCGCGGATGCGGTCGTCCAGGCGGGATTCGACCTCCTCGCGGGCGCGGTCGATCGCCTCGTCGAGCAGGTCGTCGAGGTCGACCGCGGTGCCCGCGCGCGTGGACATCTTCCCCTCGGGGAGATTCACGTACGAGTAGAACATCGACTGCAGGCGCTCGGTGTCGTTGCCGAGGAGGTCGAGTGCGGCCTGAAGCTGCCCCGCCTGCAGTTTGTGGTCCTCGCCGAGCACGGTGACCGCGCGGTCGTAGTTGTCGAACTTCCACTCGTGGTGCGCCAGATCGCGGGTGGTGTACAGCGACGTGCCGTCCGAGCGGAGGAACACGAGTTTCTTTTCGTACCCGTACTCGGAGAGGTCGACCTGCCATGCGCCCTCCTCCAGTACGGACTCGTCGAGCGCTTTCAACCGCTCGGCAACCTCGTCAGAGGAGCCGTCACTGATGAAGCGCGTCTCCTTGACGAACTCGTCGAACGCGGCGGGCAGGCGCGCGAGCGACGCCTCCATCCCCGAGAGTACGGCGTCCACGACCGCGCTGACGCGTTCGTACGTCTCCGCGTCTCCCGACTCCAGCCCCTGGAGGATCGACGATATCTCCGCCTCTGCGGCCTCGACGGTCTCCTCGTCGCCCTCCTCCAGCACCTCGTTGCCCTTGCGGTAGTAGCGGACGAGGTCGTAGTCCGACTTATCGCGCGCTGGCTCGGGGAGATCCGCCTCGTCGAACGTCTCGTAGGCCCACGTGAATATCGCCATCTGCCGGCCGGCGTCGTTCACGTAGTAGTGGCGGTCGACGTCGTAGCCGGCGTAGTCGATCGCGTTCGCGACGGCGTCGCCGATGATCGGGTTGCGCGCGCGGCCGACGTGGACCGGCCCCGTCGGGTTCGCGGAGGTGTGTTCCACGACGACGGACTCGCCGTTCGGCGGGAGCCGACCGAACTCGTCGTCGCCGGCGGCGGCGAGCGTGTCTGCGTAGTAGGCGTCGTCGACGAAGAAATTCACGTACGGCCCGCTGGTGTCGACGCGCGCGAGGTACTCCGTCCCCGCGCTGTCGACTGCCTCTGCGACCTCGGCGGCAACTTGCGGTGGCGGGGCGCCCGCCTCGCCCGCCAGCCGGAAGGCGACGCTGGAGGCGAGCGTCGCGTCGACGCCGTCGGGGGGGTCCTCGATGCCGAGATCGTCGGTCGGATAGCCGAGGTCGGCGAGCGCGTCCGTCAGCGCCGCCGCCACGGCCGACCGGAACTGTCTGAACATGCGCGTGGCTTCCCCCGCCGCCGATAAATGGGTTTCCGAACCGCTCCGGCGACCGGGACGCCGGGTATGTCTCTTCCAACCGTGAACTGCCACCTAACTCGCCGACACCGACGCCTTTTGGTACGTCGATTCCCAACTCCGAGATGACTCCCGGTCGCGTGACGTACTATACCAGTTCCGTGACGCATCTCATATCCGGTATGCTTTTGCGTCGGGGGCTCCGACGTGTGGGTAATGAGTGCTTCCACGACGACCGTCGGCCACGACGAGGTGGCCGCGCTGAAGACCGTCGCGCTTCGAGGCGGCCTGGGCGAACCGGTGAAGGTCTCCTGTTCGACGCTGGGGGAGCGTCTCGACGCGTCCAGCCAGACGGCCTCTCGACGGCTCCAGCGGCTCGAAGCCGCCGGCCTACTCGAACGCGACGTCGTCGGCGACGGCCAGTGGGTGACGGTGACCAACGCGGGCGAGCGTCGCCTCCGGGGCGAGTACGCCGACTACCGGCGGCTGTTCGAGGGCGAGGCCGGACTCTCGCTGTCGGGGAGCGTCACCTCCGGGATGGGTGAGGGCCGCCACTACATCCAGCTGTCGGGGTACCACGAGCAGTTCGTCGAGCGCCTCGGCTACGAGCCGTTCCCGGGCACGCTGAACGTCTCGCTGTCGGAGGCGGCCGTGCGCGCCCGCGCCGGGCTGGACTCCGTCGAGGGGGTTCCCATCGACGGTTGGGAGGACGAGGAGCGGACGTTCGGCCCGGCGACGTGTTACGCAACGGAGGTCAGTGCCGACGGCGAGTCGTTCACGCCGGCGCACGTCATCGTCCCCGAGCGGACCCACCACGACGAGGACCAGATCGAGCTGATCGCGCCCGCGAAGCTACGCGAGGAGCTGGGACTCGACGACGGCGACGAGGTCCGCGTCCGTGTCACCGACGCCGAGCGGGCCGACGAGCCGGCGTCGCCGACCGAGACCACGGAGTTCGGGGGATCAGCGTGAGCAGCCAAGCCGGACGACTGGACCGCGCGCTCGCGGCGTTTCGCGCCGGCGAACCGGTGCTCGTCCACGACTTCGACGACCGCGAGGGAGAGACCGACTTGGTGTACCCTGCCGGCGCCGTCGAGCCGGCGGACGTGGCGCGGATGCGCAACGACGCCGGCGGGCTGATCTGCGTCGCCGTCTCCGACCCCGTCGCCGACGCCGCCGCGCTCCCGTTCCTCGAAGACCAGATCGACCACCCGGCGGCCGCGAGCCACGACCTCGCGTACGACGACCGGTCGTCGTTCTCGCTGCCGGTGAACCACCGGGACACCTTCACCGGGATCACCGACGACGACCGCGCGCTGACGATCACGGAGCTGGCGTCGATGGCCTCCGCCGTCGAGGCGGGCGTCGACTACGACGCCGAGGCGTTCGCCGCCGAGTTCCGCGCGCCCGGGCACGTCCACGTGCTCCGCGGCGCTCCGGACGGGCTCTCTGACCGGCTGGGTCACACCGAGTTGGGGCTCGCGATGGCCGCCGAGACGGGACAGCCGCCCGCGGTCGTCGTCTGTGAGATGCTCGACGACGAGACCGGCCGGGCGCTGTCGACGCGGGCGGCCCAGGAGTACGCCGAGCGACACGGCTTCCCGTTCGTCGAGGGCGCCGAGTTGGTCGAAGCGCTGCGGTAGGCGTCGGCGGACTCCCTGATCAGGTTTCGTTGGCCGCGGGCGGCTCGCCACTCTGATCTCGCCGCCGTCCGGTCGAGATTTCCCTCGCTTCACTCGGCGGTCTCGCCTCAGTCGTCCGCGGGCGTGGCACCCCCCGGAGCCTCGGTCGGCGTCGTCGCCCGCCCGGCCAGCGCCAACCCGACGAGCGCCACCGCCGACAGCGGGCCGAAGAAGTAGTACGGGACGAACGCCCACGACGACTCGAAGCCGAGCGCGGCCGCCATGAAGACCGCGCCGGCGTGCCACGGGAACAACGGACCGGTGGGGGTGCCGGCCGCCTCGACGGCCCGAGAGAGATCTCGCGAGTCGAGCCCGTATTCGTCGTACAGACCCCGGAGGCTCACGCCGGGAACGACGATGCTCATGTACTGCTGGGCGGTGAACGCGTTCGTGAGGAGCGCGGCGCCGCCGGTGCCGACGACGAGGGAGTTTCGTGACCACACTACGTCCGCCAGGCGGTCGGCGACGACCGCGAGCACGCCCGTCCCCTCCAACAGCCCGCCCAACGCCAGCGCCGCGACGACGACGGCGATCGTCCAGCCCGACCCCGCGAGGCCGCCCGTCGCCAGCAGCCCGTTGACGAGTTCGCTGCCGGTCTCGGGGGCGGTGCCGTTCAGGAAGGCGTCCCAGGCGGCGGTGAACGAGCGGCCCTGCGCGAGCACGGTCGTCCCGGCGCCCGCGAACACGCCGGCGACCAGCGCGGGCAGCGCGGGGTAGCCGCGGACCGCGAGCCCGAACGTGACGACCAGCGGGAGGAACACCAGCGGACCGAGCGCGTAGGCGGACGCCAGCGGCCCGGTGATCGCCGAGGGATCGCCGCCGGAGCCGCTCACGGCGTACGCGCCGAGGACGGCGTAGCCGGCGACCGAGAGACCGAGCGCGACGGCGGTGCCGAGACGCATCGCGTTGATGTGGTCGTACAGGTCGGTGTTCGTGACGGCCGCCGCGAGGTTGGTGGTGTCCGACAGCGGGCTCTGCTTGTCGCCCGCGTACGCCCCCGAAACGATCGCGCCGGCGGTCATCGGCGCCGAGACGTCGAGCCCCGAACCGATGCCGATGAACGCGACCCCGAGCGTGCCGACGGTCGTCCACGACGACCCGATGGCGAAGGCGACGACGGCCGCGAGCACGGCCGTCACCGGGAGGAACACCTGCGGCGACAGCAGTCCAAGCCCGTAGTACATCAGCCCCGGGATCGTGCCGGCGCTGGTCCACGTCGCGATCAGCCCGTAGATGACGAACAGGATCAACACGGCCTGCATCCCCATTTGGAGACCGCCCTCGGCGGCGTCGTACACCCCGTCCCAGTCGTAGCCGAGTCGGTACCGCGTGAACAACCCTGCGAAGGCGATACTCCACAACAGCGGCCCGTGCGGGGCGAGCCCGAGCACCCCCGAGCCGATGCCTAAGGAGGCGATGACGACCGCCAGCGGCACGAGCGCCTCGCCGAGCGTCGGCCGCCGCGCGTCGCCGCGTTCCTCGTCGGTGCCTGGGGGCTGCGTCTCCATCATCGCCGCGTAATTCACTGAAGTAATTAAAATACTTGTTTTTATTATTCATGGTCGTACGTGGGGATCGTCGGACCGCGAGGGCGGAGGTGACGGCAGGACGGTGTGGCCGGGGACGTGGGCGAGGGCGCCGGGCCGATCCGGTGTCGGTCTGGCCCGTCGTTTCTGTGGTCTTTATTGTCCGGCAAATCCTGCGCTCGCGTATGGCTGGCTTCACCGAGATGGACGTCGACACCATCTGGCAAAACGGCGAGTACGTCGACTGGGAGGACGCGACGACGCACGTCCTCACGCACGGACTCCACTACGGCACGGGCGTCTTCGAGGGCGTGCGGGCCTACGACACCGAGGAGGGGACCGCGGTGTTCCGCTGGGAGGAGCACCTCGACCGATTCTTCGAATCGACGAAGCCGTACGACATGGAGATCCCCTACTCACGGGAGGAACTGACCGAGGCGACGATGGAGACCATCCGCCGCAACGACCTCGACTCGGCGTACGTCCGCCCCATCGCCTACTACGGCTACCACAGCCTCGGCGTCGCGCCGGGCGACTGTCCGACCGACGTGGCGATCGCGGCGTGGCCGTGGGGCACGTATCTCGGCGAAGACGCACTGGAGAACGGGATCAAGGCGATGGTGTCCTCCTGGCGCAAGCACTCCTCCTCGCAGATCCCGACGAACGCGAAGACCACGGGGCTGTACGTCAACTCCCTGCTCGCGGGCGAGGAGGCCCGCCGCAACGGGTACAAGGAGGCGATCGTCCTCAACAAGGAGGGCAACGTCGCGGAGGGGCCCGGCGAGAACATCTTCCTCGTGCGCGACGGCGAGATCTTCACGCCCGGGCTCTCGGAATCCATCCTCGACGGCATCACCCGGAACACGGTGATCGAACTGGCGCGCGAGCGCGGCTACACCGTTCACGACAACGTGAGCATCTCGCGGGGCGAACTGAACACCGCCGACGAGCTGTTCTTCACCGGCTCGGCGGCGGAGGTCACGCCGATCCGGCAGGTCGACAACGTCGAGATCGGGAACGGCTCGCGCGGGCCGGTCACCGAGGAACTGCAGACCGCGTTCTTCGACCTCGTGGAGCGTCGCACCGACGACCACGAAGAGTGGTTCACGTACGTCTGATCCGGCTCTGATCGGCCGGCCGGCTCGCGCGAGCAGGCGACGCGGTTCGGCAGCGACTGTTCACGCGGGGCGCCATCCGATCCCTGTGAGATCGGTCGTCGGAACCGGTCGGTCTACGGCTCTAATTCCTCGTCGACGCACTCGCGCACCGGTCCGACCAACTCGTCGGCGACGGTGTACGGGTCCGTCTCCTTCACGAGGACGTCGTCGGCCATCGCCTCGATCCCGCCGCGGGCCTCGATCACTTCCTCCAGCAGCCCGGCGGTGTCGGCGCGAACCAACTGCCGGATCTCCTCGGCGTACCGAGTGCGCGCCCGGTCGTCGATCCGCCCCGTCTCGTGGAGCCACGCGGCGTGGTCGCCGAGCGTGTCGATCAGCTCTTGGACGCCCGTCGCGTCGGTGGCGACCGTCTCGACGACCCGCGGGTCCCACGCCTCCTCGTCGGGGCTGTCGATGGCGACCCGCGCCATCTCCTCGTCGTCGACGGGGCCGTGGTGGCCCGTGTTCAGCCCCGCCGCGGGGTTTTCGCGCATGTGGATCATCTCCTCCAACTCCGCGACGGTGCGCTCGGCGCCGTCCATGTCGGCTTTGTTGACGACGAACACGTCGCCGATCTCTAAGATTCCCGCCTTCAGCATCTGCACGTCGTCGCCAGACCCCGGCTGGACGAGCACGCACACCGTGTCTGCGGTCTTCACGATGTCGACCTCGTTTTGCCCCGCGCCGACCGTCTCGATGATCACCTTGTCCTTGCCGAAGGCGTCGAGCGCCTTCACCGCGTCCGACGTGGCCGTCGACAGTCCGCCGAGCGTCCCGCGGGCGGACATCGATCGGAAGAACACGTCCATGTCGCCGACGTTGGAGGCCATCCGGATCCGGTCGCCCAGCACCGCCCCGCCGGTGTACGGCGAGGAGGGGTCGACCGCGATGACGCCGACCGTCTCGCCGCGGTCGCGGTACGTCTTCGCCAGTTTGTCGACCAGCGTCGACTTCCCGGCGCCCGGGCTGCCCGTGATCCCGATCACGTCCGCGGTTCCGGTGTGGGTGTGGAGCGCGGAGACGATGTCGCGGTACCCCGGCGAACGGTTCTCGATCTTCGTGATAACGCGCGCGAGCGCCCGGTGTTTCCCGTCCAGCAGGTCATCGACCAGCGCCGACTCCGTCCCTGTGACCGTCATCACTCGCGGTCGTGGACGTTCTCGCGGACGAACTCGATCGTCTCCTCCATCGGGGTACCCGGGCCGAAGACGGCGCCGACCCCCATCTCGAGCATGTCCTCGCGGTCGTCGTCGGGGATGATCCCGCCGACGAGGATCAGCGTGTCCTCGAAGGCGTCGTACTCCTTCAGGCCGTCGACGATCTTCGGGACGAGCGTGTTGTGGGCCCCTGAGAGGATGGAGATCCCGAGGACGTCGACGTCCTCCTGGACGGCCGCCTGGACGATCTCGTCGGGCGCGCGGTGGAGTCCGGAGTAGATGACCTCGAAGCCGGCGTCGCGAAACGCCCGCGAAATGACGTGTGCGCCGCGGTCGTGGCCGTCGAGGCCGACCTTCGCGATGAGACAGCGGATCTGTCGCCCCGCCTCGCGTTCTTGTGTACTCATGCGTCTCGATTAGACGCCGCCGGTGTTGACTTTAACGGACGACCATGATGTGTCGACGACGCCGGGGCCTCCCGTCCGACCGCACGCGCGGCATCACGGGAACACCACGTCGGCGGCGTACAGCCCGAACGCGGAGCGCTCGACGCCAGTGATCGGCACAGGGACCATGCCGATGACGAGGTCCTTGGGGCCCTCGGAGCTCTCGCGGGTGATCCGGCGGTGGACGACCTCGTCGGGGGCCTCGAGCCCGAACAGCTCGCGCTCGCTCTCGGTCGGGAACGCCTCCGACACCGGTCTCCCGACGGCGTCGGTGCCGAACAACGCTTCGTACGCCGTGTTGACCTCGGTGAGCACCGGTTCGCTGCCGTCGGTCGACTCCACGTACACCGCCGGCGACTTGATCCCCTCGAAAAAGTAGTGCAGTCGGTCGCGTTCGACGCGAAGGTCTGCCTCCCGCTGGAGGCGCGCAAGCGCCTCTTTGGCGTGGGAAGCGACGATCTCGACGAACTCGGCGTCTTGCCGGTCGAACGCGGCCTCCCGGTTGGACGACACCTGGAGGACGCCAGCCTCGCCGACCGGGACGCTCACCACCGAGCGGAGGCCGTCGATATCCCGGGTGAAGTCCGGGTCGGTCGCGTAGTCGTCGACGATCTGCGTCTCGCCCGTTCGGTACGTCCGCCCGACGACTCCTTCCTCCACACTGAGCCGTATCTCGGGCTCGTCCGAGAGCGTGTGCCCGTACGGATAGAACTCGTCGCCCTCGCGAAGCGCGAGCACGCAGCGACCGTGGCCGAGCGCGTTCGTCACCGCCGAGACGACGGTGTCGCTCACTTCCTCAATTGACTGACACCCGGTCAACTCGCGGGTGTAGGCGTTGAGCGCGGACAGCTTCGCGTTCGCCTCCGTGAGGGCGTTGCGCTCACGCTCGCGCTCGATGCGCGCCGCGACGCGGCGCGCGAGCAGGTCCGTCCCCCCGTCGGTCGCGATCACCTCATCGACCGGGACAGCCGGCACTTCGTCGCCGTACACCAACAGCGGCACCTCGTCCGCGACCGACGCCAGATTTTCCACGCAGACCGTCCGGTCGGACACGACGACGACGCAGTCGAGCGTGGGGCCGAGTTCGCGGAGGTACTCGGTGGCGACGGAGCCACGCTTGCTGAGGACGGTCGCGTTCAGGCTGGCCTCGAGTGCACCCACGACGTCCGCGCCGTAGTCGCTCGGCGTCTGATCTGATACTGCGACCAGGACGCGGGCGTCGTGTGAGGTGGCCATCAGTTGCCTTGGTGCTAATGACGGATCGCAAAGAGATAACTCATTCGTCTACACGGTGCTGGTTGTCGCCGGCCGAGAACCGATCGTCTCGACTCGCGATCGCTCCGGTCGGTGGACGCGTCGGTCCGACCCGCTACACGCGTCGAGACGAGACAGGCCGTCTGAGTTCGCGCCGCTCAGACGTGTTCGTTCAGGAAGTCGACGATCGCGCGATACGCTTCGATCCGGTTCGACAGCTTCGAGAAGCCGTGCCCCTCGTCCTCGAAGATCTTCGTCCGCGTGGGGACGTGCTCGCTCGCCTTCTCGGCGATCTGTTCGGCTTCGCCGACGGGGACGCGCGGGTCGTTCGCGCCGTGGAGGACGAACAGCGGCGCGGCGATCTCGTCGGCGTGGTTGATCGGGGAGACGGACTCGAGGAACTCGCGGTCGTCGTCGAGGCTGCCGTACTCGGCCTCCCGCAGTTCGCGGCGCCAGTCGCCGGTGTTCTCGAGGAACGTGACGAAGCTCGCAATACCGACGATGTCGATCCCGGCGGCCCACAGCTCCGGGTACTCGGTCATCGCCGCGAGCACCATGAAGCCGCCGTAGCTGCCGCCCATGGCGACGACCCTGTCGGGGTCGACCGCGGGGTGGTCGTGGAGCCACTCGACGGCCGCCTGGATGTCTGCCACCGAGTCCATGCGCTGCTCCACGTCGTCGAGGTGCGCGTAGGCCTTCCCGTAGCCCGAGGAGCCGCGGACGTTCGGCTCGAAGACGGCGTAGCCGTTGTTGAGGAAGTACTGTTTCACCGCGTTGAACGACGGCCGACGCTGGCTCTCGGGCCCGCCGTGGATGTCGACGATCACGGGGGTGTCCCCCTCGGGCGCGTCGTCCGGCGTCGAGAAGAACGCGGGGATGTCCCGCCCGTCGAAGGTGGGGTAGTGGACCAACTCGGGCTCGACGAACGTCTCCGGCGGGACCCCCGCCGTCGCGGCGTACGTCCATCGCCGCGATTCGCCGGATTTCACGTCCACGACGTACGTGTTCGCGTTGATCGCGCTCCCGGTGACGGTGACGGCGACTTGGTCGGCGTCCGGGCCGAAAGAGACGTCGCCGGCGACGCACTCGGGGAGGTCCGGCTCGGCGAACGGATCGATCCGGTCGGGGGCGGTGAACTCGCCGAGCGTGAGTTCGGTGTAGCCGTCGACGTTGCGCGAGTAGGCGACGCGGTTCGTCTCCTCGTCGACGACGACGCCGTCGACGTTCCAGCCGTCGCCGTCCTCGACGACGAACAGGTCGCCGAGCGCCTCCCCGCCGTCGGCGTCGTCGCTCCGGTCGGTGTTGCCGCTTCCGTCGGGACCGCCGCTCTGGCCGCCACCACCGGTGCTCCCGCCGCGTCCGTCGCCGGCATCGTCTCCGAGCGCGATCCGTTCCAACCGGAGGGTGTCGGAGGCGTGGTCGGTACACGCGTACACGTTTTCCCCGTCGGGCGCCCACTCGGGGCTCTGAAACCGCGCCTCGGTCGTGTGGGGCGTGAGATGCGTGAGCTCTCCCGACTCCACGTCCAGCACGTGGAGGTCGTGCGCGAAGCTCGAGTGCGCCTCGTGGACGAGCAGCCGGGTGTCGTCCGGAGACCAGCCGGCCACCGAGAGCCAGCCGTCTCCCTCGTACACCCGTCGGGCGGCCTCGCCGGTCTCCTCGCGACCTTGGACGTACACGTCGAACACGGACTCGTCGCGGCGGTTCGAGGCGAACGCGAACCGCTCGCCGTCGTGAGACCAGCCGCCCCAGCGGTGCTTCGCCTCGGGCATCCCCGTCAGTTCCGTGACGACGCCGGCGTCGGGGTCGAGCCGGAACAGCTGCACTCGCTCGTCGCCCCCTTCGTCCATCCCGAAAGCGAGTTCGCGACGCTCGGGCGACCAGTCCACGAACGTGACGCGCTCCTCGTAGAAGGTGTGCTGCTCGGGCCACGTTCCCGGCTCGCCGAGGCTCCACACCTGCGGCGTCCCGGTCGTATCCATCAGGAACGCGAGGGTGCCGTCGGGGGCGAACGCCGCGCTGTGAGCCGAACGGACGTTGAGGTACCGCTCGATGTCGTACGTCGGGTCGCTCATGGCGTAGTAGTCCCGGCCGCGCATCGAAAGCGTTCGGGTCGTCGAGCGGGGCCGGACGCACCGGCGACGCGCCGGAGCGACCGCCGCCGCGACCGCACGCCCCCGGGGGAGTATCGCCTCCCTTTTATTCCCCAACTGGTATCCGATCGCACAATGCGCGTCGCGGTGGTCTCGATGGACACGGTGGAGACGCGGGACGCGCCCGCGGTCCGCCGGACGCACCGCGTCGCCGCCGGGCTCGCCGCCGGCGGGCACGACGTACACTGGCTGTGTTCGCAGTGGTGGGGCGGCGAGATCCGCCAGTTCGAGCAGGACGGGATCGAGTATCACGCCGTGAGCCAGCGTCCCTCCTCCGGCCGGTTCCGCTCGAAGCTCCCGTTCGTGCTCCGCCGCGTCGATCCGGATCTCGTCCACGCCGTGTCGGTGCCGCCGGGCCACGCGACGACGGCCAAGACGACCGCGACGATGCTCCGAGTCCCCGTCGTTCTCGACTGGTGGGAGCGCGATCCCGAGCGGGGCTCCGACCGACAGTACCGGAAGGCGGCGACGCGGGCCGACGGCGTGATCGCGCCCTCCGAGACGGTTCGGACGGCCGTCCGAGAGCACGGCGCCAGCGACGTCGCCGCGCGGGTGATCCCCGAGAGCATCGACGTCGACCTGGTCCGGTCGGCGGAGGCGGACGATCGCTTCGACATGGTGTGGGCGCGCGACCTCGACGGCGACGCCAACGTCGGCGAGTTCCTCCTCGCGCTCGCGGAGCTGCGCGACCGCGACTGGCGGGCGGCGATCGTCGGCGACGGCCCCGCACGCGGCGACGCCGAGCGGATGGTCGCCGACCTTCGGATCGACGACCGCGTTCGGTTTCTGGGCGATCTCGACGAGACCGAATTCGTCCCCGTGCTCAAGGGGTCGCACGTGTTCGCCCAGACGGCGACGTACGAGCCGTTCGCGACCGAACTGCTGTGGGCGCTGGCGTGCGGCTGCGTCGGCATCGTGGAGTATCAGGCGGGCTCGTCCGCTCACGAACTTGTGGAGGGGCTCGACCGCGGGCGGCTGGTCACGTCGCCCCAGGAGTTGGCCGACGAGATCGTCGCCTGCGGCTCGCTCACGGAGTGGGAGACGAACGACGGGTTCGCCGGCTTCGACCACGACGAGGTGCTCACCGAGTGGGTCGAGTGTTACGAGGAGGCGATCGACGACCGCGGTTGGTTCTGACGAACCGCCTTTTACGAGGGCCTCGCGCTCTCCGGGCGCTCAATCCCGCCAAAACCCGTTCATGCGGTCGGATTCGAAGAACCCGACTGCTAAGCAGAATCGCGGAGCGATTCTGATGACGATCACAAGATCGCTCGTTCGGTCGCTTCGCTCCCTCACTTGCGGTATAACTGCTGGTACCGTCCGCACCGCTACCGCTCCACCGCGACCGCACCGCGACCGCGTCCGTACCGCCTCCGAGCCGTCCCCCGACACGGATTCGATCGACGGATATAGGTTCGGGACATCCTTAGCCGCGAGCATGGAAGACGACACGCTCAGCCGCCGGGGCTTCATCCGGGGGCGGCGGGCGCGACCGCCGCCGCGGGCGCGGTCGCGACGGGCGCCGGAACTGCAGCCGCACAGGCGACCGCCGACGGCGAGGGAACCGTCGAGGTCGGCGCCGGGAGCGACGGGCTGAAGTACACGCCGGGAACCGACGAACCGCTGTACGTGACGCCCGGGACGACCGTCACGTTCGACTGGGTCTCCGACGGTCACAACGTCCTGTTCGACCAGAATCCCGGGGACGTCTCCGGCCACGAACCCCTTGAGGACGAGGGGTTCTCATTCGAGGTGACGTTCGAGACGACCGGAACATACGAGTACTACTGTGACCCGCACCGGTCGCTCGGGATGGTCGGGACCGTCGAAGTCGTCGAACAGCTCCCGACGCCGACGCCGCAACCCGCTGGCCCGCCGGAGGTCCCCGACTCCGCGAAGAGCCTCGGCATCGCCTCCTTCATCGCGATGGTGTCGACGCTCGGCCTCGCGTTCTTCTTCACGAAGTACGGCGGCGACTACGAACCCCCGGAACAGTAACGGCTCGCTGTTTCGATGCTTGGTCGTCAGTTGGGACCCCAGCGACAGCGACGCCCGTGTCGCGGCACCGCTGACGGCTATCGAGCCATTTCCGAGCGTATCGATCTCGCCGGCTCGCGAGCGACTGTCGGACCGGATATACCCATGTCCCACACCGTCGTTGGACCTCAGACACCGGTCGGTTCGAGAGACACGCTGTCACTACGTGAGGGAAAACTGAGATCTATTCGGTACGTAGTGTCTCAGTTCCGACAGATACAACCCAGGGACGACGAAATCGGTGACGGGGAGCGACAGGGGGATGTCAGAGGCACGCGACGACCAGCGCTCCAGTCGGGGCCGGTCCCGTCACGGGCCGGTGCCGGCTCGCGTCGCAGTCACGTGAACGCCGCAGCAGGGAACTGATTTGATCCGGATCCGACGGCGCGTCAGCGTCGGCTCACAGCGAGTAGTCGTTGTCGCCGTCCTCGCTCGCGAGGAACGCCGTCAACAGGTCGATCGTCGAGCGGACGTCGTCGCCGTGAGCGGTCTCGGTGACGGTGTGGAGGTACCGCGTCGGGATCGAGATGGCGCCGACGGGCTTGGCGCCGTTGGCCTTCTGGAAGGCGGCGGTGTCGGTGCCGCCCGACGGAAGCACCTCCAGTTGGTGTTCGATCCCCTCGGCCTCGGCCACGTCGCGCAGGCGCCGCGTCACTTTCGGGTTCGTGATCACCGAGCCGTCCTTCAGCTTCACCGCCGCGCCCTCGCCGAGCCGGGTCACCTGCTTGTCCTCGGCGACCCCGGCGGTGTCGGAAGCGATCGTCACGTCGAGCGCGACCGCGAGGTCCGGGTCGACGTCGACGCCGAGCGCCTGTGCGCCGCGGAGGCCGACCTCCTCTTGGACCGTTGCACAGAAGTGGACCGTCGCCTCGGGGTCGGTCAGTTCGCGCGCGGACTCCAGCATCGCGAACAGGCACACGCGGTCGTCGAGCGCCTTCCCGGTGACCGTGTCTCCCATCTTCACCGTCGACTGCTCCATCGTGACGAGGTCGCCGACGGAGACGATCGCTTCGACCTCCTCGCCCTCGCGCCCGAGGTCGATCACCACGTCCTCGACGGCGTCCTCCTTCTCGCGCTCCTCGTTCGTGAGCGTGTGCGGCGGGACCGAACCGATGACGCCCGTGAGGTCACCCTGTTGCGTGTGGACGCGAACGCGCTGGGCGCGCAGTACGCGAGCGTCCCAGCCGCCGAGGGCGTCAACCTTGAGGAAGCCGTCGTCGGTGACGTGCTTCACCATGAAGCCGATCTCGTCCATGTGTGCTGCGACGGCGACCTCGTAGTCGCCGGAGCCCTCAATCGTGCCGATCACGTTACCCATCGAATCGGTGCGCACCTCGTCGACGGCCTCGTCGAACACGGTCCGGACGCGGTCGCGGACGCGGTCCTCGTAGCCGGGGACGCCGCTGGCCTCGGTCAACTCGCGCAGCAGGTCGAAATCGAAGTCGAACGCCATGCGAACGGCTTCGGCGGGCCCACGATTAATCGCGGGGGTTCCGGCCCGGACCGCCGGCTGTAGAAACTCTCCCGGTGTTTTCTGTGGTTCCGGAACGCTTTTGCGGCCATCGCCCCGCCGTATGCGTATGTCCGAGGATATCGAGGCGGACCTCCGCGAGCAGTTTACAGACGCGTTCTCCGGCGCCGACTTCCCGGTGTCGAGCCAGATGGACCTGGTGCCCGCGCTGCCGCAGGGCCCCGGCACGAAGTTCGAGTCCGGCGACTTCTCGGTCACCGCGATGGAACTGGCCGCGAAGCTCGGGTCCAGTCAGGACTTCCCCTACGAGGACGTCGAGACGCTCGTCGACGACGTGATCGAGGGGCTGAAAGACAACGGAATGATCTGAGCGGCGACGACGAACACCCCTTCTCGACGCCACTCGAACGCCGAGCCCAGCGACGGCGTCGACGGGTCGCCGGCCGACCGGCGAGAGGTTCAATAGCGCCCGTCGCCAACTGCGGGTGTGTTCGGTGAGTGGCTCGCGGCGCTTCCGGGATGGCTCGTGTGGGGCGTCGCCGCCGGTGCGGTCGCCTCGGTCGGCGTCGCGAGCGTCTTCCTCGCGGCCAACCGACTGTTCCCAGACCCACCGACGCGGACCGGCGGCCCCGATCAGGGATCCCTCCGACGAACGGCCGAGATCCGCGACTACCTCCGGCGCATCGACGAGCGGTTCGTCGAGGACGCTCCCCTCCACGGGACCCGCGTCGCCTTTCACCTCCCCGAGCGGAACGTCGCGCTCACCTTCGACGTGCACGCGTACTTCGCGATTCGTGACGACGAGGACAGCCACACCCACGTGATCCTCTGTGAGCACGAGATGCCCGGGCGCCACCTCGGGCGCCGGCTCCCGTTCGATGTCCCCGAGGTGCATCTCGGCCCCGAGACCGCGACGGCGCCGGTCACCGCCGCCTTCGACACGCTCGGGCTGCCGGCCTCCGCCGACGAGGAGTCCGTCGAGCGGGCCTACCGCGAGAAGGTGAAAGAGACCCACCCGGACCAGGGCGGGAGCCGCGAGGCGTTCTCGGAGGTCCGGGAGGCGTACGCGACCGCGCTGGACCACGCCGAGGAGTCGTCCGGAGCCGGTCGCGGACGCGCCTGACGGAAACGCCCGGCCCTACCGCGAGATCCCGCCGTCGCCCTCGGCGACGACGCGCTCGACCTCCTCGGGGGTGACGACAGCCAGATCCCCGGCGATCGTCCGTTTGAGCGACGCCGTCGCGGCGCCCCACTCCAGGGCGGCGTCGACGTCGCCGCCGGCACACCGCTTCGAGAGGAACCCGCCGACGAACGCGTCGCCCGTGCCGATCGCGTCGAGCGTGTCCGCCTCGTACACCGGCTGTTCGAACACCTCGTCGCCGTGGAGCGCGAGCGCGCCGCGGTCGCCGCGGGTGATCACGACCGTCTCGAAGCCGAAGTCGGTCGCCAACCCGTGTGCGACCTCGACGGCCTCGCCCTCGCGGTCGAGCACCGCCTCGGCGTCCCGCTTCGCGACGAACAGCGCGTCGACGTGCGCGAACAGATCCGTCAGCGTCGCCCGAGCTTCCTCGTGGCTCCAGAGCTTGCTCCGGTAGTTCAGGTCGAAGCTCGTCGTCGCGCCCGCAGCGCTCGCGCGCTCCAGCACGGCCCGCGTCGTCTCGGCCGCCCGGTCCGACAGCGCCGGCGTAATCCCGGTGGTGTGGAACGCGGTCGCGTCCTCGAGCACCCCCAGGGGAAGCTCCTCGGGCGTCACGGTCGTCACCGCCGAGTCGGCGCGATCGTAGATGACGTTCGTGCCGCGGGGCTCGCCGCCGTGTTCTAAGTAGTAGGTGCCGAGGCGCGCGTCGTCCTCGAACGCGACGCCGGTGCGGACGCCGCGGGCACGCAACTCGCCCACGACGCGCCGCCCAAGCGGCGAGTCGGGGAGCTTCGACAGCCACACCGAGTCCAGATCCAGCGACGCGCCCGCGACGGCGACGTTGCTTTCGGCGCCGCCGATGCGAACGTCGAACGCATCGGTCGTCTCCAGGCGGGTCCCCTGCGGCGGGGAGAGGCGAAGCATCGTCTCTCCGAACGTGACGAGATCGGTCATGGCCGAGCCGACGGCCGGGGCCATCAAGAAGGGTCTGGAAGCGGGTCGACCTACTCCGCGCGCCGACCGCCGTGACCGGGGTAGTCGCGCTCGAACCGATCTTCGATCTCTGCGCGCCCGAACTCGACGATCACCGGGCGGCCGTGGGGGCACGCGTAGGGGTTCTCGCAGTCGTCGAGCGCGTCCAGGAGTTCTGTCACGCTTCCCTCGGTCAACGAGGTGTTGCCCGTCACCGACGGGTAACACGCCAGGTCCGCCAACAGCGCGTCCGCGACCTCCGAGACGGGCCGGTCGCCGGTGGTCACCTCGTCGGCGAAGGCGGCGAGTACGTCGCGCAGGAGATCCGGGTCCAGCGTCGCGTCGAACACCGCAGGGACCGCCGTCACCGCGACGGCGTGGCTCGGGGCCCCGCTCCGCTCGGCGCTACCCCCACCGTCGGTGCTGTCGTCGTTCCCGGCGGGTGCGTCAACGCGCTCGGCCCGGAACCCGACCTCGCGCAGCGCGTCACGGAACGTCTCGAACAGCTCCGACTCCCGCGCCGTCAGCTCCAACTCGACAGGCGCCGCGAGCGTCTGTGCGGGGGCCCCGTCGCCGACGGACCGCTGGAGCCGCTCGTAGTTGACGCGCTCGTCGGCCGCGTGCTGGTCGACCAGCACGAGGCCGGCGTCGGTCTCGCAGACCACGTACGTGTCGTCGTATTGACCGAGCACGCGCATCGCCGGGAGGCGGGTACGATCGGTCCGCTCGTCGGTTGTCCCGCCCGCGAGGGTCGCCTGCGAGGGCGCGCCCCACGTTCGCTCGCGGTCGGCGTCGGGCGTCAGCGTCGACTCCTCTGGTTCGTCGCTGTCGCCGTCGTCGTTGAGTCCGCCGGTATCATCGGTACCGCCGTCCTCGCCGGCACCATCGCGCTGGCCGTCCTCGGTTTGCCACGCCCGCGGCGACGGCGCGCCGCCGGCGGTGGCGTCGGTTCGGCCGCGCTCCGGGTGGTCCGTCGGGCGGTCGCTCGCGGCGTCGCCAGCGTCCCCGATATCGACGCTCCAGGCGTCGTCGTCGGCCGCTCCGGACGGGGCGTCGGCGGCATCGCTCTCGGGGGCGCCACTCCCGTCGTCGCCGTCGGCCGCCGATCCGTCGTTCTCGTCCCGATCCGGGGGCGAGATACCGTCCTCGGGCGCGTCTGGCGGGTCCTCCGCGGTCCCGGCGTCCGAACTCCCCCAGGCGTCGAGCACGGAGGAAGTGGCCTCCGTGCCGCGGCTCGTCGCGTCGGCGGTCCCCCCAGCACTGTCGCTGCGGTCGTCCGCGCCGTCGCCGTCGTCGCCGCTGGCATCGCCGCCTTCAGCGGCGCGACGCTCTGCGGCCGCGCGCTCGTGGTCCGTGCCGGCGCCGCCGACGACTTCGGGGTCGACGGCCGCCTCGTCGGGTGCCGAGCGGCCGCGAGGGGCCGACGACCGGACGAGCCCGTGGTCAAGCAGCGCGGACCGCACCGCCTCCCGGACGGTCCCGATCACGTCGGCGTCGTCGTCGAAGCGGACCTCGGTCTTGCGGGGGTGGACGTTCACGTCGACGGCCGCGGCCGGCACGTCGACGAAGAGGACGGCGAACGGGTAGCGGTCGGTCGCCAACTGGCCGCCGTAGGCGTCGACGACCGCCCCGCGGAGGTCGCCGTCGCGCACCCAGCGGTCGTTCACGTAGGTGGTGAGGTACTCCCGGCCCGCGCGGGTCGTCTCCGGGTGCGAGACGAGCCCGGTCACCGTGACGGCGCCCGACTCGGACGCGAACTCGACGTCGACCATCGACTCGGCGACCTCCCGGCCGTACACCGCGAGCACGGCCGAGCGGCGGTTCCCGTCGCCGGGCGAGGCGAACACCTCGCGGCCGTCGTGCTCCAGCGACACCGCCACGTCGGGGTTCGCGAGCGCGTACGCGGAGACGACGCCGCTGACCCGGTCGAACTCCGTCGCCGGCGTCTTGAGGAACTTCCGGCGAGCGGGGGTGCGCCCGAACAGATCGCGGACCTCGACGGTCGTTCCGACGGGACTTCCCGCGGGCTCCACCTCGCCCTCGTCGCCGTGGTCGACGACCAACTCGGCGCCGGTGTCGGCGTCGGGCGTGCGCGAGCGGACGGTCAGCTCCGCGACCGCGCCGACGGAGTGGAGCGCCTCGCCGCGAAAGCCGAGCGTCGCGACGCCGGCGTCGAGGTCGTCCATGCCGTCGAGCTTGCTGGTGGCGTGTTTCGCCACGGCCATCGGGATCTCATCGGGGGGGATCCCCGCGCCGTCGTCGCGAACGCGGATGCCGTCGATGCCGCCGTTCTCGACGGCGACGGCAACCCTGGACGCGCCCGCGTCGAGCGCGTTCTCGACGAGCTCTTTCACGACGGAGGCGGGTCGCTCGACGACCTCACCCGCCGCGATCTCGCGGACGGTACGGTCGTCCAACGCGCGGATCTCCCCGGTCATCGCTCGGACGCTCGCGGCCGAGCGGTATCAATCCCGTGTTCGGGCCCGCGATCGCGGGCGGCGGTCGCGCGACGCCTCGTGACGTCCCGCGAGACCGTCTGGCTCCGCCCGCCCGCGATTCTACGGGCTGAGAACTCCGACGGATGGATTATATACAGTCGTCGCGTCCGCCGGGATACGCAGATGAGCAGGAGTGGAACGCAGCAGGGAGTGGGATCCCGGGACGACGAGCGCTCGCGGTCGTCGAAGGCCGAATTGGTGTTGACACCGCCGGGCCCCGAACGCCGGACGACGGTGAAGCGGCAGGCGGTCGCGGGGTACGTCGAGCACCCGACGGTCGTGGAGTTCACCTACGACACGGACCCGGTGGCGCTCCACGAGCGCTGGCGCGCCGAGGTCGGCGCGCCTCCGTGTCACCTGATCGTTGACGCCTCGGGAACCGGGGAGATCCCCGGGCCGCGAGTCGCCGCCGACGGCGGGTCGTTCGCCGTCGAGGGCGCCCACCCGCAGGACCTCACCGGATTGTGCATGAAGTGGCAGGACGCGCTGGCGGAGGCTCGCGGGCAGGGAGGCCTCTTCGTCGCGTTCGACTCGGTGACCGCGCTCCTCCAGTACGTCGACCTCAGCGTGGCGTACCGATTCCTCCACACGCTCGTCACCGGCGTCCACCGCGTCGGCGCCCGCGCGCAGTTCTACCTCGACCCGAAGGCGCACGAGGATCAGACCGTCTCGACAGTCCAGGGGCTGTTCGACGCGGTCCGGCGGGTCAACTGACGGGCCACTCGCGACGGCGACACACCCTGCAGTACTCCGGCCCGCACTCGCGGGGCCGCGACACGCTGATGCACCCGCCGCGCGTCGTTCGCGTATGGGTCTCCAACGCCGATTCGGCGACCTCGACAGCTTCTGGGAGCGCCACGCGAACCCCAAGAGCGGCTGGTCTCGGCTGCTCTCGGTCCCGTTGTTGCTGGCGGCTGCCTACACCCGCGATCGCCGAGTGCTTGCGGTCGCGCTCGGCTGGACCGTCGTCAACCCGGTCGCCTTTCCCCGCGTCGACCGCAGCCCCGAGGGCGACCCGGCGTGGATGACCCGCGTCGTCGACGCCGAGCGCGCGTGGCTCCGCGGCGACGTGTCGCCCGGCGGCTGGGACCGCCTGAACGCCTTTTCGGCGCCCGTCACCGCCTATGCGCTGTACGCCGCTTACCGACGCCGACCGGTCCGAGCCGTCATCGCGGGGGCGGCATCGATGGCGCTGAAGCTGGCGTACGTGTGGGGACTGGAGCGGCGGTGGAGCGGTGAAACTGCCGGAAGGCGCTGATTCGGGAGGACGCTGATTCGGGAGGAGGATGATCGGGAGGCCCTGATTCTGGGTGACGCTGGTCCATGAAGACCGCAGGGTAGCTGGAGAACGCGGTCGTACCGGTGAGCCGCGGCGCTACGGTTCCGGCAGGTCGATTTCCTCGCCGTCCGCGTACACGGTCGGATCGGTCACGATCCCGTCGAGGTGCAGGGGCGCGTCGGTGTCGCCGCCGATGCCCGCGTCGTCGCCGATGGCGATGTGAACGGTGCCGGCGGCCTTCTCGTCGAGCAGCACGGAGCCGACGAGGGCAGTGACGCCGACGTTCGTTCCGATGCCCAACTCCGCGAGGTTGTACGCGTCGCGACCGACCTCCTCGGCGGCCGCCTCGACCTGCTCGCGCACCTCGTCGTCGGAGATGTCGGTGACGAAGCCGTCCTCGACTTCGAAGCGGAGTTCGCGACCGTCCAGCAGGCCGTACGGCATCATCGTCCCGTCCACGACGTACGTGCCGTCTGCGGTTTTGGGGCTGACGAACACCTCTCCGGCCGGGAGATTCGAGAAGGAGCCGGGCTCGCTCACGTCTCCGGTGTCGGACAGGAACTCGCGGTCGCCGGGCTCGAACGTGATGTCGGTCCCCGCCGCCGTCGTGACGCGGATCTCGTCGGCGTCGTCGACCTGCGCGCGCACGTCCGCGCAGTGGCGCGCGATCGTCTCGTAGTCGGCGTCGAGCCCGGTGACGAACACCTCGCGGGTGATCCCCGGCAGCGTCGCGCCGCGGGCGCCCGCCCCGCAAGCGTTGCCGCGGGCGCGAGTGTGGCTGAGGCTTTTCGTCGTCGGTGCGAGGAAGGCGTCGGCTTCTCGCATCGCGGCTGCGACGGGCGCCGGCGGCTCCGTTCCGTGTTGGCCCGCGGGCGGGTAGCGGACGATACTCGCGTCGTCGGTGACCTCGCTGGCGACGGCATAGAGGGCCTCGCCGATCGCCTCGCGCTTGTCGTCGGTGACGACCGCGAGCGACTCGTCGCTCCCGAGGTCCAGGCACTGGTGGATCGCCGTTTCGGCCGCCGCGCGGAGGTCGTCGTCCATACCGACGCTGGGATCCGATCCGGTTTGGTCCTGTCGGAGCGGCGGTCGCGAGGACCGCGTGCCGGTCGGTCTCTGCGGTCCCCGATCGAGCGATTCCGCCGAATTCTTGGCGCTTACTCGATATGTAGTTGCTTTCTGATTAACGAACCCGTAACGATTAACCCCGGTGACGAAGGACCAACTGACAATGATCCAGGTGGGCGTCAACGGCTACGGCACGATCGGCAAGCGCGTCGCCGACGCGGTGGCCGCACAGCCCGACATGCAGTTGACGGGCGTGGCGAAGACCCGCCCGAACTACGAGGCGGAGGCGGCGGTCAGGAAGGGCTACCCGCTGTACGCCGCGATCCCGGACCGCGCGGACCTGTTTCACGAGGCCGGGATCGACCTCGCCGGCGAGGTCGTGGACATGGTGATGACCGCCGACGTGATCGTCGATACGACGCCCTCCGGCATCGGTGCAGACAACCGCGAGCTGTACGAGCGCTACGACACGCCCGCCATCTTCCAGGGCGGGGAGGACGCGGACGTCGCCGACGTGAGTTTCAACGCCCGCTCCAACTATGACCGCGCGCGGGCGGACGACGTCGACACCGCCCGCGTCGTCTCGTGCAACACGACCGGGCTCTCGCGGCTGCTCACGCCGCTGATCGAGACGTACGGCGTCGAGAAGTCTCGCGTCACGCTCGTCCGCCGCGGCGGTGACCCGGGGCAGACCTCCCGCGGCCCGATCAACGACATCCTCCCGGACCCCGTCTCGATCCCCTCACACCACGGCCCGGACGTGAACACGATCCTCCCCGACGTAGACATCGACACGCTCGGCGTGAAGGTGCCGGCGACGCTCATGCACCTCCATTCGGTGAACGTCACCCTCGACTCGGCGCCAACGGCGGCGGAGGTGCGCGACCTGCTCTCGGCGGAGTCGCGGCTGTTCATCGTCCCCGAGGAGACGGGGATCGACGGAACGGGGAAGCTGAAGGAGTTCGCGATGGACACGGGTCGCCCGCGGGGCGACCTCTGGGAGAACTGCATCTGGGAGGACTCCGTCTCCATGGAGGGCTCGGACCTGTACCTGTTCCAGTCGATCCACCAGGAGTCGGACGTGATCCCCGAGAACATCGACGCGATCCGAGCGCTGCTCGACTGGGAGGACCGCGAGACGAGTATGGCGAAGACCGACGAAACGCTCGGCGTCGGCCTCGAATCGCTGTTCGACGGCCAGCGCCAGCGCGTAGTGCCGAAGAGCAACGGCGACGACTGAGGCGTGGCCGACCGGAAGGGAGGCATCGAGTGGATGGCGGAGCGGCCCCCGTATCGCCCCGCCCACGAGGAAATCGACGTCGAGGAAACGAGGCCACGAACCAGCCGGGGTGCAAGCGGCGCGAACGGAGCGAGCTACCCCAGCCTCTCGAAGGACACCTCGCCGGACGCGGTGTCGACCAGCGCCGCCGAGGGCCCCTTCTCGCGACCGGGTATCGGGACCCCGCCCGGATTGAGGTGAACTGTGCCGTCGCGCTCCTCGTGGACGCGCTCGTGGGTGTGCCCGCGACAGACGTAGTCGTAGCTGCCGCTGGCGAGCAGCGCGTCGACGATGGGCTCGCTCGTCCCGTGATAGACGGCGAACTCGGCGCTTCCGAGCGTCAGTTCCGCGAACTCGCCGTGGTAGGTGCCGAACGCGTCGACCGCGTCCGCCAGCGCCCACTCGCCGTCGTTGTTGCCGCGGACGGCGTGGAACGCCCAGTCCGCGTCCGGGTTGTCGCCCGAACCCGGTTCGAACGGGGTCGCCGAGAACGGCGCGACGATGTCGCCGCAGTGGATCGCGACGTCGACAGCGGCGTCTGCGAACGCGTCGACCGCCGCTTCGACGTACTGTGCGTTGTCGTGGGTGTCGGAGACGACGCCGACGAGCATACCCCGCGTTCGGTCGCCCGGCGCATCAAACGCCCGGCTCAGTCCGCGATCTCTCCCTCGGCGCTGCTGACCAGCAGTTCGATCGCCGGCAGCGGCTCCCCGGTCAGCGCGCGGATGTAGGCGCCGCCGGCGATCGAGACGTGCGAGAAGTCGTCCTCTGACATCCCGTACATCGTGATCGCGCGGGAGGTGTCGCCGCCGCCGACGACAGAGAAGCAGTCGGTGTCGGCGATCGCCTCCAGCACCCCGACGGTGCCGACGCTGAAGCGCTCGTCCTCGAACACGCCCAGGGCGCCCTTGACGAATACGGCCTCCGAGTCGCGGATGACCGGTACGTACTCCGCGACGGTCCCGGATCCGATGTCGAGGAACGACTGGGTCTTCTCGATGAGATCGCCGACGGCGACCTCATCGCGTGCCCCGTCGGCACCCTCGAACGCGAGATCGGTGGCGAGTGTCACCTGGTCGCGCCGCTCGTCGAGCACCGAGCGGATCGTCTCCTCGTTGGCGCCCCACTGGCCGTCGAACAGGTCCGTCTCGACGTCCTCGCCGACGGGGTAGCCCGCGGCGCGGAGGAACAGCTCGCCGGCGACGCCGCCGAGGAGGAACCGGTCGACTTTCTCGTCAAGCGCCTCCATGACACCGATGACGTCAGTCGCCTTCGTCCCGCCGACGACCATCGTCACGTCGCCGTCGAACTCGCGCTCGGCGATGGCGGTGTTTGCCTCGTACTCCGTCTGCATCACGCGGCCCGCGTAGCTCGGGAGTCTCAGGGGGAAGCCGACCAGCGAGGCGTGCTTGCGGTGTGCGGCGGAGTACGCGTCATTCACGTAGGCGTCGAACTCCGGCGCGAGCGTCTCGACGAAGTCGCTGTCGGCGTGCTCCTCGGGCTCCTTCTCCGGTAACTCGTCGTCGGTCATCCGAGTGTTCTCCAGCAGGAGCACGTCGCCCGCGTCGAGGTCGCGGACGGCGGCGAGCGCGTCGTCGCCGAAGGTGTCGGCGACGAAGTCGACGTCGACGCCGGCGTGCTCGGTGAGGATGTCGGCGTGCTGTTCCAGCGAGAGGAAGGTGTCTCTGCCCGGACGCCCCTGGTGGGCCATGAGCGCGACGCGGTGGCCCGCCTCGGCGAGTTCCGCGACTGTCTCGGCGTGGCGAGAGAAGCGGCGGTTGTCCTGGACGACGCCGTCCTCGACCGGGGAGTTGAGATCGAGACGGACCAGGACGCGCTGCTCGGCGGGCAGATCGTCGAGGGTGCGGAAGGTGCTCATCACGCGGACGGTCGACCGTGAGCGACTTAGAAGGCGCGGATAGCGCGGACGCCGTCGCTGGTGACCCGTGGCGACAGGTGGCCGTGCTCGGAGCGCAGGCGGGGCTCCCGTCGGAGTTCCCGCCCTGTCGACGCGTCGTCGGGCCACGCGCGCTCACGGCCGTCGCCGTTCGCATCGAGGCCTCCTTCTGCCGGCCTCGCACTCCGCCTCCTGACGTCCCCTCGCGCTCAGCGCATCGGGCGCGCTGGTGGGGTATCGCTGAAGAAGGTGCGTGCGAACCGTTCGTGACCGATTCGATTCGGAGGAGCCGCCCCGGCCCCTCGACGCCCCGGCCTAGTCGTCGCTCGCTTCCGCCTCGGTCCGGGAGGCGCGCTCGGCCGCGCGGTCGATGAACTCCTGCGGGAGTTCGTCGATCTCGCCGGCCTGTACGCCCCACAGGTGCCCGTAGAGGCCGTCCTCGCTCAGGAGCTCCTCGTGGCTGCCGCGCTCGGCGATCCGACCGTCCTCCAGCACGAGGATCTGGTCGGCGTCCTTGATCGTCGACAGGCGGTGGGCGATCGCGAACGTCGTTCGGTCCTCTGTCAGCTTGTCGATGGAGCGCTGGATCAGCATCTCCGTCTCCGTGTCCACGTCCGAGGTCGCCTCGTCGAGCACGAGGATCTCGGGGTCCTTCAGGACCGCGCGGGCGATAGAGAGCCGCTGGCGCTGTCCGCCCGAGAGCTTCACGCCGCGCTCGCCGATCTCGGTGTCGTAGCCCTCCGGGAGGTTGGTGATAAACTCGTGCGCCTCCGCGGCCTTCGCGGCCTCGACGATCGACTCCTCGTCCGCCTCGAAGGTACCGTAGGCGATGTTGTCGCGGACCGTCCCGTAGAACATGAACGTGTCCTGGCTCACGTAGCCGAGCGACCGGCGCAGGCTCGGGATCGTCACGTCGCGGATGTCCTGTCCGTCGATCTCGATGCTTCCCCCCTCCACGTCGTACATGCGGAGGAGGAGCTTCAGGACCGTCGACTTCCCGGCGCCGGTCGGACCGACGAGCGCGAGCGTGTCGCCCCCGTCGACCTCGAAGGAAATGTCGTCGACGATGGTCTCCTCGTCGTAGCCGAACGTCACGTCGTCGTAGACGACCTCCCCGTCGTCGACGACGAGGTCCTCGGCGGCCGGGTCCTCGACGATCCGGGAGGGCGTGTCCATGAGGCCGAACAGGCGCGCGCTGGACGCGCGGGCGCGCTGGTACATGTTGATGATGGAGCCGAACTGCGCCATCGGCCAGATGAACCGCTGGGTGTAGAGGATGAACGTCGTGAACACGCCGACGGTCAAGTCGTCGCCGCCGGTCAGCCACAGCGGCGCCTCGCCGAGCACCCACAGGCCGCCCACGGCGAAGGTGATGACGAAGCCGACGCCTGCGATGACCCGGAGGGCCGGGAAGAACTTGATCCGCGTCGTGATGGCATCCCAGTTGGCGTCGTAGTACTCGCCGGAGACGTCGTCGACGCGGTCGGACTCGAAGCCCTCGGTGTTGAACGTCTTGATCACCTTGATGCCCCCGAGGTTATTCTCCAGCCGGGAGTTGAGGTGGCCGACGGTCTTGCGCACGTCGGCGTACTTCGGCTGGATCACGTCGATGAACTTCCAGGTCACGGCGGCGATGACGGGGACCGGAAGGAGCGAGACGACCGCCAGCCGGGGGTTCAACCAGAACATGATGGCCGCGATACCGAGCACCATCACCGACAGCCGGAACGCGGAGTTCATGCCGTCGTTGAGGAACCGCTCCAGCCGGTTCACGTCGTTCGAGAGCACGGACATCATCTCGCCGGTCTGCTTCTCGGCGAAGAAGTCCATGTTCAGGCGCTGCATCTTGTCGTAGGTGTCCGTCCGGATGTCGTGTTGGATGTTCTGGGCGAAGGAGTTCCAGCCGAAGTTGCGGATCCAGTGGAACACCGACCCGCCGAAGAACGCGAACGCGATGATCCCGACGGTGAACAGTAGCTGGTCCCGGGGGCCCGTCGGGATGACGCTCGCGGGCACCAACGGGAGGTCGAATGGGATGTTCTGCTCGAACACGGCGTCGATCGCGATCCCGAGGAGGAGCGGCGGGAGCAGATCGAGGACCCGCGCGGCGACGCTGCCGAAAAAGCCCAGCCCGAAGTACGGGAGATTTCTGGACCCGTACTCCGAGAACAACCGCTTCATCGGATTATCCGTCTTCTCACGGATATCCTCGAAGGGGTCGTCCTCGTCGGAGGGATGACTCATTACATACTCTCAGCGACACCAGAACCCTAAACGGTTCGCTTCGAATCGAAATACTTCGATGCCGGCGAGGGCACTGCCGTCACCGCCCGCCGTGGCGACTCAGTAGTCGCCGGCGATCTCGACGGTGTCGCCCTCGCACACGTCGTGATCGTCGGTCCAGCCGTACGGCACTTCGAGCACGTAGTTCCCGGTTCCGCGGTACCGTCGGAGCTCGGACTCGCTCGTTCCCCTCGGCGGGAGTTCGGCGTGGTGGATGCGGGTGACCGTGCCGTTGGCGGCGATGAACACGATGTCGATCGGGAAGGCCATCTCGCGCATCACGTACGCGTACTGGCCCTCAGAGTCGTGGACGAACAGCATCCCCTCGTTCTCGCCGAGCGACTCGGTGTCGGAGAGCCCGGTATAGCGTTTGCTGTAGGTGTCGGCGACGCGTGCGTCCACGGTCCCGAGTTCGGCGCCGCGCTCGTCGACGACGGTGACGGTCGTGCGATCGTACTCGTCGTCGTTCGCGACGTTCGCGACGGTTCCGGTGCAGCCGGCCAGTACGACCAGCAGCGCGACGAGCGCGGGCACGACGCGGCGACGGGCGACCATAGGGAGACCGTCGGGTGGGAGGCGGGAAAGGATATCGGGCAAAAGGTAAGCGTTATTCGAGCGCGGGCGATGTATCCGGGTACGGGCTCGTGGTCTAGTGGTTATGACGCTTCCCTTACAAGGAAGAGATCGGTGGTTCAACTCCGCCCGAGCCCAGTTCTGCCGCCGACACGGCGAGGAGCGGAGCGACGAGCCGTCGGCGGCGTCTGGCGTGTCAGGAGTTGAACCCTGCAAGTCGCGCGCAACGAGCGAAGCGAGTGAGCACGTCTTGCTCCGGTTCAACTCCGCCCGAGCCCAGTTCTGCAGCCGAGTTACTGAGGAGCGAAGCGGCGAGCGGTCGGAGGTGTCCGGCGTGTCCGGAGTCGGGGGTCCGGTGTCGGCGTAGCCGGGAGCGTCGCCGGCGAGGTATCGGAAGCGACGTTACTGGGCCGGGGCGGCGTCCGCGTACGGGAAGTTCTCGATCGTCTCCTCGCGGAACGCCTCCTCGTCGAAGGAGTACTCGCCGTCGAAGAAGTCCATCAGCGTGTGGGTGTCGCGCATCGCGTTCTTCAGGCACGTCGAGGCGCCGGGGGAGGGTGTGATGTTGAAGATGATGTCCTTGCCGACGATCTTCGCCTCGCCCATGTCGAGCGAGCGCTGCTCGGTGTCGACGATCTGCGGGCGAACGCCGCCGTAGCCCTTGGCGCGCTCGATGTCGTCGAGTTCGACGCTCGGGACGACCTTCTGGACGTGCGGGAGGAACTGCTTGGGCCCGATGGACGGGATGTCGTACACGAGGTTCCGGAGCACGTACGGCAGGAGGATGCGGTCGGCGAGGATGTTGGCGTAGCTGAGGAACGACGCGGCGTTGAGCCCGAACACGTCGAGGAAGTCGGGCACCGTCGAGAGGCGCCCGCGTTCGAGCGCGGGAACGAGCTTCGCGGTCGGGCCGAACCGCGTCACGCTCCGGTCGTGAACGTCCGCGTCGCCGTGGATGGCCGCGAAGGGGAGCTTCTTCATCTGCAGCGTGTACACCTTCCCGTTCAGGAGATCGTCGGCGAGGAAGAAGCTGCCGGCGACGGGGAGCAGGACCTTGTTCTGGCCGTATCCCAGCTGTTTCGCCATCTGCAGGCTGTGCGAACCGGCGGCGACGACGGCCGCCTCGGATTCGACCCGCCCGGCGCTCGTCTCGAACGTGTAGCCCTCGGGCGTCGGCTCGACCGACTCGACCGCCGTCCCGGTTTTGATGTCGACGGTCGCCTCCTCGCGGGCCTGCTCGACGAAGGACTTCGTCGTCTCGCCGTAGTCGACGACGTAGCCGTCGGGCGTCTGGAGCGCGAGCATGTCCGTGTCCGAGTCGCGCCCTTCGACGACCTTCGGCTCGATCTCGCCGATCTCCTCGCGGCCGATCGGTCGGAGCTTCGGAAAGAGGTCCCCGAACCCGTTCTCGTGGTACCGCTGCTCCAGTTTCTCGACCTCCTCGTCGCCGACACCCAGCACCATCTTGCTGCGCTTGGCGTGCATCTCCCGGTCGGCGTCCTGGTTCTCGAGGTAGCCGGCCAGCAGCTCGGCGCCCTCCTTGACCTCCTCGGCCTTCTCCAGGGTGTAGTTCGTCTCGATGTCCCCGAAGTGCAGCGTCTGGGAGTTGTTCGTGTGATGGGAGTTGATCGCGGCGACCTCCGGCTCCTTCTCGATCAGCGCGATCGACCCGATATCGGTGAACTTCGCCGTCGTGTACAACAGCGACGCACCGCTGATACCTCCGCCGACGATAACGAGGTCGTAGTCGGACATTGTGGTAGGTGCTATCTACACTGCGCTACTGCAGGCAGATAACTCATCTTCTTTTCGTCCGGCGTCGCCGCCGGGTCGTCGGACGCCGGGCGGTGTTCCGTCACGCCCCCAATCGTATCTCGCTTACAACACGATTTACAACGGTCCGAAGGAATCATCCGTATCTGCGGAATCTGTGCGGACGAACTATGAGCGAACGGGAGACGTGGACCTCACGAGTCGGCTTCATCCTCGCCGCCGTCGGCAGCGCGGTCGGGCTCGGAAACATCTGGTCGTTCCCCTTCCAGACCGCCTCCAACGGCGGCGCGGCGTTTCTCGTCGTCTACCTGCTGGCGGTGTTTCTGATCGGGTTCCCCGCGATGCTCGGCGAGTTCGTCATCGGACGACGAAGCGAGCAGAACGCCGTCGAGGCGTTCCGGTCGCTGGGCTTCGGTGAGTGGTCGGTCGCGGGCGGGCTAGGTGTCGTCGGGTCGTTCGTGACGCTGGCGTTCTACAGCGTCGTCGGCGGATGGGTGTTGAGCTACATCGTCGGCAGTGTCACCGGCGCCTACCTCGGCGACCCCGGGGCGTACTTCGGCGCCGTCTCCGCGGGCCCGATCGCGGTCGCCACCCACGCAGTGTTCATGGCCCTGACGATCGGGATCGTCGCCCTCGGAGTCACCGACGGCATCGAGCGCGCGACGAAGGTGATGGTTCCCGCGATCTTCGTCCTCATCGGCGGACTGGCCGTCTGGGTGAGCACGCTCGACGGCGCAAGCGACGGGTACTCGTACTACCTCTCCCCGGACGTGAGCGTGATCGCGGGCGACCTCGCCGGGATCGTCCCCTCGGCCGTCGGGCAGGCGTTTTTCACCCTCTCGCTCGGGTTCGGGGTGATGATCGCCTACTCGTCGTACCTCGGGCGCGACGACAGCCTCCCGGCCGACGGGTCGGCCATCGTCGTCGTGAACACGCTGGTCGCCCTCCTCGCGGGGTTCGTCGTCTTCCCGGTGCTGTTCGCCATCGAGGGGGCCGTCCCCGAATCCGGCGGGGCCGGCACAGCGTTCACCGCCCTCGCTAGCGCGTTCAGCCAGATCCCGGGCGGTCAGGCTATCGGACTCGGGTTCTTCGTCGTGCTCCTGCTCGCCGCGCTGTCCAGTTCGATCAGCCTCCTCGAGGTACCCACGTCCTTCGTCGTGGATCGGACCGGCTACGACCGAACGCCGACGGCGGTGGGCCTCGGCGTGCTCGTCGCGATCGCCGGCGTGCCGACCGCCCTTGACACCGGAATCCTCGGCTGGTACAACGACGTCGTGTTCAACCTCCTGTTGCCGCTCGCGGTGTTGGTCATCGCGGTGTTCGTCGGCTGGGTCGCCGACGACCAGTTGGCCGAGGAACTGGACCTCGGGAGCTCGTTCGGGGACGACTTCTCGACCGTGTGGCTGTGGTGGATCCGGATCGTAATCCCGGTCGCCATCGGCGGGACGCTGTTGCTCGGAATCCAGTCGCTGCTGGTCAAAGCCGGGGTGCTCTCGGCCCCCGTGATCCTCGGGTAGCCGGGCCGAATCTCCCGCCTTCTCGATCGCCCCGTCGCGGGGTCCGTCCCAAACTCAGCTTAATCCGAGTTGAGCCGGCCCAACGGGTGCATCCTCTTTTAGTAACCGAGTCGATAGGGACTGTCGATGCACGAACGCACTCGCGGGGTGGTGGCTCGGTGAACATGAGGGCTGTCGGTGCCGTCGGTGTCGTCGTTCTCGTCGTCGCCGTCGGCGGTGCCGCGGCGTTCATCGCCGGCGTCGGCCCGCTGGGCGACATCGGCGGCGGTCAGTCCGACGCGGTGACGGAGACTCCGGAGTCGACCGGGACGGTGTACGGCGATGCGGGCGGATCGTCGGACGGCGGGAGCGACGGCGAGAGTACAGCGTCCGACGGCTCGGACGACGTCGACTCTCTGCCGCCGTACACGTTCGCCGTCACGTCGATCGAGGAGTGCGGTCAGACCTGCCGTGACGTGACCGTTCGCCTCGACAACAACCGAAACGAGACGGCGACGGGAATCAGCGTGTACACGCAGATCTTCGCCGGCAACTCCACTGCCTCGGACGACAAGGTGTGGGAAGGAACGCGCGACGTGGGGTCACTCGAGGCTGATGGATCGACCACGGAGACGAGCCGGGTGGAACTCTCGTACTCTGAGGGGTACCAGATCCAGCAGGAGGACGGGTGGATCACGATCGTCACGACCGTCGAGTCCGACGACGTGACGATCACGTTCAAGGAGCGCCGCAACGCGCTGTGACCGCCGGCCCGCGTGGCGATTCGAAACGCTTTTTCATACTGCCGGGGTTCGTTGAGGTGAGCCGCCTTAGCTCAGATTGGGAGAGCACTCGACTGAAGATCGAGCTGTCCCCCGTTCAAATCGGGGAGGCGGCATCCCGAATTTCCTCGGTTATCAGTTACCGGACAGCGTAGCCTCCGGGCCGCTTGATCCCCGAAACTGTCGCGTGATTTCAACCGGGAGCCGGACGCGCCCCGACATCCCTCTCCGCTCGACTCGGGGGGACAGCACTTTTCGAACTGCCCGTCGCGAGCGAAGCGTCCGTTTCGAGCCATCCCATCGAAGACTCGGGGACAACGCTAATGCGGTGGTGGTCCAGTGTCGATCCGGATGGCCGACGAATCTGATCTCGGACTCGACCGTTTCAAACGCCCGTTGTTGTTCCTGATGGGGCTGCTCTACATCGTTGCCGGTGTACTGCACTTCCTCGCGCCGAAGCCGTTCGAACGGATCGTCCCCCGGGAGTTGCCCGCTCCCCGCGCGCTCGTGTACCTCTCGGGTCTGGCCGAGGTCGTCCTCGGAATCGGCGTGTTGATCCCCCGAACACGCCAGATGTCTGCGAAAGGCCTGATCGCGTTGCTGGTGGCGGTGTTTCCCGCGAACGTTAACATGGCCGTCCGCGACGTGGGGGCGAATCCGCTCCCCGAGCGCGCGGAGAGGCTCTACGACGCGGGTCTGTGGCTTCGGCTCCCGCTCCAGGGCGTCCTGGTCGCGTGGGCGTGGTGGTACGCGGAAGCCGACTCCGAGGAGTCGGGCTAACGCCGTCGAACCAATCTCCCGCGGATCTTATGACTCCCGTCCGCGAAGCCGAAGCGAACCATGACGAAGCTCGCGATTACGCTCAACCGGAGCGGGGACCAGTCGTTCGAGGAGTTCCGAGCGTACTACGTGGAGGAACACGCGCCGCTCGCGGCCGACCTCCCCGGGCTCGAACGGTACACCGTCTCGTTCCCGGCCGATCCCGAGTCCGCGTCGTACGACGCGCTCGCGGAGCTGTACTTCTCCGACGGTGAGAGCATGGGAGCGGCGTTCGACTCCGACCTCGGCCGCGAGGTGACCGCCGACGCCGAGTCGTTCGCCGACATGGACGCCGCCGAGCGCGTCGTCCTCGAGGAGGAGGTCGTCGTCGATTGACCCGTCGCAGGCGGTAAGAGACGGAAAGATCGAGGTATCTGGGCCGAAATAGGGCTGATCTCGCCGCCGTGAGTGGGTCGTTCACACGCGCGCCGGTGACTCGGAAGGGTTAACTGTCGTCCTCCGCTCGTGTCGTGTATGGCAACTGGGAAGGTCGACTTCTTCAACGACACCGGCGGCTACGGATTCATCGAGACTGAGGACGCGGACGAGGACGTTTTCTTCCACATGGAGGACGTCGGCGGCCCCGACCTGGAGGAAGGTCAGGAGGTCGAGTTCGATATCGAGGAGGCCGAGAAGGGCCCCCGCGCGAAGAACCTGCAGCGCCTGTAAGGTTCCGACGAGTCGGTCGAGAGACCGTACCGCAGTTTTCACCGTTTTTTAACCCGATAGCGAGCGACCGCGTCGCCGTCCGGACGGGCCGGACGCGACGAGCCCGCGGGCGCTCGCCAGCCACGGCCTCGACAGGTCTGGACGGTTCTACGCGTCCGGACGGCTCGGCGCGTCGCTTATTTTCGCCCGCGCCGAACCCACCGACGTGAACACGGTTCGGCGACCCTCGCGTCGGCGGTGGTCGCGGTGACGGCGACGACGCTCCACGAGCCGGCGCACCGCGAGGCGCTGTGGGAACTGGAGGCGGCGTTCGACCGCGGCGATCTGGTCACGCTGTTTGGCACCTGTACGGTCGAGTACGACGGCCGTGCCGCCTCCTCGCTGGGGCCCGGTGCGCGACTGCTCGTGCTCAAACCGGACGGCTCGTCGCTGGTACACACCGACGAGGGGCGCACGCCGGTGAACTGGCAGCCGCCGGGGAGCGAACACCGCGCGGCGGTGCGCGACGGGCGCCTGCGCGTCCGCAGCGTCCGCACGTCGCCGGCGGAGACGCTCGACGTGCGATTCTCCGTCGTCGAGCAACTCACCGCCTACGGCGTCACCGGCGGACGATCGGTCGAGGTCATCGGCAGCGAGGCCGACCTCAAGGAGCGGGTGCTCGCCGACCCCGCGCTCGTCGAGGACGGGTTCGAGCCGCTGGCGAGCGAGCGTGCGTCCGACGCGGGCCCTATCGACGTGTTCGGTCGCGACGCCGCGGGGCGACCGGTCGTCGTCGAACTGAAGCGGCGCCGCGTCGGTCCCGACGCCGCGGGCCAACTCGCGCGGTACGTCAGCGCCATCGAACGCGAGGAGCCCGACGGCACCGAGGTCCGCGGGGTGCTGCTCGCGCCCTCGATCACCGACCGCGCTCGCGCCCTGCTCGCAGACGAGGGACTCGAACACGTCGCCGCGGAGCCGCCGGCGGGGAACGGCGATGGCGACGCCGACGCGGCCGACGCCGACGGCTCGTGACTCGTGATCCGCGACTCAGGACTCGGAACCCGTGGATCGCGGCCCCGAGCGAGCCGGACTCCCTCAGCGGGGCGCGGTCGCGCGGCCGACGGGCGAAACGTAGGCTTTAACCACGCCACCGCCGTCGACACGGACAAGTAACCATGTCCGACAAACCGGCCTCCATGTACCGGAAGATCGACAAGCCGTCGTACACGCGACGGGATTACGTCACCGGTATTCCGGGCTCGAAGATCGCACAGCACAACATGGGCGACCTGACGAAGGACCCCGAAGACTACCCGGTCCACATCTCGCTCGTCACCGAAGAGGACGTCCAGCTCCGCCACGGGTCGCTGGAGTCGGCGCGCCTGTCGGCCAACCGCCACCTCATCCGCGAACTGGGCGAGGGGAACTACAAGATGGTCCTGCGGAAGTTCCCGCATCAGATCCTGCGCGAGAACAAGCAGGCGACCGGCGCGGGCGCCGACCGTGTCTCCGACGGGATGCGCCAGGCGTTCGGCAAGCCGGTCGGCACCGCCGCCCGCATGAAAGCCGGCGAGACCGTCTTCACCGCCTACGTCGACGTCGACCAGGCCGACGCTGTCAAGGAGGCGTTCCGCCGCGCGTACAACAAGATGTCCCCGCCGTTCCGCATCGTCGTGGAGCAGGGCGAAGACCTGCTCGTCCGATAACTCGGACGGCTCGCGGTCGCGGTTCTTCGGATTCGACTCTCGAGCGACGGCACTACCGTCTGTGAGGTCACTGCCGCGCGCGCTGTCCCCGTCGCCCGCGACGATCCTCTGGTAAAACGACAACGCGAATCCGAGTCACAATGCCGGACAGCGGCGGCAACGACGCGGAACTCCGGCAGGTCTTTGGCCCGCGAGCGAGCATCGACACCACATGACAGGAGTACGTGTCGCGGGTGTCGGGCTGACGCCGTTCGGCGAGCACGCCGGGCGAACCGGCCGGGACCTGTTCGCTGAGGCGGCGCTCGCGGCGCTCGACGACGCCGGCGTCCCCGGCGAGGACGTGGAGCACCTCAACTACGGGAACTTCATGGGCGCGCTCGCGGAGCGCCAGGGCCACCAGGCGCCGCTGATGGCGGAAGCCGCGGGCTTACGCTGTGCGGGCACCCGCTACGAGGAGGCGTGCGCGTCCGCGGGCGTTGCCGTCCGCGAGGCCGTCCGCGCGGTCCGTTCGGGCGAGAACGACGTGATGCTCGCCGGCGGGATGGAGCGGATGACGAACCTTTCGACGGCGGAGGTGACCGAGTCGCTGGCGGTCGCCGCCGACGAGCTGTTCGAAGTTCGGGCGGGCGTCACCTTCCCCGGGGCGTACGCGCTGATGGCGCGCGCGTACTTCGACGAGTACGGCGGCGATCGCGAGGACCTGGCGCACGTCGCGGCGAAGAACCACGCCAACGCCGTGAACAACGAGTACGCGCAGTATCAACGGGAGATCACCGTCGAGCAGGCGCTCGACTCGCCGGCTGTCGCCTCCCCGCTGCACCTGTTCGACGCGTGCCCGATCACCGACGGCGCGAGCGCGCTCGTGCTCGTCTCCGAGGAGTACGCCGCAGAACACGACATCGAGGCGCCGGTCGCGATCACCGGCACGGGACAGGGCGGCGACCGCGCCGCCCTCCAGGACCGCGCGGACATGGCGCGCACCCCCGCCGCCACCGACGCGGCCGCCGAGGCGTACGGCGACGCCGGCGTCGCCAGCGACGAGGTCGACCTCGCGGAGGTCCACGACTGCTTCACCATCGCGGAGGTGATGGCGCTGGAGGCGCTGGACCTGTTCGACTCCGGCGAGGGGATCGGCGCCGCTCGCCGCGGCGATACCACCCGCGACGGCGACCTCCCGGTGAACCTCTCGGGCGGCCTGAAGGCGAAAGGACACCCGGTCGGCGCCACCGGCGGCTCGCAGATCGCGGAGATGACCCGGCTGCTCCGGGGGGACCACCCCAACAGCGACGCGGTCCCCGACGCGACCGTCGGGCTCACCCACAACGCGGGCGGGACGGTCGCCAGCGCCGTCGTTCACGTGCTGGAGGTGGCCGAATGAGCGAGTCGGATCCCGCCGCACCCGCAGACACGGGCTACGACGAGTGGGCCGACTCGCTCGCCGAGGGCGGCTACTTCATCGAGTGTGCGAACGGCCACGGGAGCCTCCCGCCGCGACGCGTGTGCCCCGAGTGCGGGAGCACCGACCTCGCGGAGGAGGCGCTGCCGGAGACCGGCGAGGTCGAGACGTTCTCGGAGATCCACGTCGCGCCCTCCGGGTTCGGCGAGGACCCGCCGTACGTCACCGCGGTCGTGAACTTCGGAACGGTTCGAGTAACGGGGATCGTCCGCGGGCTGTCGGCCGACGAGGTCGCGATCGGAACCGCGGTACGGCCCGACGTGGAGCGCAACGACGCGACCGGGAACCGGCTCGTCGTGTTCCGGTCGGCGTAGTCGAAGAGCGGGAGGGCCTACTCCTCGGTTTCCTGTTCCACGGTCACCGTCTCGTCGGGGCGTTCGCCGGCGACGACGTCGACGAACTGGTCGCCGAACTCGACGTGGGGAAGCAGCATCGCGTCGTCGAACACGACGAGCTCACAGTTGGCCGCCTCCGCGAGGTCGCGTCCCTCGGACAGCGGCGGGAGGTCGGCCTCTCGGCCCCACACGATCGTGGTCGGCACGTCGAGGGCGCCGAGGGCGCTCGCCAGATCCACGTCGCTGTTGAGGAAGCCGGAGACGAACGACGCGGGGGCGAACCGGGCGTTCTTCTGGTGGGTCGTGCGCCACTCGTAGTCGGGCCAGTCGTCGCCGGCCTTCTCTGGGTCCCAGTAGCCGTGGTCGGCGTTGAAGTAGGCGATGGAGGGCTTCGAGGCGAGCAGCCCGAAGACCGCGTCGCCGACGATCGGCGCCCGGATCAGTTCCCGAACGGCGGCCTTCGGGGGCTCGGGGCCGGCGATGGCCGTCGGACACACGAGCGTGAGGTCCGCGAGGTCGCGATCGCCGGCGACGCCGGCGACGTACGCGCCTGTCAGCGACGAGGCGACGACGCGCGGCGCCTCGAACGCCGCGAGGAAGTCGCGGACGAAGTCCTCGTACAGCGCCGCCGAGTAGCGCAGCGGCGGGCGGTCCGACCGGCCGAACCCGGGGAGATCGGGCGCGACGACGTGATACTCCTTCGAGAGGTCGGCGAACACCTCGCGCCACTCGCCTGCGGAGCCGGCGGCGTTGATGCCGTGGAGGAGCACGATCGTCTCGTCGCCCTCGTCGCCGGCTTCCGTGTAGGAAACGTCCATCCCGCGCCAGCGGTACGTCTGCTGGACCCCCTCCAGGGGCGGTTCGAGTTCGCCCGCCTTCGCGCGAAGCGCCCGGGTCGCGGCGACGGCGACGCCCGCGCCGAGGGCGGCGTACGTGACGGCCGAGGAGAGTTTCGATCGAAGAGTCATACGCGACCGTAGTGCCGCCGAGAACTTAGTTCGCGTGGCAACCGCGCGACATCGGTTCACACGCGGCCGCTGTGACGATCCGCCGTCGTCGCCCTCGGTTCGACCGCACTACAGCGGCTCCTCGCCCTCGATGATCCGCAGACACCGCGCGGCTAACGCCGGCACTCGCGTCTCCATCGTCGGGTACAGCGGGTCGTCGCTGTTGCCCTCTAGGTACCGCCGGTAGAACATCTCTCCGAGGGCGGCGAGTTTGTACACCGCGAGCGTCCGGTAGAAGCGGTCGTGTTCGTAGTCGATCCCGGTCGCGTCCTCGTAGCGCGCGACCAGGTCCCGGCGGCTCGGGTAGCCGTCGCGCTCCATGAACGTCGACGTGAGGTCCGGCGTCGCCGGCGCGGGATCACCGGGGTCACGCCAGAACGAGAGCATCCACCCGAGGTCGGTCAGCGGGTCGCCCAGGGCCGACAGTTCCCAGTCGAGGACCGCCACCAACTCGGGCGGCGTCCCCGGCGCGAACATGACGTTGTCGAGCTTGTAGTCGCCGTGGACGAGCGCGTGCTCGTGGGCGTCGGGGCAGTTCTCCCGGAGCCACTCGGTCACCGCCGCGATCTCGGGGACAGCGCGGTCCTCGGCGGTCACCTCGAACGCCCACTCGAACTGCTTTGCCCACCGGTTCACCTGGCGCTCGGTGAACCCCGCGGGACGGCCGAAGTCGCCGAGGCCGACTGCCGCTGGGTCGACCGCGTGGATCGCCGCGAGCGTGTCGACCAGCTCCTCGCCGACGCGGCGGCGGTGCTCGGGCGCGGCGAAGCGCTCGGGCTCGTCGTCCCGGAGCACGTCCCCCGCGCGCTTGCCCATCACGTAGAAGTCCGAGCCGATGACCGCGTGGTCGTCGCACGCGAGCACCGTTTCGGGGAGGGGGACGGGAGTGTCCTGCAGCGCGTCCATCACGCGGTACTCCCGGAGCACGTCGTGGGCCGTCTCGGCGGTCGCACCGGGGGGCGGTCGCCGGATCACAAGCTCGCGGTCGCCGTACGTGACGAACAGCGTCTCGTTGGAGTGGCCCTCCGGGTGACGGCGCACGTCGAACTCCTCGACCGGACCCAGTTCCGCTGCGAGGCGGTCGCCCAGCGCGTCGGGATCGACGAGGCGCCGGAAGTACGCCTCGGAGTCGTCGGACATGCGAGTCGCTTGCACACCGGCGACGAAAAACGCCGGGGGTCGCGGGTCCGTTCGGCGGATCGACCGCCCCCAACCCGCGGTTCGCACGGCGGTTCGGGGGTAGTGTTTTGCCCCGGCGGCGGATCCCTGAGGTATGGAGTATGACGACAGCGAAGCGGCCCGCGCGCTCGCGGAACGAACGCGCGAGTTCGTCGACGAGGAGGTGCTCCCCGTGGAGCGGGAAGTACTCGGCGACGGTCCCGTACGCGACGAGCAGCTGGCGGACCTGCGCGAGGCGGCTCGCGAGTACGACGTGTTCTGCCCGCAGATCGGCGAGGAGTTCGGCGGGATGGGAATGGCCTTCCGCGACGTGCTCCTCATGTTCGAACAGGCGGGGCGGTCGCTGTTGGGCGCGGCCGCGTGTCGCGTCGATGCGCCCGACGAGGGGAACATGCACACCCTGGAACTGCTGGGGACCGACGAGCAGCAGGAGCGGTGGCTACGGCCGCTCGTCGCCGGCGAGATCTCCTCGGGCTTCTCGATGACCGAGCCGATGCAGGGCGGCGGCTCGGACCCGAAGATGATCCGGACCGAGGCGGAGAAGGACGGCGACGAGTGGGTGATCGACGGGCACAAGTGGTGGACCACCGGCGGCACCGAGGCGGACGTGCTCATCGTGATGGCGCGCACCGACCCCGACGCGCACCCGTACGAAGGCTGCTCGCTGTTCCTCGTGCCCGCGGACACGCCGGGCGTGTCCGTCGTCCGCGACGTCCCCCACGTGGGCGGCGAGGTCACCGGCGTCGGTCACGCGGAGATCACCTACGACGGCGTGCGCGTTCCCGAGGAGAACCTCCTCGGAACGCTGAACGAGGGATTCGCCCACGCCCAACAGCGGCTCGGTCCCGCGCGGCTCACCCACTGCATGCGCTTCGCGGGGATGGCCGAGCGCGCGCTCGACGTGGCGAAAGCCTACACCAGCGAGCGCGAGGCGTTCGGCGGTCCGATCGCGGACAAGCAGGCCGTCCGCCACGAGGTCGCCGACGCGGAGACGGAGCTGCACGCCGTGCGGACGATGGTGCGCGACGCCGCAGACCGCATCGACCGCGGCGAGGAGGCCCGCGTGCAGGTGGCGATGAGCAAGACGTTCGCCGCCAACACGGTGCAGGAGATCGTCGACAGTGCCCTCCAGCTGTGCGGCGCCAACGGGATCGGGAAGGACCTCCCGATCGGCGACTTCTACGAGTCGGTCCGGCAGTTCCGGATCATCGACGGCGCCGACGAGGTCCACCGGCGCGTCATCGCCCGCGAGGCGTTCTCCGACGTGGACGAGTCGGAGCTGGCGAACGTGACGCGATACGGCGACCCGAGCGAGTAAGCGGCGCCGGGGAGTCGGACCGACGACCGGGGGCTGCCGACGCTGCACCCGGCCGGACCCGCCGCCGCGATTTTTCACCCCCGCGCGCGATGGGGTTGCCATGGTGACACTCGACGCGGACCACGAGGCGTGGACGGCGGCGCAGTCGGCGACGACGGCCGCCGTCGACGGCCGGGAACTCGACGTGACGTACTACGAGGCCGGCCGCGACAACGGCGGCCCGCCGGTGATATTCCTGCACGGGATCCCGACGTGGTCGTTCCTGTGGCGGGGGATCGCCCCCGCGGTCGCCGAGGACCGACACGTTATCGCCCCGGACTTCGCCGGTTACGGCAACTCCCAGCGCACCGACGACTTCGACCGATCGGTTCGGGCGCAAACGAGCGTGCTCGCCGATCTGATCGCGGAGTCGCCGTACAACCGGGTTGACCTCGTCGCCCACGACATCGGCGGCGGGGTCGCCCTCCGCTATGCGGCCGCGCGGTCGTCACAGGTCCGCAAGCTGGTGTTGTCGAACGTCGCCTGCTTCGACTCGTGGCCGGTCGAGTATATCAATTCGCTGGGCGTCCCCGGCGTCGTCGAGGGGTGGGACGACGACGAGTTCGAGGAGAACATGGACTTCCTGTTCGCCGAGGGCGCCCACGGCGAGGCCGACGAGGCGTTCGTCGCCGGGATGAAAGCGCCGTGGGCCCGCGAGGGCGGCCGGACGGCGCTGGCCCGGGCGGCCGTCGCGACGAACACCAACCACACGACCTGCATCGACTACGGCGCGATCACCGCCGAGACGCTGTGTCTGTGGGGCGCAGACGACGTCCTCCAACCGATCGACAACGCCGACCGCCTCGCCGACGCCGTCGCGGGCGACGCCCGGGTCGTCGCCCTCGACGACGCCTACCACTGGGTGACCCACGACCGGACCGAGGCGTACCGCGACGAGGTCCGCGCGTTCCTCGCGGAGTGACCCGCCGTCGTTCGCCGCGCTCACCGAAGGCGTTTGCGACGGCTCCCTCGGGTCCGAGAACCGGCGGTGGCTATTTAGCGATGGAAAATCGAGAGCCGACATGTCGTTCCAGCTTTCGAGCGAGCAGGAGGCGATCCGCGACGTTGTCCGGGAGTTCGGCGAAAACGAGATCCGGCCCGTCGCCCGCGAGCACGACGAGCAGCGCGAGTACCCGCACGACCTCGTCGATCAGGCGGCCCGATACGATCTGGTAGCGCCGACGATCTCCGAGGAGTACGGCGGTGCCGGGATGGACCTGTTGACCTCGGCGGTCGTGACGGAGGAGCTGTGGCGCGCGGACCCCGGCATCGGGAGCGCGATCGGCTCCCGGGGCTTCGGCACGACGATGATCCAGGAGTTCGGCGACGAGTGGATGAAAGACGAGTGGCTCCCGCAGGTCGCCGCCGGCGACGCGGCCACCTGCTCGTGCATCTCCGAGCCGGCCCACGGTTCCGACGTGGCCGGGATCGAGACCCGCGCGGAGTTGGACGAGGACGCCGGCGAGTGGGTGCTCAACGGCGACAAGATGTGGATCACCAACGGCACCATCGCCGACGTGGCGGTCGTGATGGCGAAGACCTCCCCCGAGGAGCGTCACCGCGGAATCACCGCGTTCCTCGTCGAGGCCGACCGCGACGGCTTCGAGCCGACGAAGATCGACAACAAGCTCGGGATACGCGCGTCCGACCTGGCGGAGATACGCCTAAACGACGTGCGCGTCCCCGAGGACCACGTGATCGGCGCGGTCGATCAGGGCTTCTACCAGCTGATGGCCTTCTTCGCCGGCGGGCGCACCTCCGTCGCCGCCCAGGCGGTCGGCGCCGCCCAGGGCGCGCTCGACGCCGCGGTCGAGTACGCGGGCGAACGCGAGCAGGGCGGACAGGAGATCAAAGAGTACCAGGCGATCTCGCACAAGGTGGCGGAGATGGCGACCGACGTGGAGGCGGCTCGCTCGCTCGTCTACCGCGCCGCGTCCGTCGTCGACGCGGACGGCAACGACCAGCTGGCGGCGAAGTTCGCGTCGATGGCGAAGCTGTTCGCCTCCGAGCGCGCCGTCGACGTCGCCGACGAGGGGATTCAGGTCCACGGCGGCGCCGGCTTCGTCACCGACCACCCCGCCGAGCGCTTCTACCGCGACGCCCGGATCACGAAGATCTACGAGGGGACCTCCGAGATCCAGAAGAACATCATCTCCGACCAGATATTCTGACCGGCGGAGCGACCCGCTCGACTACGCTCCGGCTCTCGACAGCCATCCACCCGACTGGCTGCCGGCGATCCGGGGCGGTTTTGCACTCGACCCCGCCATCCAGACTATGACCGACCACACCGACGACGATCCCGCGGGCACCGACCGCGCAGCCGACGGCGACGACATCGCCACGAGTGGTGCCGACGACGACATCGCCGCGACCGGCGACGACCCGCCCGACTGGACGTTCAGCGAGCGTGACCTCGTCATCCTGGAGGAGCTCGCTGCGGATCCCGGCATATCCTCGCGGGAGTTAGCAGGCGTGTTGGAGGCAGAGTACGACGTCGACGTCTCTCACGTCACCGTGAGCGAGAGCATCCGCAAGATGCGCGCGGCCGGGGTCTTCCGCGAGGCGATCGTCCCGAACGAGGCGTACTACACGTTCGCGCTGTTCGAGTTTAAGTTCGACCCGTCACACTTCGCCGAGGAGTGGCGCGACGCGATGGCGTCGATCCGCGACGACCCGCACACGCTGTTGTACTTCCTCTCGGACGGCGAGTACCAGTGGAAGTCGGTGATGATGTTCCCGACCGCCGAGGCGCAGTCGCGGTGGATCCACGAGTTCTACAAGGAACACGGGGCGGTCGTCTCGAACCTCCGAAACCACGTCGTTCACAACGTCCTCAAGTTCCGCACTGACCCCGAGATCTTCCGTGGGTTGCACGAGGGGTGACGACTGGCAGCAGTAGCCTCGGCAAACTGACTTTACACCGGTAAGTGAACTGCCCGGAGCGCCCCCGGGATTGATGTGACGACGCCGCCCACCATCGACCGATGACACGACACGCGGACCTGCGCGCGGACGCTCGGGCGCCGACCGTCACTGCGACCGCCTCGGCACACCGGGGGTGGGCGGCGTGAGCGACGCCGCGCATCGGCTCGCCGACCGCTTCTCGCTCGCCGGCGACGTGGCGGTGATCACCGGCGCCTCCAGCGGTATCGGCCGCGCCATCGCCGAGGCGTTCGCGGCCGACGGCGCCGACGTGGTGATCTGCTCGCGCGAGCAAGAGAACGTCGACCCAGTCGCGGAAGCGATCAACGAAGCGGCCGAATCGGCCGACGGCGACGTGACCGACGCTGACGGCGACGCCGGCCACGGTCGTTGTCTCGCCGTCGAGTGCGACGTAACCGACCGCGACGCCGTCGACGCGCTCGTGGAGGCGACCGTCGAAGAGTTCGGCGGGATCGACGTGCTCGTCAACAACGCGGGCGCGTCGTTCATGGCGCCGTTCGAGGACATCTCCGAGAACGGCTGGGAGACGATCGTCGACATCAACCTCCACGGCACGTTCCACTGCACGCAGGCCGCGGGCGACCACCTCGCCGACGGCGGCGGCGCGGTCGTCAACCTGGCGAGCGTGGCGGGCCAGAACGCCGCTCAGTACATGAGCCACTACGGCGCCGCGAAGGCGGGCGTGATCAACCTCACTGAGACGCTCGCGCTCGAGTGGGCGACGCGCGGCGTTCGGGTCAACTGCGTCGCCCCCGGGTTCGTGGCGACGCCGGGCGTCGAGCAACAGATGGGCGTCTCCGCGGAGGAGATCGACCGCGACGACGTCGACCGGCGGATCGGCACGAGCGAGGAGATCGCCGATCTCGCGCGCTTCCTCGCCAGCGACGCGGCGAGCTACCTGACCGGCGAGACGGTCGCCGCGCAGGGCGTTCCTCAGGGCGAGGAACTACCGCAGGGATAGCGCCACCACAGCGACAGCGCTACCACGGGCAGGGACACGACTGCGAGAACGATCGACTCTACGCGGCGAGGCGGTGACGTCCGGGCTGTCGAGTCAGGTAGCGCCTCACAACGCGATGCTGGCAAGTCCCAGCGCGACGACGGCGGTGACCGCGATCACGGCCGCGGTCGCCAGGCCGAGTCGGACGCGAACGGCAGTCTCGGTGCGCATACCACGAACTGCCGGACACGCTACTTCAACGTACGCCCGCGAGAATCAACGGTGAAAACCGCGTCACTCCCCCAGCGACGCGTCGACGACCTCGTAGGAGACGGCGGTCTCGCGGAGTCCCTCCACGTGCGCGGTGAGGTCGCCGGCGACGACGACTAACAGCACGTCGAGGCCGCGCATCGACGCCTCGCGGACGGCGTCGACGGTGCCGAAGCGAACGTCCGGGTCGCGGTCGAGTCGCCTGACGCCGGCCACCGCCTCCGTCCCGGCGGCGACGACGAGGTCCGCGTCGGCGGCGAGCTCACGCAGGCGACCGGGGTCGACCGCGCTGCTTCCGCCGTCGCGGACCCCGGGGACGACCACGGCCGTGACCGCACCCAGTTCGTAGTCGACCACACCGTCGAACTCCGTGACGCCGACGTCGTCGCCGGAGTCGCCGGAGGTGACGGCTATCGCCGTGGCGCCTGGCGGGTTCGACCCGCCGGACTCGGCGTCGCTGTCGGCGACCCGGTGGGCGTGGAGGATGCCCTCGCGCATCGAGAGCGTCACGCGGTCGCCCTCGTCGACGGCGCCGTCCGCGAGGGCGACCTCCACCTCGACGTCGCCGAGCACGTCGCTGGTGACGTGGTCGAGATACTCGCTGAGCTCGTCGGTGCGGGAGATGAGCCAGTCGACCCCCTCCTTCGTGACGCGGTAGCGCCCGCGCCCTTCGCGGTCGACGAAGCCGCCGTCCGCGAGCTCCCCGAGGTGCTCGGAGACCGCCTGCGCGGTGATGCCGATGGCGTCGGCGATCTCGCGCTGGCTCACCGCCGGCTGGCGTTCGGCGATCTCGACGAGGATGCGGTACCGCGTCGCGTCGCGTTTGTGTCGGAGGACGCCGAGGCCGCCGTCGTCGTCCGTACCGTCGTCGCTCACGGTCGATGCTGGGACCACGAACACAAATATGGTTGTGGTCCGCCGCCGGATATCGCGGTCGAGAGCCGATCGGCCGCAATCCAAGTTGTGTTCGCGTCTCAGTCGTCTTCCAACAATCGCCGAAGGTGTGCCGGCGGCACCGCCCCGCGGGCGGCGTGCCCGTCGGCGACGAACGTCGGCACGCCCGTGACGCCGCGCTCGCGCGCCGTCTCGAACTGCGCCTCGAGCTCGTCGGCGAGCGCGTCGTCGTCGACGGCGGCGCGGACCTCGTCCCCGTCGACGCCGACGGCTTCGGCCAGGTCGGCGAGCGTGTCGACATCGTCGATCTCGCGGCCCTCCTCCCAGTGCGCTTCCAGAACGGCGTCGTAGAAGTCGCGGAACGTCTCGGAGCCGTACGCCTGCTTCACGTACAGCGCGGCCTGCTGGGCGTCCCACGAGTCGGCGTCGTGGACCTCGTCGAAGTCGAGCATCTCGTCGGCGTCGTACTCATCGCGCAGGCGCACGACGTTCTCCCGGACCTGGTCGTAGTAGTCCTCGTCTTTGCCGTCGTCGACGTCGTCGCGGATCTCGCCGTCTGGAGCGCGCTTGTGTCCGCGCAGATCGAAGAACTGCCACTCCACGTCCACCGCCGGGAGATCGCGCTCTGTGCGATCGTCGCGGTACTGCCGCAGCGACGCCCGTCCGAGGTAGCAGAACGGACAGACGAAATCCGAGTAGACCGTTACCGGTCGTCGATCGCTCGCGTCGTCGACCGGGGCCGCGTCGTCAGTGCTCATGGCGTCGCCGAGGTCGGCCACGCGTTAGTGTTCGTCGCTCCCGGCGGTCCTCGGTGGAGGTCGCGATCACCGGCGAGTCGCACGGCCACCGGCGGGTTTTTCACGGGTGGGTCCCCCGTTTGGTGGTATGAATCTCCCCCGTTTCGGCGGGCCGACGGGTCGCAAGCGGCCGTGGCTCGCGGTCCTTCTCGCGCTCGCCGTCACCGGATTGGGTCACGCGTATCTCCGGCGATGGCTCCGCGGGTTCGGCTGGTTCGCGGCGACGTTCGCGGCGGTCCTGCTGCTCGTCCCGCCGGAGGTCATCGAGGCGCTCAACGCGGGCGCGACGGTGTCGAACCCGGTCGAGGCGCTACCGCCGGTGATCGTCGTCCTCGCCAGCGCGGTCGACGCGTACCTGTTGGCGCGCGCGACGCACGACGAATCGGGAGCAGCCGTGCGTCCAGCGGCGGCCGGTGCCGGCGCCCGCGCGGACGGCGCGGACGGTGGGAACGACGCGGACGGCGCGAACGGCGCGTCACAGCTCGGCGCTCCGGGGCGCGGTGCCGGGGCCGCGGCCGGCGGGGCGTCGACGGATGACGAGGCGCCCGCGTGCCCGAACTGCGGGAAGGAACTTGACGCCGATCTCGACTTCTGTCCCTGGTGTACGACGCGGCTCGACTGGGCCGACGCAGGGTCGCCGGAAGCGACCGACGGCGACGACGGCGACGGGGACTCCCGGTCGTAGCGTCCGCGCCGCTCGTGAGGCTCGGCCGACTTGGGTCGCCACCACGCTTTCCACGGTGGGCGCCGCACTCGCTGTATGGTCGCCCTGCTGGATTCGGTCATCGTGTTCGTCGTGAGCGCCCTGGTCGGCGGCATCGGCATCCACGTCGGGGCGCTGGTGCTGTCTGACGCCCGGAGCTACGAGCACGCCGTCTGGACCGCGCTCATCGGCGCGCTGGCGTGGCTTATTGCGAGCGCGCTGTTCGGCTGGCTGCCGCTGTTGGGAACCGTGCTCACGTATCTCGCGTATCTCGGCGTGATCAAGTGGCGCTACAAGGGCGGGTGGATCACCGCGGCCGGGATCGCGCTGGTCGGGTGGCTCGCCGCCTCGCTCGTGTTGTCGCTGCTCGCGGGGGTCGGCCTCGGCGGGTTCTCCGCGCTCGGCATCCCGGGGACGTAGGCGCCCTCGCCCACGCGCAGGCCCAATCCGGTCCGCCCCCGGAGGCGAAACGGTGAAGCGCCCGCCGGAACGCAGTAGTGACTGTCGCCGCTTCTCCGCGGGCGTCGGGTAGGGGCGTCGCCCCGGGGCGCGGCGGCTCCGTGCCGTTCGTGGATCCGCACAGCCGTCGGGCCGGACCCGTAGCGTTTTACCCGAACACGGCACCACCACTTACCAGACCATGACGACCGACGCCGGCGGCATCGTGGGCGAGTTCCTCTCGCTGAAGGAGTCGACGGACGCGGACGTGCTCGCGATGCAGTGCGGCGACTTCTACGAGTTCTTCGCCGACGACGCCGAGCTCGTGGCCGACGAGTTGGACCTCAAGGTGTCCCAGAAGTCGAGCCACGGCTCCTCGTACCCGATGGCGGGCGTTCCCCTCTCGGAGCTGACGCCGTACCTCACGGCGCTGGTCGAGCGCGGCTACCGCGTCGCCGTCGCCGAGCAGTACGAGACCGACGACGGTCACGCACGCGAGATCGAGCGGGTCGTCTCGCCCGGCACCGTCGTCGACCCCGACGGCGCCGAGGCCCGCTACCTCGCCGCCGTCGAGCGCGACCCCGACGTCGACGGCGACGACGAGTGGGGCGTCGCGTTCGCGGAGGTGACGACCGGTCGGTTCCACGCCGCCGCAGTCGCGGACCTTGACGACGTGCGCGCGGAGCTCCACCGCTTCGCCCCGGTCGAACTGCTCCCGGGCCCCGGCGTCCGCGACGACGACGACCGTCTCTCGGAGCTCCGCGAGTCGACCGACGCGCGGCTCACCCTCCACGAGTCGGAGGCGTTCGCCCCCGGGCGCGCCCGCCACCGCCTCGGCGACCACTTCGGCACGCAGGCGCTGGAGGCGGTCGGGCTGAACGCCGAATCCGCCGTCGCCGCGGCGGGCGCGGTGCTCCACTACGTCGACGAGACCGGCGCGGGCGTGCTCGCGTCGATGACCAGGCTGGGCGGCCTGGACCCGGGCGGCCGTGTCGCGCTCGACGCCACGACCCAGCGGAACCTCGAACTCGTCGAGACCATGCAGGGGGAGTCGACGGGCACCCTGCTTTCCACGCTCGACCACACCGAGACGGCCGCCGGAACCCGCCTCCTCCGGGAGTGGCTCACCCGCCCGCAGCGCGACCGCGCGGAGTTGGAGCGCCGCGGCGCCGCCGTCGAAGCGTTCGCACGCGCCGCCCTCGCCAGGGACCGCCTGCTCGACGCGCTCGACGGCACCGCGGACCTCGAGCGGCTCGCGGCGCGGGCGACCAGCGGCTCCGCGGGCCCCCGCGATCTCGCCGCCGTCCGCTCGGCGCTCGGTCGGCTCCCGGCGCTGGCGTCGGCCATCGACGGCACCGGACTCGCCGACTCGCCGATACCGGACGTGCTCGCGCGCCCCGACCAGGCGGCCGCCCGCGACCTCCACGACGACCTGAGTGAGGCGCTGGCCGCGGAGCCGCCGGGGAGCATCGGCGGCGACGGCGGCGTGATCGCCCGGGGCTACGACGATGAGCTCGATGAGCTGGTGGCCGAATACGACGAGGCCGCCGAGTGGCTCGACACGCTCGCCGAGCGCGAGAAGCGCCGGCACAGCCTGAGCCACGTGTCGGTCGACCGCAACAAGACCGACGGCTACTACATTCAAGTGGGGAAGTCCGTCGCGGGGCAGGTGCCAGACCACTACCGCGAGGTCAAGACGCTGAAGAACTCCAAGCGGTTCGTCACCGAGGAACTGGAGGAGCGCGAGCGCACCGTCCTCCGCATGGAGGAGCGCCGGGAGGAGTTGGAGCGGCGAATCTTCGAGGACGTACGCAAGCGGGTCGCCGCCGCCGCCGAACTGCTCCAGGACGTGGGGCGCGCGTTCGCCGAACTGGACGTGCTCGCGGCGCTGGGCCACCACGCCGCGACGAACGACTGGGCGCGCCCCGAGTTCACCGGAGACGACGAACTCCGCATCGAGGCGGGCCGCCATCCGGTGGTCGAGCAGACGACCGACTTCGTCCCGAACGACCTCCGCATGGACCACGAACGGGGCTTTCTCATCGTCACCGGCCCGAACATGAGCGGGAAGTCGACGTACATGCGCCAGTGTGCGCTGATCTCGCTGCTCGCACAGATCGGCTCGTTCGTCCCCGCCGACTCGGCGGTCCTCCCGCTGGTCGACGGCGTGTACACCCGCGTGGGCGCCCTCGACGAACTCGCCCAGGGACGCTCCACGTTCATGGTCGAGATGCAGGAGCTGTCGAATATCCTCCACTCCGCGACGGAGGACTCGCTGGTGATCCTCGACGAGGTGGGCCGCGGTACCGCCACGTACGACGGGATCTCCATCGCGTGGGCGGCCACCGAGTACCTCCACAACGAGGTGCGCGCGAAGACGCTGTTCGCGACTCACTATCACGAGTTGACGGCGCTCGCAGAGCACCTCCCCCGGGTCGCGAACGTCCACGTCGCGGCCGAGGAACGCGACGGCGACGTGACGTTCCTTCGGCGCGTGCGCGAGGGGGCGACGGACCGCAGCTACGGGGTCCACGTCGCGGAGCTCGCGGGCGTCCCCGACCCCGTCGTCGGCCGCGCGGACGAGGTGCTCGACCGCCTGCGCGAGGAGAAGGCGATCGAGGCCAGGGGCTCCGGCGGCGGCGAGAGAGACACGAAACAAGCCGTCTTCGACCTGTCGGCCGGCGAGTTCGCCGCAGCCGCCGGTGGCGGCGGGAGCGACGCGACGGGACCCGAACCGGGTGACGGTACCGCGAGGGGACCCACGGAAGGGACCGCGAACGCGACGAACGACACGCTCATCGAATCGGCAGCCGAGGACGGGGCCGGGACGGTGATGGACACGGAAACCGAGGCGGTGCTGGAGGCGCTACGTGGCACGGACGTGAACGAGACGCCGCCAGTCGAGTTGATGGCGACGGTCCAAGAGTGGCAGCGACGGCTGGAGAGCGGGGACGACTAGTCCAACAGAGTGCCCCGAGAGACAGGGTGCCGCTGTGGCGGTCAGTCGACGATCCGCACGTCGCCGAAGACCGCAGTGGCGTCGATCACGAGATCCGGTTCGCCGGTCGGGCGGGCGCGACGAAGGTCGCGCACGCCGCCGAAGACGGTCGTCGCGTCGAGGACGACGACGCGGTTCTCGGGGACGACGACCTCGACGTCGTCGAACACCGCGACGGCCTCGACAGCGGCCGGGATGGGAACGTCGATCCCTCGGAGATCGAGCCGGGCGTCCTCGAACAGTGCAGTCGCGCGGGTCACGCCCTCGCCGTCCCCGGTCGCGAACACGACCGCGGGTGAGCCCAAGAGCCCGCCGGCGCGACGCCCGCGCAGCAGCGACGCGCCGAACAGCACCACGAGGACCGGCCAGAACCCGCGCGCTTGCGCGGCGGTCAGGACGCCGAATTCGACGAGCAGCCAGCCGGCACCGACGAGGACGAACGTCCCCGGCCAGAACAGATGGCGGGCGCGTTCGGCGACCAGCCGGGACCCGCCGTACACGGCGAGCGCGCCGGCGAGGAACACCGCGAAGCCGTCGACGGCGACGATGCCGGTGGTGTCCGCGAGCAGGAGGGCCCCGAGGGCGACGACGAGGCCGCCGAGGAGGCGTCGCGTTCGGGGGATACGCGTGTCGGTACTGGTGTTGGCGTGTGAATCGACCATGGTGGACTCCGAGTGAGCCCCGTTGCTGTCGGGGTATCTCGTCCGTTCGGACGCGCCGCCGGATAATAAAGACACACTGACACGATATCGCGCGCCGCTCGGGTGGCGTACCCGGCCGCCGCCGGGATCGGTGCCGGTTGGACGAGATACGCGCCGGCGGGACGCGCGCCGTCACCAGCAGGACGCGGCCCGTCCTCAAGGGGGCACCATCGGTAGCCGCGGCGCGAATTCGGACGAAGTTTGGAGAGAGTTCGCCCGCAACTCGGCCGGACTCCCGTGGGAGTTCGGAAATCGTACTTACGCTGATAGGTTGTGGCGTGTGCTGTAGCAATGACGGACTCACGACGCAGTTCGAACGCGACCGACGACGCGACTTCCGACCGCTTCACCCGCCGCCGCTTCGCCGGCACGCTCGCGGCCGCCGGGGCCGTGGGTATCGCCGGCTGTTCCGGCGCCGGCGGCGACGCGGCAACGGAGGAGCCCACCGAGGCGATGGACACGCCGATGGACACCCCCACGGAGACCGAGACGGAGACGGCCGAACCCACCGAGGAGCCGGCCCCGAACCCGGACGTGGACGTGTTGAACTACGCGCTGACGCTGGAGCACCTGGAGAACGCCTTCTACCGCGAGGGATTCGACGAGTTCTCGAACGACGAGATCATGATGGCCGACTCCCTGTCGGAGTTCAGCGAGACGCTGCGGATGCAGGTGCCCGAGTACCTCGCGCTCGCCGGCGAACACGAGGCCGCGCACGTCGACGCCATCGCAGCGACGATCGAGGACCTCGGCGGCACGCCCGTCGAGGAGGCCGAATACGACTTCGGCTACTCGACGCCCTCGGAGTTCCTTGCAACCGCTGGCGCCTTGGAGAACACCGGCGTCGCCGCCTACACGGGCGCGGCCGCGGCGATCAAGCAGAACGCGGTGCTTGGTGCCGCCGCCGGCATCCAGAGCGTGGAGGCGCGCCACGCCTCGTTCCTCAACCTGATCAACGGCGAGATGCCGTACCCCAACGCCGTCGAGGAGGCGGCGAGCGTGGACGAGATCTTCGAGATCGCCGGCCAGTTCATCACCAGCGACGTCTCCTCGCCGGCGCCGCTCGACGGCGAGGACGAGCCGACCGCCGACCGGAAGGCGGACAACGACGTGAGCGACGTGGACGTGTTGAACTACGCGCTGACGCTGGAGCACCTGGAGAACGCCTTCTACCGCGAGGGGCTGGAGACGTACTCCGACGACGAGCTGATGAACGCGAGCGTGCTGTCCGACTACGGCGAGACGCTCCGGATGACGGTGCCCGATCGACTCCGGACGGCAGGCGAGCACGAGGCCGCGCACGTCAGCGCCATCGCCGATACGGTCGACCAACTCGGGGGCACGCCCGTCGAGGAGGCGACCTACGACTTCGGCTACTCGACACCCTCGGAATTCCTCGGCGTCGCCCGCGCGCTGGAGAACACCGGCGTCTCGGCGTACGCCGGGCAGGCCGGCACCGTCGCCAACGACCAGGTGTTCGGCGCGGCCGTCGGCATCCACGCCGTCGAGGCGCGCCACGCCTCGTTCCTCAACGAGTTGAACGTCGAGTCGCCGTTCCCGATGGCCGTCGACGAGCCGCGGACGATGGACGAGGTGGTCGAGATCGCCGGCCAGTTCATCGTCGAGGAGTGAGCATGTTCGAGCGTGACGCGCGGTTCGGCCGCCGCTGTCCCCGTTCGAACCGCCCGCCCGCGCTCGACCCCCCGCTGACGGTTCCTAGCAGCCACCTCCGGACGGGTACCCCGGTCGCTCGTCTCCCGCTTCCGATCCTTCCCGTCTGGAGGCGGGATGCGACCGCGGACGGGAGATAAGACGTGGTCTCTCTCTGGGCTGACGTCGCACGGATCGCGGCGGCCCTCAACCTCGTCCTGCTCGCCGTCCTGCTGGTCGTGTGGGGACGGAACGCGATCCGACTTCGCTCGTCGCACGCGCTCGGGCTGAGCACGTTCGCGGCGCTGTTGTTCGCGGAGAACGCGGTCGCGCTGTACTACTACCTCCTCGACCCGACGCTGTCGGCGTGGTTCTCCTCGGCGGTGCCGCCGGTCGCGTGGCGCGCGATGCTGACGCTGCACCTGCTGGAGACGGTCGCGCTCGCGGCACTGGTGCGGGTGACACTGGATTGAGGCGCGGGCCGCGACGGCTGTCCGACCCGCTCAGGTCTCCACCGGACAGCCGCGGATCTCGGCGCCGCGCATCCCGTCGGCCAGCCAGAACAGCGACAGGGCTAACGGGATCAGCGCGAGCAGCGTGAACTCCAGCCCGTCAAACGGGAGGAACAGCACGACGCCGGAAGCCCCGACCAGCGAGAGTACGCCGACGAGCACCGCCGATCCGCACGCGGCACAGCCGGCGCCGAGCGCGCCGAGGAACACGCCGACTGCGCTGCCCAGACCGCCGGTGGCACCCGGGCCAGTCCCGGGACGAGACCCCGTCTCGGTACTCGTGGCGTTTCCGCCGGCCGCGTCGCCGGTGAGGATCCCGTTTTCGCGGAGGTGATACCCGACGACCGCGACGTTCGCGCCGGCGAGGATCGCGATCGCGACGAGCATCGCACCCGCCAGCGACCCGTAGACCGTGCCGACGAACGGGTACTGTTCGACGAGGATCGTGACTCGAGCGTCGAGCGGGAGCGACCCGCCGACCACCGTGTCGCGCACGAGCGCGACGTTCTGTGAGAGCACGAATCCCGAGAGCGCGACGAGGCTCACGACGGCCGCGAGGATTCCGTAGGCCGGAACGCCGAGGACGAGCCGGATGGTGCGCGCAACGAGTCGGACGTCCCGCCGCGAGGACGGCAGCCGTGGGAGCCTCAATCGGCGGCGAACGCGGGTGAGTCGGCTCCTGACGCTCATAGCTGGAGCGCCGAGGTGATCGTCTCGTAGCTCACGTTGCCGGACGCGCGAGTGACGTACGCGCCGTCGCGGAACATGAATATCGTGGGCGTTCGGTCTACGCCCGCGGTCTCGCCGGCGTCGAGGTCGGCCTGTACCGCGCCGTCGTACGCCTTCGCCTCCGCGTCGGCGATGACGCCCGCAGCGTCGAGGTCGGTGTTCGACGAGAGGTACGATTCGGTTCGGTCGAGGACGTTGTCCGCGTCCAACTGTCCCTGCGAGGCGAAGTAGTAGTCGAACAGGGACCAGTAGGCGTCCTCGCCGCCATCGCGGGCGTAGGCGGCTTCGAGCGCCTGAACTCCTGGCTTCCCCCACGGGTAGATGATCGGGTACACGCGCGAGACGAGTCGGAGGTCGCCGTCGGCGACCGGGCCGGACCTGAGCCGGGCGCCGGCGTTCCGCTCGAAATTCCGGCAGGTGGGACAGGAGGGGTCCTCGAAGGTAACGACCGTCGCCCCGGCGTCTGTCTGCCCGAGCGCGGGCTGGGCGCCGAGCTCCGCCGCGACCGGGTGGTCGTCGATGGGGGTTCTCCCGGCCCTCGCGGCGTCGCCGTCGCCCCCGATCGCACCACCGAGACAGCCCGCGAACGCGCCGAGACCGGCGGTTCCAGCGGCGGCGATCGCCGCGCGTCGAGTCACTTCCATAGTCGACCACAGGTCGTGCCGGACAAGGAACCCATCTCGTGTGGGCGCAGAGAACGCACGACCGTCCTCCCCGGCGCGAACGCCGTCGCCCGTCCGTCTCGGCGGACGCCGCCTCCTGCACGGTGAGTTTAACAGGAGTCGGGCGGTATCTTTGGACGGAACACATGGACATCGACGCACACGCCGAGGAGCTCGCCTCCGCCCTCGGCGAAGACACAGCGGAGGTCAAACGCGACCTGGAGAACCTACTGGAGTACAGCGTCCCGATCGACGAGGCGAAGCAGTCCGTCCGACGGAAGTACGGCGGCGGAGGCGGCGGCGACGCGGCCCCGTCCTCGGTCGACATCGCCGAGATCACGCCAGACTCGGGCAACGTCACTGTCACCGCGCGCGTGCTGACGGTCGGACGACGGTCGATCCGCTACCAGGGTGACGACACGGTCATCCGCGAGGGCGAACTCGCTGACGAGACCGGGCGGCTCAGCTACACCGCCTGGCAGGACTTCGGCTTCGAGGCCGGCGACACGGTCGCGATCGGCAACGCGAGCGTCCGCGAGTGGGAGGGCGACCCCGAACTCAACCTCGGGGAGTCCTCGTCGGTCGCGATGGAACAGGAGCCGCTCGACGTCCCGTACGACGTGGGCGGCGACCGCGATCTCGTCGACCTCGCGGCCGGCGACCGCGGTCGCACGGTCGAGGCGAAGGTGCTCGAACTCGAACAGCGCACCATCGACGGTCGCGACGGCGAGACGACGATCCACTCGGGCGTCATCGGCGACGAGACCGCCCGGCTCCCGTTCACCGACTGGCAGGCGCGCGAGGAGGTCGTCGAGGGCGCCGAACTCCGCATGGAGGACGTGTACGTCCGGGAGTTCCGCGGCGTCCCGTCGGTGAACCTCACCGAGTTCACCGAGGTGTCGCCCGCGAGCGTCGAGGTGAGCGACGAGGCCCCGCGCGTCAGCATCGAGGAGGCCGTCACCTCCGGGGGGATGTACGACGTCGAGGTGCTCGGGAACGTCCTCGAAGTCCGCGACGGGTCGGGGCTGATCGAACGCTGTCCCGAGTGCGGCCGACTCGTCCAGAACGGCCAGTGTCGCAGCCACGGCCAGGTCGAGCCCGAGGACGACCTCCGGGTGAAGGCGATCCTCGACGACGGCACCGCGACCGTCACCGCCATCCTCGATAGCGAGTTGACCGAGGAGATCTACGGCGGCACCCTGGAGGAGGCGCTGGACGCCGCCCGCGACGCGATGAGCCGCGAGGTCGTTGCCGACGAGATCGCAGAGAAACTGGTCGGACGCGAGTATCGCGTGCGCGGTCACCTCTCTGTCGACGAGTACGGGGCGAACCTCGACGCCAGCGAGTTCGCGGCCAGCGGGGACGATCCGGCCGCGCGTGCGGCCGACCTGCTCTCGGAGGTGGGCGCGTGAGTTCCAGCGGCGACGGATCCGGCGACGACGACGGGCCGGGAACCCGAGAGGTCGCCCACCGGATCTTCGCGGCCGAGTTCGACGACGCGGACCTGGATCACTCCGAGAGCGACGAGGAGCGCGCGCCGAACTACGTGGTCACGCCGACCGGGCTCCGGGTGAACCGGCTGTTCGCGGTCGGCGTGCTCACCGAGGTCGAATCGGTGAACGAACAGACGCTGCGCGGGCGAGTCGTCGACCCGACGGGTGCGTTCGTCACCTACGCCGGACAGTACCAGCCGGACGAGGCGGCGTTCCTCGACCGGACGACGCCGCCGGCGTTCGTCGCGCTCACGGGGAAGGCGCGAACCTTCCAGCCGGAGGACTCCGACCTGGTGTACACGTCCGTGCGCCCGGAGAGCTTCGCGACGGTCGACGCCGACACGCGCGACCGCTGGGTCGTCTCCGCGGCGGAGGCGACGCTTCGTCGGGTCGCGGTGTTCGCCGAGGCGCTCGCGATGGACGAGCGCGGCACCCGGCTCCGCACCCGTCTCGAGGACGCGGGCGTGCCGACGGCGCTCGCGGCCGGGATCCCGCTCGCGATCGACCACTACGACACGGGCACGCGCTACCTGGAGGCGGTTCGGACGCTCGCGGTCGACGCGCTCGAAGTCGTCGCCGACGAGCGCGAGGAGGTCCGTGCGCTCGCGGTCGACCCCGACGACCGCGGCGGTGCCGACCTCGGCCCACTTCCCGACGTGTCCTACGACTTCGAGGGATCTGCCACGGCGGCGGAGACCGAGGACTCGGCGACCGACGCCCCCGCCGCGTCGAGCGACGACGCGGTGTCGACGGCGCCGACGGCGGACGAGTCGGGTGGGGTGGGGACGGATGAGGCCGCCGAACCGACAGAGACGGCGGGCACTGCAGCGGGCTCGACCGCCGGGGCAGAGACGGGTCCCGCGGCGAGTACCGAATCCGATCCCGCAGATTCAGCTGCCGACTCAACCGAACCACCGGCCGACGCGGCCGCTGGCGAGGAAGGGGACGCCGCTGTCGACGCGGCCGCTCCCGACGACGCTGCCGACGACGCGGACGCCGCGGTCGCGGAGGCGGACCCCGGAACGAGCGCGGAGCCCGACCCGGACGAATCCACCGCCGACAGCCTGGGAGATTTCGACGACGGCGACGGCGACCTCAGCGACGACGACCTCGGCGACTTCGACGCCGACGCGGACCCAGAAGACTTCGAGGACGCGCTCTCCGACGAGGAACGACAGGAGGTCGAAGCGGAGCACGGCGTGGAGTTCGCCACCGGGAGCGAGGTGTCCACTGCCGGCGAGGCGGACATCGAGACGCCCGACGCCGAGCCACCGAAGACGGAGACGGCAGAGACGGCAGAGACGCCGGAGACGGCAGAGACGCCAGAGACGCCGGAGACGGCAGAGCCGGCAGAAGACGATCTCGGTGCGGTCGACGGTGATCCTGCCACTACTACCGAGGGCGACACCGACAGCGTCGCTGGTGCCGACGGCGACGCAGATACCGACGTCGACAGTACCGCCGGTAGTGAGGACGCGGACGACGAGTCCGCCGCGGATGTCGACCTCGAGGACGCTGTGGTCGAGGTGATGAGCGATCTCGACGACGGCGACGGCGCCGACCGGGAGGCGGTCGTCGCGGCGACGGTCGAGCGCCACGGCGCCGGTCCCGACGACGCGGCGGACGCCATCCAGGAGGCGCTCATGAGCGGAAAGTGCTACGAGCCGGTTGACGGAACGCTCAAACCCATCTGATGGCGGCCGACGGTTCGGGCCGAAGTGGCGGTGCGGACCCGAATGGCGGTTCGGGCCAGCGCATCGGTTCGGACCGCCCTTCGCCGGCGCCGCTCGTCGAACCGGTGCCGGGCGCGCCGGCCGCTGTCGCAGACCTCGGCGATGAGACCGGGCTGCTCGTCGCAGACTACCACGCCGGGATCGAGGCCGGCCTCCGCTACGAGCGCGGCGTCGAACTCGACAGCGCGGGCGAGGAGCGGCGCGAGCGCGTGCTCGATCTACTCGCGCGCACCGGCGCCGACCGACTCGTTGTCCTCGGTGACCTGGCCCACCGCGTCGGCGGCGCCGGCGACGCTGAGACGGCCGAGATCGACGCCCTCCTGTCGGCGGTCGGGGTTCCTGTGACGCTCGTGATCGGGAATCACGACGCCGGGATCGCGGAAGCGTTCGAGGACCGAGTCGACGTGACCCCCGCCGGGGGCGCCCGCCTCGGCGACGTGGGCGTGCTCCACGGCCACACGTGGCCCGCGCCGGAGGTCCTCGGCGCTGACGTGATCTGCATGGGCCACGAGCACGTCGCCGTCAAGTTGGAGGACGCCGTCGGTGGCGCGCGCGCGGAGAAAGCGTGGCTGCGCGGGTCGCTCGCGCCCGCGGCGTTTGACGGCGAGGTCGATCTCGACGCCGCCGGCGTCGACTGGCGTGAGCCCGAACTCGTCGTGTTCCCGGCGTTCAACGACCGCTCCGGGGGCACGTGGGTGAACGTCGAGGGGCAGGGCTTTCTCGCGCCGTTTCTCCCCGCAGGGTTCACGGAGGGAGAGGCGTACCTCCTCGACGGCACTCGGCTGGGCGACTACCGGCGGATCTGACGGCCGCCCTGCGAACCGCCTCCGGATCGGTCAAACGACGCCCGGCGTGTGAGCGAATCACACGTTTCCGGCGGTGTGAGGGTCCGTATCACGCGTTTTCGGTGTGAAACAGCGAAGGAGTTATATACGGAAACCGTATATGTACAAGTACCAGAACGCCTTCGGGCGTGGTGGCATCGATCGTTGAATGACACGGTGTTTTCACCTACAGACGGGCGCAGGAAGTTGCAGAGCGTCCGCTCAGTCCGAAGCAGTATGGTGTCGAGGTAACGAATCATGGTAACGAAAGAAGAAGTTCTCGAAGAGTACGGTCTCGACCAGCTGGATGAATCACGAAACGTCTCCCTTTCCGAGGAGGAACTGGAGAACGATTCGAAGGGCCAGCTGATCAAGAAGGCCGGTCAGCTCCGTGACCGACGTAACGAGCTCAACCAGATGGCGTCCGAGCGCGCGTCCAAGCGCGACGACCTGAACGCGAAGACACGTGAGAAGGTCGACGAGGCCCAAGAGCACCGCGAGTCGCGGGACGAGCTCAACGAGCAGGTCCAAGAGCACAAGGAGTCGCGCAACACACTGAACGCCGAGGCGAACGAGCTGTTCGACGAGGTCGAGGAGATGAAGCAGGACCTCGAGCTCGGCTCGGGCAAGTCCATCGAGGAACTCAAAGAGGAGATCGAAGACCTCGAGTTCAAACAGCAGACCGAAGTCCTCGGCACCGACGAGGAGCGCGAACTCATCGAGAAAATCGAGAGCAAGCGCGAGAAGCTCGCCGAAAAGAAGGGCAAGGTCGATCAGAGTGGTGAACTCGAAGCGCTGATCGAGGAGGCCGAAGAGGTCCGCTCGGAGGCGTCGACGCACCACCAGAAGGTGACCGAGCTGGCCGACGAGGCCCAAGAGCACCACAACCAGATGATCGAGGCCTACCGCGAGGCCGACGAGATCCGCGACGAAGCGGACGCCATGCACGAGCTGTTCGTGGAGGCACAGGAGTCGGCCGACCAGCACCACGAGGACTTCGTCCGCGTCCAGAAGCGCCTGCGCGAACTGGACAAGGAGGAGGAGGAAGAGAAGAAGGAGGAGCGCGAGGCCAAGATGGAAGAGGAGCGCGAGGAGGCCGAGGAGATCTACCAGAAGTTCAAGGAAGGCGAAACCCTCGACACCGAGGACCTGATGAAGCTCCAGAAGACGGGGCTTCTCTAAGTCCGGAGTCCGACGTTCCGGCGGTCCGAATCGCAGTTTGACGCACCTGCAGTTTTCTGCACGTTCGGGAGCCCCGGCTGGCGGCGAGCCACCGGATCTTATTCCCGTCCCGGTCGAAGCGAAGCCATGACATCGTCCACGAAGCGGTCGGTCGCCAGCGTGGGGGTTCTGGCCGCCGCCGCCGTAATCGCAGCAGTCGTCGGATACGCGCTGTTCGTCGTCGTGCCGGGCGACCTCGCCGAGCTGGTCGGCGTCGTTCTCACTATCGCGGTCGTCGCGGTCGCGCTCAAGGTCGCCGGCGCGACGTTGGCGTCGCGGTTCGCCGACTACACCGTCGCCGAGGTCGCCGTCGACGGCCCGATCACCCGCGACGGCGACGCGAGCGGGTTCCCGCCGTCGCCGGGCTCCCCCAGCGCCGACGAGATCGTCGACCAGATCGAGCGCGCCGACGCGGACCCGAACGCCGAGGCGCTGCTGGTGAAGCTGAACACGCCCGGAGGGGAGATCGTTCCAAGCGAGGACATCCGGCTGGCGGCCGAGCGCTTCGACGGCCCGACCGTCGGCTACGCGACCGACACCTGCGCCAGCGGCGGCTACGCGATCGCCGCCGGCTGCGACGAACTGTGGGCGCGTGAGGGGAGCGTTGTCGGCTCCATCGGCGTCATCGGGTCGCGACCGAACGTCAACGAACTGGCCGACCGCCTCGGGATCAGCTACGAGCAGTTCACCGCCGGCGAGTACAAGGACGCCGGCCTCCCGCTCAAGGAGGTGACGCCCGACGAACGGGCATACCTCCAAGGTATCGTCGACGACTACTACGACCAGTTCATCGAACAGGTCGCGGCGGGCCGGGACATGGACCAAGACGAGATCCGCGAGACTGAGGCCCGGGTGTTCCTCGGCGCCGAGGCGCACGAGCGCGGGCTCGTCGACGAGCTCGGCGACCGCGAGGCCGTGCTCGACGGCCTCGAAGAACGAACCGGACGCGAGGCGATCGTCGAGGAGTTCACGCCCAGCCGAGGTCTCATGGGCCGGCTCCGGGGCAGCGCCGCCGCGGTGGCGTACGCGTTGGGTGCCGGCGTCGCGGGCGCCGTCGCCCGCGATGGGGCCGGCGACGGGGCTTCGGACGTTCGATTCCGACGATGAGCCAGCGGCTCGTGGGCCGTGACCCCCCGCCATGGTGGGCTTTTTCACCCGGGGGGACATCCCAACGCACGTGACGACGCTGGTCCTGTGCGTGGACCGTTCGAACGACGTCGGTCGGAAGGCCGGCGTCGACACTCCGGTCGTGGGGTGGGAGGCGGTCCGGTCGCTCGTGACGGATCTGGGCCTCGCAGACCCCGAGGACGCCGGCGTCAACTCGCTGCTCGAATCCCTCCGGGTCGCCCGCGACCTCTCCGACGAGGGCGAGGAGGTCGTCGTCGCGGTCGTCTCCGGCGCCGGCGACTCCGCGGTGCGCGCCGACCGCGCGCTCGCTCGCCAGCTCGACGACGTGCTCGCGACGAACGAGTTCGACTCCGCGGTCGTCGTCATCGACTCCGCCGCCGACGAGCGCGCCGTGCCGATGGTCGAGTCTCGGCTGCCCGTCGACGCCGTCGATCGCGTCGTCGTCCGGCAGGCGCGCGACCTCGAGTCGACGTACTACCTCCTCAAGCAGTTCATGGCCGACGAGGAGCTCCGCGAGACGGTGCTCGTGCCGATCGGCGTCGGACTGCTCATCCTCCCGGCGCTGCTCGTGTACTTCTCGCCGGCGATCGCGGTCGCGGCCGTGACGACGCTCCTGGGCGCGACGTTGTTGTACTACGGAATGGGGATGGACGAGGCAGTCGAGTCGGCGCCAGAGCACGCCCGGGAGGCGCTGTACTCCGGGCAGGTGTCGGTCGTGACGTACGTCGCCGCGCTCGGGCTCTCGGTCGTCGGCGTCTTCCTCGGCGTCCTCTCGGCGTCGCCCGTCGAGGGCGCGGAGTTCGTCGCCGGCCTGCAGTTCGCGTACGCCGCGGTGCCGTGGCTGGCGCTTGCGGCGCTGACGGCGTCGTTCGGCCGACTGCTCGACGAACTCATTCGAGACGAAGGCGTCCGGACCCCGTATCTGAACCTCCCGTTCGGCGTGCTCGCCGTCGGGCTGCTGTTTCGCGGCTTCGCGGGCTACTTCCTCGAACAGGAGGCGGGCAAGGAGCCGTTGGTCCTGCTCGGGTACGCGCTGTCGCCGACCCAGCGGCTCGCGGTGTTCATCGTCGGCGGCATCGCGCTCGCGCTCGTGGGCGTCCGCGTCGCCGCCAGCGTCTCCGACGAGACGCTCGACGAGGTTATCGACGAGACCGGATCCGGATCGACCGGCGACGCCGGCATCGGCGGAAACCGCGGCGACGGCGGCTGACCGAGAGCCGTAGTCCGTCGCGCCGAGTGGCTGTGGCCGGCCTATCGGCCGGTCGCGCGGACCAGTAGGTGCCGCTCGTGGGTACGCGTTGCTGCCGGGCACTCCCGGGCGGTCGGCAGATCAGATCCGCGCGCTCGTTCCCGTGTCCTGCTTCGGGCGGATCACGTCCGCGAGCGCGACGAGCACCCCGAACAGCCAGCCGACCGGGACCGAGATGCCGATCCACATGAGCACGTATGCGGTGCCGCGGAGTTCGAACCGCGCTCGAATGAACTCGTCGAGCCCGCCGACCGCGAGCGGTCCGTCGAGGATCCACACTGCAAGCGACGTGGTGTTCGGGAAGACCACGTCCGCCAGCGCGGGCGAGTACAGCGCTGCGACGACCGGCGGGAGCAGAAACGCGGTTACGGCGGCGGGATACGCGATCAGAACGCTCGTCCCTCGGCCGGCGATGCGCGAGGCGCCGACGGCGACCGCAGCCGCGACGGTCGCGACCACGCCGGCGGCCCCGACGGCCAGTAATCCGTTCATCGAGAACTCCCGCATCCAGGCGGCGACGGTGAGCGCCCCCCACGCGAACAGCGAGAGGAGGACGACGCCGACGACGCCCAGCCGCGCGGCCGCCGAATCGATCCTGCTGGCGTAGACGCGGGCGGCCAATCCGAACAACAACAGCGGGTAGCCGACGGCGACGAGGGGCGCGCCGATGGCGGCCCAGAGGTAGTACGTGATCGCCTGCGGGGTCGTCTCCGGCGTCCACTTCCCGACGACTCTGCCGGGGTCGAGCTGGCGGGGGAACGCCAGCTCCATCCACGTGGCGTGGAGCCTGGTGATGTCGATCCGGACGGCGCCAAACAGCCCCGTGGAACGTTGCTCCATCGAGCGTGCGATCCGGCGGCCGCCGATTGAAGGTTTCGCTCGTCCGTCGTTCGTTTCACCCGCCCGAACGGTTCGAGAGAGACCGCGGTGGCGACCGTCACGACAGCGGGGCCGACCGTGTCAGTTCCAGGGTGCGAATCCGGGGTCGACGCGACGGTCCTCTCGATCGATCGCGTCGATCGCTGCCACGTCTTCGTCGTCCAACGTCACACCGATCGACTCCCAATTGTCGCGGATGTGCGCCTCGCTCGTGGCCTTCGGGATCGCAGTGACGCCCTTCTCGCGCAGCCACGCGAGACTCACCTGTGCCTCGCTTGCGTCGTGCTTCTCTGCGATCTCCGTCAGCTCCGGCACGTCGAACACCTGCCCGCGCGCGAGCGGAGAGTAGGCCACGAGCTCCACGTCGTGTTCGCCACAGGCCTCTCGAAGCTCCTCCTGCTGGAGCAGCGGGTGCAACTCGATCTGGTTCGCGAAGATCGGCGCGTCGCTGACCTCCACGGCCTCCGCGACCTGCGCGGGTTCGAAGTTGGAGATGCCGATCCGATCGATCAGGCCGTCGTCGTACAGCTCGTTGAACGCCGCGAGCGTCTCCTCGGCGTCGTACTCGCGCGCCGGCCAGTGGACGTACATGAGATCGACGGAATCGACGCCGAGGCGGTCGAGGCTCTCCTCGGTCGTCCGTCGCACGTCCGCGGGCGCGAGGTTGTCGATCCACACCTTGGTCGCGAGAAACACGTCCTCACGGGCCACCTCGGCCCGGGCGATGCCGTCGCCGACCTCCGCCTCGTTGCCGTAGATCTGGGCGGTGTCGATGTGGCGATATCCCATCTCGAGGGCGGTCGCGACGGCGTTGCGACACGCCTCGGGATCCGTGTTCTCCCAGGTACCGAGGCCGAGCGTCGGCATGCCGTTGGCGGACGGAACGTCGTCGGGGTCGACCGACTGGTGGTCTGTCATCGATCGACCCGAGGCGACTCGCGCGAAAAGGCGTTGTGGCAGGTGCGCGGGCTGCCGGTAGTACGCGACTCACGGTGCCGCCGGGGCCGCACCGCGCTGTCGCCGCGGCGGTGTCGGATCGGACCTCTGTCAGCCGATGTAGCGCAGTTCGTCCTCGCTTGGCATCCCGCCGCCGCCGCCTTGCATCTCCTGGATCTTGCCGACGACTTCCTCCATCTCCTCGGCGCGCTCCTCCAAGTCGGCGAAGTCGACCTCGATGTCGAGCAGGCCTTGGAGCACTTCGAGTACGGCCTGCGCGCTCTTCGGGTCGACGAGATAGCCGGAGGTCTCGCCCATCAGACACGCCGCCGGGAGGCCGCGCCGGGCGCCCAGCCCGAGCACCAGCCCGGAGACGCCGACGATGCCGCCGGCGGGCTCGTTCTCCCGGAACTCGACGCCCGCGGCCTCCAGTTCCTCGCGGTCGATGTCGTCGGTGCGCGCGGCGAGCACGCCGTACTCGTCGTCCTCGATGAGTTCGCCCGTCGGCACCCCGCCGAGCGCGAACGCGCGCTCGCAGCCGAACTCCTCGGCGATGTCGAGGAACGCGGTCGTCAGGGTGTAGTGCCCCTCGTTACTGGCGGCCTGGTGGTCGCCGGTGAGCACGACGAGGTCCTGGCCGTCGGCGTCGACGTGGTGGAACTCCGCGTGGGTCAGCTCCGCGACGCCGTCGTCGTCGACCGTCACCTGCGGGGGGAAGTCGGTCGTGTACACGCGCCTGACGAGCTCGCCGTCGAACTCCTCGACGAGGTGCTCGGCGACGAGCTTGCCGACGTGGCCGACGCCGGGAAGCCCCTCGATGAACACCGGGTCTTCGAGCTCGGGGTCGGCGACGACCTCGATGTCGATGTCGTCCATGGTCGTTGCTGGCGGGCGGGGGAGGTAAAGACGCGTCGGCTCGACCCGTTCGATCCGTCTTCGGCGGATCTGTGCGTGTGCGCCGTGTTTCCGTCGCGGTGATCGCGACCGCGACGGCGACCGCGAAAGTCCAGTCCGGGATTCGACGAGCGTCGTCGCTTCCCGCTGCTCGGCGGGCACGCTCTCGGTCCGTCGGGGGCATCGTTGGTCGAAACCCGGCTCCCGCTACTCGCCCGCGGCGTTCGCGCCGCCGTCGCGGTTTCGACGGCGGGCGCGCCGTCGGTACTTCCCGTGTGGGTCCTCCGGGTTGAACGGCGCGGGCGCGGAGTTGACGGCGGCTGCGCCGCACTCGGGGCAGGCGTCGCCGAGGGTGTAGACGGGGCGATCGTGGGCCGTCTCCCAGTCGGCGCACACCCGAATGTCGGACTTCACGTGTCGGGAGCGGGTTACTCGTCCTCGGTCTCGCGCTCGCGGTGGAAGCGACCGGTGCCGCCCGTGGCCTCGATCGCCTCGCGGGCGCGCTCGGCGGACGCCTCCAGTTCGGTCTCGGCGGTCTTGTAGTCGGGCGCGCGAACGCGGATGCGGTACTCCGGGGAGCCGACGTACGACACGTCGAGTTCGATCTCGTCGGGAACCTCCCCGTTGCCCTCAGCGGCGTCGAGCGCCTCGCGCACGTCGTCGACGCCGTCGTGGCCCGGGGAGGAGAGGTCGACGTAGCCCGTGACGTTCACGTACGGCACCGAGACGTTCTCGCGTGCGGTCTCGACGATGGCCTCGACTTGGTCGTCGCTGAGATCGACGTCCTCCAGCGCCTCCTCGCCGTGGATCGCGGCTGCCTCGAAACCGTCGTACATCGAGCCGAACTCGGCGTACAGCGCCTCGGCGACTTCGGTGTACGTGTCGTCGTCGATGTCCTCGCCGAAGGCGATGGTCATCCAGTTGTCGGCCTTGCGCTCGTTCTTCCACTCCTGGATCTTGTCCGAGCGCTGGTGGTCGTTGACGTCCTTGATCGACAGATCGATCTGCTGGCTCGACTCGTCCACGTCGAGCACCTTCGCGACGACGCGGTCGCCGACGTTCACGTGGTCGCGGATGTTCTTGATCCACCCGGAGGCGACCTCCGAGACGTGACACAGTCCGCGCTTGTCTTCGTACTCGTCCAAGTCGACGAACACGCCGAAGTCCGCGATCTCGTCGATCTCGCCGACGACGAGTTCGCCCTGCTCGGGCCAGCCGGTGAATTTCATGCGCGAGTGTACCCGACCGAGCCTAATACCGTTTGTCAATCGCTGGGCGATCGAGACGCTCGCTCGCTGCGGTGGCCCGCGGAGGCAGGCCTCTGTGGCTGCCGGGCGCGCGTGAGGGTCACGCGAGCGGAAGCGAGTGTGACCTCGCCAGAGCTTGCTCTGACGGAGGACGAGCGGGCCGGCGCGGCGCCGCCGCGCCGACGGCGAGCGAATCGGCTGGGGAGGTCGTGGCCGTCGGGTGACGACGCCAGTCCCCGATCGGCAGCTACCCGGAGGCGTTGTCGACCGTGTGATCCTCCCGTCGTGGCACAACTCGAGACGCAGTCTAACGCAGTCGCTCGAGCCGATGTGAAAAGCGACCCGCGAAGAAGCCGAGATTACCGCGCTTCGACGGTCTCGACGACCTCGCCGGCGAACTCGGCGTCGCCGCCGGTGGGTCGCGCGAGCGTCGTCCCGCAGACGGCGCAGTTGACCTCGCTGGCGGCCTTGCCGAAGACGACCTGCTCGTTCTCGCAGTCCGGACACGTGACGCGGAAGAAGCTCCCTGCCATGCTTACTCCTGGAAGGTGAGCCGACCCGCGCGCCATCCCTCGCGCATGTGGGCCTTGCCGCAGTCGCCGCAGCGGTACTTCAGGTGGGTCTTCTTGGTCGGCTTGTCGCCACCGGGCACCTTCGAGAACTTGCCGGCGTTCCCGATGACGGACGTGCCGCGGGCCTGCTGGCGGTCGGTCCACTTCATACCGGTCTGGCGGCCGGTTCGGACCTTCTCGACTTCGTGTTCGTGGTGAGCGTTGCAGTGCGGGCAGTACGTGTTCATCCGGCGTGGCATCTCCATAGCGGTATCTCCTCTTGTCACGTGCTTCTGCGTCGGCGCTTAAAACCCATACGGTACGGAGTTGCTCGACGTGTGATCCGGTTCCAGCCGATCGGGACGGGAACCGCGGCGGCCGCGGCGCCCCGGCGCCCGCTGTCGCCGCCGCTTCAGTACTTCGGATCCGCGCCCGAGACCGCGTACAAGTCGTCCATGAGCGAGTCGCGGCGGTCCTGCCAGGCGTCGAACGCGCCCCGTCGTTCCGGATATCGGTCGTAGTGGTCCTTCAGGTCGCCGGCGATGCCGCGGACCTTGTACAGTTCACGCAGCGTGTCCCAGTGACCGTACGTGTCGAACAGCGTCTTCAGCTTCAGGCGCAGGCTCATCGATGTCTCTCCTTTCGTCATCGCGTTCAACAGCTGCTGAGCCGGGAGCGCGGTGACGATGTCGGTGAGTTCGTCCACGTCGTGGGCCGTCCCCCAGATGTTGTACACGTCCATCGCGGCGAAGCGCTTGCCGAAGTCGGTCATCACGTCGTGGTTGTAGCGCCACAGGCGCTCTTCGCTCACGTCGCCCTCGGTAACGGCGTCGATCGCGCGCTTGACCGCCCAGTGAGCTGACTTCGCGGCGCCGGGGATGCCGCCGCCGGTGGTGGGGTTGACGTGGCCGGCGGCGTCGCCGACGGCGACGAAGCCGTCCGCGACCGCCGAATCGTACGGTCGGCGGGTCGGGAGCGACGCACCGAGTTTGTCCTTCACGGTCGCGCCGTCGAACTCCGGGCGGCGGCTCATGTCGCGTTTGAGCACCTCGACGAGCTTCATCGGTGGCTCGGTCATCTGGAAGCCGAGCCCGGCGTTGATCTCGGTGCCCGTCCGCGGGAAGTACCAGAGGTACCCCAGCTCTTCGGTCGGTTTGAACACGATGGCGTCCTCGTAGTCGACGGGCTCCGGTACCTCGACGACCTCGCGGTAGGCCGAACAGAACTGCGAGTACGAGACGTTCGTGTCGAAGCTGGCGTCGCCGAAGTCGCCCTTATCCTGGAGGATAGACAGCGCGCCCGCGGCGTCGACGGTGAGCTCCGCCTCGTAGGTGACGGGGTCGCCCTTCCGCTTGGCGCGCACGCCGGTCACGGTGTCGCTCTCGTCTTGCACCACGTCCTGGACGACGGTGTCGTAGTGGATGTCGGCGCCGGCGCGCTCGGTCTCCTCGAGGATGATCTCGCCGTATCGCTTGCGATCGATGACCGCACCCGCCTGCCCGAACGGCACGTCGAGTTCCTCGCCTGTCTTGGGATTCTCGAACACCGCGCGGCGGATGCTCTGGTTGGTGAACGACTCCTCCCGGAGGTAGTCGAGGTCGATGACGTCCGGGAACGTCGACTTCCCCTTGATCGCGTCGCCGCAGGCGATGTGACCCGCCTCCTCCTCGGGTTTTCGCTCGAGGACGACGACGTCGAGCCCCTCGCTGGCCGCCGTCGAGGCGGCGAAGGCGCCCGCCGTCCCCGCGCCGACGACGACGATATCGTACGAGTCCGATGCCGCAGACATAACCCCTTCTTCCGAATCGGCCCTCAAAAAAGGCGCGTATCCGGCCGCGCCCGCACGTTGAGGCACTACTCGGCCGCCGGGATGATCGGCCGTCGGGTACTTCGCCCCTCAGACCGCGCGCGTCTCACTCCCGCGGTCGCCGTCGCCGTCGCCCTCCTGCGGAAACCGGGACTCCGCCACCGCGAACGTCAGCGTCGAGAGGACGCCGATGAGCGTCCCAGCGGTCAGCGCGAGCGCGAGCCGCGTGAGCGACAGCGGCGTCGTCCCGACCGACGGGGCCCCCGGCAGGAAGTAGCCCGACAGCCCGTACAACACGATCGCGATCGCGACGACGTAGAACGGGGCGTTGAGGTACCGCCAGCGGAACCGCTCGGCGAGGTACTCGTCTGTCACCTGGCCCAGCGAGGACGTGATACCGGCGGCCGCAGCCCACTGGACGGAGGCGTGGACAAACACCGCCAGCTGCTGGGTGATCGTGAGGTCGGTCGCGCCGGCGGCCTCGGCGGCGCCGAGCGCGTCCAAGCCCTGAACCCCGCCGATGACGAGCAGCGCCAGGGCGACGAGGTAGGTGACGATCGTGACGCGCCCGGCGTACAGGCTGGTGCGGACGCGCGCCGCCACCCCGTCGACGGCCTCCTCCAGCCCGAGTCCCCGCCACAGCGAGTACAGGCCCAAGAGCGTGGATATCGAGCCGAACACGACGGCCCCGGGAAGCTCCAGCATCCCGGCGATCACCGAGAAGGGGTACACGAGCAGAAGCACGCCCAGCGGGATGAGGATCGTCCCTCTGGTCTCGGGGTCCGACAGCACCTGCTTCATCGTGTAGTAGATCGATTCGAGGTCCTGGGCCTGTCGAACGACGACCCTGCGAACGCCGTCCAGCGGGACCCGCGAGCGGATCACCGGCAGCACCGACTCGTCTTGCGCGCCGTCGGTGATCACGATCGCACGGACCTCCTCGCCGGTTGACAAGGCCGCAAGGACCGTGTCGACCTCCTCGCCGACGGCCCGGTTCGCCTTCACGTCGCCCTCGTTGACGCCCGTGACCGCGGCGACCGCGACCTCCTCGTCGACGGTCGGGTCGGCGCGCAGGTCCTCGTAGGCGTTGATGGCCTGAAACAGCACGTTCACGTCAGAGTCCTCTGGGTCGGCGGTGGCGAGCTGCACTGCCGCGTCCTCCACGGCGTCCCGGCCGATGACCGGCGTGCGGACGCCGGTCTTGCGGCCGAGGTCGTCGTCGAGGTCGACGGGGAGGACGAGGATCATTTCCGTGCGGCGGATACTGTCTCCGGGTATATCTGCCTTCGGGGGAGACCGTGCGCGGCGGGCGGGCGATCGGCCCACTGAGCGGTGATCGGAGAGTGAACAGTGACGGGAAGCGTCGTAGCCGATCCGACGACGGCCTCGAAAGCTCTGCTGGCCCCTCCAGCCCCACCCGCCGCGACCGCACGCCCACGCCCTCCCCACCCGACTCACCCGGTCGCTCCCGCTCCCTCGTTCGTCCCTCGCGCGCGTCCGGCGGACACAGCGGTCCGCCGGTACGCGCCAACCGGTTGTCGGTCGCACACCGTGTGACGGACCACGACCTCCGGCCCGGTCGTCCGCGGAGGGGCTGAACGGGGGCGACTGTCGGGGCCTGCTGCGTCGCGGTCTCCCTCTCAGCGTCGGACCCCGGCGATCACGGGAACCGACGCAGTAAACACGCCGCCCGCGAATCACGAACCAATGAGAGCGGCGCTCGTCATCCTCGACGGCTGGGGCCTCGGCGACCACGACAGACGCGACGCGGTGAAGGCCGCCGACACCCCGAACTTCGACCGACTCACGAACGCCGGCGCGTTCGGGACGCTCACCGCCTACGGCCGCGACGTGGGCCTGCCCGACGACCAGATGGGCAACTCCGAGGTCGGCCACATGAACATCGGCGCGGGCCGCACGGTCTACCAGGAGTACACCCGGATCAACGACGCGATCGGGGCCGACGAGTTCGTCGACGGGACCGCCATCGAGCGGGCGTTCGACCACGCCGACGCCACCGGCGGCCGGGTCCACTTCCTCGGGCTCGTCAGCGACGGTGGCGTCCACTCCGACCAGGCGCACCTCCACGCCCTGATCGACGCCGCCGCCGACCGCGGCGTCGAGGCGGTCACCCACGCGTTCACCGACGGCCGCGACACCGCCCCGAAGTCCGGGCGCGACTTCCTCGCGAAACTCGACGCGCACGCCGTCGACCGCGGCACCGGCGACACGGCCACCGTCTGCGGCCGCTACCACGCGATGGACCGCGACCGGAACTGGGAGCGCACGAAGCGGGCGTACGACGCGATCGTGAACCGCGAGGCGCCTCACCGTGCGGGTTCCGCGGTCGAGGCCGTCGAGGCCAGCTACGCTCGCGGCGACACCGACGAGTTCGTCGAGCCGACCGTGATCGACGGCGAGCCCGGGATCGAAGACGGCGACGGCGTCGTCTTCTTCAACTTCCGCGCCGACCGCGCGCGCCAGCTCACCCGGATGCTCGCCGACATCGACCCCGACGACTGGGCCGCCGAGGGGATCGCGACGAGTCCGCCCGACGTGGCGCTTGTCACCGTGACGGAGTACGACGCCGAGTTCGATCTCCCGGTCGCGTTCCCGCCGACGCAGCCCGAGGACACGCTGGGGGAGGTACTCTCGGAAGCGGGGCTCACGCAACTCCGGATGGCCGAGTCCGAGAAGTACGCCCACGTCACGTACTTCCTCAACGGCGGTCGCGAGGTGGAGTTCGACGGCGAACTGCGCCGGATCGTCGAGTCGCCGGACGTACCCACCTACGACGAGACGCCGGAGATGAGCGCCGTCGAGCTCACCGACACCGCGATCGACCTGATCGGGGTCGAGGACCCCGACGTGCTCGTACTCAACTACGCGAACCCGGATATGGTGGGCCACACCGGCGACTTCGAGGCCGCCGTCGCCGCCGTGGAGGCAGTCGATCGCGAACTCGGCCGCCTCGCCGAGGCAGTCCGCGCCGCGGGCGGCCACCTGCTTGTCACGGCCGATCACGGCAACGCCGACGACATGGGAACGCCCGAGGACCCGCACACGGCCCACACGTTCGCGCCGGTGCCGTTCGTCGCTGTCACGCCCGCGGGCGACGACGGCGGGTTGGCCGTTCGCGACAGCGGCTCGCTCATCGATATCGCGCCGACGCTGCTGTCGCTGCTCGACGTTGCACAGCCGGCGGCGATGACGGGCGAGTCGCTGTTGGTCGAGCAGTAGAGCAGTACAGAACCCGCCCCGTCGAGGGGTGAGCGCCGGGTCGGTTAGGTCGACAGCATCCGCTCTGCGGTCACGACGCGGACGCTCGCGGGCCGTTTCACGTACTCGCCTTCCGACTCGGCGACGATCTGGTCGACCCCGCGCTGGGCGGCCACGTCGAGCACGCGCTGGGTGAGCTCTCCGTCGACCACGAGCGCGACCGCCGAGCCGTCGCTGTCGGAGATCGCATCGAAGGCGTCCGCCGCGGGCACCTCATCGACGATCCCGCACTCGGCGTCGAGGAGACGCGCGCGGTTCGATCCCTCGACGATCACTCGATCGACGTGGTCGCGAAGGGATCCCGACGCCGTTCGGCCATCGCGCTCGTCCGCGTCTCCGTCGGCGACATCGTTCGAGGCTGCGTCGCCGGCCTCCGAGTCGCCGCGTTCGACTGCGTCGGCCGCCGGCGATGACTCCTCGACCGGATCGTCCGCGGCCGTCGGTTCCCCCGGGTCGGTTGGCTCGGGTTCTCCCTGCGGCTCCGGCGACTGCGGGGTCGGCGGTTCCTCCGGGGCTGGACCTCCGCTTGCACCGCCGGCTTCGGTGCCGGGCGCGTCGGCGTCGCTGTCGCCGTCGGGACGGGCGGTCCCGGCGCTGCCGTCGGTCACGGCGACTCTGGAGTCCGACGCCGGGTCGCCGCCGTCGAGATCGAGCGACTCGAACGGCGCCTTCTCGCGCAGCGCCGCCATCAGCTCGTGGCGAGAGAGGTCCTCGACCGAGCGCCCCTCGGGCGCAAACGCGACGTAGTCCACGTCGCCGACCTGCGCGAGCTCCTTGAGGATGAGCTCGCCGCCGCGGTCGCCGTCGAGGAACGCGGTGACCGTGCGTTCGGCCGTGAGGTCGGCGACGGCGTCCGGGACGTTCGTTCCCTCGACGGCGATGCCGTTCTTGATGCCGCACTTCAACAGCGTGAGCACGTCCGCACGCCCCTCGACCACGACGATGGCGTCGGAGTCGTGGACCCGCGGACCGGCCGGAAGCCCCCGGTACTCGTCGATGCGCTCGACGCGGTTGGCCTCTCGCACCTCCGTGAGGATCTCGGTGGAGTCCATGACCGACTCGTCGAACGAAGAGGTGAGCAGTTCCTTCGCGCGCTCCACGACCTCGCGACGCTTGGCCGAGCGCATGTCCTCGATATCCGAGACCTCGACGCGCGCCTCGCAGGGCCCCACGCGCGTAATCGCCTCGAGACTGGCTGCGAGGATCGACGTCTCGACCTTGTCGAGCCCGGACGCGATGGTGATCTCGCCGAAGCTCTGTCCGTTCTCGCTGTCGATCTGTACGTCTATTCGTCCGATCTTCGACGACTCTTGCAGGTCGCGGAGGTCCAGCTCGTTGCCGAGCAAGCCCTCGGTCTGTCCGAACACAGCGCCGACGACGTCGCTCCGCTCGACGACGCCGTCCGCCGTGATTCTGGCGTGAATGAGGTATTTGGCTGAATCGTCCATGTGATGTCCCCTCCATGGGGTGTGATGGTGATGTGGCGGCCGAACGCCGCCGACGCATATATAAACGCGGCGCGGTGGAAATACCTGTCGTCAGAGGACGGTACCCGAGGGAACCCGCCGTCCCACGCCTCGCGAAAGAACCATACCCGACCGGTCCTGACGCGCCACTACCGAGGCCGCACGAGCGGCCATCCACGCTACCGCGGCCATCCCCAGCCATGAACGAGGACCACGTCCAAGCGCTGTGTGACCAGGAAACGATGATCGAACGGGCAAGGGGCGACGACGCGCCCGAGTGGCTGACCCGGCACGTCGAGACGTTCACCGGCGCGCTCGCCGGGGAGCGAAACGGGACTCCGTTCCCGTGTCACTTCGGGACCAACGCGCTGGAGCGCGGGGACCTCCTGTACACGGCGGTCCCGTCGCTCACCGACCCGGAGGCGCTGTTCGGGTTTCGCGACGCCCTCCTGGAGTACCTCGACACGTACCGGGACCACGCCGAACTCGCGCCGCTCGTGACGTTCTTCGCCCCGCCGGCGGACGGCGTCGATGCGGTCTCGGAGGCCGGCTGGCACGAGGCGCTGTGGCACGTGCTTCAGTTCCTCCACGTGAACGACCCGGAGCCGTGGCCCGCGGACGTGCCGACCGACCCCGACGACTCCCACTGGGAGTTCTGTTTCGGCGGCACGCCGATGTTCCCGACCTCGCGAGCGCCCTTTTATCACGACCGTCGGAGCCGATACTGCCCGGTCGGGCTGGAGATCACGTTCCAGCCGCGCGACGTGTTCGACGGTCTCACCCACGACACCGAAGCGGGCGCCCATGCCCGCGAGGTGATTCAGGACCGCCTCGGCGACTACGACGGCCGCTGTCCCCACGCCGATCTGGGTGATTACGGCGTGGAGGGCGACCGCGAGTGGCGCCAGTACCTTTTCTCCGAGGACGAGTCCCAGTTCCCCGACGAGTGCCCGATTACCGTGACCCGCGAGGTCACCGCGCTGGACGCTGACCCCGGAGACGCCGGCGGCGTCGGAGCCGACTGATGGCCGGCGCTGAACCCCCGTGGGCCGAGGACGACGGACCGAGCGACGCCTCCCGCAACGACCTGCCGGCGCTACTCTTGATCGACTTCCAAGCCGGATTCGACGACCCGGGGTACGGCGACCGCAACAACCCCGAGGCGGAGGCGAACGCCGTGCGACTGCTCGACGCCTGGCGCGAGCGCGACGGCCCCGTCTTCCACGTCCGTCACGACTCGACCGAGCCGGCGTCGCCGCTTCGGGGCGACGCTCCCGGCTTCGCGTTCAAGGAGGCGTTCGTCCCCCGAGACAGCGAGCCCGACCTTGTCAAACGCGTCAACTCGGCGTTCGTCGGCACCGATCTGGAGGCGCGCCTGCGCGACGGGGGCCACGACCGACTCGTGGTCGTCGGCCTCACCACGGACCACTGCGTGTCGACGACGACACGCATGGCCGAAAACCTCGGGTTCGCCCCGACGGTCGTCACCGACGCGACGGCGACGCACGCACGGACCGGCCCCGAGGGGGAACGGTTCGACGCCGAGCTTGTCCACCGAACGGCGCTTTCGCACCTGCGCGGGGAGTTCGCGTCGCTGGCGACGACCGAAGACCTGCTTGCGGCGCTGGACGAGTCGTGAACTTCCTCCGGACGTCCCGTCGAAGCGGTGGCTGTCGTCGGTGCCGGGTCAGCCGTCGTAGCTGATGTAGCTCGCAGCGTCGTCGGCGAACGCGACGGCGTCGGCGCCGAACGAGTCCGCGTAGCGCACGACGAGGGTGATGACGACTTCGGGGCGGGCGACCCGGTAGCCGTCTTCGGTCTCCAGCAGGCCAGCGTCGGAGAGGTCGCCCGCGTACGTCGAGATCGTCGGCCGAGAGACGTCGAGCGCCCGCGCCAGGTCGGCCCCCGAGGCGTCCGGGGTCGCGAGCAGGGTCAGCACCATCCCGCGCGGCGTCTCCCGGCGGAGGTAGCCAAGCGCGCGGCGCTCGAACGCCGAGAACTGTCCGGCCGGGAAGTACCGGCGGTAGTCGCCGTCCTTCTGTGAGGCGACCTCGCCGGCCGATTCCAGTCGCCTGAGGTGGTGTTGGGTCTCGCCGGTCGCCAGCGAGAGGTCGTCCCGGAGCTTCGAGAAGTGCGCGCCGGGCGTCGTCGCGAGGTAGCCGCGGATCGCGTCGCGAGCGGCCGACTCGTCGTCACTGCCGTCGGCCGCGGTCGCGCGCCCGCTCGCCGCCAGCGGCGTCGCCGCCCCCAGCGCGGCAAAGCGCCGCAGCGTGGCGCGCTTGTCCGCGTCGACCTCGCGTGTCACGCAGCAACGTAGCCAGGTTGTGGGCAAAAGAGTGTCGTTGTGTCAGGCGGTGCCAAGCCGACAACTGACCGGTAGCGAGCCTCCAACAACCGGAACGGAAATTCCGGCGCGGCCGTTGGCGACGACTCGCGCCCCGATCCGGGCGGTCGCACGCGCGGGGGCGGAGTAGCCCCGCGGACGGGCGGACCGACCCTCGACCGGGGTCGAACGACCTTCGACCGGCGGTCGCGCTGAACACCGACAGTGCCCTCAAATCAGCTGGTACGCGAAAAAGCGGACGGTCGTGCGGCGGTTATTCTGTTTCGGGTTCGGCCTCGCCGTCGACCTCGTCTGCGGGGTCGTCGGCCTCGGCGACGACCTCATCGGCGGACTTGATGGTGCCGCCGATGTCGCCCTCCTTCACGGCGGCGGCCTCCTGTTCGAGCGCCTCGGTGTCCATCTGGGCCGCCTCGTCGATCTCGCCGAGGATGTCCTCGATGTCGTCGAGGCCGAGCATCTCGCGGGTCTCCGCGTCGAAGTCGAGCGAGTCGAGCCCCTCCGAGTCTTGTACGTCCGAGCCGGTCAGCTGCTTACCGTAGCGGCCGACGAGGCTCGTCAGCTCCTGCGGGAGCACGAACGTGGTGGAGTCGCCCTGGCCGATGCGCTCCAGCGTCTCCATCCCCTTGTCGATGATGGCGCGCTCGCCCATCGACTCGGCGGACTTCGCGCGGAGGACGGTGGAGATGGCGTCACCCTGCGCCTCGAGGATCTGGCTCTGCTTTTCACCCTGCGCGCGGATGATGTTCGACTGCTTCTCACCCTCGGCGGACTCGACGGCGGAGCGCCGTTCACCCTGCGCCTCGAGGATCATGGCGCGGCGACGGCGCTCGGCGGAGGTCTGCTGCTCCATCGCCTGCTGGACGTCCTTCGAGGGGTTGACCTCCCGAACCTCGACGGACTCGACGCGGATCCCCCACTCGTCGGTGGGCTCGTCGAGTTCCTTGCGGATGCGCGCGTTGATCTCTTGGCGCTTGTTCAGCGTGTCGTCGAGTTCCATGTCGCCGAGCACCGCCCGCAGCGTCGTCTGCGCGAGGTTGGAGACGGCGACCTTGTAGTCTTCGACCTCCAGGAACGCCTTCTTCGCGTCCATCACCTTGATGTAGACGACGGCGTCGGCGGTCACCGGCGAGTTGTCGCGGGTGATCGCCTCCTGTCGAGGGACGTCGAGCGTCTGCGTCCGCATGTCGAACGTGTACGTCCGCGAGACGAACGGCGGGACGATGTTGATGCCCGGTTCGAGCAGTTTCCGGTACTCGCCGAACACCGTGAGCGCCTTCTTCTCGTAGGCGTCGACGATGACGATCGCCTGATAGACGGCGACGATCGCCACAAGCAGGAACAGCAGTCCGACGATCGCCGGACCGAGCCCGAGGATCTGCAGTGGGAGGACCATGGTTAGCGCTTCGAGCCTCGGGACATAAGAGTTCGCCCGCTGTCACGCCGCCGCCGGCGACTCAGTCTCGCTCCGACTCCAGTTCGGTGTCACGGTCGTCGTCCTCGTCGAGGGCCCTCCCGGCGTCCGCGTCCGCGCGCTCCCGGTCCCGTCGTCCCTTCGCCAGCTCCCGGTCGATGTCGTCGATGCCGCCCTCCAGCGACTCGACGGTGAGAACGTTGCCGCCGCCAGGGTCGACGACCAGCACCTCGGCGCCGACGGGGATCTCGCCGTCGACCGAGCGCGCGGAGTAGTACGGGCTGAACCCGCCCTCGTCGAGTTTCACCTCGCCTCCGGTGGGCGTGACGGTCTCGGTGACGCGGGCGGCCGACCCTCGCAGCGACTGCGAGTCGGACGTCTGAGCCTGTCCCTTGCCGCCGTACAGGTCGAACTCGCGGTACCCGTAGAACGCCAGTGCGCCGAACACGAGCACGAGCAGCCCGAGCACGAACGGCCCCGCCAGGGGACCGAGCGCGAGCCCCACGAGCCCGGCGGCGAGGAGCGCCACCCCGATGACGATGAACTGCGCGCCGGGGGCGACCGCCTCGGCGATCGAGAGCGCGAGCCCGGCGGCGACCAGCAACAACGGGAGGGTCTCGGGGCCGACGAGGCCCGACTGAAGCAGCATGGACTGGTCTTGGGGCTGGCGGGGTTAAAGCGTCACCGAGAACACCAACAGGAGCGTCCCGAGGACGCCGGCGACGACGAACAGCGCGTTCTCGGCGTCGATCGACTCCGGCTCGATCGGGGGGTTTCTCGCGGCCTCGCGCGCGGCCTCGGCCTCGGGCCCGACGTCGTCGATGCCGAAGCGCCACTCGGTGCCGTCCGAGTCGCTGTCCGGTTCGGCGGCGGCATCGGTGCGGGGATCGTCCGACATGGAACCCGGTAGCCGTCGCGGTGGTAAAGAGGTGTCGGGGACTGCGGTCGGTGAGCGAGGACGGAGCGAAACTCCGGAGCGAGCAGCGGTCGCGTTATCGGTCAGCGCCGCCGCGCGTGCCCGATCACGTCGCCCTCGTAGACGACGCCGCGCTCGGCGTCGACCGTGACCACGGTGTCGTCTGTCACGTCGTCCGCCAGCGGCGCACCCGACACCATCGGGATGCCGACCTCCCGGGCGACGAGGGCGGGGTAGCCGGTCATTCCGGGACGGGCGTCGATGATCCCGGCCAGCGTTTCGGTGTCGCCGACGAACTCGGCGTCGAACTCGGCCGGGAGGTACACGACCGTCCCCTCGGGAACGTCCGTGAGATCGCCGTCGGGGAGCCGGCGGAGCGGCCCGGAGACGCGGCCGCCGACGACGTGTCGACCCGTCGCGATCGTCTCGGCGGCGACGTGGAGCTTCAGGGTGTTCGTCGTATTCGTTCCCTCCAACTCGGTCATCATCCCGGAGAGAACCACGAGGGTGTCGCCGGACTCGGCGGCGTCCGCCTCCAGCGCCGCCGACACGGCCGAGTCCATCACCTCCTCGACGCTGGCGTGGTAGTCGGCCGACATCGGTTGGACTCCCCACGACAGCGCGAGCTGTCGCCGTACTCGGTCGCTCGGCGTCGTCGCGACGACGGGCACCGCCGGTCGGAACTTCGCGGTCTTGCGGGCGGTGTAGCCGGACTCGGAGGCGGCGACGACCGCCGCGGCGTCGGTGTCGCGCGCGAGAAAGCGGGCAGAGCGCGCCAGCGGTTCCGTCCGCGATTCCGTCTCCGCGAGCGGGACGCGCTCCTCGCGCGTCTCGGCGTACTCGTCGCTCATCTCGACCTGGCGGACGATACGGTGCATCGTCTCGACGACGCGAACCGGATGGTCGCCGATCGCGGTCTCCCCTGACAGCATCACCGCGTCAGTTCCGTCGAGCACCGCGTTCGCCACGTCTGAGGCTTCCGCGCGGGTCGGCCGCCGGGAGTGGACCATCGAGTCGAGCATCTCGGTCGCGGTGATGACGGGCGTCCCGGTGTTCATGCACGTGCGGATGATCCGCTTCTGGATCATCGGCACGTCCTCCAGGGGGCACTCGACGCCGAGGTCGCCGCGAGCGACCATCACGCCGTAGGCGGCGTCGACGATTCCCGTGAGGTTCTCGACGGCGTCGGCGCGCTCGATCTTCGCGATGACCGGCACGTCGCCGGCGCCGCGCTCCTCCAGCGCGTCGGCGACCGCGTACACGTCGCTCGCATCGCCGATGAAGGAGGCGGCGACGAAGTCCACGTCGTGGTCGGTGACGAGGTCGAGTTCGCGCTCGTCGCGCTCGGTGATCGTCGGCAGCCCCAGGTCGACGCCCGGGATGTTGACGCCCTTTCGCGACCCGAGTTCGCCGCCGGAGTCGGCGCGCGCGCGGACGCCTTCGTCGGTCACCGACAGCACCGTCACCTCGATGCGGCCGTCATCGAGGAGCACGCGGTCCCCGGGCTCAGCCTCGGTGATGGCGTGGGTCACGCCGATCCGGTCGGCCGTCGCGGTGTCGTCCTCGGCGAACAGCACCTCGGCGCCGGTCGTGACCTCGATCGGTTCGTCGAGTTCGGCGGTGCGGATCTCCGGTCCCTGCAGGTCGAGCATCGCCGCGAGCGGCTCGTCGGACGCGTCGTCAACCGCGCGGATGCGGTCGATCACTTCGCCGCGGTGGTCGGTATCGCCGTGGCTCGCGTTGAGCCGGGCGACGGACATCCCGGCGTCGGCGAGCGCCCGTATCGTGGCTCGGTCGTCGGAGGCGGGGCCGAGCGTACAGACGATCTTGGCTCGTCGCATAGTCTTACCCGGAACTCACGCGCGCGAGTATAAAGGGCTACGGAGAGGCACTCGGTTCCGAGTGAACAGTTCGTCGAGGCCGTCCGCGCTACTGCGTGACCATCCAGGTCGTTCCCGAGGAGTAGCCCCACTTCTCCACGTCGATGTCGGCGGCGGCGTCGACGACCGCCGACATGTTCGCGCCGACCTCCTTCGCCGACAACCCGAGCTCCTCGGCGATGAGCCGGGATTTGAAGTACGTCTGCTCGGCCGCGTGTTCGCGGAGGTACGCGAGGATCTGGTGTTGCTTGTCGCTGAGGTCTCCGCCCGCGGCGCCGGTGGTCGCGGCAGCGTCTCCGGTCTCGGCCGACTCGACTGTGCTCGTCGCGCTCATACTACGCCACATGAGCTATCGTCTCAAAGGGGGTTTGGTACGCGGAGTTAACACGGCGCTATCGTGCGGTTTTCAGTCGATCGGGCCGATCATCGACGCCCCCGGATGGCCGCGTCGGTACGGTCGCCTAACACGGCTGCGACGCGGGAATGACAGAAGGTTCTTACCCAGTCGCCGGTCACCGGGAAGGTAATGACCAGTCCGGACGACGCGTCGCCGCGGGCACCCGCCAACGCGGATCCGCAGACTCCCGCGGACACCGATCGCGTCCGCGTCAGCGTCGTCCTCCCAGCCTACAACGAGGAGGAGTCGATCGAGGCGACCGTCCGGACGACCGTCGAGACGCTGGAGGGATTCCTCGCGGCGGACGCCTTCGAGGTCATCGTCGCGGAGGACGGCTGTGACGACAGGACTCCGGAGATCGCCGACCGACTCGCGCGTGAGGACGACCGCGTAACGCACTCCCACAGCGACCGGCGGCTGGGTCGCGGCGGCGCCCTCGAGTTCGCGTTCGACCGCGCGGCCGGCGACACGCTGGTGTACTTCGACACGGACCTCGCGACGGACATGCGCCACCTCGAGGAACTGGTGGGGAAGATCGATCGCGAGGGGTACGACGTGGCCACCGGATCGCGGTGGATGCCCGGCGACGAGGCCGATCGGCCGGCCAAGCGGGGCGTTCCCTCGCGCGGCTTCAACCTCCTCGTCCGGACTGTCCTCCGCTCGACCCTGCGAGACCACCAGTGCGGGTTCAAGGCGCTCTCGCGGGAGGCCTTCGACGAGTTGCACGACGCCGTCGAGGACGACCACTGGTTCTGGGACACGGAGCTGCTGGTGCGCGCGCAGCGGCGCGGCCTCCGCGTCGCCGAGTTTCCCGTCGACTGGGAGCCGAAGGGCGATTCGAAGGTCGACCTCGTGCGCGACGTGTTCGGCATGGGTAGTCAGATCGTCCGGCTGTGGTGGCAGCTGTCCGTGTCGCCGCGGATCACCCGCACGCGGACGGTCGCCGCCGGAGCGGTACTCACGATCGCCGCGCTCGTGTTGATGACCGTCTACCTCGACCCCTCGGCGGTGCTCGGGGCGTTCCGGGAGGCTGACCCGGTTCCGGTCGTCGCCGCGACGCTCGTGTACCTGGTCTCGTGGCCGCTCCGCGGGCTTCGCTACCGCGACATCCTCGAGGAACTCGGCTATCGCGAGCGCGTTGGATTCCTCACCGGCGCGGTGTTCATCAGCCAGACCGGCAACCTCGTGTTCCCGGCACGCGCCGGCGACGCAGTGCGCGCGTACGTGGTGAAAGCCCGTCGCGGTATCCCGTATCCGACCGGGTTCGCCTCGCTGGCCGCCGAGCGGGTGTTCGATCTGCTCACGATCACCGCGATGGCCGGCGCCGTCCTCGCGGGGCTGCTCGTCACCGACGGGGCGGGCGCGGTCGCGACCGCGGTGTCCGGAAACGTCCCCGGCGTCTCCGAGGCCGCGGTCTCGACAGCCGTCAGGGTCGCCGCCGGCGTCGGCGTCGTCGCGGTCGCGAGCCTCCTGTTCATCGTCGCTACCGCCCGCAGCGACACGAACTACGTGCGCACGATCGTCTCGCGGTTCTCCGAAGACAGCTACGTCGACTACGTCGCGAGCGTGATCGAGGAGTTCGCCGCCGGCGTCCAGGCGGTGGCGGGGACGCGCGCCTCGTTCGTCCGCGTCGGCGGCGTCTCCGTGGCCGTGTGGGCCCTCGACGTGGCGACGGCGTTGCTTGTGCTGACCGCCTTCCCCGCGGCGACGGACGGGATGACGCTCACGCAGATCGTCGTCGTCGGCTTCTTCGCCGTCTCCGTCGGCAACCTCGCGAAGGTGCTCCCGTTGTCGCCGGGCGGTATCGGGCTGTACGAGGCGGCGTTCACCGCGCTCGTGGTCGGCCTCGGGGGCGTCCCCGCGGCCGTCGCGTTCGCCGCCGCAGTGCTGGATCACGCGGTCAAGAACGCCGTCACCGTCGTTGGCGGCGTCGTCTCGATGGTCGCCTTCAACGTCTCGCTTACCGATGCCGTCGACGAAACGGCACAACTGGACGAGGAAGCCGAACGGGAGTCCGAGGAGTTCCCGACTGACGACGACTGACGCCCGCCCCGGAGCAGCCGGTCAGTACAGGTCGGTGACGAACGGGCCGAGCGCGCCCGCGACGGCAGTCCGGAGCGCGTCGGTCCGGTCGACCCGCCCGCCGGTGAGCGCGCCGGCGGCGCCCTGGTTTCTCGCCACGTGCGACTCCCCGAGCACGTCGTCCATGACGGGACCGAGTTCCGCACCGGCGCGAACGCGCGCGGCGATAGCGTCGGGCAACGCCAGGCTCGGACCGGTTCCGAGCCCGACTCGCTCGCCGTCGCTGACGGCCGCCCACATCACGAGAAAGAGCGCCCCTCGATCGTCGTACTCCGCGACGCCGCCCTCGATGCCGACGCCGAGATCGTACCCTTCGTCCAGCACCGCCTCCGCCCGGTTGACCGCGCCGAGTCGGGTCTCCTCGTGCCCGCGCGGTTGCTCGGAGACGCCCGAGGAGACGGGGCACGACTCGATGACCGGCTCACCCGCCAGCCCGTCGCTGTCCGCCACCGCTCGCTCGGTCGCCTCGCGCTTCACCGGATTACCGGAGCCGACGCCGATCCGCATACCCGGCGGTTGGTGCGACCACACGTGTGTCTTCCCGTTCGTCGCGGCGTGATCGCGAACCGCGCGGCAGGCGCGAGCGGGCCGAAGGTTCTTGTCGGATGCCGGACCCAAGACCGCCGTGACACGGGGCGGGACCCACGATTCGGAGGCGATCAGAGCCACGTTGCGCGCGTTCGCCAGCGGGCGGTCGCGGGCGGTACCACGATCCGACCCGGCGGATCGGTCTATCGCCGCTGACCGCGCGTTCGTCGCCCACGCGGAGGCGGCCATGGAGAGCGTCGAGCGCGCCGTCGCGTTCGTCGAGTCCGACGGTCTCGATCGACTCCGCGACGTTGCGAGGACGACGGGATCGGAGCCGGTCACGGCGACGTCGAAGTCAGCACGGGCAGCGGTCGCGGCACGCGCGCGAGCGGTCCTCGACATCGTCGATCGGTACAGGGGCGCGTACCGCGCCGCGACTCCCCAGACGGCGGTGGACGCCACAGGTCAGATGACCGATGTGGACGACGCGACCGCGGCGGACCACGTTCACTCCGCTCACGATAGGCATATGCCGACGGCGGGACAATCGAACGATAACTGATGACGCGGGTTATCCACACCGGCGATACCCACATCGGGTACCGGCAGTACCACTCGCCCGAGCGGCGAGCGGACTTCCTCGACGCCTTCGAGCGGGTCGTCGCCGACGCGGTCACCGATTCGGTCGACGCGGTCGTCCACGCCGGCGACCTGTTTCACGACCGGCGGCCGGACCTCCCCGATCTGTTGGGGGTGCTTTCTGCCCTCCGGACGCTGGACGACGCCGACATCCCGTTCCTCGCTGTGGTCGGTAACCACGAGTCGACCCGCGGCGGGCAGTGGCTCGACCTGTTCGAGTCGATGGGGCTGGCAACGCGGCTGGACGACGAGCCGACCGTGATCGGAGACGCGGCGTTCTACGGGCTCGATCACGTCCCGGAGAGCCGCCGAGCCCAACTCGAGTACGAGTTCGCGCCCCACGACGCCGACGTCGCGGCGCTGGTGAGCCACGGTCTGTTCGAGCCGTTCGCGTACGCCGACTGGGACACCGAGGAAGTGCTCCGAGCGTCGACTGTGGACTTCGACGCCGTCCTACTGGGCGACAACCACGCCCCCGACACCGCGCAGGTATCGGGCGCGTGGGTGACGTACTGCGGGTCGACCGAGCGGGCCTCCGCCAGCGAGCGTGACCCCCGCGGGTACAACCTCGTCCGACTCGGCGCGGACGCAAGCGATGGGACCGACGCGGTCGACATCCGCCGACGAGGGCTGGAGACGCGGCCGTTCGTCTTCCTCGACGTGGAGCTCGCCCCCGAGGAGGGAATCGACCGCGTCCGCGACCGCGTTCGCGAGCGCGACGTGGAGGACGCGGTCGTCATCGTGCGCATCACCGGCGAGGGCGAGCCGATCGCCCCGGCTGCCGTCGAGGAGTTCGCCGCCGAACGGGGCGCGCTCATCGCCCGGGTGACCGACCGTCGGGAGATCGAAACCGAGACCGAGCTGTCGGTGAGCTTCGCTGACCCCGACGAGGCCGTTCGCGATCGCATCGGCGACCTCGGGCTGTCCGACGCCGCCCGCGACGTGGACGAGGTGGTTCGCGGCGAACTGCCCGACTCGAACGTCCGAGCGGAGGTGAAACGGCGGATCGAAGGCCGGATCGACGGCGACGATGAGGAGAGGGTCAACAACGATGGCGACGGCGACGCTCCCGTGGGAGCGGACGCCGCGGCCGACACCGCTGACGCTGTCTCAGATGGCTCCGGCGCCGACGGTCCCACCGACAGCCAGCTCACGCTGGGTGATTCACAGTGAGGTTCGACCGGATCCGACTGCGGAATTTCAAGCCGTACGTCGACACCGACCTCCGGCTGACCGAGGGCGTGACGGTGATACACGGGCTCAACGGCAGCGGGAAGTCGTCGCTCCTCGAGGCGTGTTTCTTCGCGCTGTACGGCTCGAAGGCGCTCGACGGCACGCTCGGGGACATGGTGACCAACGGCGCCGAGGAGAGCGAGGTCGAACTGTGGTTCACTCACGACGGCAGATCCTACCACGTGCGCCGGGAGCTGAAGCGCTACGGCGAACAGATTCAGACCACGACGTGCACGCTCGACTCCGACGACGAAGCGATCCATCGCGACGGCGCGACGGACGTGCGGGCGTTCGTCGCCGACCTCCTGCGCATGGACGCGGCGGCGTTCGTCAACTGCGCGTACGTCCGCCAGGGCGAGGTGAACAAGCTGATCAACGCCACGCCGACCGAACGCCAGGACATGATCGACGACCTCCTCCAACTCGGGCGGTTGGAGGAGTACCGCGAGCGCGCCGGGAACGCTCGCCTCGGCGTGAACGAGGTGCTCGGGAACAAGCGCGAGCTCTTGCGCGATTACGAGAGCCGAATCGAAGAGCGGGAGGCCAAGGACCCCCACGAGACGCTGAACGCGCTCCAGTCGGACCTCTCCGAGGTCGACGCGAAGATCGAGAACTACGAACAGCAGCGTGAGAAGGCCGAACAGAGCCGCCAACAGGCTCGTTCGGTGCTCGATGAACACGAGGAGCGCCGCGAGGAGTTGGCGGAACTGGAGGCCGACGTGGACGATCTGGAGACGACGATCCGCGAGGACGAGGCCGAGCGCGAGCGTCTCGGCGACCGAGTCGGCGACCTCCGCGACCGCGTCGACGAGGCCGAAGAGACGCTGAGGGAGCGGCTCGCTGTGGTCGCGGTCGACGACGCGGACCCCGAGACGCTGGCGGCTCGCCGCGAGGCGTTGGACGACCGCGAGGACGAGGTGCGCGAGGAGCTCCGCGAGGCCCGATCCCGTGCGGACGCGCTGTCCACCCAGTCGGAGACGCTCGAGGAGCGGGCAGCGGACGCGGCCTCGCGCGCCGAGGAGAAGCGCGAGCGCGCGGCCGAACTCGACGCAGACGCCGAAGCGGCGGCGGAGACGCTCGAGGAGCGCGAGGCGTCGCTGGCGGAGTCGACCGCCGAGCGCGGGGAGCTGACCGCGGAGTTCGACGACGAACCCGTCGCGGTCGGCGAGGCGACGGCACACCGCGAGTCGGTTCGAGAGGCACTCGCCGACGTGCAAGCGGAGGTTCGCGAGACGAGCAACGATCTGGCGGCTGCCCGGTCCAGCGTCGAGGAGGCGGAGCGTCTGCTGGAGGAGGGGAAGTGCCCGGAGTGTGGCCAGTCGGTCGCGGACTCCCCCCACGTCGACGCGCTGGACGAGGATCGCGAGCGCGTCGCCCGCCTGGAAAATACGCTCGCCGAGTTGAACGACCGGGTGGAGGAACGCACGGCCGATGTCGAGCGCGCCGAGGCGCTCGTTGAGGCCGAGAACCGCATCGGTCAGATCGACGACACTCGGGAGCTCCTCGAGGACGGCATCGCCGAGAAGGAGTCCGAGATCGCCGAGAAGCGCGAGCGCGCGGCGACCCTCCGCGAGGAGGCCAACGACTTGGAAGGCGAGGCAGAGGAGAAGCGCGACGCGGCCGAGACGCAGGCCGAACGCGCGCGGGAGGTGCGCGACGACGTGGAGGAGCTGGAGGCGGCGCTCGACGACTTGGACGAGGCGCGCGACGACCTCGACGCTGTCGAGGCGGGTCGCGACGCCCTCGACGAGGCGGAGACGGAGATCGAGCGCTTGGGCGAGCGGCGCGCGGAGATCGCCGACCGTAACGACGAACGTCGGGAGTTCCTCGCAGCGAAGCGATCGCGGCGCGACGAGCTTCGGGAGGCCGTCGACGAGGAGGCCGTCCAGTCCGCCCGCGACAGCCTCGACAGCGCCGAGGACTACCTCGAGAAGGTGACTGACGCCCTTGAGGACCTCGCCGAGCGCCGCGACGACCTCACGAGTCGGATCGGCGCCGTCGAGAACGAGATCGAGGAACTGGAGTCGCTTCGCGAGGACCGCGACGCGCTGGCCGCGCGCGTCGAGGAGTTGGAGGCGGTCCACGAAGAGACCGAAGAGCTGGAGGCGATGTACGGCGACCTCCGGGCCGAACTCCGCCGGGCGAACGTCGAGAGCCTCGAACGGATGCTCAACGAGACGTTCGAGCTGGTGTACGGCAACGACGCCTACTCGCACATCGAACTGGACGGCGAGTACGAGCTCACCGTCTATCAGAAGGACGGGGAGCCGCTGGATCCCGAGCAGCTTTCAGGCGGCGAGCGGGCGCTGTTCAACCTCTCACTTCGATGTGCCATCTACCGCCTGCTCGCGGAGGGGATCGAAGGTGCGGCGCCGACGCCGCCGCTCATCCTCGACGAGCCGACGGTGTTCCTCGATTCGGGGCACGTCTCGCGGCTCGCGGACCTGATCGAGGAGATGCGCGGCTTCGGCGTCCGACAGATCCTGATCGTCAGCCACGACGACGAACTCGTGGGGGCGGCCGACGAGCTCGTGCGCGTCGAAAAGAACCCCACGTCGAACCGCTCGACCGTCGAGCGAGTGGCCGACCCCTCACTGTCGGCGGTCGAGCGTCCCGTCGGCGACGCTGAACACGCGGACGACTGACCGCTGAAACCGACGGGCTGCGGTGGGCTACCCGCGGGACTACCCGCGCAGTCGCTCGACGACCGCCAGCGCCTCGTCGGTCGGCTCGTAGCCGCGCTCGCCGGCGACGGTCGCCTCCGCGAGCAGCCCCGCGGCGCGGAACTCCGCGACGAGGCCGTGCAGGTCCGACTCACACAGGTCGTAGGCGTCCAACAGCGTGCGGACCGAGAGCCCGCCGCGGTCCGCAAACTCCACGAGCAGACCGAGTGATCGCTCGTCGCGACACGCCAGCACCGCTCGACGGACCTCGGGCGACACGCCGGCCGCGGCGGCCGACAGCGGCGACTCCCCGACCGGGTCGAGGTTGTCGTTCGGAAGGTACTGCTCCTCGCCGGTCGACGGGTCGCGAACGAGGCTCGCCTCCGAGGACCGCTTGACGAGCAGGTACCGCGTCCCATCGGACCCTCGAACCGACTGCATGGTCGATGCTCGGGCGCGCGTTCGAAAAGGCGTGTCGGTGCCGGCGGGCAGTCATGTCGCCAGCAACGGTCGCCCGCGCCGGCGGTCACTCGTCAGCGTTCGCGTCCTCGCCGTCACCGCTCCCGCGTTCGGCGGTGTCGGCGTCGTCGCCTCCGTCGTCGTCTTCGTCGCGCTTCCGCTGCTTGAACGCGCGGACCGTCTGGTAGACGCGGATGCCGGCGAGCACGCCGACCACGAGGGCCGTGCCGCCGAAGCGCCAGTCGCCGCGGAACCCGACGAGCATCAGCCCGAGCGAAATTCCCAGCAGCGCGACGTTGGCGTACACGACGGCCGCCAGGAACGGCCGCTGGATCGCGGGGTCGACCGTCGAGGGATCGGGGAGGGAGTCCGAGGGGTCGCCGACGGACGGGATCTCGACGCGAGGGCCGCGCTCCTCGGCGGCGCTCGACTGCCGCTCGAGTGCGAACAGCTCTCCGTCGTCGTCGTCCTCTCCGAGCACGAGCGTCAGTTGGCGAACGACCGGCAAAAGGGTTGTCAGACCGCGCAGTCGTAGCCGGTGGATTACGCGAGATCGGCGAGCGTAACGGCGGTGTTCGCCTCCATCCACGCGAGCGGATTTTCCGCGTCGTAGAGCACCGTTCGCCCGTCGTCCTCGTACGCCTCGACCGTCTCGACGGCCTCGTCCGGGCTCGTGCCCGAGCGTTCCAACGGGGTGTCGGATACGTGGGTCATCTCCGAACCTTGGTAAGTAATGGCACGGTATATGCCTTTCCGTGGCGGTGGTCCTCGCCATCTCCGTCACTGTGGTCGATTTCACGAGCGAGTCCGAACCGCGACAGCGACCGGGTACGTTGGGGCTACCGCGCCGAACGGTCCGTGGACGCCGGGCAATCGGCGGCCGTCAGTCGGGCGCTCGGTCGGGCGACGCCAGTCCGAGCGGGCCCGCCCGCGCGGATCGTTCGCGGCTGGCGACCGATACCCGAAGGGGAGGTTTTTATCGGCGACCGGCAAAGGCCCGGCAATGAGCGATTCGCAGGCGGGCCTCGATCAGTTCGCCGGCCGCGAGGACGCCGAAGACGGGGACACAGACGGCGACCGCCCCGCCGAGGAGGCGGCGTACGTCGCGGGGGGCGGACAGGGGCGCGTGAGCGCGGTCGTCGACCGCGAAGACGTCGTCGTGCCCGATTCGACCGGCACGGTCGAGTTCATGGTCACCGCCGTCGACTACACCGTCGAGGGGGCCGGCGCCGAGGAGTATCCGGTTGTCCACGTGTTCGGCCGAACAGCCGACAACGAGCCGGAGCACGTCCGCGTGCTCGGGATCGAGCCGTACTTTTACGTCCCGACGGCCGACATCGCGGAGCGCGAACTCGCAGACGAGTACGACGTGATCCTCGACACTCGCAAGGAGGGACCCGACGGCGAGCGCTTCGAGTCGATTCGCGGCGAGCCGGTGACGAAGGTCGTCGCGCGCACGCCGCGGGACGTCGGCCAGATACGCGACGACTTCGCGCACACCTACGAGGCGGACATCCTGTTCCCGAACCGCTTCCTCATCGATCACGACGTCACCTCGGGAGTGCGGGTCGAGGAGCGCCGCCTCGACGCCCGCGACGGGGAGGACCGGGGTCGCCTACAGGTGACACCCGAGCACCTCGAACCGGCAGACGTCGACGCCGACATCCGCGTAAATACGTTCGACATCGAGGTCGACGACCGCAACGGCTTCCCGGAGGACGGGGAGGAGCCGATCGTCTGTCTCACCTCGCACGATTCCTACCGCGACGAGTACATCGCGTGGCTGTACGACGCCCCCGCCGGCGACGCACCCGCGCCGGCCGACCTCGGCGGCTACGAGCAGATCGGCGACGCGGACGGCGACATCGAGGTGCGGACGTTCGGCGACGAGGATGCGATGCTCGACGCGTTCATCGGGTACATCGACGAAACCGACCCGGACGTTCTCACGGGCTGGAACTTCGAAGATTTCGACGCGCCGTACTTCATGGACCGCTGTGAGGAACTCGACGGCCGGAGCGAGCACGACCTCTCGCCAGACCGGCTCTCACGAGTGAACGAGACGTGGCGCTCCGGCTGGGGCGGGCCGGACGTGAAAGGCCGGGTCGTCTTCGACCTGTTGTACGCCTACCAGCGCACGCAGTTCACCGAGCTGGAATCGTACCGGCTCGACGCCGTCGGCGAACTCGAACTCGACGTGGGGAAAGAGCGCTACACCGGCGATATCGGCGATCTCTGGGAGGACGACCCCGAGCGACTGCTGGAGTACAACGTTCGCGACGTGGAGCTGTGCGTCGAGATCGACCGCAAGCAGAAGATCGTGGCGTTCTGGGACGACGCGCGCAAGTTCGTCGGCTGCCAACTGGAGGACGCCCCGACGCCCGGCGACGCGGTCGACATGTACGTCCTCCACAACGCCTTCGGTCAGTTCGTCCTCCCGACGAAGGGCCAGCAGGAGGGCGAGGACTTCGAGGGCGGCGCCGTCTTCGAGCCGATCTCTGGCGTCGAGGAGATGGTGTCGGTGCTGGACCTGAAGTCGCTGTACCCGATGTGCATGGTGACGATCAACGCCAGCCCCGAGACGATCGTCGAGGACCCCGACGCCTTCGACGGGGAGACGTACCGCGCGCCCAACGGCACCCGGTTCCGCAAGGAGCCCGACGGGATGATGCGCGAGATGGTCGACGAGCTGCTCACCGAGCGAGAACGGCTGAAGGGCGAGCGAAACGAACACGACCCGGGCTCGGACGCCTACGAGCAGTACGACCGACAGCAGGCGAGTGTGAAGGTGATCATGAACTCTCTATACGGGGTCTCGGGCTGGGATCGGTTCCGCCTGTACGACAAGGACAACGCCGCCGCGATCACGGCGATGGGTCGGCGGGTCATCGAGTTCACCGAGGAGGCGGCCCGCGAGATAGATCACGACGTGACATACGGAGACACAGACAGCATTATGCTCGCCCTCGGAAGCGAGATCTCGACGGAGGAGGCGATCGAGCAGTCCTTCGAAATCGAGGAGCACATCAACGGACGGTACGACGACTTCGCGCTGGAGGAACTCGACGCCGAGGAGCATCGCTTCCAGATCGAGTTCGAGAAGCTGTACCGGCGGTTCTTCCAGGCGGGCAAGAAGAAGCGCTACGCCGGCCACATCGTCTGGAAGGAGGGCAAAGACGTCGACGACATCGACATCACCGGCTTCGAGTACAAGCGCTCTGACATCGCGCCCGTCACGAAACGGGTACAGAAGCGCGTCATCGAGATGATCGTCCACGGGGAGGACACCGAGGACATCACCGACTACCTGCACGGGGAGATCCAGAGTTTCCTCGACGGCGACGCCGACCTCGACGAGGTGGGGATACCCGGCGGCATCGGGAAGCGACTGGAGAGCTACGATACCGACACCGCCCAGGTCCGCGGCGCCAAGTACGCGAACCTCATGCTGGGTACCAACTTCCAGCGCGGATCGAAGCCGAAGCGGCTCTACCTGGAGAAGGTCCACCCCGATTTCTGGGCACGGATGGAAGACGAACACGGACTCGATCCACAGACGGATCCGCTGTACGGGGAGTTCAAGCGCGATCCCGACGTGATCTGTTTCGAGTACGCCGACGAGGTGCCCGCGGAGTTTGCGGTGGACTGGGACAAGATGCTCGATAAAACGCTGAAGGGGCCGATCGCTCGGATCATCGAGGCGCTCGGCATGTCTTGGGACGAGGTCAAAAGCGGGCAAGAGCAGACCGGGCTCGGCAGCTTCATGTGACCGCTTGGACCCGACAAGACCGAGCCGATTTTCCGATTCTGAAAACGATCTTTTGAGAGACGGAACGTGATGGGTACTGATGCGAAACCTTCATGCGTGAAACGACCCCATCACTCCGTAGAGGCGTACTCACGAACATGGCGACACTCGAACTCCAGAACCTCCAGGCGGAGGTCGCAGAGACGGGCGAAGAGATCCTCCGGGGCGTCGACCTCGAAGTGAAAAACGGCGAGATCCACGCGCTGATGGGACCGAACGGATCGGGCAAATCGACGACCGCGAAGGTCATCGCGGGCCACCCGGCGTACGAGGTCACCGACGGCTCGGTGACGCTCACGCTCTCGGAGGCAGACGTCGCCGACATCGACGCCGACGTCGACGAGGAGGACCTCACGTGGAACCTGCTCGACCTGGAGCCGAACGAGCGCGCCGCGCTCGGCATCTTCCTCGCGTTCCAGTATCCCGCTGAGATCGAGGGCGTGACGATGGTGAACTTCCTCCGGCAGGCACTCAACGCCAAGCTCGACGAGCGCGAGGAGCTGTTCGAGGACGAAGACGAGGAAGCCGAAGCCGAATCCGAGAAGGACGAGGGCTACGAGACCTCGCCGATGGAGGGGCCGGCCGACGACGGCGACGTCGGCGTCGCCGAGTTCCAGCAGCTCCTGAAAGAGAAGATGGAGCTGCTCGACATGGACAAGAAGTTCGCCGAGCGCTACCTCAACGCCGGCTTCTCCGGCGGTGAGAAGAAGCAAAACGAGGTGCTCCAGGCGGCCATTCTCGAGCCGAGCATCGCGGTGCTCGACGAAATCGACTCCGGGCTGGACATCGACCGCCTGCAGGACGTCTCGAAGGGAATCAACGCCCTCCGCGACGAGCAGGACACCGGCATCCTCCAGATCACTCACTACCAGCGTATCCTCGACTACGTCGAGCCGGACTACGTCCACATCATGCTGGACGGCAAGGTCGTCAAGTCGGGCGGCGCGGAACTCGCCGAGAAACTCGAGGACGAGGGGTACGACTGGGTCCGCGAGGAAGCCTACGAGACGGCGTAACCTGAGATGGTTACTGAACAGCCTGATATGCACACACCCGTAAATACGAAACAATACCTATGAGTTCAGAACAGGACCATCTCAAGGAGACCGACACCGAGGACCGCTTCGACTTCAAGAAAGAGGAGAAGTCGGCGTTCCAGACCGAGAAAGGGCTAAACGAGGAGACGATCCGTGCGATCTCCGAGGACAAAGACGAGCCGGAGTGGATGTACGAGCGCCGCCTGCGCGCGCTCAAGCAGTTCCAGGAGATGCCGATGCCGACCGACTGGCCGGGTCAGCCCGACCTCTCGGAGGTCGACATCGACGAGATCGTCCCGTACATCCGCCCCGACGTGGACGTCCGCGCGGGCGTCGACGACTGGACGGAACTGCCCGACGAGATCAAAGACACCTTCGATAAGCTGGGCATCCCCGAGGCCGAGAAGAACGCCCTCTCGGGCGTCGGCGCACAGTACGAGTCGGAGGTCGTCTACCAGAACATGCAGGAGCGCTGGGAGGAGAAGGGCGTGATCTTCTGCAACATGGACGAGGCCGTCCGCGAGCACGAAGACATCGTCCGGGAGCACTTCATGACGACGTGCGTCCCCCCGAGCGACAACAAGTTCGCGGCGCTTCACGGCGCCGTCTGGTCGGGCGGTTCGTTCGTGTACGTCCCCGAGGACGTCACCGTCGAGATGCCCGTGCAGGCGTACTTCCGGATGAACTCCGAGGGGATGGGCCAGTTCGAACACACGCTCATCGTCGCCGAGGAGGGCTCGGAGGTCCACTACATCGAGGGTTGCTCGGCGCCGAAGTACTCGGCGTTCAACCTCCACTCCGGGGGCGTCGAGGTGTTCGTCGGCGAGGACGCCCACGTGCAGTACTCGACCGTCCAGAACTGGTCGAAGAACACGTACAACCTCAACACCAAGCGCGCGCTCGTCGAGAAGAACGGCCGGATGGAATGGATCTCCGGCTCGATGGGCTCGAAGGCGACGATGCTGTACCCCTCCTCGATCCTGAAGGGTCGCGGCGCCTCCGACAACCACATCACCATCGCCTTCGCGGGCGAGGGCCAGAACATCGACACCGGCGCGAAGGTGTACCACAACGCGCCCAACACCAAGTCGACCATCGAGTCGAAGTCGATCAGCAAGGACGGCGGTCGCACGAACTACCGCGGCCTCGTCCACATCGCCGACGGCGCCGAGAACTCCTCGACGGCCGTCGAGTGCGACGCGCTGATGTTCGACAACGAGTCGACCTCCGACACCATGCCGTACATGGAGATCAACGAGTCGAAGGTCGACGTCGCCCACGAGGCGACCGTCGGGAAGATCGGCGACGAGGACGTGTTCTACCTGCAGTCGCGCGGCCTCGACGACGACGACGCAAAGCAGATGATCGTCTCGGGCTTCATCGAGCCGATCACGGAGGAACTGCCGATCGAGTACGCCGTCGAGCTCAACCGGCTCGTCGAACTGGAGATGGAGGGCTCGCTCGGGTAACCCCCGGCGCTCCGTCACCACCCACTCACCACACACAATGAGCACACAGCTACCCGCAAGCATCTCCGAGGAGACCGTCACCGAGATCTCCGCGGAGCGCGACGAACCGGACTGGCTCCGACAGACGCGCTTGGACGCGCTGTCGGCGCTGGAGGAGTTGGAGATGCCGAGCGTCATCGAGACGCCCGGCCGCCGCTGGACGAACCTCGAAGGCCTCGACTACGAGTCGATCGTCGATCCGCTCGATCAGCGCGACGAGACCGAGCGCGTCTCGGCCGAGGGCGCCGAAGTCCTCGACTTCGAGACCGCCCTCGACGAGCACGGCGACCTGGTCGAAGAGCACTTCGGCTCTGTCACCGACCCCGAGACCAACTACCTCACGGCGCTGTCGACGGCGCTGTTCACCACGGGAACGGTCATTTACGTCCCCGAGGGCGTCGACGCCGAGGACGTGAAGATCCGCGCGGAGATGAACAGCACGTCGCTGTTCAGCCACACGCTCGTCGTCACCGAGGACAACGCCTCGGCGACGATCCTCGAGCGCATCTCCAACGGCGACACCGCGGTCGACGGCGACCGCTACTTCAGCAACATCGTCGAGGTCGCCTCGGGCGAGAACTCGTACGTCCAGTACGGGACGCTGCAGAACCTCGACGAGGACGTGTACAACTTCACGCTGAAGCGAGGCGACGCCGACACCTACTCCACGATCAGCTGGATCGAGGGGAACATCGGCTCCCGACTCACCCGGTCGGACATCGAGACGGAGCTGAACGGCGACTCCTCGGAGACGAAGATCGTCGGCGCATTCTTCGGCCACGACCACCAGCACCTCGATATCAACGCCCGCGTCTGGCACAACGGCGAGCACACGACCGCCGACCTGGTCACCCGCGGCGTCCTCGACGACGAGGCGCGCTCGGTGTACGAGGGCGTGCAGGACGTCGGCCGCGACGCGTGGGACACCAGTTCCTACCAGCGCGAGAACACGCTGATGTTGAGCGACGAGTCCGAGGCCGACGCCTCGCCGAAGCTCATCATCCACAACCACGACACCGAGGCCTCGCACTCGGCGACCGTCGGGCAGGTGGACGCGGAGGACCTGTTCTACATGACATCCCGGTCCATCCCGGAGAACACCGCTCGCAACATGCTCGTCGAGGGCTTCTTCGTGCCGGTCCTCGAGGAGGTCGAGGTCGACGAACTGCGCGAGGACATCGACGACCTGATCGTCGCGCGCCTCGACTGAGGCGTTCGCGGCGCTCCCGGTTCCGAACGCACGCGTCGACGTTTTCGAGGTTCGCTCCCCGATCCACCGCCCGACAGCGACGGCGTCGGCGACTCAGTCGCGACCCTCGACCGTCTCCACGTCGAACGACACGCCGGTCCCTTCCAGTCGGTCGATCAGCGGCAGCCCGATCCCGGAGGCCGGCGTCAACACGCCGCCGTCGTTGGGAGCGTCGACCTCGCCGCGGGCGAGACAGACCGCCGACTCCCCGAGCATCCGGCACGTCGATCCGTAGCCGGGGTCGTACTCGCCGCGGACCGCCGCCTCGACGGCGAAGCCGCCGGGGTGGTCGTCTGAGGCACCCGTCCCGCGGAGGCGCACCTGGAAGGAGCTCTCCTCGATCGTCTCGTCGTCTGGGCCCTCCCCGGGATCGGGGAGGACGTAGCGGTCGAGCGCATCGCGCAGCGGGCCGACCGACAGCGCGCCCGCGAGCAGACCCTGGCCACCAGCGAGTGCACCCGCTCGCGCGAGGCCGCCGACGCCGTCGCCCGTCCCGAGCGTCTCGCCGTAGCGGAACGTGTGCCCCCACGGGTAGCCGAGGAGGGCGTTCGAGCGGCGGACGACTGGCTCGTTGATCTGCGCCATGACGAACGGCGCGGTCCACGTGTCGCGGTCGCGATCGTAGCTGACTCCGCGCTGGGGTCGCTCGGCTGGCGCGCCGCGACTCTCCGGCGGGTCCAGTGCGCGGGGATCCGCGAGGATCCGGCGGACGTCGCGGTCCTCGGCGGCCTCGCGGTACATCTCGACCATGCTCGCGATCGTGCCGCCGCTGAAGGCGCCGCCGCGGATCGAGACGAGGCTGTGGACCTCGTCGCAGTACGCTCCCAGTTCCTCCTCGGCGTGCGTCTGGAGCAACAGGGTGCCGATGTCGCTCGGCACCGAGTCGAAGCCGCAGCCGTGGACGATCCGCGCGCCGGTCTCGCGCGCTCGCTCGTGATGCTCGTCGATCGTGGTTCGCATCCAGTGGACCTCGCCAGAGAGGTCGCAGTAGTGGGTGCCGTGTTCGACGCAAGCAGCGACCAACTCCGAGCCGTACGTCGCGTACGGCCCGACCGTGGTGCAGACGACCGCCGTGCGCTCGGCGATGGCGTCGAGGCTCTCGCGGTCGAACGCGTCACCGACGAGGAGGTCGAGCGACGCGACCCCGTCCCCGTCGCGCTCGGCGGCCACCTCGGCGCGGACCTCGGCGAGTCGATCTTCGCTGCGACCCGCCAGCGCCCAGTCGAGGTCGCTCGCGCCGTAGCGGTCGGCGAGGTAGTCGGCGACGAGGCGGCCGGTGAACCCGGTCGCACCCCAGAGAACGATGTCGTAGTCGCGGTCGTGGTCTGGCATACAGGTACGTCGACAGTCGGCCGCGGAGCCAATCAGCGTTACCGCCGCCCGCGCGATCCAGCGGCGTCAGTCCCCGCCGCTGAACACCGCTGTCCGTCCGGCTCGCCGGCCGAGTCGAAGCAGCGCCGGCAGCGCCGCCACCGCGAGCAGGAACTCGCTGCCGCCGGCGACGACGAACGCCGCCCTGAAGCCGAACTCTGCGGCGACGGCACCGCCAACCAGCGACCCCGCGAGGAAGCCCAGGCTGCCGGCGGCGTTGAAGCCCGCGACGGCGGCGCCGCGGCCGTCCTCGGCCGCAAGATCGACGACGAGCGCGAGCGTCGCCGGCGCCATCAGCGCGCCGAGCACGCCCACGGCGACCATCGTCGCGGCGACCGCCGGCACCGACGGTGCGAAGCCGACCGCGATCACCACGAGACCGAAGACGGCCGACCCGGCGGCGATCGGAACGACACGGCCGATCCTGTCGGAGAGGAGGCCGAAGGGGTACTGCAGCAGCGCGAACGGTGCGAAGAACGCCGCGAGCAGCAGTCCCGTTGCCCCGGGACCGAGCCCGAACGCCTGCCGGAAGTACAGCGTGCCGACGAGCGCGAAAAAGCCCGCGACGAGGCGGTCGGCGAACGCGAACGCGTACGGCACCGCCAGTTCGCGTCGGTCGCGTACGCCGGCGAGCAGCGCCGCGAGCCCGCTGTGGCCGCCGGTACGCTGCGCGTCGCCGCCGGCGTCCGTCGTCGTGGATGCAGGCTCCGGCGGGTGGTCCGGAATGACCAGCGAGCCGACGGCGGCGACGCCGAGCAGGCCGGCGGCGGCGTACAGCGGGACGGTTGCACCGACCTCGAACAGTTGGCCGCCGAGCGGCGCGCCGGTGGCCGTTCCGAGGCCGATCGCGATGCCGGCGACGCCCATGTTTCGGCCGTTGCCGCCCGAGCGATCCGCGAGAGCGGAGATCGCCAGTGAAAGTGCGCCGACGGTCATCGCGCCCTGCAGCGCCCGCAACAGCAGCGCCAGGAGGAAGGGGCGTCCGCCGCCGGCGACGGCGGCGAGCGCGAGGTAGCCGGCCGCGCCGCCCCCGGCCGCCAGCGCCACGAGGCGCCGACGCTCGCCGAGTCGGTCCGAGAGCGTCCCCCAGGGGCCGGCGAACAGCGCGAAGGCGGCGAACTCGACCGCGAGAAACAGCGTCGGTCCGGCGACACCGCCGCCGCCGAACTCGGCGGTGAGCAGGTCGACGCCGGGGTACACGAGCGTCTGCGCGAGCAACACGGCGTACACGACGAGCGCGAGCGCCGCCCGGTCGCGCCGGTCGCTGCGCGGGGAGGGTCTCGCGGGCGGCGCGTCGCTCGAGGCTGCCATCGGCGGCCGTTGAACGCCGGGCGGCTTGAGCGTGTTGCGTGTGTCTGGGCAACCGTCTGGAGGGGAAGGCTTACGGTCGCCGTCCTCCGACGCTGAATCGATGAACGTGGAATCGGTCGGCGATCGGCCCACTGCCGCCCCGCAGGCGGGTGATCGCCCGTGAGCGTGGGACAGCGGGTCACCTCCGATCACCAACTCGCTCGGCTCCTCCAGATCGGGGTGGTGCTCGAGGAGGTCGTGGAGGCGCGATCCACTCAGCACCACCGGGAGATGGACGGCGATGTCGACGCCGAGCTCGAGGCGCTGTTGCGGGACGCGGCCGACGAGTCGGCGGACCACCGCGACCGGCTCGAAGACCTCATCGACGAGCTCGACGCCGAGTCCGTCTCCTACGAGGAGATCGAGGCGCTCGTCGAGGCGCAGTACGGGAAGACGAAACCGGAGGACTTCGACGGCGTGCTGTACGACCAGCTGTGTAACGAGGAGACCGCCTACAAGTTCTACGACGACCTCATCGAGGCGATCGAGGGGAGCGACTCGTCGTTCTCCGTCGACCGCGAGCGAGTGCTCGACACGCTCCGGGCGATCCGCGAGGAGGAAGCCGAGGGCGTCGAAGAAGTAACGGCGATCATGGAGCGTCGATAACGATGAACACGGCAGATCAGTACCTGAAGGCGATTTACCTCGTTCAGGAGATGGAAGACGGCTCCGCGTCGACGGGCGCGGTCGCCGACGCGCTCGACGTGAGCCCCGCCTCCGCCAACGAGATGATCGGGAAACTCGAGGGGCGTGGCCTCGCCGAACACGAGAAGTACAAGGGCGTCTCGCTCACGGACGAAGGAATCGTCCGGGCCCGCGAGGCGCTGTCGAACTACTGCATCATCGAGCGCTTCCTCGCGAACGTGCTCGAGGTCGAGGAGTTCCGCGCGGAGGCGCGCTCGCTGGAGGCGGTCATCGACGACACCGTCGCCGAGCGGCTCGACACCATCATCGACCGCTCCTCCGAGTGTCCTGACTGCTTCGACGCCGAGACGGACGCCTGCAAGTACCTCGCGGAAGTCGAGTCGGAGAGTCCGGCCGACTGACGGCGGGTCGCGGCCGTGCGCGTGTTCGCTCAGAACGTGACCCGGCCCAGGCGTGACCAGCCCCTCAGAGCCTGGGGGGATTAAGTGCAACCCCTCGGTAGTGCTGTCGCACATGGGTAGTGGTGTGACTGACCGGATCAAGTCGCTGGTGGGGACGGGCGACGACGAGCCGGACTTCGAGTGCGCCGGCTGTGGGCGGGGATTCGAGGCGAACAGACAACAGTGTCCCGAGTGCGACGGGTTCGATATCCGGCGGGCATCGCGATCGCACTGACGGGCTTCGGCCGGCGGACGAGAAAGCAATCCTATTGTATCCCCGGGCGGTAGTGGCGGGTGCGCAGTCCCGTGGTGTAGTGGCCAATCATGAGGGCCTTTGGACGCGACCCGGTTCCTCCGGGCGCGGAAGACAGCCTTCGACGGCGGTTCGAATCCGCCCGGGACTATTCTGCGACGAGCGAGGACCAAGAGTGGGTCACCGAGCGGGACGGTCGCTCGTCCCGCCGGCCGCCGGCGACGTTTTCAGCGCCCGGCCCCCACCGCCTACCCGTGACGCTCACCGTTCACGACATCCGTAATGGCATCCGAGGCGGCGTCGGTCGGTTCAAGCGCGAGGCGACCGCGACGTTCACCAAGGAGGAATTAGCGGCGCTTGCGGACGCGCTCGACGTACCCGCGGGTCACCGGTCGACCAACGAGACGACCCGCGCGGGAGTCAGGGCAGCCGTCGGGTTGACTGAGACGGCAGAGGATGCCGAGACGGGGAGCTTCTCCAAGCCGGAGTTGCTGGCGATCGCCGACGCGCTCGGCGTCGAGCCTGTCGAAGGCGACGAACCGGAGCCGCTGTACTGACCGGAGGGAGCCGGGTCAGCGACCATGTCGGCTCAGATCAGAGGAAGGACACGGCGTACGCGAACGACGAGAACACCATCAAGCCGACGAGAACCAGCGCGAGCACCTGCTGTCGATCCATACCCGCGAATGCCCCGGGGGCGACTAAACGGTGGCGCTCACAGGCTGAACAGCAGGTACGGCACGCCGAACAGCAGCAGCGTCATCACCGCGAGGATCGCGCCGTAGGCGGCAGCGGTGCCGACGGCCGCGCGGAAGGACTCGTGGCCGAAGCGGTCGAGGCCGGTGTTCATACCCGACGCTTCGCGGGGGAGGACTAAACCGTTCCCCTTGACCACCCGAGCGCTGGGGGGCCGGTGACCGCGCACGCGGGGTGACTCGGGTGGCCGGGTCCGAACCGTTGAAGCCCGCGGCGGCGGACTGACGCGTATGGGAACCCCGCTGGACTCGCGCGAGGCACAGGTCACAGAGGTCGTGGATCGGCTCTACGAGGAGTACCCCGACACGGACATCTCACTGAACTTCTCGACCGAACTGGAGCTGCTCGTCGCGGTCGTGCTCTCGGCGCAGTGTACCGACGAGCGGGTGAACGACGTGTGCGAGGATCTGTTCGAGACGTACCAAGCGGCCGAGGACTACGCGCAGGCGAGCGAGGCGCAGCTCGCTGAGGACATCTACGGGATCACCTTCCACAACAACAAGGCCGGCTACCTGAAGGGGATCGGCGAGATCCTCGTGGCGGAACACGACGGCGAGGTTCCCGACACGATGAGCGAGCTGACCGACCTCCCCGGCGTCGGACGGAAGACCGCGAACGTCGTGCTCCAGCACGCCCACGACGTGACCGAGGGGATCGTCGTCGACACGCACGTCCAGCGCATCTCCCGGCGCCTCGGGATCACCGAGGAGAAGCGCCCCGAAGCCATCGAGTCAGACCTCGTCGACGTCGTGCCCGAGAAGGACTGGCGGATGTTCACCCACCTGTTCATCAGCCACGGGCGGGCGACGTGCACGGCGAGGAACCCCGACTGCGACGACTGTGTGCTCGCGGACCTCTGTCCGTCCGAGCGGGGCGACGCCGACGCCGACCTCGCCAGCGGCGAGGCGTGGTAACACCCACGGTCGAGGCGAACGGCCGTCGGTTCCAGTCCACTCGGAACGTCCGCCGCGTTCGAGTGTCGGGGCGCCGAACCGGCGCCCGTGACTGACACGGACGAACACGGTGTTGCTGTCGAGGAGGACACCGATCTCGAAACGGCCGAGGACGCCACGTCGTCGAAGGACGACGGCGAGCCGCCGGAGGAAGCGCTTCCCGAGCAGGAGCCAGGACGCGACGATACGGACGGCGAGACGCGCGAGCAGGACGCGGCCGAACAGGAGAACCCCGACGCCCACCGCGACGAGGAGCCATACCAGTCGTGAGGACTGCGGATGCGGCCGTGCCGACTCACGCGATGTACAGCCCGTAGTACCGGTACAGCCCGACGACGTACGCGAACACCCAGAACAGCACGTAGCCGAACACCCCGATCCGGAGGCGGCCGCGCCAGGCGGCCATGTTCTCGTGGAGGTCGTTGAGGTTCGTGTCGGGGTCTTCGAGCTCGTAGAGGTCGGCGCCGCGTTTCACTTGGAAGATACGGACGATGCCGGTCAGACCGAACGCGAGCAGCGCGTACGCCTGTAATCCGAGAAACGCGTGCAGCGCGGCGACGCCGCCGAACTGGTCGAGAAGTCGCGGCGCCATCCAGAACACGACCGGGATCGTGTTGAGCACCAGCCCCGGAAGGATGACGCGCAGGTGCCGCATGAGGCGGTCCCAGGTGACGTGATTTTGGTCGCGACCGACCATGATCCACGCCCCGTACAGGTAGAAGGGGAGGCTCGCCGTCACCATCACCGCGGCCACCGTCGCCGTCGTCGCCTCGGAGACCATCCGTCACTCCCTCGGAGCGGGGAACTCCTAAGCCCTCCGACGACGGCCGCGCCGTCGTGACGGCCGCGGCGGAACGGCTTAGTCGTCGTTCCCGTTGTCTTCCCCGGCTTCGTCGTCGTTTTCGGCGTCTGTTTCTCCGTCTCCGTTCTCCTCGCCCCCATTCTCGCCGTCGCCGCCCGCGCCGCTTCCGGACCCTGACTGGACTGATTCGAGCGACTGCCATTCGACCGTGCCGGCCTCGACGATCGAAGTCGGCTCCAGCGCGGGGTCGGTGAGCGTCACGCGCGCCAGACCGACCGGTCCCGTCCTCGGCTCTGGCAGCGCGGACGGGTCCGACGTCTCGAACGGCGCGTCCGGGTCGTCGCCGACCACCACGCGCATCGCCATTCCGAACCCCTCGTGTGGAGAACAGAGGAGGTCGTACACGCCCGGCGTGTCGAAGCCGTGGAGCCACGTGTCCGGAACCGGCCCCTCGAGTTCGCCGTCGCCCTCGTCTTCGGCGCCGTTGTCACCTCCCGCCCCTCCGCCTGTCTCACTTCCCTCGCCCGTCGGTTCCGCGGGCGGGTCGACCATGTCGCCCGGAATCGAGGACGGGACCCAACCGAGCAGCGGCGAGGAGAACGCTTCGACCCCGATCGGCACGCGCCGGCGCATTCCGTACGCCGGGTGGTACCCGACGACGTTGTGATCTGGCGTGGCGAAGACGAACTTGACCACGTCGCCCGGGTCCACGTGGAGCCCAGTCGGCTGGTAGTAGAAGTCAGCCGGGCGCTCGGCGTTCGTCGGCGGCCCGCCGATCATCGTCCGAACCTCGTGGACGGTTCCCGTTCCCGGTTCGTCCGGGGAGGTGCCCGGCTCCCCGTCGTCGGTTTGCGGGTGCGCTCCGGCGTCGCCGGCGCGCGCGGCAGCGGTCCCGCCGGTAGCCGTCAGGCCCGCCCCCACGCCGATCGCTTTCATCACGTCTCGTCGCGACTGTCCGTCTCTTGGGTTCTGGTTGTCACCCATAGGCCGTTATCGACGGCGAACGAGTTCGTTAGTAGCCGAACGACGTTCCGAAGGCTGACATTTTCTCGGACGGCTGCGACGGGGATTTCATCCCGAAAATAGCCGTCTCAGTTCGCTGATCTATCCAACGAGGCAGTCTCGACTGCTCTCGATCACGAACTGTCACGAAACCGCTGCATACCGCATGCGAGGCGAGTACGCTCGGCCAACATCGGCTCGTCGGTGCCGCAAGGTGCCGTCGAACGTCGCGGCGCTTATGCGCCTACGGCCCGGAGTTGGAGGGGATGACTGACGCCTCGGACGAGCCGGAGGGTTCGCGCGCGGTCGCTACCGGGTCGGTCGACGACGCGTCCGGTGACGGCGGCTTCGGCGACGCGTCCGACGATTCCATCGAGGCGCTGCGTGCCGAGGTCGAGGAGAAGTACGACTTCGAGAACTTCGGCCCGGCCGACATGGCGGAGATGACCGCGGCCGAGTGGGACGCGGCGTTCGATCCGGACTCGTGGATCACCGGTCGGGACCTGCTCGACCGGGTCGAACGGGACCTGCGCAATCAGATCGCGTCTCGGGAGGTGTTCGCGGTGCTCGACCGTCGGAACGACCCGCCGTCGGTCGTCGCCTACTCCGACGAGGGGTGGGCGATCGTCTACGAAGACGGGAGCGTCGAGGGGGAAGGAACGGTGCTTCGCGACGTGAAGCCAACCGTGGCCCTGTGCTCGATGGACTCCTACGAGGTCCGCGACCCACCCGAGGAGTACGAACTCCCGACACCCGAGGAGGTCGAAGGGGGGACCGGCGAGTTCGGGAACCTGATGATCCAGGCGGTCGCGACGATGCAGATCCTCGGCGGAATGGGGCTGTTCGTCGCGTGGCTGTTCTTGGGCGTCGAGACCATCGTCGCGCCCGTCATGGGTGGGTTCTTCGTCCTCGTGGGGGTGTTGCTGTTCGGCCTGGTCGCGAACGCTCGACTGTCGGATCGGTTCCGCGCCGAGGAGTACCGTGACCGGCTCCGAGCCGCCGGTATCACCGACTCCGGCGAGCAAGCCGAATTCGTCCCGTTCGAGGAGGTCGCCGAGGAGGCACTCGCGACGGCTCGGGGAGAGGAGCCGGAATCGCTGGATACGTCGGTCTCTTCGGCCGACGGCGCGGGGTCGTCCGTCGACGCTCCGGGCGGCACGACTGGAGACGAAACCGACGGATAGCGGGCCGTTGTACGGGCTACGCGCCGGCCGTGAGGTCGGTGGGTTTATGCGCGCCCAACCCCGACCCTCAACTACCCATGAAGAGGCGGGACTTTATGCGACAGGCCGGCGGTGCGACGGCCGCCATCGGGGCGGGCGCGACCGCGACGGCCGGCACCGCCGCGGCCCAGGAGGGCGGCGGCGGCCAACGGCCCGATTTCGGCGGGTACACCGACGGCGCCGAGGGCGGCGAGTACCTCGACGCCCGCGGCGAGTCCGAGGTGACCCTCGAAGTCGGCGGCGGCGGGGGCCTCGCGTTCCTGCCGACGGAGCTGTGGATCGACACGGGAACGACCGTGGTGTTCGACTGGGTCTCCGACGGACACAACGTCCTGTTCGACGACAACCCCGGCGACGTCTCCGGCCACGAACCGCTGGAAGGCGAGGGGTTCTCTTTCGAAGTGACGTTCGAGTCCGGCGGGATATACACGTACTACTGTGACCCGCACCGCTCGCTCGGAATGATCGGCGGCATCGCCGTCGGCGAGGACGTGGCGACGGTGTCGACCGGGGGCGGTGGCCCGAAGGAACTCCACGAACTGGGCGTCGCCATCCAGGCCCACTGGGTCGGCGCGGCGACGATCCTCGGCATCATCATGAGCGTGATCTTCACGTTCTATCTGGTGAAGTACGGGGAGTCCGCACACACGGGGACGGGGAGATAACCGATGTCCAGTACCGGATCCACTTACGGCGACATTCACCGATACGAGCCGGCGCGAGAGAGCACCGCCGCGGCCATCGCGATCGTCCTCCTGACGGTCGTCGAGGTCGTGTTCGTGTTCATGTTCACCTACGGCCTCGTCAACGGGTGGGGCCTCTCCGACACGGGGAACATGTTCCTCGGCGGCATCCTCGCGGTGGTCTTCATCGACCTCGCGTTCATCCTGGCGCTGTACCGCAAGGAGTTCCTCCCGGACGTCGTGATCGTCAAGAAGCGGCGTCGCAAGTGGGAGGACCTCTACATCCGCGAGGAAGACGTGGACGGAACCGACATCGGCGGCGACGCGTGGGAGCAGGTGAAACGCGCCGTCTACCCCTACTACAAACGGTGAGACGATGAGTCTGGAAAAGAAAGACGAGTACGATCACAAGAACTGGCTCGAGAGCAAGGACCTCACGCCGGTCGAGGCGACGTTCCTCACCGCGCTGATCTGGATCGACAAGCGCCTCCGAATCGTCGATTACCTGGAGCTGCTGGAGTCGCTGTACTACCGGTCGAACCTCCAGATGCCGAAGTCTCACACGGAGCAGTACGACCTGGACAACAAGTTCTGGTACTGGTACGCGCTGTACACGCTGGGCTTCTTCAGCACGCTCGCGTACGTCGTGGCGGCGATATCCGGCGCCTTACTGGGCTTTTATTACGTCCCCGCGGTCGGGTCTGCGGGACCGGGCGAGGCGTCGATCGCATACAGCCAGATCGCGTTCATCATGCGCGACCTCCAGTTCGGCTTCATGCTGCGCTCGATCCACCGGTGGTCCGCGCAGGTGATGACCGCAGCGGTCTTCCTGCACATGCTGCGCGTCTACTTCACGGGCGCGTACAAGGAACCCCGCGAGCTGAACTGGCTGCTCGGCATCGTGCTCATCTCGCTGACGATGGTGTTCGGGTACACCGGATACCTCCTGCCGTGGGACCAGCTGGCCTTCTGGGCCGGCCAGATCGGCGTCGAGATGAGCCTCTCGATCCCGCTCATCGGCGAGTGGGTCGCCCAGCTGCTGTTCGGCGGCTTCTCGCTGAGCCAAGCGACGCTGCAGCGCATGTACATCCTGCACGTGTTCCTGCTCCCCTTCGTGGTGACGACGCTCATCGCGATCCACATCGGCATCGTGTGGGTGCAGGGCATCGCTGAGCCGCACTAATAACCAATGACCGACGATAACACCAACACGGACGTTGAAACGGACGGCGGAACGGGTATCGTCGCGCCGGACGACGAGACTCCGACGTGGCGCGAGCGCAAGGAGCGCACTGAGGGGCTCTCTCGACTGACGTACGAGTACTTCGAACGCGCGCGCAGCGAGGACGAGTCGCTCCGGCGCGAGTCCGACTACGTCGAGCGCGACGTGCTCGCGTTCCCGACGTGGCCACACGAGACGGTGCGCAACCTCGCGCTCACCAGCTTCTTCGTCGGGATGATCATCTTCCTCTCGGCGACGCTGCCGCCGCACATCGGCGACCCGGCGAACCCCAACTCGACGCCGGCGATCATCCTGCCCGACTGGTACCTCTACTGGTCGTTCGGCCTGCTCAAGCTCGGCCCGCTCAACCCCGAGCTCGCCATCCTCGGCGGCCAGAAGCTGATGGCCGACCGCACGTACGGCGTGCTCGCCAACGGCATCATCGTCGGCGCCATCGCGGTCGTTCCCTTCATCAACAAGGGGTCGGCCCGGCGTCCCGTCGAGCAGCCGTTCTGGGCGGCCGTCGGCATGTTCGGCGTGACGCTCGCGTTCACGCTGTCGATGCTCTCGGTGAAGAACCTCATGCCGATGAACGTCGACCTGCTGTTCGACCTGACGTTCCTCGTTCCGCCCGTCGTCGGGGCGATCACCTACGCGGTGCTGAAGACGCTGCGCGAGGGGTACATGTACGACCTCAACCGCCGGTACTACCGGCTGCGACCCCCGAAGTAGGCACCGTCGCGGACGGTCCCGACTCGTCCGGCTCGCCGAGTTCGATTCGACGCCGCTTCGACGCGAGCCCGCTTGTTCTCATCACTCTCTGCTCGCGCCCACCGCGAGCGATGCCGCAGGACATAGTACCGTCGAGCCCCTTCGACGAGCCATGAGCGAGACGCCCGGCGAGAGGGACACCGCAGCCGCGTCTGACGACGGCCCGCCGGGGACGACGGCGAGCGCTGAGGGGCCGACCGCCGGCGGCGACGCGTCCGAGCCAGACGGGCCGGTCGCGAGCGGCGAGGGCCGCGCCCGCGACGTGGTCGTCCCGCTCGCGCTGTACAAGCGAGTCACGGCGTACGCCACGCTGGCGGCGGTGGTGACGGTCGTGCTCGGGTTCGTCATGCTCGATGCGGCGACGCTGCAGGTGTCGCTGACGCGGCGGTTCGTCGTCGGGGTGTTGGGTGCCGTCGGCATCGTTCCCCCGGAGACGTTGCTGACGGCGCTGTTCTCGCTTGCGGGCCTGGGATTGATCGCGTTCGGTGCCGGCGTGTACGTCCTCGGTTCGCGGTTCCGAGCGGCCGGGATGACCGCGGAAAACGGAAACTCTCAAGACGACGACGGCGAAGTGTAGGATAATGGCAGACGAGTTCATCAAGGGCCTCGGGCTGTTTTGCGGCGCGGGCCTCGCGTGGATGGTGCTCGCGGGCTGGTACCGGACGCCCTCGTTCGAGAGCCCCAAGCAGCTGATCGCGGCGCCTCCCGAGCCGAACAGCGTCTTCGACGCCGTCGGGATCTTCCTCAACGACGTGTTCTTCTGGACGGCGATCATGGGCGCGCTGACGTTCTGGGTGCTGATCCCAGCGATCAACCAGGTCCGCGAGTCGTCCTCCGCGGCGTAACCGGCTACGCACTCCGCAGTCGTCGCTGGCGGCCGCTTCTGTCTCCCGTCGCCGTCGCCTTCTCGTCGGTGTCGAGTCACCCGGTGGACCCGGCTCGTGTGCGGAGCGCTTTTCATCGCACGCGATCCCACTGCCGGTATGGATCGCAGGGCGACCGTCCGCCGGGTCGGCGTGGTCATTCTCGCCGTCAACCTGGTGTTGGCGGTCGCGAAGGCGATCGTCTGGCACGTGACCGGGAGCCTGGCCGTCGGCTCGGAGGCGGTGAACTCCATCGCCGACGTGGCCTACTCCGCGGTCGTGGTCGCCGGGCTGTACCTCACGACTCAGCCGCCGGATTTCGAGCACCCGCACGGCCACGAGCGTATCGAGCCGTTCGTCTCGCTGTTCGTCGCCGCGGGGGTGTTCGTCGCCGGGATCGGCGTCGCCTACTCGGGTGCGACTGCGCTGTTTTCGGCCGGGCCGCCGCGAGCGGTCACCGGCGGCCCGCTGGCCGTCGCGGTCCTCGTCGGGACGGGCGCGGTGAAGTTGCTCTTGTATCGCTACTGTTTGCGCGTCGGCCAGCGACACGACTCGCCGGCGCTTGTCGCGACGGCGCTCGACAACCGCAACGACACGCTCACCGCGCTGGCAGCGCTGGTCGGCGTGCTCGGCGCGGCCGCCGGCTACCCGGCGCTCGACGCGCTGGCGGCCGTGGCCGTCTCCGTCGGCATCCTCTACACCGGCTACGAGATCGTCCGCGACAACGTCGCCTACCTCGTCGGCGCGGCCCCGTCGGCTGAATTGCGCGAGGAGATCCTCGACCGGGCGCTCTCACACCCCGAGGTCCGGGGTGCACACGACGTCGTCGCCCACTACGTCGGCCCCGAGGTCGACGTGAGCCTCCACATCGAAGTCGAGGGCGAGCGCTCCCTGTTCGAGGCGCACGACATCGAGACCGAGGTGGTCGAGTCCATCCGGGCGATCCCCGCCGTCGACGACGTGTTCGTCCACGTCGATCCGAAGGAGCTGGGCGAGTGGAAAGAAGCCGCAGACGCGCGGGTCGCCGTCGACGAGGCCGGCGGACCGGACGCGACCGTCCATCCGCCGGACGGCGTCGATCCGGACGCAACCGATCGGTAGGCGCTCGGCACGGAGCGTCCCCGGGCCCAATTCTACCCCGCTCGCCCCGGCCGTCAGTAGAAGTTCACCCGCCGATCGTCGTCCCCCGACAGCGACACCGACGGGTCCGCCCGATCGACGGTTGGATCACCCGTGGCGCCCGTCTCGATGCGCGCGGCCGCCCGGCTGGCCGCGCGGATCGCAGCCTCCAGTTCTGCCCGATCGTTCCCCGTCGCCGGAACGCCGGCGACGACGGTTCGGCGGCCGGCGACGCGATCGCGTTCGTGGATCGCCAGCGCCTCGTCGCCGCCGGTGCCCGCGTCGGTGATCACGAGATCGCGGGGGTAGTCGCCGTGGCTGAGCGTGACGCCGTCAGCGGGAAGGCCGTCCCGGAACTGCACAACCTCGGTGCCGACGCGCCACCCCGCCGGAACGAGCGCGTCGACCGGGATCTCGCGGAGGGTGTCCCGGAGGGTGTGCTCGGTCCTCGTCGAGCCGAGGTCGTCCGCGCGGTCCTCGCGACGAGGCCGGGGCATGGGTATCAATACGTTGCCACTTCACATCAAACCAGCGGCCACCGCGCCACGTTCGCCTTGACGAGCAGTGGGCCTTCAGGGGTGTGCGGTCGTGGGAGGGCTGTCGCGGTACCCGTGGAATCAGGCATCGGAGCGGGTCAGGCACCGGTGGGGTCAGGCACTGGTGGGGTCAGGTACCCGTGAGAGTCAGGCACCGGTGAGCAAGAGCCGGATGTGACCGAGCAGCGGGATCTTGACGTGTGCCTCAGAGCGGATCCGGTCGGTGGTGACGATCGGAGCGTTGCCGTTCACTTGGTCGTACTGCGCGTTCGCGTCACCCTTCGTGATGAACCCCGCGCGCGGCGCCGGACAGTCAGTCAACTCGGCACACGAGTCGACGCCGGGCGGAAGGTACGCCGGGTTCGCCTCGTCGTACCAGTTCTCCCCGCGTTCGACGTGGAAGTGCGCGCGGTGGATGATCGGGGTCCCCTGCAACGTCGGCGAGGTGAACACGATCACGTCGCCGCGGGCGCCGAACGTCCGATCCCCGGTCGGCGTCTCGTGAGCGGCCCGGACGCCGCCGACTGCACCGTCACCGCCGAAGCGCGTCGGCTCAGCGACGACGACTAGGTCACCCCGCTCCATGTGCGGCTCCATGCTGCCCGACTCGACGGCGACCATCGGCGGCCACACGCCGACGACGGCGAACATGAGCCCCGCGACGACGGCTACGGCGAGCGCCGTGCTCGCGGCGTCACGGATCGCCTGTCGGAGGGCGCGGATCACGGGGAGCGGTTCGACCGAGAGGGAATCAGTCTTCGGGTCGCGTCCGCGGTCACCCGCCGGCGACCGTGACGGGATCGATCAGACCGGTTCGGCGAACGCGTACATCGTGTTCTGCCCGGTGATCTCCACGTCGAGAAAGTCGCCGGGGTCGACGCCGCGGTCGTCGGCGCGCTGGACGATCACCTGACGGTAGGCGCCGTCGCGGCACTTGACCGAGTCGCCGGTTCCCTCCTCGACGACGAGGACGCGGCGTTCGGTGCCGACCATCGACTCGTACGCCTCGCCGACGATCTCGCGCTTGGCCGCGCTCATCTCCTTCGAGCGGTCCTTCTTCGTCTGCCCGCCGAGCCCCTTCATGTCGGCCGCCTCGGTGCCGGGGCGCTTCGAGAACCGGGTGACGTTCACCTTCTCGGGGCGCACCTCCCGCAACAGCGCCATCGACTGCTCGTGGTCGTGGTCGGTCTCGGTGGGGAAGCCGACGATGAAGTCCGTCGAGAGCGTCCACTCGTCGAGTCGGTCGTCGAACGTCTCGACGATCTCGAGGAACTCGTCGACCCGGTGTTGCCGGCGCATCTCTTCGAGCACGTCGTCGCTGCCGGACTGCACGGGGAGGTGGATGAAGTTGTACAGGTTTTCGTTCTCGGCGAACACGTCGGCCAACTCCCCGCGGATGCCGTGGATGCCGCCGGGGTTGGCCATGCCGACGCGGACGCGGAAGTCGCCCTCGATGTCGCAGATGCGATCGAGCAGTTCGGGGAGCTTCCGCTCGTCCTCGTCCCAGCCGTAGACGCCGGTGTCCTGCCCGGTGACGCGGATCTCGCTGGCACCGGCGTGGACGAGCGCGCGGGCCTTCTCGACGTTCTCGGCGACGGGCGGGGAGTCGATGCGCCCGGTCGCGAACTTCGTGATGCAGTACGAACAGTTGCTCATGCAGCCGCGGGCGATGGGGAGGATGCCGACCTGTCCGTCGAGCACGGGGGCGGTTCCCTCGGTCGGCGTCGGACACTCGCCGTTCATCACGGCGGTGGGCACGTCCTCCCAGTGGAGCACCCGCGCGTCGACGTCGGCCTCGGCGAACTGCTCGCCCTGCGCGAGCGCCATGCAGCCGGTGACGATGAGGTCGGCGGTCTCGTCGCTCAGCTCTTCGGCGCGGCGCAGCATGTTGCGCTCGGTCTTCTCGACGACCGTGCAGGTGTTGAGGATGGCCACGTCCGCCTCGGCGGGTCCGTCCACGGGGCGGTGGCCGCCGTCGCGGAGCCGGCGCTCGATCTCGCGGCTCTCACCCCGATTGGACGTGCAGCCGTAGGTCTCGATGTGGTACGTCGCCATTCGCGTATCCCAATCTTCCCGCGCGCGAGGTTAAGGGGTACGGTCCGGGGTGACGAGCGGCGCCGCCTGCGGTGAGTGATCTGGACGCGCGGCGCTGTCCCCACTGGGGATGGGAAACCGATATACGCTGTCCGGCGAAGGATCCGCCGAACCAATGCCCTCCCGTCGCCGGCTGCTGTCCGGGCTCGCCGCCGCCGGAGCCGCGGGGCTGGCGGGCTGCTCGGGGAACGGTCCGGACGCGACGACCTTCTCTCCCGGGCGGGACTCGACCACCGAGTGGCCCCTCCCGGCGCGCGGGGCGCGCGCGACGAGCTACGCCCCGGACGCGGTCGCGCCGCGCACGCCGCCGACCGAGCGCTGGCGCGCGGAGACGGGGCGGGCGGTCGGCCGGACCGTCGTCGCCGACGGGACGGCGTTCGTCCCCGCCGAGGACGGCCTGTACGCGCTCCGCCTGCGCGACGGCGACGAGCGCTGGCGCGCCCCGATCAGCCCCTACGGCGTCGCCGTCGCCGACGGCGTCGCGTACGCCTCCAGCCGGAATGAGCCGCTTGTGTACGCGTTCGAGGCCGCTACCGGCGAGGAGCGCTGGCGCGTCGAGACGGCGGCCGACTTCGCGGTCGCGCCGCTTCCCGCCCCCGCGACCGACTCGGTGATCGTCGGTGACACCGGGGGCCGGGTCGCGGCGTTGGCGCCGCGAACCGGGGAGTCGCGCTGGACGTTCCGGGCGTTCACCGGCGTCTACTCGCTGGCGGCCCGCGAGGACCGCATCTACGTCGGGACGACCGGCGGCGAGGCGTACGAGCTGCACGTCGTCGAGACCGAGGCGGGCGAGCCCCGCGGCGTCCCGCTGTGGCGACGGAAACTTCCCGGCACGGTCCGCGCGCTGACCGCGGCGCCCGCTTCCGTGTACGCGGCCACCTTCGGCGGCGGCGTCCTCCGGCTCGCCACGGGCGCGGCGGCCGGTCGCACGGAGTGGCACGCAGTCGGCGCGCCGACGGTGACCGACGCGCTCGTCCACGCCGGCGGGCTGCTCGCGGGCGCGGGCTCGGAGGGGTCTCGGCGTTCGGCGCCGAGGACGGCGGGCAGCGCTGGCGCGTCGCCGTCGATCGCGTCGCCCCGGTGTCGCCCGCCGTCGCCGCGGGAGACACGCTGTACGTCGGCGTCGGCGGCGCGCTCCGGGCGTACGCGCTCGGGGGCGGCGTCGGCGTCGGCCCCTACCGGATCGACGTGGAGCGCTGGCGACGGGAACTGCCCGTCAGAGCCGTCGCCGTCGCCGACGGCGCGCTCGTCGTCGCCTCCGACGACCTCGACGGCTCGTCCGGCGTGGTCGTGCTGGAGTAAGTACCCCACGCCCGGATTTGTGAGTTCCACCCACGGTCGGCGCCGTTCAGGCGTCCGGGTGGCCGGCGACGATGGCCGCGCCGGAGGATGCCCCGATTCGGACGGCGCCCGCCTCCAGCATCGCGATCGCTTCCTCGTAGCTGCCGACGCCGCCGCTGGCTTTCACCGGGAGGTACTCGCTCATCAGCTCCACGTCCGGGACGGTCGCGCCGCCGTCGGCGAAGCCGGTCGACGTCTTCACCATCGCGGCGTCGGCGTCGCGGGCGGCGTCGCACGCGCGGCGCTTCTCGTCGTCCGAGAGCAGCGCCGTCTCGATGATGACTTTCACGGGGACGGGGACGGCGGCGACGACCTCGGCGACCTCCTCGTGAACCGCGTCGTCGTCGCCCGCGCGCAAGCGCCCGACGTTGATCACGAGGTCGAGTTCGTCGGCGCCCTCGCGCCAGGCGTCTTCCGCCTCCGCCCGTTTGGCCGCCGGGGTGTGCTGCCCGTGCGGGAAGCCGATCACCGTCGCGAGCGTCACCTCCGGCGCGCGCTCGCTGGCCTCGGCGACGTAACACGGCGGAATGCAGGCGTTCATGTCGTGCTCGTCGGCCTCGTCGAGGACGCGGGCGACGTCCTCAAGCGTCGTCTCCGGTCCGAGTATCGTGTGGTCGATGGTCGCGGCGAACTCGTCGAGCGAGAGCGACGCGGGGTCGGCGAAGGCGTGCGCGTCGAACGCGTCGGACGCGTCGTCGGTCATACCGGCGACTCGTGTGCTGCCCCGGAAAAGCTACCGAGTGTCTTCCGGGTGTCGCCGCTCACGATTCGGCTGCCGCGAGCACGCGGTACGTCACGACCGCGGCGACCGCCGAGGCGACGACGCCGAGGGCGAGGGGAGCGACGCCAGTCGGGTCGGGCGCAACCCCGAACGACAACGCGAGCGTCACGGGCGTCACGGCGAGCGAGAGAAGGGCACGGACGAGCGGGTGCACGGGTCCACCGCGACGACCGCGTCGGCTAACGGTTTCGATCCCGGACACCCCGGTGCGACGATTTCCCCAACGCTTTCACTCGCCGGCGCGCGCCCATCGGCATGGAGGCTCTCGTCTTCGTGCGGCCGGCGCTGTTCCCGGGGCCGCCGCTCGTGCTCCCGGCCGGCTTCGGGCTACCGCCGCTGCCGTATCTGGCGGCGCTTGTCGCCGGACTCGCGGCTGTCGGGCTGACGCTGCGCCGACGTGACCCCGACTTCGGCGGCCGCCACGTGCTCGCGCTGGTGCCGTGGATGTGCGTCGGCGCCGCCGGTCACGTTCTGTACGCCCTGGGCGCGCTGCCCGACGCCGCCGCGCCGCTGTTCGGCACGCCGAGCGCGTACCTCACGACCGCGGTCGTCGCGGGGGCGTCTGGGTCGCCGCGCGTTCCGTCGCCCGCGACGACGCCCTCGCGCTCGGCGTCGCCGGCGCGCTCGCGCTGGTCCCCTTCCTCGGCGGAGTCGCCCGATACGGGATCGCGAACGGGACGCTCTCGCCCGGCCTGCCGGCTGCGGGGCTGGTCGCCGGCGCCGCCCTCGGCGTCGCCGTCGGCGCGATCCTGTACCGCGTGCGCGACGGCGCCGCGGTCGCCGGACGCGCGGGGCTGCTCGCGGTCGCTGCCCACGGCGTCGACGGGGTGACGACCGCCGTCGGGATCGACCTGCTCGGCTTCGGCGAGCGCACGCCCGCCTCGCGGCTGATCATCGAGTTCGCGGCCGGACTGCCCACCGCCGAACTGCTCGGCGCGGGCTGGCTGTTCGTCCTCGTGAAGCTCGCGGTCGCCTGCGTCGTCGTCCTCGCGCTCGCGCCGACGGTGCGCGAGGAACCCCGCTACGGTCACGCGCTGCTGGCGCTCGTGACCGCCGTCGGGCTCGGCCCCGGCGTCCACAACGCGCTGTTGTTCGCGGTGGAAGTCGCGTAGAACCGGGACCGCGCGGGCGGTCGGATCCCGGCGGCTACTCCGCGGTCGCGACGCTCGTTTGCATTCCCTCGGAGTTGTACGCCGACCCGGCGCCCGACTCGTCGAGCACGATGACGCCGGCGGCGGAGCCGGTCAGTTCCCCGAACTCCTCGATCGCGCGGTCGGCCGCCGCCTGGGCGTCGAGCCCGTTCTCGAGGTGGCGCACCGCCCGTCGCGTCAGGGTCGCCTTCGCGATGTCCTCGCCGGCGCCGGTGGCGCTGGCGCCCCGGCGGGCGCACAGAAGAAGCCCGAGCCGATCTGGGGCACGTCGCCGACGCGGCCCGCGAGCGCGAACCGCCGGCCGCCGGTCGAGGTGCAGGCGGCGAAGGCGTCCGTCGTCGGGTCGTGGGCGACCGCGCCGACCGTGTCGTGGCCGCCGAACCGCTCGTCGAGCCAGCCGAGGTGCGCCGTCGGTCCGGCGTCGGGTTCGGGCGGGTCGGCGGCCTCGTACTCCTCGCGCTCGTCGTCGGTGAGGAGGTCGCGCTCGACATCGATCCCGAAGTCGTCGGCCAGGTCGACCGCGTGGACGCCCGAGACAGCCACGTGGGGCGTCTCCTCCATGACGACGCGCGCGACCGCGGCGGCGTCGGCGACGCCCGGCATCGACGCGACCGCGCCGGCGTCGCGCTCCTCGGTCATGATCCCCGCGTCGGTGCGGACGATCCCGTCCGACTGGACCGCGCCGCCGTAGCCGGCGTTGAACCGGGGCGACTCCTCGAGCACCTCGACGGCGGCGACGACGGCGTCGACGGCGGTCGACTCGCCGGCCCCCGCCCCCGCGGCCTCGTCGAGGACCGCCTGTCTGGGCTCCGGTTCCTCGGGGACGCCGCCCGCGCCGCCGTGACAGATCACTCGCATGGCTCACTCGGCGGCGGCGGCGGGCATCAATCCACGGGAAGCGGCCGGCGAGTCGGCCCCGTTCAGTCGTCGGCCGGGTCGGCCCCGTCGCCCGTCACGCCGGTGTCGCCGTCAGTGCCAGTCTCGGTGTCGGCGTCGACGCCGGCGTCAACCTCCGCGCGGCTCAGGTGCCCGGCGACCGCGAGGTAGTCGCGGACGAACACCGCAAGCGAGGGGACGACGACCACGCCCGCGAGCACCGCGACCACGAACGGCGGGAGCACGGGCGCGAGCGCGACGGCGATGAACGCCATCTGGACCCCCGCGAGCGGTCGTCGAACGCGGCTGTCTGGGAGATCGAACACGGGGAGTCCGCGGCGGTGACGCCGCCAGCGACCCAGTTTGAACAGGTAGCGCGCGGCCGACAGCGTGAGGTACCAGACCGGCAGGCGCCCCCACGCCACCCCGACCAGCGGCGCGACGAGGAACCCGAGCGTGTCGATCCCCATGTCCAGTTTCGCCCCAAGAACCGTCGGGCGGCCGAAACGGCGCGCGAGCGCGCCGTCGACGGCGTCCATCGCCGCCCCTATCCCGTACAACAGCGCCGGCGCCCACGCCCACGCCCCCGCGAGCGGTCCGGTCAGGACGAACCCCGCGACGCCGGCGTACAGGAGCCCTCGGCCGAGCGTCACGGCGTTGGCGACGCCGATGCCGGCGGCGACTGCGCCGGGGTCGCCGGGCGGGTGGTTCAGTCCCGTCCGACGGGCGAGAAACACGCTCTCCCAGGCGACGACGACCGCCACAGGGAGCAGCCACGCCCCGGCGGCTTCGGGGCCGACGCCGGCGGTCACCGCGCCCGCGCCGACCGCGACCGCGGCGATCGCCGCCGCGGCGACGGCGACGGTGACCGGCGCGAGGACCACCGCTCGACCGTCGTCACGGGCTGGTCCCCTCATCGCTCAAACTCCGGATCGGCGAGTCCGTCCAGGCGAGCGCGCTGGTCGGCAGTCAGTTCGAGGCGCGCGGCCGCGAGGTTCGAGACGACGTGCTCGCGGTCGGTGCTGGCGGGGATCGGGACGACGCCGGCAGCGACGTCCCACGCGAGGATCACCTCGGCGGGCGTCGCGTCCGCCTCCGCTGCAACCGCGGTCACGACGGGGTCGTCGAGCAGCCCCGGCGCCGACAGCGGCGAGTGGGCGATCATCCGAATTCCCCGCTCGTGACACCACGAGACGAGGTCCTGTTTCGGGGTGTACGGGTGGCGCTCCACCTGCACCAGCGCGGGTTCGATCCCCGTCTCGGCGACCAGCCTGCGGAGCCGGTCGAGGCCGACGTTGCAGATCCCGATCGTTCGGGTCAGCCCCGCCTCCCGCAGGGCGGCGAGATCGCGCCACGTGTCGGCGAGGTCGCGGTCGGCGGTCGCGCGCTCCCCGTCCTCGTCCGTCGGGAACGTCACCGCCTCCTGCTCGTCGACCGGACGGTCGGCGAGCCGGCGGAGCGGCCCCTGATACGCCCACGCGTCGGGCCAGTGGAGCGCGTAGCAGTCGAACGCGTCGACGCCGAGCTCCGCCAGCGATCCCTCGCACGCCTCCCGGAGGTGGCCGTGGTTCGTGTTCCACGCTTTCCCGAGCAGGAACAGCCCCTCGCGGCCGGGGGTCCCCGGTGCCGCGAGCAGGTCGCCGATGCGCGACTCGTTGCCGTACAGCTCCGCCGAGTCGAGCAGCCGATAGCCGGCATCGAGCGCGATCGCGACCGAGTCGGTCCGGTCGACGTACGTCCCGTCCCGGTAGCGCGAACAGCCGAAGCCGACCGGCGGGAGCCGGAGTGCGGTGCCGTCGGTGAGCTCGGACGCCGGCGGGCGGACCGTCGGAGCTGACACCTGGCCGACGCCGGCCGTGAGCCCGCGAGCGTCGACGCCGGCGGGCGTCCGGCCAGCGTCGGGCCCGTCCACCGTGCGTCCGGTTCCATCCGGGTCGGTCGCCTCCGCCTCGATCGCGGCGCAGACGGCAACGACGTGGGCCGCGCGCCGCGCCGACGACCGGGGGCGGTCGCCGCGACCGATCGCTCGGGCGAGTCGTTCAGGGCCGTCGAGGTGCGAGCGCTCGCGTCGCGGCCGCGGATGTGGCGCGGACACCGACTCGCGGTCGCCGCCGCGGACCCGGACTGCGTCGCGGTCGGCGGCCATCGCCCCGGCGTCCGCGAGGTAGAGCGTCCCGTCGTCGCCGTGGCACTCCAGCGAGTAGAACTCCCGGCTGCGGTGGTCGGCGTACAGGCTCGCGCGGAGGGAGACGACCGGGCCGTCGGCGAACTCCACGGTCGCTTCGACGTGTGCGGGCGCCTCCGGGCGACGCTCCTCGCGTTCGGGCCAGACGTCGACGGCGTCCGCCGAGCGCACCCGCGCGACGGAGCCGAACCAGTCGACGAGGACCGACAGCGGGTACACCGCACCGTCGAACAGCGGGCCGACCGAGAGGAATGAGTCGGGTCGCTCGTGCCACTGGGTCACGCGGCCGACGTGGGCCGTCGCGTACGCGAGCCCCACGTCGCCGATGCGACCGTCCGACAGGAGCGTCCGCGCGTGGCGCTGGGCGTCGCACTCGGGGGCGATCGGCGCGCAGCCGAGCGCGAGACCGCGGTCGCGAGCGAGTCCGAGGAGGTCGCCGGCCTCCGCCGGATCGAGGGCGAGCGGTTTCTCCGAGAAGACGTGCCGGCCCGCCTCGAGGCACGTCTGCGTCACCGCAGCGTGCGCCGCGTGACTGGTGAGGTTGACGACGAGCGGGGCGTCCTCGGCGGCCAGCATCGCGTCGAGGTCGGCGTAGACGGCTGGACGGCCGGCGATCGACCCGGAACCGCCGCAGTCGTTCGAATCAGCCACCGTCCGCGCGAGCGACGCGGCGCGGTCGCGATCGAGGTCGCAGACGGCCGCGAGCGACAGCGACGACCCGTCGAGGTCGGTCGTGTACTGGCGAGCGACCGCGCCGGCGCCGACGAGCAGACAGTCCACGGCCGGGCTACGGGACGGCCGACCAAATAACCGGAGGGCGGTTGCGTCGCCGGATCGTCCGCGGGAGACGGAGAACGGCAGGCTTTTTCGCTCGCCGTCGGAAGCCGCTTGTAGCCTATGAGCTACGACATCGCCGAACGCCCCGAGGAGGGCGAGGTCATCACTCTCGCCGACGAGGAGACGGGCGAACTAGACGTTCCCGAGAATCCCATCATCCCGATCATCCACGGCGACGGCATCGGCACCGACGTGGGCCCCGCGGCCCAGAAGGTACTGGACGCGGCCGCCGAGGCGACCGGCCGATCCATCGCCTGGATGCGCGTATACGCCGGCGAGTCCGCCCGCGAGAAGTACGACGAGAACCTGCCCGACGAGACCGTCGAGGCGTTCCGCGAGTTCCGCGTCGGCATCAAGGGACCGCTGACGACGCCCGTCGGATCCGGCTTCCGATCGCTCAACGTCGCGCTGCGCAAGACGCTCGACCTGTACGCGAACGTCCGGCCGACGTACCACCTCGACGGCGTCCCCTCGCCGGTCAAGAACCCCGAGAAGATGGACATGATCACGTTCCGGGAGAACACCGAGGACGTGTACGCCGGCATCGAGTGGGAGGCCGGCACCGACGAGGTCGAGCAGGTCCGCGAGTTCGTCGAGGAGGACATGGGCTTCGACTCGACCATCCACGACGGTCCCGTCGGGATCGGCGTCAAGCCAATCACCGAGTTCGGCTCCAAGCGCCTCATTCGCGAGGCTATCGACTACGCGGTCAAGAACGACCGCGACTCGGTCACGCTCGTCCACAAGGGGAACATCATGAAGTTCACCGAGGCCGCCTTCCGCGACTGGGGCTACGAGGTCGCAGAGGAGGAGTACGGCGAGGACGTGATCACCGAGGACGAACTGTGGGACGAGCACGACGGCGAGCAGCCCGAGGGCACGGTCGTCGTCAACGACCGCATCGCCGACAACATGCTCCAGCAGCTCCTCACGCGGACGGACGAGTACGAGGTCATCGCGACGATGAACCTCAACGGCGACTACATGTCCGACGCCGCAGGCGCCCAGATCGGCGGCCTCGGCATCGCGCCGGGCGTCAACTACGGTGAGGGGAAGGCGCTGGCAGAGCCCGTCCACGGCTCCGCGCCCAAGTACGCCGGCCAGGACAAGGTGAACCCGACCGCGATGATCCTGTCGGGCCGCGAGATGCTCGACTACCTCGGCTGGAACGACGCCGCGGACCTCGTCCGCGACGCCGTCGAGCAGCAGATCAGCGAGGGTCGCGTCACCTACGACCTCGAGCGGCAGCGCGAGGGCGCCACGAAGCTCGCCACCTCCGAGTTCGCCGACGAGGTCGTCGAGCGCATCCACGACCTCGCGTAATCGACGACCGTCGCGGATCGCCGGGGCCCTCTCCGGGCGAAATCGCGGTGTCCCCGTCTCTCTCACGCGAGCAGCGCACGAACGCGCTCCCGTTTTTCACGCCTCGCCACGTACGAGTAGACGTGGAAGGCGCCCGTGAGGACCTCTTCGATGGGGTCCGGGACGACCTGACCGCAGGTCTGGACCGCTCAAAACAGACGCTCTCGGTTCGCGTCGAGCGCCGCACGTACAACAAGCCCATCACCGTGATCGAGGGATTCGACCGCGACGCGACTTGTTTTTGCGCCGCGCGAACCGGTCCCGGATCGACGCTGCACCCGCGACGCCTCCGGTGACTATTCCCCGAGGATCTGGTCGGCGCACTCGTACCCGGCGACGACGCCGCCGTTGAGGCTGCGCTCGGGGTACTGCGCCGCGCTGGCCATCCCGGCGTAGTACAGCCCGTCGGCGACCTCGTCCGCGAGGTCGTACGGGACGACCATGTCGCGGTAGCCGCGCTCGTAGACGGGCGCCGCGCGCGGGGCGCGGGCCATGCGGAACTCCGAGACCCAGTCGCGCGAGAAGTCGGGGAACATCTCTCCGATGTGGTCGAGCCAGCGGTCCTCGATCTCCTCCTCGGAAGCGGTCGCGAGCCACTCGTCCTCGGTCTGCACGTAGCTGGCGACGTACAGCAGGTGGTCGCCGCCGTAGCGCTCGGGCGGCACGAAGTTCGTGTGCTCGATGAGCGCGCCGAAGGGGGCGTCGTGGGCGATGTTGAGCCAGTAGGTGTCCGTCAGCGGCTCGTCCATCGTGACCACCGCGCAGACGGCCCCCTGGAAGTCGATGTCGCAGGCGTAGCCCGTCAGATCCTCCAGCACGTTCGGCATCGTCGCGACGACGACGCCGTCGACGGCCTCCGTGCGCGTCTCGCCGTCCTGCTCGACGGTGATCGCGGAGACCGCGGCGCCGTCGCTGCCCTGCTCGCCGCTCGCGTCGCTGCCGTCGTCCCCACCGCCGGCGCCGTCCCCGGCGCCTGTGGCGCCGGTGTCGAGGTCGACGACGCGGGCGTTCGTCTCGACGTTCTCCATTCCCACGTCGTCGACGAGCGCGTCGATGACGGGCGCGAAGCCGCCGTCGAAGTAGCCGAGGATCTCCCCCCTGAGGAGGTCGCGCTCGCCGCGGAACTTCACCCGGCCGAGCAGCCACGCCGCGCTCACGTCGTCCTTCCGGGAGCCGAACTTGGCGTCCAGCAGCGGCTCGAAGAAGTTCTCGTACACGCCGCGGGAGGTGTGATCCAGCAGAAAGTCCCTGATCGGCACGTCCTCGAAATCCCCGAGGTCGTCGTACGTGTCGAACGAGGGGATCCCGCCGCGCACGTCGATCTCGAGGGTGAGCATCCCCAGCCGGAACTTGTCGTACACGCTCATGTGCGGGTACGCGAGGATCTGCCAGGGCGTGTCCAGCGGGTGGACCACGCCGTCGACGTAGTAAGCGTTCTTCCCGACGAGCCACTCCAACCGGTCGCCCAGCCCCAGTTCCTCGGCCAACTCGACGATCGTCTCCTCGGACTTCGAGAGGTGGTGGTAGAACTGCTCGATGTCGTCGCCCGCGGTCTCGTAGGTGCGCGCGAGTCCGCCCAGCGCGTTCTCGCCGCCGGCCTCGTACACCGTCACCTCGCGCCCGTTCGCGCGCAGGCGACGCGCGGCGGCCAGGCCCGCGATGCCGCCGCCGACGATAGCGATCATGGCGGGGACTGCGCCGCGGCGTGGCAAGTCGCTTGCGGATGGTCGCCGCGAGCGTCGGAGTCGACCGTCGGCTCGGCGAGAACGCTGAAGCCCCTGGCACACGAACCTGAGGGCATGGCAGACGACGACATCGAGGTGGACGTCGAAGTGGAAGTAGAGGTCGACAGCGACGAACTGGAGGTCGAGGTCGGCGACGCCACCGAGTACGAGGCCGAGTTGGAGACCGACGGACTGGAGATCGAGGTCGAAGTCGAGGTCGAACGCCGCGGTCGAGACGAATCGGCAGCGGACGGCCACGACGAGAGCGAGCAGGAGCGAGACGACGGCGGGCACGACGAAGCGGACGACGGCGACGGGGACGACGAGCAAGAAAACGGCGATGGCGGCTCGGACGCGGAGCCCGACACCGAACCCGGTGAAGCCAGCGAGGAGTAAGGCGCCGTCGGCGGCGGCGAACGCGCTTTTTAACCCACGCGGGCGCCAACGGCTGGTATGAGCGAACCGCGCGTCCCCGGAGGCGGGGACGACGCTGTCGAGCTGCCGTGCGGCGAGACGCGGTCGATGTCGGTGTTCGACCTCGGCATGCGCGAGTACGACTGCGCGTGCGGGGCGACCCACGGCGTCGTCACCGACGTGAACCCGCCCGAGCGCTTCCTCCCGGAGTTCCTCGTCACGACGCTTCAGGAGGCCGTCGAGACGACCAGCGAGGAGATGCCGGAGTTCGCCACCCCGCACCTGATGGGCATCGTGCTGGAGGAGTTCCCCGAACGGGTGACGGCCGCCGACGCGAGCGAGAACCCCGACATGGGCTACTCGATGCTGTGGATCACGGAGTTCGACTCGCGGCGGCTCCACGAGATCATCGTCGAACTCGTGATCGAGCTGATGGAGCACGCGGTGAGCCACGCCGACGACTCGACCGCGATGACGCAGTTCGAAGAGCAGATGATCGAGTTCGACGTACAGGAGTTCGTCGACCAGTACCGCGCCGAGCGGGACCTCGACGCCGACGACGTGTACGTCTAACCCCGCGAGCGGCGTTTTCTCCGGCTCCGATTGGAGGCGCGACAGCGACGCCGACAACCTGTGAGTCCGTGCAGCGCGGTGTGGTACACCGTGGCATTACGAATTTCGTAAATCAGCTACGAAAATCGATGTGTTCCGTCGGCCTTATTACGATGAACGCACTCGGAGACGGTAATGAGTCAGGACACCGACGGGGAGAGCCGGACCATTCTCCTCATCGGCAGCGGGCCCATCCAGATCGGACAGGCGGCAGAGTTCGACTACTCCGGCGCGCAGGCGTGTCGCGCGCTGCAAGAGGAGGGCGCGCGAGTCGTCCTCGTCAACTCCAACCCGGCGACGATCATGACGGACCCGGAGATGGCGGACAAGGTGTACATCGAGCCGATCACGACCGAGGCGATCTCGGAGGTCATCGCCACGGAGAACCCCGACGGCGTCATCGCCGGCCTGGGCGGTCAGACCGGCCTCAACGTCACCGCCGAGTTGGCGGAGGAGGGCGTGCTCGACGAGCACGACGTGGAGATCATGGGGACGCCGCTGGACACGATTTACGCGACCGAGGACCGCGACCTGTTCCGCCAGCGCATGGAGGGGCTGGGCCAGCCGGTCCCCGCCTCGACGACCATCTCGATGGACGAGGACGAGTCGGTCACACAGCTCACCGAGGAGGACCTCCGCGACCGCGTCGAGGACGCGGTCGACGAAGTCGGCGGACTCCCCGTCATCGCGCGCACGACCTACACCCTCGGCGGGAGCGGGTCGGGCGTCGTCGACGAGATGGACGAGCTGCTCGACCGCGTGCGCAAGGGGCTTCGCCTCTCGCGCAACTCCGAGGTGCTCATCACCGAGTCCATCTCCGGGTGGGTCGAACTGGAGTACGAGGTGATGCGCGACGCGGACAACTCCTGTGTCATCATCTGCAACATGGAGAACCTCGACCCGATGGGCATCCACACGGGCGAGTCCACCGTCGTCACGCCCTCGCAGGTCATCCCCGACGACGGCCACCAGGAGATGCGCGACGCCGCGCTCGAAGTGATCCGCGACCTGGGCATTCAGGGCGGCTGTAACATCCAGTTCGCGTGGCGCGACGACGGCACCCCCGGCGGCGAGTACCGCGTCGTCGAGGTGAACCCCCGCGTGTCGCGCTCCTCGGCGCTGGCGTCGAAGGCGACGGGCTACCCCATCGCCCGCGTCACCGCGAAGGTCGCGCTCGGCAAGCGCCTCCACGAGATCACCAACGAGATCACCGGCGAGACGACGGCGGCGTTCGAGCCCGCCATCGACTACGTCGTGACGAAGGTGCCGCGCTGGCCCATCGACAAGTTCGACGAGACCGACTTCACGCTCTCGACGGCGATGAAGTCGACCGGCGAGGCGATGGCCATCGGCCGCACCTTCGAGGAGAGCCTCCTGAAGGCGCTCCGCTCCTCCGAGTACGACCCCGCCGTGGACTTCGGCGACTTGGAGGACGACGAACTGACCGCACAGTACCTGGAACGTCCGAGCCCCGACCGCCCGTACGCGATGTTCGAGGCGTTCGAGCGCGGCTTCTCCCTCGAGGAGGTCGTCGAGGCGACCGGCATCTACGAGTGGTACGTCGAGCGCTTCCACCGGATCGTCGAGGCGAGCAAGGAAGTCGTCGACGGCGAGTTCACTCCGGCGGCGATTGCCGGTTTCACCAACGCCGAGATCAGCGCGCTCGCCGGCAACGTGTTCGAGGATAGCAGCCTGACGTGGCTACCCGAGACGCGCGGCGCGTGGCGGACCGCCGGGGCGACCGAGGCGGCGGCCGCCGGCGCCGCCGGCGTCGAGACCACCGACGAGGGGATCCCGGTCTCGGCCGCCCGCGCCGGCGTCGGTGAGGTCGAGGCGAACGTCCCCGGCCGGACGTACAAGCAGGTCGACACCTGCGCCGGCGAGTTCCAGGCGTCGACGCCGTACTACTACTCCTCGCGCAAGCCGGAGTGGTTCTCCGGTCCGTTCGAGGGCGACGCCGCCGGCGGCGAGCTGCGCGTCGACCGCGACGCCGAGAGCGTCGTCGTCGTGGGCGGCGGCCCAATCCGCATCGGTCAGGGCGTCGAATTCGACTACTGCTCGGTGCACGCGGTGCGCGCGCTGCGCGAACAGGGCATCGACGCGCACGTCGTGAACAACAACCCCGAGACGGTGTCGACGGACTACGACACCTCCGACGGGCTGTTCTTCGAACCGATCACCGCCGAGGAGGTCGCCGACGTTATCGAGGCGACCGCCGCAGACGGCGTGATGATCCAGTTCGGCGGGCAGACCTCCGTCGACATCGGCGAGCCGCTGCGCGACGAACTGGAGCGCCGCGGCGTCGAGTGCGACATCATGGGCACCGCCGTCGAGGCGATGGACCTGGCGGAAGACCGCGACCGCTTCAACCGCCTCATGGACGAGCGCGGCATTGCCCAACCGGAAGGCGGGTCCGCGACCAGCGAGGAGGAGGCGCTGGGGCTGGCCCGGGAACTGGGCTATCCGGTACTGGTCCGCCCGAGCTACGTGCTCGGCGGACGCGCGATGCGCGTCGTCGACGACGACGACGAGCTGAAGGAGTACATCGAGGAGGCCGTGCGCGTCTCCCCGGACAAGCCGATCCTCGTCGACGAGTTCCTCGCCGACGCGGTCGAGCTCGACGTCGACGCCGTCGCCGACGGCGAGGACGTGCTCATCGGCGGCGTGATGGAACACGTCGAGGCCGCGGGCGTCCACTCCGGCGACTCCGCGTGCGTCATCCCGCCGCGCTCGCTCGACGAGGAGACGATGGCCCGTGTGCGCGAGGTGACCGAGGAGATCGCAGACGCCCTCGACACGGTCGGGCTGATGAACGTCCAGCTGGCGGTGCGCGACGGCGAGGTGTACGTCCTCGAAGCGAACCCGCGCTCCTCGCGCACGGTCCCGTTCGTCTCGAAGGCGACGGGCGTCCCCATCGCCAAGCTCGCCGCCCGCGTCATGGCCGGCGAGTCGCTTGCGGACATGGCCGTCGACGAGGCGATCCCCGAACACTTCTCGGTGAAGGAGGTCGTCCTGCCGTTCGATCGCCTGCCGAATTCGGACCCGCGCCTCGGCCCCGAGATGAAGTCCACGGGCGAGGTGATGGGTACGGCGAGCGACTTCGGCGTCGCCTACGGGAAGGCGCTGGACGCGGCGGGCCAGCGGCTCCCCGACGGCGGCGTGGTCGCGTTCGAGACGGTCGGCGACAGCCTCCCGCGGAGGGGCACCGAGGAGTACGAGCACCTCCGCGCGGGGCTGGAGGAGTACTACGAGGTCGAGCCGGTCGGTGACGTGGCGGAGGCGCTGCGCCGCGGCGACATTGACTTGCTGATATCCGACGAGGTCGACGCGCTGCGCGCGGCCGTCTCCGAGGAGGTCGCGTACCTCTCGACGACCGAGTCGGTCGAGGCGTCGCTCGAGGCGCTCGCCTCCCGCGGCCAGGACCTGGACGTGCTCGCGGTCTCTGAGCGCCCGCGCCGCACGGCGGCGTGGGGACGGAGGGACTGACGGGCTATCGACTGACGACGGTCGCAGCCACGCTCGCAACCACACCGGCCTGCGGCCCCCTTTTCACGTGGGCGCGCGAACTGCAGCGCGTGACCGACGAAGACGCGCCCTCGACGGTTGCCGATCAGCTCCCCGACGATCTCGCCGAGGTGTTCCCCGCGTTCGCGGGGATCGACGATCCCGATCTCCGCACGAGCGTCCGCGACGCGTACGCGCTGGCACTCGCCGAGACGGACTGGACCGACCTCGCGGCGGTGCCGTGGCTCCCGGACGAACAGGCTCGCCTCGGTCTTCCCGACGAGACGAACGTGGAGCACGTCAACGACGTGACCGCGCTGGCGACGGCGCTGACGGACGCCCTTACCGACCGCCGTCCCGATCTCGGGATCGACCGCGACCTCGTGGTCGCGGGCGCGCTCGTCCACGACATCAGCAAACTGTACGAGTTCGCGCCCGGCGAAGGCGGCGACGCGGTCACAACCGACTACTACGACCTGCTCGGCCACCCCTACGTCGGCGTCCACGTCTGTGAGGCGGCGGGGCTGCCGGTCGCGCTGTCGCACGTCGTGCTCTCGCACACCGGACGGACCACCGTCGAACCCGCGACGCCCGAGGCGGTCGTGGTGAAGCGGGCCGACGAGGTCGCCGCCGCGGCGATCCGCGCGCAGGCCCTGGAGGACCTGCGCGACGCGTGAGGGCCCGCGGCGTGTCGAGTAGACGCGACCGCGGAGTGGACCCGTCACGCTTCGGACGACCTCACACCGCACCGCCGCGCGACTTACTCGAGCTTCCCGAGCGCCTCGAAGAAGTCCGAGGAGGGCCCGGCGATCCGGACCGGCGGCTCCGTCGTCGCGACGGTCACCTCGGTGGGGACCTCGAGGGTCCGCTGATCGCGGCCGTCGGTGATGACGACGGCCTCGTCGGTGTCGGTGAGGGTAACGCTCACGGTCGCGTCTGATCCGACCAACAGCGGGGGCATCCCGTCCTCGGCGCACATCTCTGTGACGACCAGGCCGTCGACCGACGGGTGAACGAGCGGTCCGCCCTCCGAGAGGTTGTACGCGGTCGACCCGGTCGGAGTTGACACGAGCACGCCGTCTGCGTGACCGCTGGAGTAGAGCGACCCGTCGACGCGGACCTCGTACCCCACGCCGCCGCCGCGACCGCGTCGGCCACCCTGGACGACGATCTCGTTGGCCGCCGGATCCGAGCGCCAGCCCTCGCACTCGGCGGCGATCCGTGGGGCCTCGCGGACGTGCATCCCGTCGCCGCGGAACGCGTCGACCTCGGCGAGCACCGCGTCGACCGCGTTGTCGGGCGTGACGCCGTTGAGAAACCCGACCTCGCCGAGGTTCACGCCGAGTATCGGCACGCCGCCGGCGCCGCGGGCCGCAAAGAGGAACGTCCCGTCGCCACCGATAGAGACGACGAGATCGACGCGGTCCATCGCGGAGACGGGGATGCCCTCGAGGTCGAGGGCAGAGGCTGTCGCCTCGTCGACGGTGACGCGCACGTCGCCTGCTCGGAGCCGATCGCGCAGGTCCTCCGCCAGGTACGCCGCGCGGGTGTTCCCCCGCTGGGCGACGATGCCGACTTCCATACCCGGACGTGGCCGCCCCCGGTCAAAAAGCCACTCGACAGCGGCTGATGACCCGCGGGGTCGGTCACGTGAGCGCGCAGGAGCGCGGGTACGCTGGGGAACATTCATGCCCGCGGCCCGTCTCCGAGGTGACGATGAGCGAACGGTCGAGGACGGCGCACGCCGCGCGTGCCCCGCCACGGCGGGCGACGGTGGACCGAGCACGCGGGAGGAGCCGACCGTGAGCGACGACGACGACTGGTACGAACGCGCCCTCCGGGAAGCCGACGAAGACGGTGAGGAGCCCGAGTCCGACGACGAGCGAGCCAGCGACGAGCGAGCCGACGGTGATCACGCAGATGACGATCGAACGTCGAGAGAGGAGGAGCCGGCAGGCGCTGGCGACGACGCCGCGTCGGGCGACCCCCCGTTCGAGGCGGACGTCGACCCCGCCGAGGGCGAGTTCGACGACGACTTCGACGATCTCGACGGCGGTTCGTTCGACGCGGCCTTCGGCGACGACTTCGAACCGCGTCGCGTCGAGACGGCGGAGCCGGACTCCGCGGGTGACCCAGAGTTCGGGGGGACCGACGCCAGCGGCGAGCGCGACGAAGACGCCGAAGGTCAGGACGTCCGACCAGACCAGTCGACAGGCGAGACAGGAGCCGGCTCGTCCGCGGACCCTGACTCGGCGGACGGTTCGACCGACCCGTTCGGCGGGGTGAGCGACGACGCGGCAGACCCCGCCGGCACCGGTGGCGACGACCCGATGGACGACCCGTTCGGGGACGATTTCGGCGCGGCGATGCAGAACGCGCCGGGATCTGGGGGCCAGGACGGCGGTGGCCCGGGAGGTGCGGGGGGTGACGAGTTCGGTGGCGGATTCGGCGACTTCGGTGGCGGTGGGTTCGGAGGGGGCGGGATCGCCGGCGGCGGTCCCGACTTCGACGAGGAGGAGTTCGAGTCGGACATCAAACGGATCGACATCGGGATCGAGGGGCTCGACGAGATGATCCTCGGCGGCGTCCCCGAGCGGTCGCTGATGGCGGTCGTCGGCAGCGCCGGGACGGGCAAGACGACGTTCGGGCTCCAGTTCCTTACCGAGGCGCTGAAGAACGACGGCGACGCGGTGTACATCACGCTCGAGGAGTCCAGAGAGCGGATCCTCTCGACAGCCGAAGAGAAGGGGTGGGAGTACCGTCGCTACGCCGAGGAGGACCGCCTCGCGGTCATCTCCATGGACCCCATCGAGATGGCGAACTCGCTGGACTCCATCCGCGACGACATCTCCCGGCTCGTCACCGAGTTCGGCGCCGACCGACTCGTTCTCGACTCCGTCTCGCTGCTGGAGATGATGTACGACCATCCGAGCAAGCGCCGCTCGGAGGTGTTCGACTTCACCAGGTCGCTGAAACAGGCGGGCGTGACGACGATGCTGACGAGCGAGGCGAGCGAGGACAACCCCTACGCGTCGCGCCACGGCATCGTGGAGTACCTCACCGACGCCGTGTTCGTCCTCCAGTACGTGCGCCCGTCGGACTTCCGCGAGACGCGCCTCGCCGTCGAGATCCAGAAGATCCGCGACGCGAACCACTCGCGCGAGACGAAGCCCTACGAGATCATGAACGACGGCATCTCGGTGTACCGGCAGGCGAACATCTTCTGAGCCGGATACCCGGGACGGCTCCCGGGGTTGCGGCCAGCGTCACGTCTCCGGCGTGAGCGGCGCTTCGAGCCGAACTCCGACTTCCGACGGTCGACAGTGAACCGCGACCGGCTGACGACGACCAAGCGGGTCAGACCTCGGCGGTCCAGTAGGAGACCGACGAGAGCTTCTCGCCGATCTGGTTCGAACCGATCGCCTGATCAAGCGACCAGAAGGGGTCGGCGACGGCGTTCGGCACTTCGCGATAGAACCCGTAGGGGAACACGAAGTCGTGGTCGGCCTGGCGGAGGCGCAAGCCGGCGCCGTCGACGAGCCGCTCGACCTCCTCGCGCCCGTACAGCCGCGACCCCATCGGAAGCGCCCAGTTGTACAGCACGCGGAACGATGACCCCCGGAACGTGTCGAAAAAGACCACGTCCTTCGAGACGCGCGCCATCTCTGCGAGGAACTTCGCGGGCGTGTCCGCGAGGTGGAAAAACCGCATCGCGAACACGGCGTCGAAGTGGTCGTCAGGGAACGGGAGCCGGGCGGCGTCGCCGCGCATGAACTCGACGGTCGACGCGATGCCGGCCCGGTGAGCCTTCTCGCGTCCCTGCGCGAGCATCGCGTCGGAGATGTCGAGGCCGACGATGTCGGCGCCCCGCTCGGCGAGCATCACGGTGAACCGTCCGGTACCGCAGGCGATCTCGAGCACGCGTTCGTCCTCGACCGGCGCGAGCGCCTCGAGCACGGCGCGCTTCTCGCGGCGGTCGATGAGGCGTCCGCCCTTCGAGAATCGCTTGCTGTCGTACTCCTCGGCGACCGCGTCGGCCTGGTACCACTCCTGGCCCTTCACACTACATCCGGATGCTCGGGCGAGCGGTAAAACGATACTGATAGCCCGCCGACTGCGGCGCGGTCCGCGGCTCGCCACCGTGGGTTTCTACGGACCGATCACCCGCTCGTGACGATCCGCTCGGTCGGGATCCGGATGATGACGCGAGGGCCCGACTCCTCGCCGTGGTGCGGATACTCGTCGACGTCGAAGTACCGCTTCGCCAGCTTGTCGATGTGCTCGACGGCGCCGTCCTCGGTGAGTTCAGCTTCCCCCATCACCGACACGTAGCGGTACGGGTCCTCGGGGTCGGTGACCGAGAGCCCGACCTTCGGGTTGTTCCGGACGTTCCGTTCCTTGCGCCGGCCGCGGGCGGTGTTGACGAGAACGTACTCGCGGTCCTCGTGGTCGACCCACACCGGCGTAACCTGTGGCGTTCCGTCTGGCATGACCGTCGAGAGGTGCGCGAACGACTCCGACTCGAAGATGTCGACGTGTGACGCTGGAATCACGTGTTCCCCTCGGCCGGGCGGTACTTGGTCGTTAGCGTCGGCGATCCGCACCGGGGGGCTGGCGTCCCGTCGGTTCGACAGCGCGTCGCCTTCCGCTCGCTCCCCGACCGAACTCGGCACTTGTCAGAGAATCGCCCCGCCGAACTGGCGGATTCTGCCCGAACGGGCACAGTGATATTATGCGTATAAGGGATATGCACGAGTTGGTCTTGTATTGAGGCAACCTTTACCAGCACCCTTGAACTCCGAAGGAGTATGAGCACCAGTACCGCGGACCCGGACGCTGCAGACGCGCTCACCGACACTGAATATCGCGATCTCCTCAGCGACCTGCCGCCGAGCGCGAAGCTCGTCGCCAAGGTCCTCGAGGGCGACGCGCCGCTTTCACAGGGGCAGTTAGCTGAGGAGTCGCTGCTCCCTGACCGCACCGTGCGCTACGCCCTCAATCGGCTGGAGGAGCAGGGACTCGTCGGCTCGCGGTACTCGTTCAAGGACGCGCGCAAGCAGGTCTACTACCTGAACCGGTAGGCAGGTCGTCGCTCGCTCCGAAGCCGTTCGACGCCGTCGCCGCCGCCATCGTCATCGCCCGCGCGTCGGTTGCGGAGGCCGGTTGGAATCCCCCCTTTTAAGTCCACGACTTCCTACCCTGAGCTATGGAGCTCTCGGTGGTCGTCCCGACGCTCAACGGTCGGGACAGGCTGGCGGCCAGCCTCGACGCGCTGGCGGCCGAAGCGCCGGACGTGGAGGTGATCGTGGTGAACGGTCCCTCCGCAGACGGGACGACCGGGATGGTCCGCGACCGCGACGACGTGGACGTCCTCGTCGAGATCGCCGCGCGCAACGTGAACGTCGCCCGCAACGCGGGCCTGGAGGTGGCTGACGGCGACGCGATCGCCTTCCTCGGCTACGACCACGAGGTCGAACCCGGGTGGCGCGAGGGAGTGGCCGACGCGTTCGCCGAGGGGGCGTCGGTCGCCACAGGGCCGCTGCGGCGGGCGGTGCGCGGCGGCGCGACGAGCGACGGGCTCGAGCGTCGGCAGATCGCAGACAGGGAGGTGTCGTATTTCAACGGCCGCAACGTCGTCTTCGCGCGCCCCGTGCTGGCGGAGCTGGACGGGTTCGACGAGTACCTCGAAACCGGCGGCGCGCGCGACGCCGCCCACCGCCTCGCGGGAATGGGCGTGGACGTGACGTGGCGCGGCGACGTGGCCGCCCGGCGTCGCGCGGAAGCGACCGACGGCGGGATCGAGCGCCGGGACCTCGGCTGGAAGTACCGGGCGCTCGCGTACCGGCTCACGAAGAACTACGGGGTCCGACCGACGGTCCTCCGCCGAACGCTCAGCCACGCCGTCGGCGACGCCGCGGGCGCCTTGCGCGACGTCGTCGGCGGCGAGGCGACTCCCACCTCGTGGGCGCGAAACGGGCGCGACGTGATCGCGGGCATCTCTTCTGGCGCCTCCGACGGGCTCGTCGCCCGCGCCCGCGACCGCTCGCCGAAGCGGAACCCGAACGGCGTCACCGCGCGGGCCGACCGCGCCGTCGCGCGGTACGACCGACGGACGGACTGAGGGGGACGGCGGCCTGTCACACGTCCGCACCGGGAGCCAGCGCGTCGATGACGCGCGCGGCGTTCTTCGAGAGCGCGCGGTCGAGCAGGTCCTCGGGCACGTCGAGCGTGAGCACCTCCATCACGCCGACGTCGGGATGGGTGTCGGGCGCGCCCGAGCCGAACAGCACGCGGTCGGGGTGTTCCAAGAGCCCCCGTTCGAGCACGTCTCGGAACCGGACGAACGCGGTGTCGAGGTAGAGGTCGTCGTGGGAGTCCAGCAGCTCCAGCGCATCGTCCATCAGCCCCCGATCGAGGGGGTAGCCGCCGAACGACGAGAGGATCACCGGGAAGTCGTACGACAGCACCGTCTCGGCGACCGCGTCAGGCGGGTAGCCGCGTCCGGCGTGGACGATGACCGGCTCGCCGGCGACGGCGATCTGGTCGAGCGTCTCCTCGGTCGGGAGCCCGTCGCTCACGGGGTCGAGCACGAAGCCGTGAAGGCGGCTGTCGTAGGCGTACTGCTCCACGTCGCCGGGATCGGTGTGGTGGTCCGCGGGAGCGGCAGCGAGGTTGCGAAGCCGGGAGACAGCGGAGTCGCCGGGGTCGCGGGGACCGTTCAGCCGCGCCATCGCGCGGAACGGCCGGTCGACCGAGAGGCGTGCGACGGCGTTGTTCGCGCGGAGGTACCCCTCACCCGCCGGACGCGGTCCCGGCGCGACTGCCGACTGGACCACACCCGCCTGGTGCATCTCGCGCTGGAGCCGTTCTGGAGAGCTGTCGCGTCCGCGAGAGGCGACGACCGCCCCGTCCTCGGGGTCGAGGCGCGCGTGCACGTCGACCACGCGGAACCCGTGCTCCAACTCCAACATCTATCTCCTCCCTACGACGCTCCCGACTTGAGTGTTGCAGTCTCCGGGCCATCGATCGAGCGTCGGGAACCCGCTGCGTTCGGCGCCCGCAATCGCGCCGGCGCTGCGACGAGCTCTCACGTCGCAGTCGACTAGTTTTCTCGGTACTCGCTACGATATCTTCATATGGAATCGCGACCTATCTACTCGTTGATCACTCCATGAGCTACATGCAGCAACCCCTCTACGTTCTGACTGAGTCGACCCAGCGAACCAGCGGCACCGACGCGCGTCGGTCGAACGTCGCCGCCGGGCGAGCCGTCGCGAGCGCGGTCCGAACGACGCTCGGTCCCCGCGGGATGGACAAGCTGCTCGTCGACTCCTCGGGCGGGGTCGTCGTCACGAACGACGGCGCGACGATCCTGAGAGAGATGGACATCGAGCACCCGGCGGCGCAGATGCTCGTCGAGGTCGCCGAGACCCAGGAGTCAGAAGTCGGGGACGGCACGACGACGGCCGCGGTGCTTGCGGGCGAGCTGCTCGCGCGCGCCGAGGGACTCCTCGACGACGACGTCCATGCGACGGCCGTGGTCGAGGGGTACCACGAAGCGCTCCGGCTCGCGCTCGACGCCGTCGACGGGCTGCTCGTCGAAGGCGAGGTCGACCGCGACGCGCTGGTGACGGTCGCCGAGACCGCCATGACCGGCAAGGGAACCGGTGACGTCGCGACCGGCGTGCTCGCCGAGATCGTCGTCGACGCGGTGCTTCAGGTGGCAGACGACGGCCGCCGGGTCGACCGCGACGACATCCGCGTGTTCACCCGAACGGGCGCCTCCGCGGCCGCGACCGAACTCGTCCGCGGCGTCGTCTTCGAGGAGGAACCCGCCGCCGACAACATGCCCCGCAGCGTCGAAGACGCGACCGTGGCCGTGCTCGACATGAAACTCGACGTGCGCTCGGGCGAGGTAGACACCGAGTACACGATCACCTCCGTCGAGCAGCTCGACGCCGCGATCTCCGCGGAGGACGCCGAGCGCCGCGGGATCGCCGAGACGCTCTCAGAGGCCGGCGTCGACGTGGTCTTCAGTTCGAAGGAGATCTCCGATCCCGTCGCCGCGTACCTCGCCGACGCTGGCATCCTCGCGTTCTCCAACGTGAAGACGAGCGAGGCGCGCGCCTTCGCCCGCGCCACCGGCGCTCGACGCCTCGGGACGCTCGACGGCATCGAGTCCGGCGATCTCGGCACCGCCGCGTCCGTTCGCGTCGAGCGCCACGGCGGCGACGATGTGACCTTCCTCGACGGGAGCGACGACTCCCGCACCGTGACGCTGTACGTGCGGGGATCGACCGACCACGTGGTCGACGAGACGGAGCGCGCGATCGACGACGCCCTCGGCGTGGTCGTCGCCGCTCACGCGGACGGCGAGATCGTCCCCGGCGCCGGCGCCGTCGAGATCGCGATCGCCGATCGCCTCCGCTCGGGCGCCAACGCGGTCACCGGACGGAAGTCGCTGGCGGTCGAGGCGTTCGCCGACGCCGTCGACGCCATCCCGCGAACGCTCGCGGAGAACGCGGGGCTCGACCCGATCGACGCGCTGGTCGACCTGCGCGCGCGCCACGACCGCGAGGGCGTCGCCGGCATCGTGATCGACGGGCCGTCCGTCCAGATCACCGATCCCCGTGACGACCGGGTCGTCGACCCGGCGGCCGTCAAGCGCGAGGCATTGGAGTCCGCAACCGAGGCAGCGACGATGATCCTCCGCATCGACGACGTCATCGCGGCGAACTGAGCTGCGCACGGCCGAGTTTTCGGGGGATATCTTGGGACGGTAGCGACACCGACGGCCGCTAAAGGCTCGGAAGGGACCAGTCTCTCCGAACTGCGACCAGCCGAAGCGCGAACACGCCGACTGCGACCCCCAGCGTCGCTGTCGCGCCCCGGACACCGGCCGTACCGGCGAGGACGTAGGCGACGCCGCCCAGCAGCGCGGGCGTCGCATAAAAGTCCTCACGGAGCACGACGGGCGTTCTGGTGAGCAAGAGGTCCGACAGCGAGCCGCCGCCGACGCCGGTGAGCGTCGCGGTGACGACGACGCCGAACGCCGAGAGGCCGGCATCGGCGCCGACGGCCGCGCCCGAGGCGGCGAACGCCGCGAGCCCGACCGCGTCGGCGACGAGGAACGCCGAGTGGTCGCGGACGCGACCCGCTCCCCCAGACAGCGCCGCCGCGACGAGGAGGCCGACGCCGACGCCCGCGAGCACCACCAACACGTCGCCCGTCGAGCGCAACGCGGCGGGGACGCGGCCGACCAGCACGTCGCGGATGGTGCCGCCCCCGAGCGCGGTGAGCACGCCGAGCGTCGCGACGCCGAACGGGTCGAGGTCGGCGTCGGCGCCCTTGAGCGAGCCCGCGACGGCGAACGCGAGCAGGCCGACGAGGTTCATCGCCGCGACCGCGGCGGCGGCGGGGACGGTCGAGGCGGCGGCGGTCACCGCCGAGACGGCCGAGACGACCCACACGGCTCAGGCCGTCGGCACCGTCGCCGAGACTTCCTCCTCGAACGAGAGCGTCACGGCCCGACCGGGCGCGATGTCGAACGCCTCGTCGCCGCGTCCCTGGTTCGCGTCGCACTCGACGAAGCCGTGGCTGCCGACGGTGACGAGGGGGTCGTGTTTGTCCACGTCGGCGAACGTCTCGACGACCGGCACCTCGCGGACGCCGGCGGCGGTCTCGACGGCGATCGTCTCGCCGACGCGCCCCTCGAGGAAGTCGCCGGGGACGTTGGTGACCGCGTTGCCGAAGTCGTCGACGACGAGCACTTCGCCGGAGGCCGTGTCGGACTCGACCCAGGCGTCGGGGATCGCGTAGTCGTCGTAGTCGTCGGCGCGGACGAACCCCTCGAGCGACTCGATCGCGTCGACGCCGGCCTCGTGGACCCGGGCGGCTGCGGGCGCGAACACGTCGCGCCCGTGGAACGTGCTGGACCGTGGATCGGGGTCGTCGACCGCGTACACGTCGATCGCGTCCGCGGGGTCGGCGTCGGGACCGACGTGCTCGGCCGCCAGCGCGCGGGCCGGCGGAAGCAGACAGCCGTTGTCTGGCCCGACGAGCGCGTGGTCGCCCGCGCGGACGCAGACGGCCGCACGGTCGGTCCCGACCCCGGGGTCGACGACGACGAGGTGGACGCCGGGCGGGAACTCGGGGAGGACGAAGCGGAGCCAGAAGGCGGCCGCACGAGGGTCGCCCTGCGGGAGGTCGTGAGCGACGTCGACCAGGTCCGTGACGCCGCGCGAGCGGAGGACGCCCTTCATCGCGGCGGGGTACGGCGAACCGAAGTCGGAGGCGAGCGTCAGCATTCGAAGGTCACGCCGGGTCGGCGGTTGATCCGTCGCGGTCCGTTTCGATCGACGCGTCCGCACCGTTGGCGTCCGAGGAGGACACCTGTCGGATGCGGTCGACGCCGTCGATCTCCTCGATCGTCGCGACGACCTCGTCCGGCACGAGTGGCCTCCAGCCGTCGCCGCGGATCATGCGCTGGCGGAGTTCACTCCCCTCCAGCACCTCTCGACGGAACATCGGCGAGGAGCGGACTTCGACGCCCGCTTCCTCGAACAGGCGGACGACGAGGGGGTTGTTCGAGTACGCCACGTCGAACTTCGGCGACATCGACTGGACGTGGCTCACCCACACCGAGTTGCGCTCGAGGTCCTCGATCGGAACCACGTACGTGGTCACGTCGAGATCGGCCAGCGACTTCGTCACCATCATCACGCGCTCGCCGGCGGTGAACGGGTTGCGATGGGTGTGGGAGTCGCCCGCCGACCCGATGCCGAGGACGAGTTCGTCCACGTCGTCGGCGATCTCCTCGACCATGTGGTGGTGGCCGTTGTGGTACGGCTGGAACCGCCCGATGTAGAACCCCCGCATGCGTGGACGTATCTCGCGGCGAGTTTAAAAGCCCGGCGAGTGGTGCGGGGGCAGACGAACGCCGGTCACCGCGTCGCTACTGGCCGTTCTCGCTCGGGCGAGCGCGGCTCACGGGGGGAGAAAGTATATGAATCGACAGACCCTGTTTCTCGGTAGTAACGATTCTATGAGCAACGATCGAAACGACAGCCGGGACGGCGATGACGTCCTGGGCCCGGAGGACGCTCCTGCCGACGACGACCCCGAGTCGAACGGGATTGACGGCGGGAGATCCGGCGGGACCACCGGCGGCCGTTCGGTGGGCGCCTCCAACGATCCCTCCGACCAGGACGCCGACATCGACGACCTCGGGAGCGATGTCGAGATCGACGCGGAAATCGACGAGGAGATCGCCGAGGACCACCTCCTCGGCGGCCTCCAGATCGACTCGACCAACGACATCGAGGTCCCCGACCGGCTCGTAGACCAGGTGATCGGGCAAGAGCACGCCCGCGACGTCGTGATGAAGGCGGCAAAGCAGCGCCGCCACGTGATGATGATCGGCTCGCCCGGGACGGGTAAGTCGATGCTCGCGAAGGCGATGTCCGAGCTCCTCCCGAAAGAGGAACTGCAGGACGTGCTCGTGTACCACAACCCCGACGACGGCAACAACCCCAAAGTGCGGACGGTGCCGGCGGGCAAGGGCGAACAGATCGTCGAGGCCCACAAGGAGGAGGCCAGAAAGCGCAACCAGATGCGCAGCTTCCTCATGTGGATCATCATCGCGGTGGTGCTGGGCTACTCGCTGCTCGTCGTGAGCAACATCCTCCTCGGCATCCTCGCTGCCGGTATTATCTACCTCGCGTTCCGCTACGGCTCGCGCGGCAGCGACTCGATGATACCGAACCTCCTCGTCAACAACGCCGACGAGAAGTCGGCGCCGTTCGAGGACGCCACCGGCGCCCACGCCGGTGCGCTGCTGGGCGACGTCCGCCACGACCCGTTCCAGTCCGGCGGGATGGAGACGCCGAGTCACGACCGCGTCGAGGCCGGCGCCATCCACAAGTCGAACAAAGGCGTGCTGTTCGTCGACGAGATCAACACCCTCGACATCCGGTCCCAGCAGAAGCTGATGACCGCGATCCAGGAGGGCGAGTTCTCGATCACGGGCCAGTCCGAGCGCTCCTCGGGCGCGATGGTCCAGACGGAGCCCGTCCCGACGGACTTCATCATGATCGCGGCGGGGAACCTCGACGCGATGGAGAACATGCATCCCGCGCTGCGCTCGCGGATCAAGGGGTACGGCTACGAGGTGTACATGGACGACACCATCGAGGACACCCCCGAGATGCGGCGCAAGTACGCCCGCTTCGTTGCCCAGGAGGTCGCGAAAGACGGGCGGCTTCCCGCCTTCAGCGAGGAGGCCATCGAGGAGGTCATCCTCACCGCCCGCCGCCGTGCGGGTCGGAAGGGCCATCTCACGCTGGAGCTGCGGAACCTCGGCGGACTCGTCCGCGTCTCGGGCGACATCGCCCGCGGCGAAGACGCCGACCGCGTCACTCGCGACCACGTGCTCCAGGCGAAGGGTCGCTCGCGCTCCATCGAGCAGCAGCTCGCCGACGACTACATCGAGCGGCGCAAGGACTACGAACTGCAGGTCGCCGACGGCTACCAGGTCGGTCGCGTCAACGGGCTCGCGGTCATGGGCGAGGACTCGGGTATCATGCTCCCCGTCATGGCCGAGGTCACACCCTCGCAGGGGCCCGGCCAGGTGATCGCCACCGGGCAGCTCCAAGAGATGGCCGAGGAGTCCGTCCAGAACGTCTCGGCGATCATCAAGAAGTTCTCCGACGAGGACATCACCGAGAAGGACATCCACATCCAGTTCATCCAGACCGGCCAACAGGGCGTCGACGGCGACTCGGCGTCGATCACGGTCGCGACGGCCGTCATCTCCGCGCTGGAGGAGATGGGCGTCGATCAGAACCTCGCCATGACCGGCTCGCTGTCGGTCCGTGGCGACGTGCTCCCGGTCGGCGGCGTCACCCACAAGATCGAGGCCGCCGCCAAGTCCGGCTGCAGCCGGGTCATCATCCCCAAGGCGAACGAGCAGGACGTGATGATCGAAGACGAGTACAAGGAGATGATCGAGATCATCCCGGTCTCGCACATCTCGGAGGTGCTCGACATCGCGCTGGAGGGCGAGCCCGAGAAGGACTCGCTCGTCGACCGCCTCAAGAGCATCACCGGCTCCGCGCTCGAGAAGACGGGCGAGGGCGCCGGCACCGCGGGCCCGACCAGCCCCAGCCCGCAGTAGCGACCGGACGTGACGCGCTGGACGGCGTTCGCGGGGCTGGCGACCGTCGTCCTGATTCTGCTCTTGGGCCTCGCGCGCCTGTCGGAGGCCCGAGTCGCACCGCACCCTGAGCCCTCGGCTCGCGACGGCACCGGGCGCGCGGATGACGCGCCGGAGGACCCCGGGCCCGCGACCAGAGGGCCGTCCCACTTGGGACCGGGCGACGGTCCGGACCGGACGCTCGCGTCCCCCGAGCGCAGCCCCGTCGCCGCCGCGGAGGCGGACGCGTCGCTGTCGGCGGGGGCGCTGCTCGCCAACGTCGCGCTCTCTCAGGGCTTGTTCGGCGCGGTGCTCGTCGCGGCCGCGCTGTGGGCGGACGTACCCGCCGCGGCGCTCGGGCTCGCGCCGGTCGCGACGGCGACGGACGCGGGGATCGGCGTCGGCCTCGGCGTCGCGCTGTGGCTCGCTGCGAGGCGGGCGGGCGATTCGCCGAGCGCGTCGGCGTCGAGGTGAACGAGGCGCTGCGCGGCGCGCTCGCGCCTGACTCGGTCGGCGGCTGGGCGGTGCTGCTGTTCGCTGTCCTGCCGACGGTCGCGCTGTTCGAGGAGTTCCTCTTTCGCGCCGTCCTCGTCGGTGCGTTCGCCGCTGGCGCGGCCGCGACCGGCGTCCCCGCGTCGCCGTGGCTGCTCGCGGCAGGCTCCTCGGTCGCATTCGCGCTGGGGCACGGAGCGCAGGGGCGAGCGGGCGTCGTCGCCACGGGAGCGCTGGGGTTCGTTCTCGCGGCAGCGTTCCTCCTCACCGAAAGCTTGCTGGCGGTCGTCATCGCTCACTACTTGGTGAACGCGCTCACGTTCGTCGTCCACGAAGGGATCGGCGTCGGCCGGTGAGTCGCCCCTCGGGTGCCCGGTCTGTCGTGATGTCGGGTGCTCCACCGAGCGCGTCACGCGGGCGTGACGTTCGGCGCTCGCCGCCGTCAGACCTTCGGCAGACGACCGGCAGACGGGGTCGCCACCCTTACCTCCGTCCCGCTCCCGTCGTGCGGTATGTACGCGTCGAAGCGAAGCGTCGACCTGTCGGCGGGCGTGGCGGTGTTTCTCGCGTGCGCCGCCGTCGTCGCCGGCGTCGGCGCCTGGTATCGTGGCCTGGTCCCCGCGGACATGGCCGTCGGAGCGGCGATGTTGGCGGTCGGGGTCCTCGCGAGTCAGCGAACGATGTGGCTCCACAGCGCGCCGACAGAGGCCGGCGCGCTCTCGAACGCCGGACTGTTCGCGCTCGCGTCGGGCGCGAAGATCGGCGGCGTCGAGGTCGGGGTCGGCTCGCTCGAAACCGCCGGCGAGGCGCTGTTCCTCATCGCAGTCGCCTACTTCCTCGTGCGCGCGTACGGTCGATAGTCGCCGCCGATCGCGGTCCGTCCGTTCTCCACGCCGAGCCGCCCGGTCCGACGGCGGTCAGATCCCCTCGATCTCCCTGAGCCGTGCGGCGACGGCCTCGGGCGTCGCGCCCGCCGCGTTCCGCACCCGGTGGTCCGGGATCACGATCGGTACCGGGTTCGCCCGCAGCGCCTCGCGGGCTGTCTCCAGATCGGCATCGTCCTCGTGATCGAGATCGGCGGTCATCTTCGCCACGCGTTCGAGGTCGATCGCCTCGCCGTAGGGAATGTTCCGAACCGACTCCAGCACCGACCGCTGGGCCGTCGGGACGGTTATCGCGATCTCCAGGTCGGCGAAATCGTCCTCGGCGCCGGCGACGTATTCGTCGAGGCGGTCCAGCAGGGGGTGCTCGCTGTCCACGTCCCCCGAGAGATCCTCGGCGAACGAGACGGAAATGAGTCGACCGCTCGCGGTCCCCAGCTCCAGCACCCGATCGATCGCGTCGAATCGACGCCCGAACACGCCCGTGTCGCTCACGCCGCCCGCCTCCGAGCTGTCGTCCCCGTCGCCGCCGAGAAAGTCCGTCATAGCCGACCGAACGCGACGGCGCCGCTTCAATCCCGTGCCGTCGCGACCGCCGCACGCGACTCGGCGTGACGGGCCGGCTATCGCGCGCGGCGCTACACAGCCCCCGCGCCGATCCGCCGAGCCGACGCAACACTTTTGAACGAAAGAGCCCACCGATGTACATAGATGAACACACGATCCGAGGAACTCGCGCCGGCGGTGCGATCGATCCTCGATGCCGCGGCCGACCGACCGGGAGGCGACGAGCGCGTCGCCGTCGACGCGCGGTCGCTGTCGACCGCGTTCGCGACCGCGGAGGCCGACGGGCGGGTTCCGGTCATCGCGGAGGTGAAGCCGACGAGCCCGACGACCGACGGGGCGCGCCGCGAGGACCCGGTCGACCTCGCCGAGTCGATGGTCGCCGGCGGCGCCGCGGCGCTGTCGGTGCTGACCGAACCGGAGCACTTCGGCGGCTCGCTCGACACGCTCGACCGGGTTCGCGCGGCGGTCGACGTTCCCGTCCTGCGCAAGGACTTCCTCGTGCGCGAGGACCAGTTGGACGCCGTCGAGGCCGACCTCGTGCTCCTCATCGCCCGGTTCGTCGGGGACGACCTCGCGGATCTCGTCGCGGCGGCCCGCGACCGCGGCTTCCAGCCGCTCGTGGAGGTCCACACGCGCGAGGAACTCGCGGCGGCGTTGGCGGCCGGCGCGGAGCTGATCGGCGTCAACAACCGGGACCTCGGAAAACTCGCGGTCGACCTCTCGACGTTCGAGGCGATCGCACCGGAGGTTCCCGACGGAGTGACGCTGATCGCAGAGTCGGGGATCGCGACGCCCGCGGACGTCCAGCGGATGCGCGACGCCGGGGCCGACGGGCTGCTCATCGGCTCGGCGATCATGGACGCGGAGGGGACCGACGAGGCGGGCACCGGCGGCGACGTTTCTGCCAACACCCGTCGGTTTACGGCCGCGGAGACGGAGGAGGAGGTATGAGCAGCGAACGCGAGCGGAGCGATCCCACAGAGGGCGAGCAGTGGGTGTCGGCCGGGGACGGGAAGTTCGGCCGCTACGGCGGCCAGTACGTCCCCGAAGCGCTGATGCCCGCGATACAGGAGTTGACCGACGCCTACGAGCGGTACGTCCTCAACAACGAGGACGGCTTCATGGACGAGTTCCGCCGGCGGATCCGCGACTTCGGCGGGCGTCCCACCCCGCTCCAGCGCGCGGACCGCCTCTCCGAGCGCTACGACACCGAGGTGTACCTCAAGCGGGAGGACCTGCTCCACGGCGGCGCGCACAAACTGAACAACGCCCTCGGGCAGGTGCTGCTCGCGAAGTACATGGGCAAAGAGCGCATCATCGCCGAGACGGGCGCCGGTCAGCACGGCACCGCGACGGCGATGGCGGCGGCCCATCTCGGGATGCCCTGCGAGGTGTACATGGGCGAACGCGACATCAACCGCCAGCGCCCCAACGTGTTCCGGATGAAGATCAACGGCTCCGAGGTCACCCCGGTGACGACGGGCCGCGGCACGCTGAAGGAGGCGATCTCCGAGACGATGCGCGACTGGGCGACGAACGTCGAGGACACCCACTACGTCATCGGGTCGGTCGTCGGCCCCCACCCGTTCCCGCAGATGGTCCGCGATTTCCAGGCGATCATCTCCGAGGAGGCCCGCCGACAGGTGCGAGAGACCGCCGGACGGCTTCCGGACTCGGTCGTCGCCTGCGCGGGCGGCGGCTCGAACACGATGGGATCGTTCCACCACTTCGTCGACGACGAGTCGGTCGACCTGCTGGCCGTCGAAGCCGGCGGTTCCTCGCTCGCGGTCGACGAAGACGAGGGCGTCGCGCCCAACTCCGCGTCGCTGTCGACCGGGAGCGAGGGCGTCCTCCACGGCGCGCGAACGAAGCTCCTGCAGGACCACGACGGCCAGATCGTCGAAAGCCACTCCGTCTCCTCCGGGCTGGACTACGCCGGCGTCGGACCGGAGCTCGCGTCCCTCGTCGACGAGGACCGCGTCACCCCCGTGAACGTCGACGACGACGCGGCCATCGAGGGGTTCCACCGGCTCTCGCAGGAGGAGGGGATCATCCCCGCGCTGGAGACGGCCCACGCGTTCGGCTACCTCCACGAGCACCACGAGGGTCTGGGCGACGTGACGGTGATCAACGTCTCCGGCCGCGGCGACAAGGACCTCGACACGGCCATCGAGGAGACGGCCAAACGCGACGTGGCGAACGCGCCGGACATGTCGATGTTCGACGGGGGGCTGCGATGAGCGACGACGCGGCGGCCGACCGAGTCGCGGCCGCGTTCGCCGACGGGCCCGCGTTCGTCCCGTACCTCGCCGTCGGCGACCCGGACTACGAATCCTCACTGGCGTACGTCGAGGCGCTCGCCGAGGGCGGCGCCGACGTGATCGAACTGGGGCTGCCCTTCTCCGAGCCCATCGCCGAGGGACCGACGATCCAGAACGCCGTCGTGCGCGCGCTGGAGGCGGGAATGACGCCGACGCGCTTCTTCGAGTTCGTCGAGGAGGTCGACGTGGACGTGCCGCTCGTGTGCATGACGTACTACAACCTCATCTACCAGTTCGGCTCCGAACCCGGCCCGCGGCCGTTCGTCGAGAAGGCGGCCGAGGTCGGCCTCTCCGGGTTCGTCGTCCCCGACCTCCCGGCCGAGGAGGCCGGCCCCCTCCGGGCGGCGTGCGACGAGTTCGGGCTCCACCTGATATCGATCGTCGCGCCGACGACCGACGAGGCGCGACTGGAGAAACTCGTCGGGGTCTCCTCCGGCTACCTCTACGTCCAGGCGCGCCTCGGCGTCACCGGCGCGTCGTCGTCGGTGTCGGATCAGACCGGGGAGTCGCTCGCGCGTCTCTCGGGGGTCGCGCTCCCGAAAGCGGTCGGGTTCGGCATCTCCTCGGGCGAGCAGGCGGCAACGATCGTCGAGGCGGGCGCCGACGGGATCATCGTCGGCTCCGCGCTCGTCGACATCGTGGCCGACGGCCACGAGCGGGGGGCATCGACCGAGTCAGTCGCCGAACGGCTCGAAACGAAGGCGCGCGAACTGAAGCAGGGGGCCGTCGACGGGTACGGGCGACGGACGCCGACACCCGAAGGTACTTCCGATTGAGCCGTTCGCAAGCCATTTACGCCAGATCACGCCATACCACACCAATGGAACACGCCGGCCTCACAGCACGACTCGATCGCATCTCGACAGACGACCGAATCCTCATGGTCCCGATGGACCACGGGATCACCCTCGGCGCGGTGACGGGACTGAAAGACATCGAAGGCACCATCGACGCGGTGACCCGCGGCGGTGCCGACGCGGTGCTCACCCAGAAGGGGATCGCCCCGCGCGTCCACGACAACCTCAACGGCGCGGGCTACGTCGTCCACCTGAACGCCTCCACGTCGGTCGGTCCCGAGAGCAACGATAAACGCCCCACGGGCACCGTGAAGGGGGCCATCCGCGCGGGCGCCGACGCGGTCTCCATGCACATCAACGTCGGCTCCGACTACGAGCCCGGCCAGATGACGTTCCTCTCGGAGCTGTGTGAGACCGCCGGCGACTACGGCGTGCCGGTGCTCGCGATGGCGTACGCCCGCGGCGCCAACCTCGAGGGCGACGACCCCGAGCACGACGCCGAGTACCTCGGCCACGCGGTCCGCCTCGCCGAAGAGTGCGGCGCCGACCTCGTGAAGACGGCGTACTCCGGCGACGCGGCCAGCTTCGAGCACGTCTGTGAATCGACGCGCCTGCCGGTCATCATCGCCGGCGGCTCGCCCGTCGGCGACCTCGCGACGCTGGAGAGCGTCCGCGGCGCGATGGACGCCGGCGCCGCGGGCGTCTCGATGGGCCGAACCATCTTCCAACACGACGACCCCGAGGCGATGACCGCGGCGGTGTCGGCGGTCGTCCACGGGGACGCCGACGCCGAGGACGCGCTGTCGGGGTCCGGGCTGTAACGAATCTGTCGCCGTATCCGCCAGGCTGTAACGAATCTGTCGCCGTATCCGCCAACTTGAAGCGCCGTCCACGATAGCGACCGGTAATGACCGGAACGCGATCCGTCTGGATCCGAGCCGACGGCGACGTCGGCGACTGGGACGTACGACGCGAGCGGATCACCGCAGGCCTCGAGGCCGGCGTCGACTGGGTGCTCGTCGACGAGCGCGACGTGGCGAAGGTGCGCGAACTGGGCGACGTGAACGTCGCCGCCTTCCGCTCGGACGCCGACGTGGACGTGATCGAAGACGCCGAGTCCGGCGGCGGCGCGGCCGGCGGGGACGCCGCGGTCGCCGACGCCTACATCGTCGGGAAGGACGGCGAGGGCGACGGAACCGTCGACCTCCCCACGGACTTCTCGGGCTCGGCAGATCTCTCGACGCTCCGCCGCAGCGACAACCGCGCACAGGGCGCGTTCGTCCGCATCTTCGACGAGGACTACGAGGCGTTCGCCGAGGCCGCCGCCCGCGACGCGGAGTTCGTCGTCGTCGCCAGCGAGAACTGGCAGATCATCCCGCTGGAGAACCTCATCGCGCGCATCGGCGACGACACCACCCTCGTCGCGGGCGCGACGACCGCCGAGGAGGCCAGGACGGCGTTCGAGACGCTCGAACTGGGCGCCGAGGGCGTCCTGCTGGACACCGATAACCCCGACGAGATACGCAAGACGGTGGAGATCCGCGACGAGGCCGACCGCGAGACGCTGGACCTGACGACCGCGACCGTCACCGCCCTCGAGCGCACCGGCTCGGCCGACCGCGTCTGCGTCGACACCGGGACGATGATGGACCACGACGAGGGGATGCTCGTCGGGTCGATGTCCCGGGGCCTGTTCTTCGTCCACGCCGAGACGGCCGATTCGCCGTACGTCGCCTCCCGGCCGTTCCGCGTCAACGCCGGCGCGGTCCACGCGTACGTCCGTACCCCCGACGGCGGCACGAAGTACCTGAGCGAACTGCGCTCTGGCGACGAGGTCCAAGTGCTCGACACCGACGGGAAGACGCGCGAGGCCATCGTCGGCCGCGTGAAAATCGAGAAGCGCCCGATGTTCCGCGTGCAGGCTGAAGTCGAGACCGACGACGGCGAGGTCGACCGCATCGAGACGCTCATCCAAAACGCGGAGACGGTGAAGGTCGCAACCGCCGACGGTCGGAAGGCGGTCACCGAACTCGCGGAGGGCGACGAGGTCCTCGTCTACTACGAGGACGTGGCTCGCCACTTCGGCGAGGCCGTCGAGGAATCGATCATCGAGCAGTAACGGCGGTCACGGAGGCGTTCGGTCCAGATCGAATTCGATGCGCGGTCGCCTCAGAGTCTGGAGCGGCCGAGTCGGCTACCGCTCGACGTACTCGAACTCCACCGAGCAGTACCAACAGAACCCCAGCGACAGGTCGACGCCGCGGCCGCACTGCGGGCACGCGAGCGCGCCCCGTCGGGCGTCCCGGCGGGCGAGCACGTACGCGTCGGCCGACGAGAGCGCGATGACGACGCCAAGCGGGACGACGAGCGCGCTCCCGCTCGCCAGCCCCGTCCACGTCGCGCTCGCGGCCAACGCGTCGCCGACCCCGACGCCGACCACTCCAGCGAACACGAGCGCCGAGCCGGTGAGCAGCGACAGCCACGCGATCCCCCGAGTCCACCGGCGGAGGTACGCGTGCCCCAACGCCGGCACCACCGCCAGCGCCGCGGCGACGACGGGTCGTCGTTGCATGCCCCGTAGCTCCGTCCCTACGCGTATCAAGCTTCGTACGGGCCGTCAGACGCGTGTCCGCCTCGCGACGGCTCCGCGTCGGCGGCGGTCGACGGGTTCTCACGAGAGGTCGTCGACGAGCCGTCGGAGCGTCGCGAGGTCGTACTGCCCGGGCGCCGTCGCGTCGGCGGCGTCCACGGGCGCGTAGCCGAGTCGTGACCCGTACACCGGCGCGACCGCGCGGGTGTGGCGCCCGGCCTCGCCCATCGCCATCGTCGCCACGCGGTCGCCGCGGATCGTCGCGCGGTGAGTCGCCGCCAGCAGGTCCAGGGCCTCGCCGTTCGTCCGCGCGGTGACTGCCAGCTTCCCCGCGTCGCCGGCGGCCGCCGCCGCGCGGAGGAGCCCGTCGAGCGTCGCCGGCGACGGCGTCCCGTCGAAGTCGTGGACGGACGCGACGACCGCGGCGCCGTTCGCGCGGGCGTGCTCGACCAGCCCCGCCGGGTCGATCTCGTTCGTCCCGGCCGGTCGACCGCGCAGGGTCGCGAGCTCGACGTCGACTGCCGCAATCGCCTCGTGCTCGACGGCCGCCGCAAGCGCGTCGAGGCGGCCGTACGGCGCCGTCTCACCTCCTTCCCAGTGAGGGCGGTTCGTGACGAGGAGGGGAAGCTCGCCGTCGTAGCCGTCGAGCGTCGCAAGCGGCTCCTCGGCGAGATCCATCCGGAATTCGACGCAGTCGGCGTGCTCGCGTGCTGCCGGCTCCTCGTCGAGGTCCGCCGTGCTGGCACACAGCGAGAACGAGTCGAGAGCGAACGTCATTGTGACATCTGCGTGCCGGGGGCGGAAAAGCGTCCCCGTGGCCCACGATCCGCGACCCACCCCAAGCGTGACGTGGTCGACGTCGCGACCGGCGACCCGCCCCTCGACGCGGAGGCCGGCGGTGAACGCGAACGCGCCCCCGACCGCGAACAGCGCGATCACCGTCACGGGCACCGGCGAGGCGGGGAGCCCGAACAGGACGACGGTGGCGGCGCTCAGGCCGAGGAGGAGCACCCTTTATAATAGCTCGAGCCGTGGACGCACCGCTCGCGGGAACGACGTGTCGGGGAAAAGCGGTCGGGTCCGGGGGGCGCGGGCGCCGAGGCCGAGCTCAGGCGACGAGGCCGTCCTCGGCCTCGAGCAGCTCGTGGTAGCGGTTGCGGATGGTGACCTCCGAGATGTCAGCGACCTCAGAGACGGCCGCCTGCGTCGTCTTCTCGTTGGTGAGCAGCGCGGCCGCGTAGACGGCGGCCGCGGCGAGGCCCACCGGCGACTTGCCCGAGTGGACGCCTTTCTCCTTGGCGTTCTTCAGGAGCTGCTTGGCGCGCATCTCCGACTCGTCGGACAGTTCGAGGGAGGATGCGAACCGCGGGACGTACTGTTCGGGGTCGGCGGGCTTGACCTCCAGCTTCAGCTCGCGGACGACGTAGCGGTACGTGCGGGCGACCTCGTCCTTCGAGACGCGCGAGACGTCGCTGATCTCGTCGAGCGAGCGCGGGACGCCGGCCATCCGGGCGGCGGCGTACACGCAGGCGGTCGAGACGCCCTCGATGGAGCGCCCCGGCAGGAGGTCCTCGTCGAGCGCGCGGCGGTAGATGACCGACGCGGTCTCGCGGACGTTGTCCGGGAGGCCGAGCGCGGAGGCCATGCGGTCGATCTCGCCGAGCGCCTGCTTGAGGTTGCGCTCCTTGGAGTCGCGCGTGCGGAACCGCTCGTTCCACTTGCGCAGGCGGCGCATCTTCTGGCGCTGGCGGGCGCCCAGCGATCGGCCGTAGGCGTCCTGGTCGCGCCAGTCGATGTTGGTCGACAGTCCCTTGTCGTGCATCGTGTTCGTCGTCGGGGCGCCGACGCGGGACTTCTGGTCTTTCTCGGCGGCGTCGAACGCGCGCCACTCGGGGCCGCGGTCGACGGAGTCCTCCTCGATGACGAGGCCGCACTCCTCACAGACCGTCTCGCCGTGCTCCTCGTCTTGAATGACGTTACCGGAACACTCGGGACAGACGAGCTCGTCGCCCTTCTGCTCCTCCTGCTCGGATTCGTCTTGGTGTTCGTGTGCGGTTCGTCGGTCGCGCCCGGCGGGTCGCCGGCGGGTGTGTGTGTTCTCGCTCATTGCATCTGAGGGGGCGTGAGCCCGAAAGGGGATACAAAAAACCCCGGGTGACTCTGTGCCCAAAGGATGCGTGATCAGTATAAAAATCAAACGGTGTCACGACGGCAGTGCTACGCCGTCACGTGATCGGAAAACCGCCCGACGGGAGCTATTTATGCGATCGCGTCTCACGGGCTAACGATGGTGAACGTTCCGCGATGGTGACCGAGCGCGTCGTCTCGCTAGCGCCGAGCGCGACCGCGACGATCGCCGCGCTCGAGGCGGAAGTCGCGTCTGATCACCCCGGGGGCGGCGACGAGTCGACGGGGGAACTCGTCGGCGTCACGCGCGCGTGCGAGCCGCCCCCGGGGTCGTCGCCAGCCGTCGTCGGCGGGTGGCCGAACCCGGACCTCGCGGCCGTCGAGCGACTGGAGCCGACGGTCGCGGTGACCTGTGACGCGCTCCAGCGGGAGACGGCGGCCGCAGTCCGCGACCGCGGAGTCGAGGTCGTCCACACGGAGCCGACGAGACTGGCGGCGGTGTTCGACGCCGTCGCGAGCGTCGCGGCTGCGGTCGGCTGCGACGCGGCCGGAGAGCGACTGGTGAACGAGTTGCGCGACCGCGTCGATCAGGTTCGGGCGGCAGTGCCCGACGTCCGTGGCGAGCGTCCGGTCGTCTACGCCGAGGAGTGGGGCGACCCGCCGATGGCCGCCGGCAACTGGGTCCCCGACGCCGTCGCCGCCGCGGGCGGGCGCTGTCCGTTCGTCCCGGCGGGCGAGCGCTCGCGCGAGGTCGACGCCGCGGCCGTCGAGCGCGCCGACCCGGACCACGCGGTGTTCCACTGGTGCGGCGCGAATCAGATACCGAGCGAGGACCCGCTCGCCGACCGCGGTTGGGACGTCGACTCGTCGGTCCACGTGATCGACGACTCGCTGTTGAACCAGCCGAGTCCGCGACTGGTCGACGGGATCGAGACGCTCGCCGCGCTGCTTCACGGCGTGGACCCAGACGACGAGAACGCAGGGGGATGCGAGGGAAACGTCCGCACGAGTTCCTCTGAGGTCTGCAGCGATAGATCCGAGAAGTAGCCGCAGGTTCGGCGGTTACAGGTCCAGCGAGTAGAGTCGCTTGCGTGCGTCGGTGAACGAGAACCGGGACTCGACGGCGTCGGCATCCTCCAGGCGAGTCAGCGCGTAGCGGACGGTCCGCGGCGGGAGGAGCGTCTCCTCGGCGAGTTCGCTCTGACTCAGCGTGTCCTCGTACTCCAGCACCTTCGCCACCAGCTTCGCGCTCGGCGGGAGGTCGCGAACCCGTTCCCATCGATCGATCGATGCGTCGTCGGCGACGGCCTCGGCGTCGGATGCACTCATGCTGGGTACATCCATGCGATACCGGTTGATAATAGTTTCTATCCTAACTATTACTTTGGATTATCAGATTCTCGTGGTCCTCACCCCGACCCGAAGTCTCTTACTACTCACCGCCCTAGCTCCGGCGATGACTGACACCGTTGACGACGTCGACCTCCCCTACGAGGAGGCGGCGTCGCAGCAGGAGAAGATCGAGGCTCTCCAGGAGCGCCTCGAGGTTCTCGAGGGGCAAAACGAGGAGATGCGCGACAAGCTCCTGGATGCGAACGCGGAGAACAACAAGTACCAACAGAAACTCGAGCGGCTCACGCACGAGAACAAGAAGCTCAAACAGTCGCCGCTGTTCGTCGCGACCGTACAGGAACTGACCGACGACGGCGTCGTGATCAAACAGCACGGCAACAACCAGGAGGCGTTGACCGAGGTCACCGACGAGATGCGCGAGGACCTCGACCCCGACGACCGGGTGGCCGTCAACAACTCCCTGTCGGTCGTGAAGAAACTGGAGAAGGAGACAGACGTGCGCGCCCGCGTCATGCAGGTCGAGCACTCGCCCGAGGTCACCTACGAGGACATCGGCGGACTCGACGAGCAGATGAACGAGGTGCGCGAGACCGTCGAGATGCCGCTGAAGAGCCCAGAGATGTTCACCGAGGTGGGCATCCAGCCGCCCAGCGGCGTGCTGCTCCACGGGCCGCCGGGGACGGGTAAGACGATGCTCGCGAAGGCCGTCGCGAACCAGACCGACGCGACGTTCATCAAGATGGCCGGCTCGGAGCTGGTCCACAAGTTCATCGGCGAGGGAGCGAAGCTCGTGCGCGACCTGTTCGAGGTCGCCCGCGAGAACGAGCCCGCCGTGATCTTCATCGACGAGATCGACGCCATCGCGTCCAAGCGCACGGACTCGAAGACCTCCGGCGACGCCGAGGTCCAGCGCACGATGATGCAACTGCTCGCGGAGATGGACGGGTTCGACGAGCGCGGGGAGATCCGTATCATCGCGGCGACGAACCGATTCGACATGCTCGACCCAGCGATACTCCGGCCCGGCCGCTTCGACAGACTCATCGAGGTGCCCAAGCCGGAGGCCGAGGGCCGCGAGCTGATCTTCAAGATCCACACCCGGGACATGAACGTCGCCGATGACGTGGACTTCGCGGTACTGGCCGAGCTCACCGAGGGCGCCTCGGGGGCGGACGTGAAGGCGGTCTGCACCGAGGCCGGCATGTTCGCGATCCGCGAAGACCGCACGGAGATCACGATGACGGACTTCGAGACCGCCTGGGAGAAGACCTCGCAGGCCGAGGAGACCAACGCGGACGACTCGCTCGCCTTCGCATAGGCGCCCTCCGCGTGCGCCCAACGAGCGGCTTTTACTGCAGGCGACGAACCGGACGGGTATGACCCTGGAGGCCGCCGTCGCCGCGCCGTTCCGCGGCGCTGGAACCGATCGGATGGGCGAGGGAGCGTTCGTCGTCGCTCTCTCGCTCGATCGCGACTGGTTCTCCCCCGATCAGGCGAAACGGCTCGTCGATATCGCGACCGGGCGGGGGCTGCTCGCCGAGTCGGGCGGCGAGCTCGTCGCGCAGTTCGACCCCGCGGAGGTGCACGTCCCCGCCGACTTCGTCCCCGACGAGTCGATCCTCCGCGAGCAGTCGACCTTCGAGAAGGCCGTCGACGCTGTCGTCGCCGACGGGATGGAAAAGCGCGAGGCGGTCGCCGCGGCGAACCGCCGCCAGCGCGAGGCGGGGGTAACCCTCGAAACAGCGGCGGTGCTGGTCGCCCGCGAGCGCGGCCTCGGCGTGGCCGACATCGCGGACGAGGCGCGCGACGAACTGCTCGCGGACGGAGCCGCCCGCGGCGCGGAGACCGAGGAGACCGAGGCCGAGCGAGAGCGCGATCCCGACAGCGACGCCGCTGCGGGGGCGCGTGATGGTCGCCGACCGAACCACCGACGGCGTCCGCATCGCGCAGCTGCTCGCCTCGGAGCTCACTGGCGACGGCGACGCGCTCGCGGACGTCCGCGTGAGCGACGCCGACCCGGACACGGAGCCGACGACGCAGGGCGCGCGTGCGTACCAAGTTCGGATCGACGGCGGCGACGCCAGCGACGCCGGACGCGACGGCGACCGCCTCCTCGCGGAGGTGTACGTCCACCCCGACCGCGCGCGCGTCGAGTTCGTCGTCGCCCCCGACGCCGCTGCGTCCGCGGCCAAGGACGCCGGGCTCCGCGTGCGGCCGAAGGCGGTCACGCCGCCGCGGACGGTCGTCTTCGTGGAGGACGGCGCGCAGGTGAAGCGGGTGCTCTCGGCGGTTCGGGCCGCCGCGGACGGCAACGCCGCGTAACCCGGTGCGGGCGTGAGCGGCGTGCGCGGTCACAGACCGCGGAGGATCTCGGGGAGATCCGCGGCGAGCTGGTCGCGCGCGACCGAGGCGTCCGCCTCGGGCGCGGGTTCGCCGCCCTCGTCGAGCACGTGGACGGTCCGCAGTCCCGCCGCGGCGGCGCCGCGGATGTCCTCCTCGGGGTGGTCGCCGACGAACGCCGTCGCGTCCGGGTCGCTCTCGAGTCCATCGAGCAGCGCCGCGAAGGCGCGCTCGTCGGGCTTGCCCGCCGGGAGGTCGCCGGAGATGTGGGTCGTGTCGAACGCGTCCCACCACCCGAGGTAGTCGAGCTTCGCCGACTGCGCGCGGACCGGGCCGTTGGTGAGCAGGCCGACTCGGTACGTCTCACGGAGCGCAGAAACGAGTTCGCGGGCGCCGGTGACCGGGACGAGCGCGGTGGTCACCGCGTCGCGGTAGGCGTCGGCGAGGTCGACGGGGTCCGCCTCGACGTCGTGAGGGGCCAGTAGCTCCTCGAAGACGGGCACCCTGCTGTCGGCCGTGCGGTGGTTGGCGTGGGCGTCGAGGTACGCCGCGCGGTCGACGGCGCCGGTCAGTTCCGGGGCGCCGCCGGCGTCGAGCGCGTCCGCGAGCAGTCGGACCCGTGAGTGCTCCGGGACGGCGAGCGTGTCGTCGAGGTCGAAGCCGACCGCGCGTATCACGAGCGGGGAGACGGTCCGCGACGGTATGAAGACAGCGGCGGGGACCGCACCGTTTTTGCGGCGTCGGCGCCCGCGTTCGGCCGTGACGCTGGACCCCGTACACGTCGACACCATCGCGTACCTCGCCTCGGCCATCGCCGACGGGGTCGACGACGCCGATCACGACGACCTCGCGGGCACGGCGTGGGCGGAGTGGCTCGACCCCCTCCACGACGACGGCCGGGTCGTCCTGGAGTCGCTCGGCGACCACGAACTTCGACGGACGCCCGTCGAGGACGCCGCCCTCGCCGACCGACCGTTCGAGACGAGCCACGGCGTCGACTCTGGAACGCTGAATCCCACGTCGTTCAAGAACGGACTCGTGATCGACGTGGCGCAGGCGGCGATGGGCGCCGAGCCGACGGACCTCGACCTCCACCGCGCGCGGTCGATCGTCGTCACGGTCCACGCCAACGACGCGACGGTGTTCTTCCCGGACGTGGCCGACGGCTGGATGTCCTACGACGAGGGCAACTCCGACCGTCGGGTGTTGAAGGTGCCGCGGAGTCGCCGGTTCGCCGACGAGATGGTGCACGAGCTCGCGCTGTCGCTTGCGGAGTCACACCACGCCCGGAAGCACCTCGAACACGGCGAGGTGTCGGACCTCCTCGTGCTCGACGGGCCGCTGTACCCCAAACGGCTGCTCAACTGGGCGACGCGAGACAGCGAGCTTCGCGAGGTCGCCCACGGCGAGACAGTCAGGGAGGCGGTGACGACGTACGTCCGGCTCGTCGAGTCCGCCATCGAGCGCGACGTCCCGGTGGTCGGGTTCGTGAAGAACCCCACGTCGGGCTACCTCACGCGGACGCTCGATCGGAAGGGCGTCGAGGCGCCGTGGGCCGACGACGCCGCGCTGTTCACCCGACTGCTGGAGCGCCGCCCGGACGGCGAGCGCGCGGACGACGCGATCACGTTCACGTCGTGGGTGCGCTCGCGCGGCGGCTCGGACGCCCCCTCGCCAGCGACGGCGACGCGCTCGGGGTCGAGCGCGCCGCCGATCCCGAGCGGTACGAGGTGACGTACATGCACCTGTACGAGCCCCGGGAAGACGTGCTGTTCAAAGTGGAGGCGCCGGCCGCGTTCACGGTCGACCCCGAGACGCGCGACCGTCTCACCCGGCAGATCGTCTCGGAGGTCGCCGCCGAGGCCGGCCCGCCGACGCCGGTCGCGAAGGCCGACGAACTGGCCCGGATCGGCGTCGGCGAGACGACGGCGCTGCGGCGGAAGTTCGAGGACCGGTTCGGCGCGGACCAGCTGCGGACGTACGATGACGTTCGGTGGCAGGAGACGGAGTGACCGTCGGAGTCACTCCGGGTCGCGCTTCACGACCTCGACTTCCACGTCGGCCTCGGGGACGCCGACGCGGGCGAACTGGGTGCGGACGTGCTCCTCGGCGGCCGAGACCGCCTGATCGCGGGTGTCGAAGCCCCGCGGGGCCGGCGACTCGAAGGCGACGCGGATCGGCTCGCCGTCGACGACGAGTTCGGAGCCGCCGGACTCGACCTCGTAGAACGCGTCGCACACCCACACGTACGGCGCGCCCTCGTCGGGCGCGCCCTTGAACGACGGCGCTTCCTCACCCCGCTCGTAGATCGTTCCGGTGAGCGTCGTGCCGCCGCCGCTCCCACGAACCAGTAACATGCCCGTCAGTTGCCGTCCGAGTCGGAAAAGCGGTCGCATCGGACGCCGCGAGGGGCGACCGCGGACACGGGGCGGTCACGTCGGCGACGGATACGGTTTTCACCCCGCGCGCCACAGGGCGTGACATGACCGACGCCGGAGAGCCGAACCTCGGCGATTTCGATGACACCGGACAATTCGCTGACCCGTCCGGCGGCGACGCGACCGCCGGCGGCGGCGGGGCCGAACGCGACGGCGACGGAGCCGAACGTGACGGCGAAGCTGACGCGAATGCCGACAGCGACGCCGACGCGGACTCCGGGTTCGCGCAGTACGCCATGGACGCCGCGGAGGCGGCGACCGCCGACGCCATCGGCACGGTCTCCGTCGCGCAGGGGCTCCGGGTCGCCGAGGACGACGACGAGACGAGTCTCAAGGCGTTCGTCACCGTCGGCAACCGCGACGACGTGCGGATCGGGAAGTACCTCGTCGTCCCCTACCCCGACGGAGAGCAGCTATTCTGCCGGATCACTGCGCTCGAGTACGATCAGGAGTTCCGCACCGACGACGCGACCGAGCTCACCGCGCGACGACGGATGCAGACGGGTCGCGGCGACTTCACCGAGGCCGATTACAAGTACATCGCCGAGCTGTCGCCGGTTGCGGTGCTGTACTCCGAAGGGGGCGACCTCAAGCGACGGATGGTCGACCGAGTTCCCAAGCCGGGCGCGCTCGTCCGCCAGGCGGGCGACGCCGAGCAGATCAAGACGGGCCTCGCGATCCCCGAGGACGGGGTCTTCCTCGGACACCTCTCTGTCGGTGGGGAGACGGTGCGCACCGCCGCGGAGCCGCCGACGGTCGACTACCGCCTGAAGGACGACTACGCCGACGGCGACCCGCTCGTATTCCGACACACGCTCGTCGCCGGCGGTACGGGCTCCGGGAAGACTCACGGCGCGAAGAACGTCCTCCGGCAGTATCTCGACCGCACCTACGAGACGGACGACGGTCGCGACGCGCGCGCGGCCGTCGTCATGTTCGACCCGCAAGACGAGTACGCCCAGATGCACGACGACAACCCGGCGCTCGACGACGAGTGGGCGCGACGGTTGGAGCGCGAGAACGTCGCCCACGGCGGCCACGACGACACCGTCGCACTCGTGCCGAAGGAGGCCGGCGTCAGCTACCCCGGCCGGGGCCACCGCGCCGAGCAGGTGGAGTTCACGATCCCGTTCTCGGTCGTGAACGAGTACGACATGCCGTGGCTCGTCGCCGGTGCGTCGCTCAACGAGAATCAGTACCCCGCGCTGTTGACCCTCATCAACCGGTTCTTCCGAAACTACTCGGGCGGCACCTACCAGCAGTTCTTGGACTTCCTCGACGACCCGGCGCTGAAAGAGGAGCTCGACGAGACGGGCCGCGTCCACGAGGCGACGTTCGACGCGGTGAAGCGCCGCGTGCGGAGCGTCCCCTCCGGCGTGTTCGACCAGGACGCCAAGCCGATCACGGAGCTGGACACGACGCTCGTTCGCCCCGGCGGACTGACGGTCGTCCCCACCTACCACCTCTCGTCGGCGCGGGCCAAGGAGATGTTCGTGCTCGCGGTGTCGGCGATGCTCGTCGACGACAAGCTCTCGAACGCCCCGCGAAGCGACCGCATCGACGAGACGCCGCTCGTGCTCGGGATGGACGAGGCGCACAACTTCCTCTCGGGCGCCGACAACGTCCAGGCCCAGAAGGTCGTCCACAAGTTCACCGAGGCGGCCAAACAGGGACGCAAGGAGCGCCTCGGGCTGTTCCTCGTGACGCAGGACCCACAGGACATCGCCGATCCCGTGTTCAAGCAGGTGAACACCCGGCTCGTACTCAACCTCGGCGACGAGGAGGCGATCAAGTCGGTGAACATCCCCCCGGCGCTCGCGAAGAAAGTGCCGTACATGCAGAAGGGCCAGCAGGTCGTCTACTCCCCGGACAACTCCGAGCCCGTCGAGGTGAAGGGGCTTCCCGTGTGTGTCACCCGGCACGGTGAGTGACCCCACGCGGAGTGTCGCCCCGGGAGGTGACCGCGTCGGGTCGTCGAACGCGGCGACCCGGTCTTTTTCTCGGCTGCGGCAGATCCGTCACTCATGACCAAACGCGTCCTGGTCGGTGTGGACGACTCCGAACAGGCAAGCGCCGCGCTCTCGTTCGCGGCCGACGAGTGGGGCGACGCCGACCTGCTGTTGGTGACCGTCATCGACCCCGCGGAGGCGGGGAAGGAACCGGGCGCAGGCATCCCCAGCGGCGCAGAACAGTGGTACGAGCGTCGGAAGTCGGAGGCGGAGTCGCGGCTCTCGGAAGTCGCCGAGTCCTTGGCGGTCACCGGCTCGGTCGAAACTGACACCGCGGTCGGCAAACCGGCCGCAGCTATCGTGACGTACGCCGAGGATCACGACGTCGATCACATCGTCGTGGGGAGCCACGGCCGCAGCGGCATCACGCGGGTCGTCCTCGGCAGCGTTGCGGAGGCGGTCGTCCGCAACTCCTCGGTTCCCGTGACGGTCGTCCGGTAACCCGCCGCGCGGGTTTTCAACTTCGATACCCGGGGGCGAGGATTTAGGGCCGGCGCAGCGCCCGATGGGGATATGGGAGCGCGGAGCGCGGTCGTTCGCGGCGGGGTCGTACTGATACTTGCGGCGCTGCTGGTCGGGCCGGCCGTCGGGGGAACGGCCGGCGCGCAGGCGGCGTCGTGCCAGTCGAACGGGAGCCAGCAGGTGTGTCTCACGGAGGCGAACCTCGACGCGGAGACGCTGGTGGCCGGGGAATCCGCGGAGTTATCGCTGACCGTGGAAAACACCGGCGAGGAGCGCGCGACGGCGATCCTCGTCCTCAACGTCGCGAGCCCCGACAACGAGACGAACTCCTACGAGCTGCGCACGCAGTCGCTCGCGCCCGGCGAGACGCTGTCTGTCACGCAGTCGATCGACGCGAGCACGCCCGGGGAGCACGGGATACAGGCGATCGTGTACGGCGACGGCTACGCGCACCAGTACGACGCTTCAGCGCCGATGCGCGTCACCGTCGAGCGCCAGGGACTCGGCGGCGGCATCGACACGCCCGAGTACGCGCTCGCCGCACTCGTCGGGTCGCTGGCGGTCATCGGCGTGATCGGCTACCGGCGCCGGTGACACCGGTGACGACGGCTACCGGTGGACGGACGCGCGATAGTCGGTGACCACTGCACGCGGTCACACCGGCGACGCTAGCGCTCGTCGACGGGCTCGAAGCACCGGCCGACGGCGGGGTCAGACCTCCTCGTCGATGACCTCGCCGACGGCGAAGTTGGACTTCACTTCGCTAATCTCGATTTTTACGCGCTCGCCGACCTCGGTGTCGGGGACGATGATCACGTATCCGCGCTCGACGCGGGCGATCCCGTCACCTTGCTTCCCGAGGTCCTCGATCTCGACGTAGCGGACCTCGCCGCGCTCGACAGGCGGCTGCGGCCCGTCGGTGGTCGCGGTCGATCCCGTCGCCCCGGCGGCGTCGCCGGCGGCTTCAGTTGCATCGCGCTCGATGAGCGCGACGCGATACACGTCGCCGGGCGTCACGGACCCGGTGTCGACCTCGCGCTTCGGGATCTCGATCGTGTATCGGTCGCCGTTCTCGCGGACGTCGGCGCTGAACAGACAGATGAGTTCGTCGGAGATTTCCACGGATATATCCCTCCACCGGCACGTTTGGCCGATGTGACATATACCTACCGCCGTACCGGAGCGACCCGCACCGGCTCGCTCCGGGATGATTCGCCGGCTTCGCCGCCCCGTTAGTCGTCGGTCCGGCTGCCGTCCGGACGCTTGGCTCCCTCCGAGTCGTGAACGACGACCTCCCCCGGATCGGTGGAGACCGGATCGTACGCGTCGCGGACGCCGATCGCCTCTTCGACCTCCCGAACCGCGCGCTCCTTCAGCGCGGCCGCGAGCGACTCGGCGTCAGCGCGGTCGATGTCGCGGCCGAGTCCCTCGCACTCGTGGGCGCGGACGATGCCCTCGGCATCGACGGCTTCGCCCATCGGCTGGCTCGTGCCGCCCACATCGACCGAGAACGGATACGTCTCACAGATGAGCGGCCGGTCCGCGTGGACGCTGCAGGCACCCACTCCGCTGTCGTCCTCCCGGTAGAAGGCGCAGTCGCCACAGGCGTCGGTCTGGAGCGCCCACTCGAACGTCTCGCCCTCCGGCCCCTCGTCGCCGTCGACCAGGCCGTACGGCATCGGACGGGCTACGTCGCGCCAGTCTCGGGTGTCGTCCTCGCCGATAACACTGTCCTGGGCGTCGCCCTCACTCGGAGTGTCTCCCACGGACTCTCCGGCCGCGGCCGCCTCCTGCAATCGTCGCACTTCGTCTGGGAACACCGTCGCGGTGTGGGGATCGTCGGCCTCGCTCTTGCAGCAGGCGCCACAGCGGGTGCACTCGAACCCGATCGTCTCGACGGCGTCGGCCAATTCGCTCACGTCGAGGGCACGGGCGCGCTCCAACTCGGCTTCCAGCGACTGCACGGGAGAACCTGCGAGCCTCACGGACTAAACGGCGTCGGGCCGCGACCTATCGGATATCTCCGAGCACGTCCCCGCGGTCGGGACGACTCCGGAGCCCTCGGGACCGATCGGAACCGGTCTTAGCGACATTTAAGTATGTTCGCCGTATTGACACGAGTATGTCGGCCGCATCCGACCGGTCACCAGAGGACGTGCACACGCCCGACCCCCGCTTTTCGGCCCTCGCCGGCCTTCGAGCGGCGGTGGTTCGCCACGACGGCGAGCCGGACCGGTGCACGGTGTATCCGGATGACGCGGACGACGTTGACCTCGTAACGACGTGGCTCTCGGTCAATACCGACTGCCTCGTCTCGCTCGAGGACGCCCGCTGACGCCGTCACCGCCGGCGCTCACTCGTCGGCGACCTCGACCGACGCCTCGGCCGGGTCCCACTGCACGCGCCCCTCGCGGGCCAACTTCTCGACGTGCGCCCGGACGGTCGAGCGCGCCAGGTCACGGACGCCGGTGAGGTCCTTCTCGTAGGCGCGGTCCAGTACCTCGTCGAGACCCGTGGCGCCAGAGCGAACCGCGGCGAGCACCGTCCGCTCGCGGTCGAGCCGGTGACGGATCAGTCGCGCGCACGCGCCCTGAGTGTCGTCGATCCGCGGCCCGTGCCCCGGGAACAGCGCGGGCGGGTCGCGAGCGTGCAGGCGACGCAGCGCCGTCAGGTACGCCCGCATATCTCCCTCCGGCGCCGCGACCACCACGCTCCCCGCTGCGACGGCCACGTCGCCGCAGATGACGCCGTTTCCGGTCTCGAAGCCGACGCCGTCGGGGGCGTGGCCCGCGAGGTCGACGACCCGCGCGGGCCCGACGCGGTCGCCGGCGACGAACGTGCGATCGGGCGCGACCCCCGCGGCGTCCGTGAAGCGGTCCTCGTACCCTCGGCGTGCCCAGACGGTCGCGCCCGTGTCGGCGGCGTAGTCGGCGACAGCGCCGACGTGGTCGGGGTGCGCGTGCGTGACGGCGACGTGGTCGGCCACTTTCTCCCGGACGACGGTGTCGAGAGTGTCGGTCCGTGCGGCCGGGTCGACGAGGACGGTCTCGTCGGTCCCGACCACGTAGGCGTTCGTCGTCCCGCCGGGCGCCCGGGTGTCGACGGGGACGGAGAACCGGTCGACGTGCGTGTCGGCAGCGAACGGTGGATCGCCCGCGGTCCGGTCGGACATCAGTCCGCGCTCCGCGGCGCCGGCGCACCGGGGTACTCGGCGTCGGCGTCGACGCCCGGGACGCCGGCGCCGGCGAAGCGCGTCAACTCCGCGTCCGCGCCGGCGACCTCGGCCGCCTCCGCCGCGTTTGCGTACGGGCGGTTCACGACGAGGTCGCCCGCGGTTCCCGACCCGATCCCGGGGATCGCGGTCAGTTCGTTCATCGAGGCGCCGTTGAGATCGAGCGGGTACGGGACGCCCGTCACCGACCGGTAGCCCCAGTCGACGACGGCGACGTCCGTCAGTCGACCCAACTCGTGCTCGCCGGGAATGCCGACGAGGATCGGGTAGGTGCCGAGCTGTCGGCCGAACGTGGTTCCGTCTTCGTGGTACTCCAAGTATACGTCCGGGAGGACGGTTCCCGTGGGCATCACGCGCTCCAACATCGGGCGATCGACCGTCTCGCGCACCTCGCGCTTGTACGCTTGAAACTCCTTCTTGTGCTCGCGGGCGAGCCGGGCGCCCGTCTCGGCCATCTCCGTGCCCTCGAACGCCATCACCTGCCGGACGTTCACCCGGCGGAGCATGAGCCCCTCGTCCATCACCGAATCGAGGAACTCCTTGTTGTGCTCGAAGGTCGCTGCCGTCTCGCCTTCCAGCCCGTGAACGAGGTTGATCCCGGGGAGTAGCTTGGGGAGTCGCCGCGGGGCCGAGTCGCCGAAGCTGGGCGCGGCGGCGGGGTCCTCGCCGGGACGCCAGCCGGCGGCCTCGTTGACGACGCGGACCGCCTCCAGGCACTCCTCGGCGCTGACGAGGAGGTTGTTCTTCTCCCTGACCTCCGGGTCGGCGGATTCGAGCCCGAACGCCGCGGTGTCGCCGGGCGTGTTGTACCGAGCGATCACTTCGATGGCCTCCCGCGACGCCTCGGGGTAGTCGGTGATCGTCACGGGGTTCATGTTGTCCAGGTGGAGCGTCCGGAGGTCGGGCGCCACCTCCCGGATGCCGCCGTACAGTTGGCGGAGGGCGTCGGGGTTGGGCGCCTCGCCGTCGCCGCCGAACGCGAGGATGTCGGCCTGTCGGCCGAGCCGGAAGTGCCGGACGCCGTGGTCCGAAAGCGCGTCGACCTCCGATACCACGTCCGGCGCGGTGCGGAAGTCGGGGTCCCCGTACAGCGGCTCCGTGCAGAACGAACACCGGTACGCACACCCGCGGGAGGTCTCGAGCTCCGCGATGAGGTAGTCGGGGTGGTTGGGGTGCTGCTCGACGACGAACGCGCCCATGCTCGACCAGCGACTCACCTCGTCGTAGTCGCGGATGCGGTTCCCGAACCCCTCCAGCCCGCTCTCCACGATGTCGAAGGCGGCCGCCTCCACGTCGCCCATCGCGACGAAGTCGTAGTCGAGGTCATCGCGCTCCATCTCCTGGGCGCCGGCGTTCTCCTCGCCGACGCCGAAGCGAACCGGGCCGCCCAGCAGGGTGACGCCGTCGGCCGTCCAAGCCAACTCGCGCACCTCGTCGGGCTCGGCGGGGGTCCCCCCGACGTACTTCCCGGGGACGGTCATCCCGCCGACGTAGATCATGAGGTCCGCGTCGGCGACGTCGCCCCACCGCTGCCGGTCGTCGCGGAGTTCGTCGATCGTGTGGTAGGTGACGTTCGCCTCCGGGACGCCGGCGTCGACGAGCGCGCCCGCGGTGAAGCGCGGGTACGTCGACACGTACGGGGGGACGCCGAAGTGCGCCGGCTCGTCTACGTAGCCGTCGACGATCGTGACCGAGAGGTCGCTCGGGTCCGGCGCGGTCATACCCGTGAATGGCGGGCCGGACGGCTAAAGCCGTGCGGTCCGGGGTCGGGGCTGCCGACGCAGCCCCGGCTGCGGTGCTGCCGACGGGTCCGGTGGTTGCGACCGGTTCGGCGACGCCGCGGGCGAGGCCGCCTCAGGCGGCCGTCACCAGCCACCGCGCGTCTGCGCGTCGCCGTCGACCTCGAACCCCCGGCCGCCTCCTCGATGCCGCCGACGAGCGCAGCCTCCTCGTACGTCACTCCGTCGCCGTCGGCCAGTACGTCGAGCAGGTCGTCGACCGTCTGCGGCGGGTCGGCCACCGTCGTCTCGGCGTCCCGTCGTTCCTCCCGGTCGGCCGCCTCCCGGGCGCGTCGCTCCCGTTCGTGCTCGCGCCGCCTCGTGCGCATTGGTTTCACCCCGCATGGTGTCGAGCGGCCGAGCTATTCAGTGTTGCGCCGATCGGAAGGATCAGCGAACAGCCGCGGACTCAGGCGTAAATACGGGCTTCCTTCCGGTCTCTCTCGCTCGAGTTGGGGTCCAGCGCGTCGGCGTAGTTCTCCGCCGCGGCGAACGCCGCCGCGACGGCGTCGAGCGCGTCATCGGTCGCGACCGCGCAGTCGCGAGCGACGTCGTCGGCGAAGCGAACGCCGGCGTCGACGAGCGCCGCGACGTTCCGCCGGCGCGCCGCAACGTGTCGGCGTTGGTGATTCTTGTAGCCGGTTCGGTCGCCGCCGTCGAGGCGGTCGAACACGGCCGCGGGGTACGTCTCCAGCACGGCGAGGCGGGGCGGCCGGGGCGCGTCGACTTCGGACGCACGCCGGTCGCCAGCGACTGCAGCGGGGGCAGCGCTGGCGGGACGCACACGCCCTCGCGTCGGATCAGCCGCCGCAGGAGCACGGAGATGCCGTAGTACGTCTGGGTCTTGATCCGGTACCCGGCGGGGTCCTGTCCACCGTGGGCCTCGTCGGTCGCGCGCCGGAGGGGCCGTCCGGCCTCGGGATCGGCCGCCTCCCGCACCGCGTCGTACAGGTCCCGAGGGTCGCCGACGCCGTCGAGGACGCCCCACTCGTCGGGCGTCGCCGCGACGAACTCGCGCCAGGTCCGGTCGCCGAGCACCCACGCGGGAAGGCTGAAGGGGACGTCGACGCCCGCGGCCGCGGGGCCGTCGACGCCGCCCAGGTGGTCGGCGAGCAGCGGGAGCACGTCGTCGCGGGCGGTCGAATCGATGTCCAGGAACTCCGCGGCGGAGGCTAACTCGGCGACGACGAGGCCGTCGCCGTCGGGGACGCAGCGGGCGACCCAGGTGTCGGCGCCGGCGCGTTTGGCGGCGGCGCTGAGGTCGACGCCGTACACCGTCTCCGGGCGAGTGGTCCGAGACACAGGTTTTCAGAGGGGCGCGACGACCAAATCGTCGGCGGATGGCGACCGCGTCCGACGGCCCTCGGCTTCGCTCGACCGAGCCTCGATACCGGAACTCCCCGCCCGCCCCACGTCGCTTATGCCGCGTGCGGTCCAAGTCGCGTGCATGCCCGCCACGAAGGAGGTCAAATGCACCAGCGCCGACTGCGAACTCGACATGTTCGAGAATCACTACACGTACGACATCGCCGACGACCACACGGTCGCGGACCTGTCGTGCCCGCTGTGCGGGGGGACTGACTGCCTGGAGGAGATCGAACTGTAACCATGCCCGAACGCGACCAGTTTGCCGACGGCGCCGACCGACTGAAGGACGTCGGCGAGTCGGCTGTGAACACGGTGTTGGACCGCGTCGGTCGCGGCGTCGCGACCGTCCAGGAGAAGTCGCCGCTGGCGTACGACCTGCTAGAGTCCGAGGACGCGTTCCTCGTCGTCCTCGACGCCCCCGGCGCCGAGCGCAGCGACGTGCAGGTGCGGTTCAACGACGGCGCCGTCGAGGTCCGGATCGACCGCTTCCGCGACTTCCACGAGGGGTTCGAGATGCGGTTCCCCGGGCGCGGCCTCGCGCTCGACAGCCGCGCAGAGCTGCCGCCGGGCGCCGACGTCGAGCCCGAGAACGCCTCCTCGACGCTCACCGAGCACGGGACGCTCCGCGTTCGCGTCCCCAAGGCCGCGGGCGGCTCCGTCGCCGTCGAGGCGGGCGAGTCGGTCGACGAATCCACCGACGCCGACGACGCAGCGGAGGAGCCGGTGCAGTTGGACATGGACGCGGACGACGGGGAGGACACGGCAGACGCGGACACTAACGCCGACGCGGACACTGATCTCGACTCCGACGCCGACGAGGAGTAACCGACGCCGGCCGAGAGTTAGTCTCGGTTCTCCGCTCCGTCGTCCGTCTCGACGGCCATCCCCTCGCTGATCTCGAACGCCTCGTCGCCGTCGAACCGCCCGGGATCGAACCCCGGAACGCCCTCGCGCTCGCCGAGCACCTGCCGGGCGACGACCTCGCCGGTCGCCGGCGCGCGCATGAAGCCGTGGCCCTGCCAGCCGGCGGCGACGAAGACGCCGTCGGCGACCGCTCCCAGCAGCGGGTCGCCGTCAGGCGTCGCGGTGCAGAGGCCGGCCCACGCGCGCTCCACGTCGGGGTCGTGGCCCGCCCGATCGCGGAGGACTTCGCCGGCGTCCGCGAGGAACCAGTCGTCCGCCTCGAGGTCCCACTCGTCCGGGTCGGCCTCGACCGGGACGGTCCCGTCGCCAGCGAGCAGGCCGGCGGGATGCGGACGGGCGTACGCGCCCGCCGAGGCGTCGTACCACATCGGTCCGTCGTACCCCCGGGCGGAGACGAGCGCCTGCACGCGGTACGGCTTGAGCGGGACCGCGATCCCTGCGTCCGCCAACAGTCGTTTCGTGTGGGCGCCGGCGGCGACGACGACGGCGTCGAAGCGCCGCGTCACGGGCGCCTCGCTCGCGACGGTCACGCCCGGCGGCGTCGTGGACACCGCGACCGCGCTGTCGGTCCGGATCTCCGCCCCCGCCGACGCGGCCAGATCGGCGACAGCGGCGACGTAGCTCCCTGGGTCTACCCACCCGGCGTTGCGGGCGACAGCCGCGACGGCCACGTCGTCCGTCCGGAGGCTCGGGAACCGATCGCCGAGGGCGTCGCCGTCGACGGTCTCCACGTCGCGGTCGTGGACGCGCATCCGCTCGGCCGCGCCCGCGACAGCCTCCGCCAGGTCGTCGTCGCCCTCGCGTGCGAGCATCACGTACGGGCATTCGGTGAACTCGAACTCGCCGGTCCCCGACAGCTTCCTGAACCGCTCCAGCGCGCGAGCGCCGAGTTCGGCGTCCACGTCCTCTGCGTAGGCGTCGTAGAGGACCCCCGCGGCGCGCCCGGAGGACCCGGACGCGAGGTCGCCCTTCTCGAACAGCGTCACGTCCGCGCCGGCGGCTGCGAGGTCGTGGGCCGCGGTGACGCCGACGGCGCCGCCGCCGACGACCGCGACGCGCACGCCGTCGCCTGCCGCCGAGCCGGCTCCCGCGGCCGGGTCGCTCCCGGCCATCAGCGGTGCGGCGCCGGCGTCAGCGCGTCGAACGGCTGATCGGCCAACCAGCCGACGAGCGCGTCGAGCTCGCTCGTCGCCTGCTCGTACAGCTTCCGGCCCTTCTCGGCGGTCCCCTGCGTCGGTTCGCCCACCGCGCCCGACTCCGAGAAGTCGGCGGTGTCGAAGCCGACGGCCGCGCCGTGGACCGATTTCCCCCACGAATCGGCCGCGCCCGCCTCGGCCTCGGCCAGCGTTGCCTCGCGCACGAGGTCGCCCGCGAGGTGTGCGACCATGCTCGTCTCCATCGCGTCGGCGTGGCCGATGCCGGACTGGTCGAACAGGTCCTCGTCGAGGCCGTCGAGGCTCGACCACCAGTTCCACGGCGCAGCGTACGCGACCCGGTCGCCGCGGAGCCGTCGGGCGGCGCGCCGGAGCGCGTCGCTGTTCCCCCCGTGCCCGTTGCAGAACACGACCTTTCGGACGCCGTGGCTCGCGACGGAGGCGGCGATCTCCCCGACGTAGTCCTCGAACGTCTCGGGCTCCGCCCACAGCGTTCCGTCGAACTGGCGGTGGTGCGCCGAGACGCCGACCGGGACCGTCGGCAGGACCACGGCGTCGTCGCGGTCGATCCCTCGCGCGACGGCCTCGGCGGCCAGAAAGTCCGTCCCCAGCGGGAGCGCGGGCCCGTGCTGTTCGACCGACCCCGTCGGCAGGATCGCCACCTCGACGCCGTCGTCGAACGCCTCGCCCGCGGTCGTCGTCGTCTCCTCGTGGAGCAGTCGCATACCGGCCGGTCCGCGTGCGGGAAGGTAGGCGTTCGGGTGGCGGGCGCTTCTGGCGCGTCGCCGGTGGCTATCGCAGCGCGTCGACGCCGGTCGCCGGGTAGCCGACGACGTAGTCGACGCCGTGGTCCTTCAGGTCGCGCACGCGCTCGCCGACCGTCTCCGGGTCGCCCACGAGCGCGAAGTCCCGGACCGCCTTCGAGAGCACCTCGCGGGCGCGGCCCGTGGCCGCGGCGTCGGTCGCGGCCTCCTCCGGGAGCGCCTCGCGGACGGGTCTACGGCGGGCGGCGTAGTCGCCGACTGCGTCGAGCACGTCGTCCTCGTCGTCGGTCGGGACCACGGGCGCGTAGAGGGCGAGTTCCCCGTCGAAGCCGGCCGCCCGCAGCCCGCGCACGTCGCGCTCGGTCGACCGCGAGAGCAGGTCGTACTGGACGCCGCCGGCCGCGAGCGCGAGGCGCTCGACGCCTTCGGTGCCGACCCACGGCGTGCCGCCGACCGCGCGGACGGCGGCCGCGGCGTCGCCGAGCCGAGGTGCCACCGCTCGCTTCCGCTCGGTCTCGGAGAGGTACGCGCCGTGCCCCGCGACGAGCACGCGGCTCGCGGCGTCGGGGAGCGTCTCGACGAGCGAGTCGTCGCCGCGCGGGTCGAAGCCGTCCGCGCGGACCGGCGTCGTCACCCGGAGGTCAGCGGCCTCGGCGAGGCCGGCGAGCGCGTCGGCGTCCGGGAGGGCCTCGCGTCCCTCGTAGTCGAGGCACACGAGGCCGAGCGGGAGGTCGGCGGCGACGGTCACGTCGCACTCGGTCGGCTTGAGCGCGATCCCGTCGAGGTTCGTTCGGGCGGCGACACTGTCGGCTGTGGCTGATTCGGTGAGCTTCATGTGGGTGAGACGAGCGGCTGATCGGTGTGCAGTCGAGTCGTCGAGCGGCCGGGTCCGACTGTCGGCGTCGGTGGGGTTGTCGGCGTCGCCGGCGCCGTCGGTAGAGAACTAGAACGGTCGCGGAACGCGATCCATCGCCTGTGCGGCCATACCAACGGTGAACACGTTCGCGGGAATAAGCGTGGTGTTCTCGTCAGAATCGGCGCTCCGGGCGGAGGATTCTTGTCTTCGGGCGGACACGAGAGCGATATGTCCGACGCGGGCGGGGCCGACCGGGGGCCGATCGTCGCGAGCGGGGAGCGGTCGATCACGGACCGGTACGGGAGCGTCGACGGCTGGGTGAAGGCCTCGATCGCGCTCGCGAGCGTCCTCCTGCTGTTCTTTCTCGCGCTCGTCGTCGTGAGCTACGTGTGAGCGGGGCGACCACGTCGGCCGGCACCGGCCGCCTCGCGCGGAACCGGCCATCTCACGCGGCACCAGCGCTGACTACTTGACGACTCGCCGCCTACCGGTGCTGTGAACATCAGCAACCTCCTCGTTGGCAGCGACGACGGCGGCCGGAGCGTCGTCCAGTCGAGCCGCGTCGCCTCTATCCTCGTGTTGGCCGGCGTCCTGGGGCTGTTCTTCCTCGCGCTCGTGGTCCTGAGCTACGTGTAGGAGCACGCTGCCGGCTCGCCGGCGCGCTCACATCGGGAGGTCGGCGTCGGGGTCGACGACGCGGTCGACCTTCGCGGGCATCTCCCAGTCGGTGAGCAGCTCCAGCAACTGCACGAGCATCCGCCCCGTCGCGCCCCAGACGGTGTACCCGTCGACGTGAAAGAAGTGGAGACGGATCTCGCCGTAGTGCGGGTGGTCGCGGCGCTCGGACTCGTAGTTCTCGCGAGCGGTCAACTCCGACACGGGGAGGATCGCGATCTCGGCGACCTCGTCGTCGCTGGGGACGTACGTGCGGTCTGGCGCGGTGCCGACGAACGGTGTGACCGCGTACTCCGAGACCGTCCGGATGTCGTCGATGCGACCGACGACTGCGACCTCCTCGGGGCGCAGGCCGATCTCCTCGTTCGCCTCCCGAAGCGCCGTCGCGGTCAGGTCTGCGTCCTGTGCTTCGACCCCGCCGCCGGGAAAGCTCATCTGTCCGGGATGGCTCCCGAGGTGGTCGGCGCGCTTCGTGAACAGGATGTGCGGCGCGCCGCCGCGCTCGACAACCGGCGCCAGCACCGCGGCGCGCCGCTCGGCGTCCGTCACCTCCACGGGGGTGTGTCGACGAACGCGCTCGAAGTCCATACCCCCTATGCTGGCCCGTCCGGCTTCAACCGTGCGGTCGCGTCAGTCACCGGATGGCGCCACACTCGCCTCCTCCCGAACACGTTCTCAGTCGTCGCCGGCCACGTCCCCGTTCGCCGCGTCGCGGGCGTCCGCTTGGGCGGCGGCGGCTACGTCCGCCGGCGAGAGGGCGACGTCGTTCCACGGGGGCAGTCGGGTGTCCGGGCCGGGCGCGGCGATCGAGGCCGCGTAGGTGCGCACCTGCTCGCGTTCGCCGCCGCGGTCGTACGAGAGCCCGTTGAACGCGGCGTCTGCGGCGTACCGGTCGACGTACGACTCGGCGGTCGCGCGGTACGCGTCAGGCAGCGCGTCGTAGTCGGGGTCGACGCCGTGCTCCTCGGTCGCGCGCAACAGCGCCGAACCGACCGACCGACTCATGTCCGAGAGCCCGGTCGGCCCCGAGACCGCCCGGTGGTCGTGCTCGTAGCTGCCGAGGTCGACCTGCGCGGCGCCGTCGACGCCGACCTCGTCGTACGCGGCCGCGAGGGTGCCGACCTCCAGCCCCCACGTGCGCTGGACCGGCATCTCGGCGACGACGTCGCCGGTCGCGGCGAACTCGCCGGCGAGCGCGTAGCGGAACGCCGCCATGTAGTCGAGGAACTCCGAGTCGGGGGCCGAATCGCGCAGCGCGCGAACCAACGGCGTGTAGAACAGCCGGAAGAGCCGGCCGTACAGCTGTCCGTTCTCGACGCGGGCGTAGTAGCCCTTCGAGAAGTCGAACCCGTTCGCCAGCGGAAACAGTAGTCGACGGACGTACTCCCGCGAGTACGACTTGGTGTCGGCGTCGTGGACGACGACGTACTCCTCGGAGAGCGCCCGTCCGAGCGCCAGCCACACGTCGCGCCCCTTGCCGCGCTCGCCGTCGAGGCCCGCGTCCGCGAGGATCTCGGCCACGCGGGGACCATCACACCACAGCGTCTCCAGGGGGAGGTCGAAGCCGTCGAGCCACTCGCGGAAGGCGTCGACTCGCTCGGCGGGCGCACGCAGGGGGACCACCACCCGCGCGGGATCGAGCGACTCCAGCTCCGAGAGGACGCGCTCGGCCGCGAGCCCGGCGTACTCGCGCTCGGTCATCGGCACGACGACGGCCGCGCGGTCGGCGGGCGCGTCTGGCGCCCCCTCGCCGAACGCGTGGAGCGTGGCGACGCGCTCCTGTACGTATTCCATCCCCTCATCGCAGGGTCGCACGGCGAATAAATCCGGGGATACCGGGCGAATCGACGTACTGCGTTCCCAGCGCGGAGGTCGACAGCGAAGCGCGCCCCCGTCGACCGACGCGGCGACGAACTGAATGGCAGGGAATCCCGGATCGGATTCGTTGAAGAACTATTTTCTTCGAACGTGCGAACACACAGACGATTAAGTAACATTAATTGTGTCTGAACGACAACCGTCGCGTGATGACGCGAACTCGAAGTGACGCGCTGTGGATCGCGGCGTTCGCGCTGCTCGTCGCGTTCGCCGTACCGTGGTTCCTCTGGGGGGACGCGACAGTCGTCGCGGGACTCCCGCTGTGGCTGTGGTGGCACGTCGGCTGGATGGCGCTGGCGAGCGTCGCGTTCGCGGCGTTCGCACGCGGCGGCGCGTGGGACCGCGGCGTCGACGCGGAGGTGATCCGGCGTGGCTGACCTGACCGTCTCCCTCGGCGTCGTCGTCGGCTACCTCGTGATCGCGCTCGCGATCGGCGTGCTGGCGTACAGACTCACCGATCGGACGGCGGAGGACTACTACCTCGCCTCGCGGTCGGTCGGGACGGTCGTCCTGTTGTTCACGACGTTCGCGACCCTCCTGTCGGCGTTCACGTTCTTCGGGGGTCCGAACCTCGCGTTCGCCGCTGGGCCGGAGTGGATCCTCGTGATGGGGCTGATGGACGGTATCCTCTTCGCGCTGCTGTGGTACGCCGTCGGCTACAAGCAGTGGCTCGTCGGGAAGGCCCACGGCTACGTGACGCTCGGAGAGATGCTGGGCGACCGCTTCGACTCGACGGCACTGCGGGGGCTCGTCGCCGGCGTGAGCCTCCTGTGGCTGTTCCCGTACGTGATGCTCCAGCAGATCGGCGCCGGGCAGGCGCTGGTGGGGCTGACCGACGGGGTGGTACCGTACTGGGCCGGCGCCGCGATGATCACGGTGTTCATGATCGCGTACGTCGGCCTCTCGGGGCTTCGGGGGGTCGCCTGGACGGACACGCTCCAGGGCGTGTTCATGCTCGGGGTGATCTGGCTGGCGGTCGCGTGGATCGCCTCGACTGCCGGCGGCGTCTCGGCGCTGACGGCGGGGATGACCGACGCCGCGCCCGAGTTCGCGGCGCTCGGCGGCGGGCTGTACTCGCCCCAGTGGATGATCGCGCAGGCGGTCGTCATCGCGTTCGGCGTCGCGGCCTTCCCGCAGGTGAACCAGCGGTTCTTCATGGCGGATCGCGCGGAGACGCTCAAGCGGTCGTTCGCCCTGTGGCCGGTGCTCGTGCTCCTGCTGTTCGTGCCGGCGTTCCTGCTCGGATCGTGGGCGGTCGGGCTGGGGATCCAGGTGCCGGACGGGAGCAACGTCCTCCCGCTGCTGCTCAACGAGTACACGCCGGCGTGGTTCGCGGCACTGGTGATCGCCGGGGCGCTGGCGGCGATGATGTCCTCCTCGGACTCGATGCTACTGTCGGGGTCGTCGTACCTCACGCGCGACATCTACCGGCCGTTCGTCGCTCCGGACGCCAGCGCCGAGCGCGAGAGTCGGGTCGCTCGCGTCGGGGTCGCCGTGTTCGCGGGCTCGACGTTCCTTGCCTCTCTCGCCGTCGGCGGCGGGGGCGGACTCGACGTGCTGGTGACGCTCGGCGACACGGCCTTCGGCGGGTACGCGCAGCTGACGATCCCGCTGATCCTGGCGCTGTACTGGGGCGGGACGACCGAGTTGGGGATGATATCCGGGGTGGGCGCCGCCGAGGGCGTCTACCTCGCGCACGTGTTCCTCCCGCTGCCGGCGACGTACCTCACGTGGGACTTCGCGCTGTGGTGCATGCTGCTGTCGCTGGTCGCGACGGTTGCGGTGTCGACGGTGACCGCGAACGCGCCCGCCGCGAACGCCGAGAAGTTCGGCGTCGGCGCCGACTGACCCGCGCCACGGCACGCTTTTCCCGCCCGGCGCCGCATCGACACACAGCATGCAGACGCACGTCGTTCCGGTCGGCTTCGACTACGACCGACTCATCGCGCCGCTGGTCCGCGACCAGTTCGACGTGGACCGCGTCGTCCTCCTCGAGGGTGCGGTGGGCAGCGAGGCCAACGTCGAGTACTCGCGGAACCTCTCGCAGAAGCTAGAGACCGACTTCCGGAACCTGCTGGGCGCCGAGACCGAGCGTGTCCCCGTCGACGACGTGTACGACTACGATGCCGCCTTCGAGCAGGCGTACGACCTGATCAACGAGGAGCTCGACGCCGGCCGCGAGGTGTGGGTGAACGTCTCCTCGATGCCCCGGCCCGTCTCGTTCGCGTTCGCCACCGCCGCCCACTCCGTCACGCTCGAGCGGCAGGCCGACCGCGACCGCATCCACACCTACTACACGGCCCCCGAGAAGTACCTGGAGACCGAGTTGGCCGAGGAGCTGCGCGCCGACCGCGACCTCCTGCGGGACCTGCTCGAGGGCGCCGAGGGGGTCGCCGGCGGGCCTGCTGGCGAGCCAGACACCGTCGCGGGCGTCGACGTCGACCGCGTGCGAGAGCGGCTCGACACCGCGACCGACCTGCTCGCCGAGTTCGACGAGCGCGGCACCACCATCGGCGCAAAGGAGGTCGACGGGCGCCACATCATCGAGCTCCCGGTCGCCTCCTTCTCCAACGTGAAGCCGTTCGAGGAGGTGATCCTGTTCAAGCTGGGCGAGGCCGGCGAATTCGAGTCCGTCAGCGAGCTTGCGAAGGCGCTCGCCGGCGAACTCAACGAGGAGTACACCGACTCGTTCCGGTCGAAGGTGATCTACAACGTCGACCGCCTCGGGCCGGGCGGGAAGGGGTACGTCGAGCGCGAGTCCCACGGGAAGTCCTACCGGACGCGCCTCTCGCGGATCGGGGAGCTGTGGGTCCGCGCCCACGCCGCCGAGGACGCCTCCGACTACGAGTGGTAGGCCGACCGGGCGGCGGGGACGCGCCCGGAGCGGCCGCGACCAGGGCTCACCGGTACCCCTCGGTCAGTCCCGCGACGACGTGGTCGTCGGCCAGCGCCAGCAGCAGGGCGACCGGGACGAGCGCGGTCACGGCGGCCGCGGCCGCGAACGACGCGTTCGCGGTCCGGAGGCCGCGCAGGGCCGGGACGATGGGCGCCCAGTCCTGCGGGTCGCCGTTGGTCATGAGCAGCGAGAAGAAGAACTCCGTGTAGACTTGGAGGAACGTGAGCACGGCCGCCGTCGCGATCCCCGGGCGCGACAACGGGACGATCACCCGGACGAGCGCGCCGAGTCGGGTCGTCCCCTCGACGCGGGCAGCGTCCTCTAACGTGTCCGGGATCCGCTCGAAGAACGTCGTCAGGACGAATATCGCCAGCGGCATCGTCAGCCCCGATAGCGGGACCGCGGGCCCGGCGGGGGTGTTGAACAGGTCCGGGGACGTCGCCGTCACGCCGAACACCGACACCGACAGCGCGCCCGACAGCAGTCTGAACAGCGGGATCACGAACGCGACCGGCGGGAAGTACGCGACACACAGCGTCGCGATCAACAGCGCCCGCTTCCCGCGGAACGCGAGTCGGCCGAAGGCGTAGCCCGCGAGGCTCGCGACCGAGACCACGACGACGGTCGTGCTCGCGGCGATGACGAGGCTGTTGAACACGTATCGGAGGAAGCCCGACCCCGCCACGACGAGGAAGTTCGACGCCGTCACCGCCTCGGGGATCAGGTCTGGTGCGACGCCGGTCGGGGTGACCGCCACGACGAGCAGCCAGTAGAGCGGGAACCCCGCGAACAGGAGGAAAAAGCCGACCGAGACACCCAGCAGGAGGCGGTAGGTCGCCGTCGGATAGCGGATCGCGTTGTCGGTCGCCCGCGCGATCCGTCCGTCACCTGCCATCTCGTCACCGACGAGCCCTGCCAGATTCCTAAACCGTTCGCCTTTGCGGCGGCCGCGACGGGCGAGCGGTCGACGCTGTCGTCACGACCCGTCGGTCCCTCAGAACTCGAAGCCGCGCGGCGCGGCCGACGGCGCCAGCGGCGTCGCCGGCAATCGATCGGGGACCGCTGGGTCGTTGAACGCGCCGGGCGCGATGTCGTTCGGCGCGTCGGGGTAGAAGACCGCCGCGAGCGCGTGGAGCTGGTCGCGGCCGACGCCGAGTTCGAACTGCCCGCCGCCGTACAGCGTCACGCCGCGCTCGCGCGCCCACTCGATCGTGTCCGATAGCGACTCCAGCGTCCCGAACCGGGAGGGCTTGACGTTGAGCCACTCCGGCTCCCACGGCAGCGCCTCGACGCTCTCGACGCCGTCGATCGGATAGTCCCACGAGACGCGGTGCTCCTCGCCCTCGAACACGCCGCGCGTTTCATCGGTGATCCCCGGATCTTCGATCACCGCGTTCGGGAACGACTCCAGCACCCACTCGTAGAACTCCGGGTCCGGCGCTTGGTCGACGTCGGTCCCCTCGTACAGCCCCTTCAGATCGAGCACGCGCACCCTGTCGGTCGGGAGGCTCGCGACCACCTCGTCGGTCCAATCGTCGGTCGGATCGAGCTTGAAGCCGATCCCGGGGACGCGCTCGCTGATGGCGGTGACGCGGTCCGCCGTCGGGGGGTCACCGAGCCGCGTCGACGCCGCGAAGGTGACCGGCGTGGGGTCGCGGCCCATGATGCTCGCAAGGTCGGTGTCGGACTGCCGGAGCGCCAGATCCATCGCGGCCGACTCGACGGCCCACCGGCGGTACGGGCGGCCCGTCGTTCGTTCGGGGTCGCCCATCGGAAAGAGGTCAACGTCGTCCAACCGGTCGGAGAACTCGCGGAACGTCCACTCGCCGGCGAACGCCGCCTCGAAGCCGAGGCCGTCGACAGTGGTCCGCGGGTCGCGCTCGGGGTCGGCGAACAGGGCGTCGTGATCGGGTGCGTCGTAGGTCACGTCCTCGCCGCGGCCCAGTTCCCCGTCGCCGCGCAGCCGGAACGTCGTGCTGACGCGCTCGAATCCGGAGGAGGTGTCGCGGGAGCGACGCCGGAGCGCCACCGACTCGATCGTCAGCGGGAGGTCGGCGATCGCGCGGTAGAGTGTGGGTGTGCTCACGGGCGATCCGTCACCCCACGTGGAAATAGGCCTTGCCCGCGACCGGGACGCGTCCGCATCGGAGTCCGGACGCCGGTCACGAGCGGAGCGCCCCGACTTCGACCAGCTTTACGCGCGTCGCAAGCACGAGGAACGTCGCTGTGAGCGTGAGCACGACCGCGCCGGCGGCGGCGATCTCGTGGGTCGGCGACGGGTGCGTGAAGCCGACTCCGGAGTCGAGTAGCACCTGTCCCGGCATGAGCGTGTGATGGGGCGTCCCGGCGACGGGGATGAAGTAGTCGACCACGTCGTTGAGGCCGTACCACGCGAGCGCAACGGCGACCGCACGGACGGGGAACTCAGCGATTCGGTAGAGGAGAAAGCCCTCGACGGTCATCGCCAGGTGCGAGAACAGCAAGAACAGGTACATCGGAAGCGGGTTCGCGGCGGTGAAGCCGTCGGCGAACGCCAGCAGGACGAACGGCGTCCACAGTCCGAGCTTCCAGCAGCCGAAGAAGGCCAGCGCGTTCACGTACTCGTTCGAACGGCCCAGTTTCCACAGGCCGAGCGCGAGCGCGATGAACAGCGTCGCCACCGGCGAGTCCGGGACGAAGATCCACATGCTCGGCGGCGTCCCGCCGAGCTGCCAGGTGATCAGCGGGTCCGACAGCGGCAGTGGGTGGACCCCGTAGTACCAGAAGCCGAAGGCGGTGCCGACGAGGTTTATCGCGACGACGACGGTCGCAAGTCGGAGGCCGATGTTTTCGACCGCGCGCGGGAGCGGCGCGACGTACCACGGGAGCTCCGGGCGATCGGGGAGGCCGTCGTCGGACGTGAGATCGGCGAGGAGACTCATTCGGGTGTGGCGTGTGGTGGTGGGTCGCCGGCTTAGCCGTGGCGATGATCGACACCGAACTGGCGGTTCGACCGTCGGCTTCCGTTCTCGGGGAGGCCGAACCACCCGCCGTTAAGCCGTCGGCGGGTCAACCGACGGGACAGCCGTGGCCGACGAACGCCCGACACGCAATCCCGTCCCCGAGGCGCTCGCCGAGTTCTATCTCACCACACCGGTCACGCTCGGGCTCCTCCTCCTCGTGAACGCGCTCGCGTTTCTCGTCGGCGTGCGCTACTACGTCGAGACGATGCCCGCCGTTGCGACGTACCTGTGGCCACTGTACGGCGACTCGCCCACCGCGGTCGCGCTCGGGACGCTCGTGCTCGCTGCGCTGGTTCCGTTCGCCGGCTACCGCCTGTCCTCGGTGCCCCGAACGACGCTGCTGTCGGTGCTGTCGACGCTCGCGGTCGTCTGGCTGGTCAAGACGGGGCTGTGGACGTTCGTCGCGCTCAACGTCCCGTTCGTCCGGCCCGACCTCCCGACGGACCTGTACGTCGGCTTCGACGCCGACTCGTTGTGGGCCTACTGGGGGATCCTCGCCACGCACGCGGCATTCCTCGCGGAGGCGCTGTTGATCGCGCGCGTCGGTCACACCTCGCGGCGCACGCTGGCCGCAGTCGCGCTGCTCGCGCTCGCGAACGACCTCTTCGACTACGGCTACCTCATCGGGCTCCCGCTCGCGAACCACCCGCCGGTTCGGTACGACCCCGGCTGGATCCTCGCGCTGGGCTCGCTCGCGGCGACTGCCGCCGCGGTCGCGGTCGCGGCAGCCGTCCTCCCGTCCGGCGATGGCGAGCGTCGCCGACGCGGTGCTTAAATACGCACAGCAGTTACCTCACGTGTATGGACTCCGCGGTACTGCTTGATCTCTTGGGCAACGAGAACCGCCGGCGCATCCTCCGGCTGCTCTCGCACAAGCCGTGCTACGTCACGGAGATCAGCGAGTACCTCGGCGTATCGCCGAAGGCCGTCATCGATCACCTGCGGAAGCTCGAGGACGCCGGGCTCATCGAGAACCACACCGACGACCGGCGACGCAAGTACTTCCACATCGCCCGCGACGTCCGCTTGGAAGTGAACGTCTCTCGCCACGGCTTCGGTACGAAATCGGCCTACCCCGCGAACCCGAGCCTCGACATCCAGGGGCGGTGTCCGCACATGCACATCGACCTGGAGCTTCGATCGGCCGGCGGCGACGCCGACGGCAGCGTCACAACCGCCGGCGGCGACGATGCGACGGAGCCCGGAAGCGACGATGCGACAGAGCCCGGAAGCGACGATACGGGCGTCGCCGGCGATGCGGGCGACCGCGACGCCACCGCCGGTGGCGCCGCCGGGCCCGACCGCGGGGACCTGGCCGCGTTGGCCGCCGAGTTCGACGAGCTACAGGAGCTCGAGAACGAGCTCTCGCTCGCCCAGCGGTGGGTCCACGGGCGGATGAGCGACCTCCTCGACCGCGTGAACGACCGCCTCGGCGTCGACGCCGACTCCCGGTTCTACGCGAAGATATTGGCCGCCGTCACCTCGACGGACGGCTCCCACCGCGCCGTCGTCGAGGACGTCGACGCGGATCCGCAGGCCGTCGAGGATGGGTTGCGCCGGCTCGCGGACGCGGACCTGATCGCGAGAGAGTCCGACCGCTGGCGGCTCACCGGGTAGCCGCACCGCACGTCACGGACTTCCCGCTGGGCGGTTCTGCCGTCCCGCTCCCCAATCGCCTCTTTCCGGTCACTCGATATCTCTGGTCAGCCCCGCCCGGAGATCGCGCCCGAAGTACACCCCTGCGACGGACAGGAGGACGCCGACGGTGACGCCGACGCCCGCGACCGGCAGCCCGTAGTCCGCGAGGAGGCTCGTCCCGACGAGCAGGCTGCCCGTCGTGAGCGTCCCCAGGAGGAACGCACCGCCGGCCGCGAGCGCGCCCGCCACGGCGGTTTCGAGGTAGGCCCGCCGCGAGCGACCCAACCCGAGGACGAACGCGGCCGCAAACAGCCCCAGGTACCGCGCGAGTCCGCCGACCAGCGGCACGGCGGAACCGGCGATCAGTCCGGCGAGGAGTACTGCGACCGTGAGGACAAACCCCTTCGCGGAGAACGGCGTCCGACCGAGGAGCGCGCGCGAGTTCCCGTCGTCGGTCCCGCGGTCGGCGCGGCCGGCCTCGCCGTCTTCGTCGGGCGAGTCCGCTGGCGAGTCCGTGGACGGATCGCCGGCGCCGTCGCGCTCGGCGAGCTCCTGCAGCTCCTCCAGACTCTTCGACATAGGTTGCTGTGGGCGACGCTCGGGCATGGCTCTTGTGCTGATTTCCCCGGGCCGCAACTAGTCGGCGGCGGGCCAGCGCCCGCGCCAGTTCGAGGCACGGCGCGGCCCCGGAGCCGCGGACGGGCAGGTTCAAGTTCGCCCCGGCCGCTACCTGCGGGTATGACCCCGAGCCCCGGAGACCGCGTCCGCGTCGAACGCGCGGGCGTCACCGACGAGGGCGTGTTGATGCCGTCGAGCGACGAGGAGCACCTCGTGCTCAAACTGGAAGGTGGGTACAACGTCGGCGTGGACCGCGCCGACGCGGCCGTCGAGGTGCTCGAAGGCGGCGCCAGAGACGTTGGCGAGGACGCGGACGAGGGCGGAGACGCCTCCGAGGTCGCGTTCGACGACGACCTGCCGACGGTCGCGCTCATCTCCACCGGCGGCACCATCGCCTCCACCGTCGACTACCGCACGGGCGCCGTCACCGCCCAGTTCGACGCCGAAGACGTGCTGCGCGCCGTCCCCGACCTCGCCGGTCGCGCGAACTACCGCGGCCGCGTCGTCGCCAACATCCTCTCGGAGAACATGAGCCCCGAGATCTGGACCGACCTCGCCGAGGCGGTCCACGAGGAGATCGAGGCGGGCGCCGACGGCGTCGTCGTCATGCACGGCACGGACACGATGCAGTACTCCGCCTCGGCGCTGTCGTTCATGCTCGACACGCCCGTTCCGGTCGTGTTCACCGGCAGCCAGCGGTCGGCCGACCGCCCCTCCTCGGACAACGTGATGAACGCCGTCTGCGCCGTCGAGGCGGCGAAGGCCGACTGCGCGGAGGTGATGGTCTGCATGCACGGCACCGCCTCCGACGACTACTGCGCGCTCCACCGTGGAACGCGCGTGCGCAAAAACCACACCTCCCGCCGCGACGCGTTCGAGACCGTCGGCGCCGAACCGCTCGGACGCGTCGAGTACGACCCACACGACGACCGCATCGACGTTCGGGTCCACGACGGGAAGGCGCCCGCCCGCCGCGGCGACGCCGACCTCGCTATCGCGCCCGACCTCACCGAAGGCGTCGAACTCGTGAAGTTCACGCCCGGGATGGACCCCGCTGCGCTGGAGTACCTCGACGGGAAGTCGGGCGTGGTGATCGAGGGGACCGGCCTCGGGCACGTCCACACTGACCTCATCTCGCGCTTCGAGGAACTCGTCGACGACGGCGCGACCGTCGTGATGACGAGCCAGTGTCTGGAGGGGCGCGTCTGCGACCGCGTGTACGACACCGGGCGCGACCTGCTCGACGCCGGCGTCGTCGAGGCGGGCGACACGCTCCCGGGCACCGTGAAGGTGAAGCTGATGTGGGCGCTCGCGAACGCCGGCGACCCCGCCGAGGCGATGGGGCGCGATCTCGCGGGCGAGCTGACCGAGGAGTCCAAGCCCTGGGTATGACCGGGCGGGAGATCGCTCGCGACGACCCGGACCACGAGTTCGCGATCCGGCAAGCCCGCGAGTTGGACGTGCCGCACGTCGTCCGCTTCACGCGGGACACGTGGGGCGACAGGCACGGGGACTATCTTCCGGACGTGTTCGACGAGATGGTCGCGAGCGACGGGCCGACCCAGCACACGCTGGTCGTCGACGTGGACGACGGCGACGACGTGGCGGGCGTCCTGCAGGTCGTCGCGCTCTCGGACACCGAGGCGTGGGCGCAGGCGATGCGCGTCAACCCCGACTACCGCGGCCGGGACCTCTCGCCGGAGCTCTCCCGGGCGGCGTTCCGGTGGGCGCGCGACCGCGGTGCCGTCGTCTGTCGGAACATGGTGTTCTCGTGGAACATGGCCGGCCTTGGCCAGTCGCGCTCGGTCGGCTTCGGTCCGGCGACGGAGTTCCGCTGGCTCCAGCCCGACCCCGACCCGGACGCCGACCCCGCGCTCGACGTGATCGCCGACCCCGACGCCGCGTGGGCCTACTGGAGCCGCAGCGACGCGCGCGAGCACCTCCGCGGGCTGGCGATGGACGACGAGGAGTCGTGGGCCTGTTCGGAGCTGACACGCGCGGACCTCCGAGACGCCGCCGACCGCGACGGCCTGTTCGCCGTCGTCGACGGCGGCACCCGCGCGATGTCGGCGCTGGCGTACACGTACGACCGGGAGAACGACGACGGCGTCGAGGAGACGTGGGGCGTCTACCACGCGGCCGCCTGGGACGACGCCGAGGCGCTGGACGCGCTGACAGACGCGATCGCCCGCGACGCCGCAGAGCGCGGCATCGACGCGACGCGGATCCTGATCCCCGAAGGGGTGAGATGGGTGTCGGACGCGGCCGCGACGCGCACGCCAGTGTCCGACGAGCCCGACTTCGTGCTCGCGGCCGACCTCACCGACGACTCGCTGTACTGAGGCGCAACCGCTTTGCCGCTCGCCGCCAGATGTACGGGGAATGCTCAACGTCATCGCGACTGCCACGGCGACTGGTCCGCTTCAGTTCGGCCTGCTCGATCCGAGCCTGTTCGGCCTGCTCAACGTCATCGTGGCCGTGGTCGTGGGCTACTTCACGTATCAGGACGCGAAGGCCCGCAAGACCGACTCCCCGAAGCTGTGGGCCGGTGGGATGGCGCTTGCCTCGCTGCTGTTGAACCTCATCGGGTTCCTCTTGGCGTTCGCGGTGTACTACTTCGTCGTCATCCGGGACTGACTCGCGACCGGCGGCACCGACGGGATTTTGTCGGATGCGTCGCAACGCTGATGTATGGTCCCCCTCCCACTGTTCGGCCCGATCCCGGGCGGCATCGAGTTGTTGATCGTGTTTTTCATCTTCCTCCTGATTTTCTCGGTGTTGCTCCCGGTCGGAATGGCGTACTGGGTGTATCAGGACGCCAAGGGCCGCCGCGGCACCGACGAGACGCTGTGGGCGCTGGCGACCGTGCTCGCCGGCCTGTTCGTTTCGGTGTTCGGCGCCGGCGCGGTGCTGCTGCTGTACGTCCTCATCGAGCGCGAGTAGAGGAGCCGGCCGGCGAGCGGTCGCCGTGTCCTGCTCGTCGGCCGTGTCGCTTCCGTCAGTCGTGTCGACTTCGACTCAGATCTGTACGACCCACGCCCGGTAGTCGTCGGGCTGGTCGTACACGTCTGCGAACGCCTGGTCCAAGAAGCCCGCGAGCCGATTCGCGTCCGACCGAGCCGAGATGCGGACGTTCGTCCCCTCGGCGTCCTCGGGCGCCTCCCGCTCGTCGACGCGGAACTCCGGGTACTCGTCGAGCAGGTCGTGCAGGCGCGCGAGCTCCTCGTCGGTGCAGTCGAGGTTGAACGTCTTCTCGGCGAACTGGATCCACGGCGGCGGTGATTCGGCGTCGGCGCCGCCGTCGGTGTCGTCGGCATCGGCGCCGTCGGCGGTGTCGTCGCCATCGCTGTCGCTACCAGGGCCATCTCCGGCGGCCCCAGCGTCGTCGCCCCCGCCGTCCGACTCCCCGAACTGGATCGCCTCGCGCGGCGGCTCCACCTCGATCGTGAGGAACGCGCTCCCGCGCTCGCGGTGGGCGGTGACGGCGTCAGCAAACAGCTTCCGCCGTCCCGCCGGCGTGTCGGCGTCGAATCTGGTCATGTCGGACAATACGGCGAACCGGGGTAAAAACCGGACGCTCCGACGCCGCCACCGCGCCGTCGCCGGACCGGTCGCGACGGGAATTCGACCGCGAGGGAGCGGTCGCTGTCCCCGCGAACCGCGCCGGATTCAGCACGCCTTTTACCGTGGCCCCGGACCGTGACGGTATGACTGATCACCGAATCCTGCTGCTCGGTCCGCCCGGGGCCGGGAAGGGAACGCAGGCGAAGCGACTCACCGACGAGTACGACCTCGATCACATCACGACCGGCGACGCGCTCCGCCAGAACAAGGACATGGAAACGGAGTACGGAACTCCCGGCGAGTTCATGGACGCCGGCGAGCTCGTCCCCGACCCCGTGGTCAACGAGATCGTCGTCGCCGCCCTGGAGAACGCCGACGGCTTCGTGCTCGACGGCTATCCTCGCAACCTCGACCAGGCGGAGTTCCTGAGCGAGGAGACCGACCTCGATCACGTCGTCTTCCTGAACGTCCCCGAGGACGTGCTCGTCGAACGCCTCACCGGCCGTCGCGTGTGCGACGACTGCGGCACGAACTACCACGTCGAGTTCGACCAGCCGGAGGAGGCGGGCGTGTGCGACGAGTGCGGCGGCGAGTTGATCCAGCGCGAGGACGACACCGAAGACACCGTCCGCGAGCGCCTGCGGGTCTACCGCGAGAACACCGAGCCCGTCGTCGAGCACTACCGCGAGGCGGGGAGCCTCGTCGAAGTGTCCGGCGAGGGCACGCCCGACGACGTGTTCGAGAACCTCCGCGACGTGGTCGAGAACTGAACGAGCGAGCGTCCGCGGCGGCGGTCGCGACGGCTCCCCGCCGGGGGCGCGCCGAGAGTACAACCTTCTTACGTGGCTGTCGCCTAGCGGCTGCTAATGGCACGAATCGAGAAGCGCACTCGGGAGCTCGCCGCCGAGCCCGAGATGCGCGAGGCGATCGAACTCGTCCTCGAGCGCGCGGAGGGCGGCGAGATCCAGTGGGTGGACGTGCGCGAGGACCTCACCAGCGGGCAGTGGGGCCGGCTCATCGAGCGCGGGCTCCTCGCGGACGGTGAGGCGGGGTTCGCGCTCGCGGACCGCGACGCGATCGAATCCGGACTCGAGTCGCCCGACGACGACGGGGGCGCCGCGAGCGGCGGTAGCAGCGTCGATCTCCCCGACTCCGAGGGCGCCTCTTGGAGCATCTACGATAAGGGCGCGGCCGTCGTGACGCTGCTGTTCTTCGTCGGCTACTCCTACGGCCCGGTGCGCAACGTCGTCGGCGAGAGCATCGACCTGGTGTTCGGACCGCTGCAGGACGTGCTGCCGCTGTACGCGGTCATCATGATCATCGCGACGCTCACTGGTCTGTACTCCACGCTCCTGCGCGCGAACCTGATGGACATGGACCGCATGGCCGCCTACCAGCAACGGATGAAAGACATCCAGGAGCGCCGCAAGGAGGCGAAAGAGCGCGGCGACGACGAGGCGATGGACGCCATCCAAGAAGAGCAGATGGAGGCGATGGGCGACCAGCTCGGCATGTTCAAAGAGCAGTTCCGCCCGATGGTGTGGATCATGGTGCTCACCATCCCCGCGTTCCTGTGGATGTACTGGGGGATCGGTTTCCGCGGCGCCGAGGGCGTCTGGACGAACCTCCAGCCGGTCGTGCTCCCCATCGCGGGACAGGTCGGCTGGACGGACACGCTGTTCATCATGCCCACCTGGATCATCTGGTACTTCCTGTGCTCGATGGCGTTCACCCAGATCATCCAGAAGGGGCTCAACATCTCGATGTCGCCGTCGACGTCGTAAGCCGACGCGACCGATCCGTTCGCGGACTCCTTCGAGTTCCTCGGGGTTCTTCGCCTCGTTACCGCGTCGCCGACTTCCACTCCCGGAGTCCGACGACCCCGCCGCCGTGTTCGTCGGGGTCGGCGTCGGTCGCCGCCCACACGAACATCGGCGCCACGTCCGCCGGCTCTCTGCCGCCCTGATTTCCCGTGAGCGCGGTGTCCACGAGCCCCAGGTCCAGCGTCAGCGCGGTCGCGTCGAGGTCGGCGTGCGCCTGGCGGACGACCGCCTCGGCGCCGGCCTTCGAGACGGCGTACGCGCCCATCCCCGGCTTCGCGTCGCGGGCGATCGATCCCGAGGGGACGAGCACCCGCGCATCGTCGCTCAGATAGGGGGTAGCCTCCCGAACCGTCGCGAACACGCCCCGGACGTTCGTGCGGAGCGTGTCGTCGAACCGGGCGTACGGCTCGTCGTCGATCGGCATCGCTCCGGGGGAGCCGTGGTTGACGCCGGCGTTGGCGACGACCACGTCGACGCCGTCGCGCTCGCCGGCGCGGTCGGCGCGTTCCATGAGCCGTTCAAGGTCGAACTCGTCGCGCACGTCGGCGCGCAGTCCCGAGACAGCACCGTCGGTTGCGAGCGCGCCGACCGCCTCGTCGACGGCGTCGCCGTCGCGAGCGCAGACGACGACGTGGGCGCCGGCGTCGACAAACGCCTCGGTGACGGCGCGTCCGACGCCGCGCGTTCCGCCGGTGACGACCGCGGTGGTTCCGTCCATAGCATCGCCACGGGCTGGTGGGAGGTAGTGGTTGCGGGCCGCGGTGGCGCCCGTCTCGGCCGCCCGCGGACGACGGGGGCCCGCTGGGTCCCTGCGGGTGCCGCGGGCTGCACGTCCGGCGTGGGCGTGCGCCCATATTTATACGCCTCCCCGCCGTAATCGGATTAATGCGAGCACCTCGAGACCGCTCCTCGCTCGCCGGCGAGGACGTGGTCGTGATCGGCGGCGGCTTCGGCGGGCTCTCGACGGCCTGCTACCTGGCGGACGCCGGCGCCGACGTGACCCTCTTGGAGAAGAACGAACAGCTCGGCGGCCGCGCCTCGGTGCTGGAGGCCGAGGGCTTCCGGTTCGACATGGGACCGTCGTGGTACCTGATGCCCGACGTCTTCGAGACGTTCTTCGGCCACTTCGACCGCGAGCCGTCGGAGTACTACTCGCTCTCGCGGCTCAACCCGCACTACCGGATCTTCTTCAAGGACGGCGACGAAGTGGACTTGGTCCCGGACCTGCAGGCGAACCGCGAGACGTTCGAGTCCTACGAGTCGGGCGCGGGCGACGCCTTCGACGACTACCTCCGCAAGTCCGAGCGCAACTACGAGATCGGGATGGAGCACTTCGTGTACGAACACCGCGACGACCTCGCTGACTTCGTCGACCCCGACGTGCTGCGGTACTCGTGGGGGCTGTCGCTCATCGGGACGATGCAGGACCACGTCGAGGACTACTTCGACAACCCGAAGCTCCAGCAGATCATGCAGTACACGCTGGTGTTCCTCGGCGGTTCGCCGCACAACACGCCGGCGCTGTACAACCTCATGAGCCACGTGGACTTCAACCTCGGCGTGTACTACCCCGACGGCGGCCTTGGCGCCGTCGTCGACGGCATCGTCGAGTTGGGGTCAGAGCTGGGCGTCGAGTACGTGACGGACGCGCCGGTCACCGCGATCAAGGGACAGCGCGGCGGATTCAAGGTGGAGACGGCTGTCGGCGACGGCGCTGCCGACGGCATCGACACCGCAGCCACGGCGCCGGCCGCCGACGGCGGCTCCGGTGTCGCGATCGCGACGGGGGACGGCGGGAGCTACTTCCCGGATCTCGTCGTCAGCGACGCGGACTACGCCCACACCGAGCAGGAGCTGCTCGCGCCGCGCAAGCGCCAGTACGACGCCGACTACTGGGAGTCGCGCACGTACGCCCCCTCCGCGTACCTCCTGTACATGGGCGTCGAGGGCGACGTGGACGAACTCGCCCACCACACGCTCGTGCTCCCGACGGACTGGGACGAGCACTTCGAGCAGATATTCGAGGATCCCGCGTGGCCCGACGACCCGGCGTACTACCTCTGTGTCCCGTCGAAGACCGACGACACCGTCGCGCCCGAGGGGCACTCGAACCTGTTCGTGCTGGTCCCGATCGCGGCGGGCTTGGAGGACACGCCCGAACTCCGGAACCGCTACCGCAGCCTCATTCTCGACGACATCGCCGAGAACACCGGCGTCGACCTGCGAGATCGGATCGTCCTCGAGGAGGAGTTCTGCGTCGACGACTTCGCGACGCGGTACAACTCGATGAAGGGCTCGGCGCTCGGCCTCGCGCACACGCTGCGCCAGACCGCGCCGTTCCGTCCGGGCCACGAGTCGTCGAAGGTTGACGGGCTGTACTTCACCGGGTCGACGACGACGCCCGGCATCGGCGTTCCGATGTGTCTCATCTCCGGCCTGCTCACGGCCGAGACGATGGCAGAGTCCCCCTGAACGCCCCGATGCCGACCGCTGCCGATCCCGTCGATGCGACCGATCGCGCCGGCGCCGCAGCCAGCGTCCGCTACCTCCTGAAGCTCTCACGGCCGCGCTTCTGGCTGTATCTCGCGGGGCCGATCGTCGTCGGGGTCGCCTTCGGCGCGACGACCGTGCCGAGGCTGTTCGCCCCCGAGAACGTCCTCTTGTTCGGCTACTTCCTCCTCCCGGCGAACCTGTTCCTCTACGGCGTGAACGACGTGTTCGACCGCGACGTCGACGAGGACAACCCGAAGAAGAACGGTCGGGAAGTTCGCTACGGGGGCGACCGCCTCGTCCCCGCCGTCGTCGTCGCCTCGCTCCTCGCGGGCGCGGGGACGTTCGCGATCACGCCGCGGGCTGCGTGGCCGTTCCTCGCGGGCTTCTTCCTCCTCGGGGCGCAGTACTCGGCGCCGCCGTTGCGCTTCAAGACGACGCCGCTGCTGGACTCCGTCTCGAACGGGCTGTACGTCCTCCCGGGCGCTGCCGCGTACGCGCTGGTCGCGGGAGTCGCGCCACCGGCCGAAGCGCTGGTCGGCGCGTGGCTGTGGGCGATGGCGATGCACACGTTCTCCGCGATCCCCGACATCGATCCGGATCGGGCCGCCGGGATCCGAACGACCGCGACCGTGCTCGGGGAGCCGCGGACGCTCGCGTACTGCGCGGGGTGCTGGCTCGCCGCAGCGGGCGCGTTCGCGGCGGTCGACCTTCGGATCGGCGCGGTGCTGCTCGCGTATCCCGCCCTCGTCGCGGCAGTGAGTTGGGCCGGCGTCGCCATCGACCGAGCGTACTGGTGGTTCCCGGCGATCAATACGGTCGTCGGCGCCGTGCTCACGATGGGGGCGCTCACCCGAATCGTTCCGCCGGGGGCGGTGCTCCCGTGAGCCCGGAGACCAGCCCGGGCCCTCTGGCTGACCTGCGGGAGGCGATGCCGGCGGATCGACGCGAGGCGGAGGCGCGCCTCGACGCGCTCGTCCGCGAGAACCGCTTCACCATCTCGGTCGTGTTCCCGGTCGTGGGGGCGGTGCTACTCGTCGCCAGCGCCGAGGGGGCGTTCGCGGGCACGCCGCTGGCCCCGCTGGCGTTCAACGGTGGCATGATCCTGCTCGGGACGCTCGTGATGCGCTCGCCGTTGGTCGTCGGGCTCGCGCCGCTGGTGGGGCGGCGCGAACTGGCCGGGCTCGGGCTGCTGTCGGCGTACGCGTACGCGATCGAGTACGTCGGCGTTACCACCGGATGGCCCTACGGCGAGTTCGAGTACCTCGTCGCGCTCGGGCCGGAGGTGAGCGGCGTTCCGCTGGGGTTGCCGGTGTTTTTCCTCCCGCTTGTGGCGAACGCGTACCTCCTGTGTCTGCTCCTGTTGGGCGACCGCGCCGAGCGCACCGCGGCGCGGCTGCTTGCGGTCATCGCGCTCGTGCTCGTCATGGACGTGGTGCTCGATCCCGGCGCCGTCGCGCTCGGCTTCTGGGCGTACGAGGGCGTCGCCGACGGGGGCGCACTCGGCGTGCTTTCCGGAGCGGGCTTCTACGGCGTTCCGCCGTCGAACTACGCCGGCTGGGTCGTCTCTGCGACCGTCGCCGTCGTCGTGCTCGACGCCGCATTCGACCGCGCGGCGCTGCGCGCGCGCCTGGCCGACTGCGAGTTCATCCTGGACGACATGGTGAGTTTCGTGCTGCTGTGGGGCGGAGTGAACCTCTGGTTCTGGAACCCCGTCGCCGCCGCGGTCGCGGGGGCCATCGGTTTGGGGCTCGTGCGCGCGGACCGCTTCGACGCGTCGCTGCTCAGGCGGGCGTGGTGACGACGAGCGTCTGTCGGCGGCCGACCGAGACCGGGGACGTGGCGCGAGTGTCGGGTCCCCGACCGTGAGCCGTTATCGTGCGGGGACGCGGTCGGCGTGGCCGGCGCCCGAGCGGTTCGACTCGCTGTCGCCGTACGGGACGCAGGAGACGCGGCGAAACACCGTCTCGGGGTCCTTACAGCGGAACCACGCCCACCGCGTTTTCGCGAACAGCTTCAGCTTGCGGAGCGTGCCCAGCTCCGGCGTCTCGGTGAGCGTGTCGAACCCCCGCTCGCGGATGAGCGCGTGGTGTTCGGCGTACAGCACGGCCGCCAGCAACACGGCGAACTGGCAGTCCTCGGGGAGGTACTTGATCCCCGCGACCCCCTCCTTGTACAGCGACTCCGCGCGGCGAAGCTCGTGGCGCATCACCGCCTCGACGCGCTCGTCGAACTCGAAGCGCTTCAGCTGTTCCTCGGTAACGTCGTACTCGCGCAGCGTCTCCTGCGGGAGGTACACGCGGTCCAACTCGAGGATGTCCTCGCGCACGTCGCGCAGGAAGTTCGACAGCTGGAACGCGTCCCCCAGCGCGGTCGCGTGCGGGAGCGCCGCGTCGGGGTTCTCGGGGTCCATCACGGCCGTCATCATCCGGCCGACGGCGGAGGCCGAGCCGTCCATGTACGCCTCGAGGTCCTCGTACGTCTCGTAGCGGTCGGTGTCGATGTCCGAGCGCATCGCCTCGGTGAACGTCTCGACGTCCTCCTCGGCGATGCTGTGTTCCTCGCACAGCTCGGCGAACGCCGAGAGGACGGGGTCGTCCGTCTCCTCGCGGCCGAGCGCTGCCTCGCGGAGGTGGTCGAGTTCGCGGCGTTGTTCGTCCGGCGGGGCCGTCTCTGCGCCGTCGACGACCTCGTCGGCAACGCGGAAGAACGCGTACAGCACGTAGGTCGGCTCGCGCACGCGCTCGGGGAGCACTCGGGTCGCGAAGTGGAAGGTTTTCCCCGTGCGCTGTTGGATGCGCTTGCTGCGGGCGATCTGGTCGTCGTCTACCATCGTCGCCCCGGCGCGGCCTGCGCGCTGGTAGCACTATCCCGTCTTCGCATTTGAGTGCAAATCCGTACGGCGGCCGACACCATAACAGTTGGTGCCCGTTCGGGTCTGCGGGTTATCGTCGTTCACGCGGACCCGCCGCAGGCGACTCGCTCACCCGTAGAACGGATCTGCGCAGTCGAAGACGACGCCGTGCTGGGGACAGACGTACTCGCAGTGACGGTGGACCATCGACGCCCCGCAGTAGGGACACGGTCGCGTCCGCTTCGTCGATTCCGCGCTGTCGCTCATACCCCGGGCGTCGTGCCCCGGCGACAAAGCGGTTCGGACCTGGTGCTCGCGCGCGTCGCAGGCGCTCGTGAGGACGCCGCCGCTCGACCCGGCTTGCGCTGGGCCGCACGCATTTACCGCTGGGAGCCTTGGGATCTACGAATGCATCCCACGCGCGCCCGTTTCGCTCGGAAGACCGCAGTCGCCACCGCCTCGGGCGTCGCGGTCACGGCGGGCACGTTCCTCGTCGTCGGCTTCTCCCCTCGCTGGGTCGTCGTCGCGATCGCCCAGACCGTGCTGCTCGCGCTCCCAGACGCGGTGTTGGCCGCCGGGATCCAGGGGCTCGGGAGCACGTCCCAGCCGCTGCTCGTCGCGGGGTCGGCGGGGCTCGCGGTGGCGCTGTTCGCGGGTCTCGCGGCGATCGCCGACCGGATCGGCCGGGTCGGCGACAGGCAACGGGCGGAGGTCGTGTTCCTCGCCGGCGCGCTTCAGGGGCTTGCGGTGTTCCTCCTGTCGGTCGCGCCGGTCGCGGCCGTCGTCGGAGGCGCGTTCGGTGCCGCGGTCGTCGGACTCGCGGGGCCCCCGCCGCCGGGTGACGTGGACCGTGTCCGGCGCGGGGTGGTGCGCTCGGCCGGCGTCGCGGCGGCGGCGGTGGGGCTGGCGGGGGCGGGACCGCTCGCGCGTGCGATCGGGGGCGGAACGACCGGGAGCGAGCAGCGCGAACCGGTCGAACGGGACCCGCTCGTCGAGCGGCTGCTCGACACGGCAACAGAGCGCTCGTTCGACCTTTCGGGCGCGGAACCCCTCGTCTCGGAGTCGTTCTACGTGGTGGACAAGAACGCCGCCGACCCCCGAGTCAACCCCCAGACGTGGTCGCTGCGTCTCACCGGCGCCGTCGACGAGGAGGTCGAGGTGGACCTCGACGCCGTCGAGTCACGGCCGGCGGCCCACCGCTTCGTCACGCTCCGGTGCGTCGGCGACAAGCTGAACGGCCGGAAACTCGACACCGCGGTGTGGACGGGGATCCCCGTCGCCGACCTGCTCAAGGAGGCCGGCGTCCAGCCGGACGGCTGCTGTGTCATGGTGCGCGCCGCTGACGACTACTACCAGGAGTTCCCGCTGTCGGCGCTAAAGGACGGCTTCCTCGCCTACCGGATGAACGGGCGCCGGCTCCCCAGGGGCCACGGCGCGCCGGTTCGGGCGCTGATCCCGGGACATTGGGGGGAGATCAACGTGAAGTGGATCACCGAGATCGAGATCCTCGAGGAGGAGGCCACCGGCTACTGGGAGGAGCGCGGCTGGCACGGCACCGGGCCCGTGTCGACGGTCGCGAAGCTCCACCACGTCGAGACCGACGACGGCGGGGTTTCCGTGGGCGGCCACGCGTACGCCGGCACCCGGGGCGTCTCGGCGGTCGAGGTGTCGACCGACGGCGGCGACACCTGGAGCGAGGCGGACCTCACCGACCGCCTTCCGGGCGCGACGCCCGCCGACGCCGACCCCGAGGACCCCGACGCCGTCGGCGGCGCGGCCGCGGACGCCTGGCGCGGATGGCGGTACGAGTACCAAGCGACCGGGGAACACGAGGTGATCGTCCGCGCGATCGAGGCGGACGGCACCGTCCAGCCTTCGGCCGAGCGCGACCCGTTCCCCAGCGGCGCCTCCGGATGGGTCAGTCGGACGGTTCGACCCTGAGTCGAATCGGTCCTCCGTCCCGGTTGTCCCGGCGTTCGAGGCGCGTCGTCGCGGGCCCTTTCTCCGATCGGTGTCGTTATTAACGGCAACAGTCGAGTTAGTAATATGATCGAGGAGACCGCCGGCGACGTCGGGGGACGCCGCGTGACCCGAACCCGCCTGATCGCCGCCGCGAGCACGGGGGCGCTGGCGGCCGCGACGGCGTACGCGCTCGCGACGGGGCGGACGAAGCTATTCAGCATCGCGTGGATCGCGTTCGCGGCGATGGCGCTTGCCGGCTGGGTCGGCGCGCGGACGGCCGACACCCACGCCGGGACGCTCGTCTGGGGGTACGGGCTCGCGGCCGGCGCGATGATCACCAGCGCGGCGGTGTTCCTCCTCCCGCAGGCGATCGGTCAACACGCCGCGTACGGCGGATTCGGCGTCGCGCTCGGGTTACTCGTCGGCTACGGCGCACACACGCTCGGCCACCGGCTTTCGCATATGGATCTGCCGCTGGACCGGTCGCTGGCGGAGCTGACCGCCCACGCGGTGAGCGCGGGCGCCATCATCGGCATCATCTACGGCAACATGCCGGATCTCGGCCTCCTCCTCGGGCTGTCGATCATCTCGCACAAGGGGCCCGCCGGCTACGCCGCGGTCCGTCGGTTCTCCGGTCGCGGCGGCGACTGGGTTGCGATCCTCTTGCCTGCGTCTGGCGTCGGCGTCGCCGCGATCGGCTCGTCGCTGCTCGCGTTGCCCGCCTCGGAGGCGATCCGCGGGGTCGCCTTCGGCTTCGCGACGGGCGTGTTCCTCCACGTCGCGATGGACTTCCTGCCTGAGTGTGAGATCGGCAGCGAGGTCCACGAGTCGCTGAGCCACGAGGGCGACGCGCACACGCTCTTGGACCGCCTCCGCGTCCACGCGGTCGCGAGCACCGCGCTCGGCGGCTTGGCGGTGTTCGTCGGCTGGCTGGCGATCGTCTGAACGGCACGGAACTCCGAACCGGGGCGCCGGGTTACGACGTGACGCGCCGGATCTGCCAGGAGATGCCCGCCGCCGCGATCAGCAACACGGCGAGGTTGAACGCTCCGTGGAACAGCGAGCGGTACTCCGCGGTGACCCACTGGTTGATCGTCCGCGAGACGGCGCCGTAGAACTGGATACCCGCGACGAGCGCGAGCAGGACGAGCCCGATGAGCACGAGGTAGTTCACGTAGCGGACGATGTCGCGAGAGCGACGCCCGTCAGCGGCGCCGCCGGCCTGCTCGGCCGCGGCGCCGCTCGCCGTCGGCTGTCGCTCGCGTCCGCTCGATTCGGTCGTCATCCGGTCGCTGTCATCGACGTCGTCGGGTTCGTCGGTGTGCTCTGTATGCTCTGTCATCGTCGGTGTCGCCTCCGTGCAAACAGCGCGGCGCCGAGCAGTGCCACGACCGCGAGCGCCGGGCCGAACCCGGGCGTCGCCGTCGAGGTCTCCGTTCGGGCCGCCGCCTCGGTCGCTCTATCGTCGGCTCCGCCGTCGCCGCCGGTGAAGTCGCCGACCTCGAACTCCACGTCGCGGGTGGTCTCGTTGGCGGAGATGGTCTCGGTCGGGTCGAGGTTCGCCACCGAGCGGGCGGTGTCGACGAGGACGCCGTCGCGGTACACCGCGGCGTCGACGTAGTAGTTGTAGTCGCTCGGCACGGTCACCTCGGCCGTCGCGTCGGCGGTGCGGCCGGCCGCGATGTCGCCCACGGTCGTCGACTCGCGACCGGCGACGAGGTTGGACTCCGCCTGCCGGACGATGACCTCGACGCGCAGGTCGTCACTCGCCTCCGAACCGCCGTTCGTCAGCGACGCCGCGACCGACAGGGTGGTGCGGTTCGCAGCCTCATCGACTGAGGCGACCGACACCGACAGCGGCGGCACGGCCTCGCTCTCGGTGAATCGCACCTCCGTGCCAAGCGCCTCCAGCCCGGAGACCTGCGTCCGGTCGCGGTCGACGACCTGTCCCTCGCGGAAGACGACCGTCTCGATCACGTAGCCGCCCTCGCGGGGCACCTCGATCGTCGCGTTCACCGGGACGCTCCGGTCGCCGGTCAGTTCGTCCAACTCGACCGTCTGTTCAGTGGTCAACAGTCCGGACTCGGCGTCGTACGCCCGAAAGCGCACGGAGACGTTGTCCGTGGGATTGCCCGCGTGACCGATGCGGGTGTGCAGCGTCAGCGTCGCCGTCGCGCCGTCGACCTCTCCGGGGGCGATCGCCGGCGACTCGGCGATCCTGACGTGTCCCGGACGGACGGGGCCGTCCGCGGACGGGTCTGCGAGGACGCCGGGACCCACGGCGACCCCGAGGAGGGCGACGAGCAGGACGGCGACCGCGCCCGCGGTCAGCCGTCGTTCTCGTGTCATGCAACCGGCACTGCACAATCCCGTGGTAAACCCTTTGTGCTGCGTCTCGACGCTCCCGCGTCGGCAGGGCTCGACGCTGGTGGGTCCTCACCGCGTCGGAATCGAGGACACAGGTATGCCCACACACGGCGAATTCGGCGGTATGCTGTACGTACTCGCGACGAACTCGACCGGCCGGAGTGCGGCGATGTGCGACTACCTGAGGCCTCGGCTCGACGCCGACGACGTCCTCCACGCGCTCAACTCCCAGCGCGGCGGCGACCACACGACCAGTGCGGAACTGGACCGCGGACGCGACGCGCTCGCGGTCGTGAACGACCGACTCTCGACGGTCACGACCGTCGAGACACACCAGTTCGTGCGCGGCAACGACCCGGCGACCGACGTACTCCGGTTTGTGGACCGCCGCGAGGCCGACGAGTTGGTGTTCGCCATCCGGAAGCGGTCGGCGATCGGGACGGTGCTCTTCGGCAGCGTCGCACAGGACCTCCTGACGGACGCCGACGTGCCGATGCGAGTGGTCCCGGTCGCCGCCGCTGAGTGAGGAGTTCGCTGGCCGTCGCACAGCGAGCGCCCCGCCGGGTGGCGCGCTCGTCGATAGGGTTATGACCCGTGCGCTCGCCGCATCTCGCATGTTGTACGTCCTTGCGACGAACTCGGCTCGGACCAGCGAGGTGCTGTGTGAGTACCTCCGCGACCGACTCGCACCCGGCGACGAGGTCCACGCGATCAACTCGCACGTCGGCGGCGACCAGACGAGTTCCGAGGCGATCAGGGACGGGGAAGGCGCGCTCGACGCCGTGGCGGACGCGTTCGAAGACGTCGCCGACGCGACCGTGACGACACACCAGTTCGTGCGCGGGAACGACCCCGGGACGGACGTGCTCGCGTACGCCGAGGAGGTGAACGCCGACGAGCTCGTCATCGGCATCAGGAAGCGGTCCCCGACCGCGAAAGTGGTGTTCGGCAGCGTCGCACAGGACCTCCTCCTCGAATCGAACCGGCCGCTGCGCGTGGTCCCACGCGAGACCGTGTAGGGTCGATTTGTCGTCCGTGGCGTCGTTTCACACACCGCCGATCGATTGAAGCGCCGCCGCGGGGACGTCCGTGGTATGCCCGGTCCCGTGTTCCGTCGCGGCGAGGCGGTCGAGTTGCGGACGGTCGAAGAGGAGGACGCCGACTTCCTGGCCGGCCTGGTCAACGATCCGCGGGTCCGCGCGGGGACGGCGATGACGACGCCGATCAGCGAGGCGGACGAGCGGGAGTGGATCGAGTCGACCGCCGACGACGGCGGCGTTCACCTGCTCGCGTGTGTCGACGGCGACCCCGTCGGCATCGCCGGGTTGAACGCGCCCGACGAGGCGTTCGGCAGCGTGGAACTCGGCTACCAGTTCGCGCCCGACAGCTGGGGCAACGGCTACGCCACCGACGCCGCCCGCGAGCTGTGCGGGCACGCCTTCGAGACGCGCCGGCTCCACAAGGTGTACGCGAACGTCTACGAGACGAACCCCGCGTCGGCGCGGGTGCTGGAGAAGGTCGGCTTCACCGAGGAAGGCCGCCACCGCGAGGAGGCGTTCGTCGATGGCGAATACGTCGATATCAGACGGTTCGGACTGCTCGAAGACGAGCGGTCCAGCGACGCCGGCGGCCCTACACAGTCCACCTGATCTCGTACTCGAGTTCGTACCGCTGTTCCCCGGTCTCCGAGTCCGTGAGGCGTTCGAGCTCGACCTCGAACGCCGGATTCTCTGGAATGGTGACCTCCCGTTGCGTCTCGGGTCCCTCCAGGTGAACGGTTCCCGCTTCGATCGCTTCGGCCGCGGCCACGAGTCGCTCGGCGATCTCCGCTCTCGTTCGCGATCCCGCGGTCTTGAACAGTTGCTCCTCAGGCATACTCGTATGTCAGTCCGGATATGTATTAGCACCCCTGTCGGTTCCCACGGCGTGGGTTCGAGGGGTCGTTCCTCGCCGCCTACTCCAGCAGTTCCTCGGCGAGCATCGGCACGAACGTTCCAACGTCGGTGACCATCCCGACCGCCTGCGCGGAGCCGCGGTCGAGCAACTGCGTGACCGTCGCGGGGTTGATATCGACGCAGACGGTCCGCGTCGTCGACGAGAGGCAGTTGCCCACCGCCACCGAGTGCAACAGCGTAGAGAGCATGAGCACGAGGTCGGCCTCCCGCGCCTGCTCGCGGATGGCGTTTTGCGCCTCGACGGCGTCGGTGATCGTGTCCGGGAGCGGTCCGTCGTCGCGGATCGAGCCCGCGAGCACGAAGTCGCGGTCGTTAGTGACGCACTCGTACATGATGCCCTCGGTGATCAGCCCCTCCTCGACGGCGGCCTCGATGCCGCCCGCGCGGATCACCTCGCTGATCGTGTAAATATGGTGTTTGTGTCCCTTTCGCGGGTGTTCCATCGTCTCCACGTCCATCCCGAGGCTCGTTCCGTACATGGAGCGCTCCATGTCGTGGACGGCGAAGCCGTTGCCCGCGGAGATGGCGTCGACGTACCCCTCGCGCACGAGTCGCGCGAGGCCGGGACCGCCGCCCGAGTGGATGACCGCCGGGCCGGCGACACACAGCACGCGCCCGCCCTGGGCCTTCGTCTCGGCGATCGCTTCGGCGATGTCGCGAATGAGCGACCGCGAGGGGCGCTCGGCGGAGACGCCGCCCTGCATGAAGCCGAACGGTCCCGAGGAGTCCCGGGGCCGTTCGGGCGGCTTCACCCGGATACCGGCGTCGCCGGTGACGACGAGATCGCCCGCGTCGATGCCGTTAAGCACCTTTGTTTCGGCGGTCACATCGGCGCGGTCGGGGACGCCGACGGAGCCGTCGTCACTGCGCTCGACGCCCTCCACGACGACCGCGCAGTCCATCTCGATGTTGTCGACGCCGACCCACTCGCCGTCGACCCGCACGTCGGTCGGGTGGTTCGTCGTCGAGTAGAAGCCGTCGGGAACGACGTTGTCCGCGGGCGCGGGCGTCAGCGTCGCGTCCGTCGGCGAGGCGAGCGTCGCGCCCGACTGGTGCAACTCGTGAAGAATGGGGTGCAGCGTCGCCTCGTCGTCTGCGATGACGCGCATCCGGCAGTACGACTCGGCGGTCTTGGTCGTTCCGACCTCGAACTCCTCGATGTCGAACTCGCCGCCGAGGTCCATCACGACGGTGAACGCGCGCTCCATGAGGCCGGAGTCGATGATGTGGCCCTCCAGCTCGACCACGTCGCTGACGGTCATACCTTCCCTCTACCCTGCCGCGGTGAAAAGCTACCCGTGGGCGCGGTATCGGCCGCGACCAACGGTCGCCGGAGTCAACCGCCCGGTCGGCGGATCACCCGGTCACAACAGCAGACCCTTGAGTGCGTTCAGGACGAACCAGGTGACCTGAGCGACGACGTCCCCCTGCTCGCCTTTGAGAACGATGTCACCGTTCGTTGCCGCGGTTTCGAAGCGGGCCAGCGCCTGGTCGCCGCTGTCGGCGTCGGCGATGTGTGCGATCGTCGCGCGGTCGGTCTCCATCCGGAGAGTCGCGCCGTCGTGTGACGACTCGCGGAGGTCGAGGATCTCCCCGTCGCCGGTGATCCGGAACGAGTAGACGGCGGTTTCTCCGGCGTCGCTCACGTAGAGGTTGATGCGCTTGTTCTCGACCTGGCTCGTGAGCGGACCAAGGTCGAGCTCGCCGCTCGCGTCGTTGTACAGGGCGAAGCCGGTCTCTAACTGTGTGAACACCTCGCCGGACCACGACGGGCGGTCCGACTGCGCGGCGACCGGTGCGACCGCGGCGGACGTGACGAGGAGCGATGCGACTGCGAGGGCGAGTATTCTATTAACCATACTCAGATAACGCGCACTGACTACTTAAATACGCACTATCGTCACGATAGGGCCGCGCGCGTTACCGGCCCCGCGACCGCAGGTTCTCGTCGAGGAACGCCACCTCGTGAGCCAACACCTCGACGAACCGCTCGTCGTAGTGGTCCCAGTGACCCATCGGGAGCGCCACCAGCGACGACTCCGGGAGGTCGGCCGCGAGTCCCTCGGCGATACCGTACGGCACCACCTCGTCGTTCGTCCCGGCGACGACGAGCGACGGACACGTCACCGCCGACGCGTCGGCGACCGGCCGGTAGCGGGGGAGCGCCAGCAGCGTCCGCGCGCGGGTCCCGTTTTGCCACGTCGAGTCGCGCGGGATCAACGCCGCGTAGCCGTCGAGCGCGCCGGGCTCGTTCAGCGCCGCGAACTCACCCGGGCGGCCGTACACCTTCACCTCGTGCTGTCTGCCGACGAGCCCAGCGAAGCGGTCGCGCAGCCCCGCCGCGGTCGCGCGCAGGAGATACCGCAGGGATTTACTCCGCAGTAGCGACCGCCCGTCGGCGAACGGCGTGCGGGCGACGACCGCATCCACGTCGTAGCGGTCGGCGGCGACGCTGACGACGTGACCGCCCGCCAGCGAGGCGCCCCACAGCGCGATCCCGTCGCCGAGGTCCTCGATCCCGCGGACGCGGTCGATCGCGGCCTCCCAGTCGGCGATCTGGCGACTCGGGAGCACCAGTGGCTCGCCCTCGGAGGGGCCGAAGCCGCGGTAGTCGAAGGTGAACGCCGCGTACCCCGCGTCCGCGAGGTGTTCGGCCACCCGGTCGAGCCCGAACGCCGCCTCCGCGGCGAAGCCGTGCCCGAGCACGACCGTCTCGGGGTCGTCCGCGTCGCGCGGGCGGTACAGCGTCCCGGCGCAGTCGTCGCCCTCGACCGAGAACGTGAGCCGTCTGGTGGCGAACCGCTCGCGGGAGGGGCGCTCGTCGCGCACGCGCCGCGCCGGCGGCCGGTCGGGGGTCGCCGTCGGTGCGCTCACCGCCCGCCTCCGTCGCCCGTCGCCTCGGCCTGCTCGTCGTGCCCGTCGGCGTTGCGGGCGTCATCGTCGGCGGCGTCGGCGTCGGTGTTCTCGGCGGCGGGGACGTCGGTACCGTCGCCGTCAGCGAACGCGTGCGGACCGTCGGCGTCCGCGTCGAGGTCGGGATCCGTCTCCACGGTGTCGAGTACGCGCGCGGAGAACTCCTCCTCGGAGATCCGGTAGCTCGTCACCGCCGCGAGCCAGTCCGCCTCGACGTGCCACGTCGCCTGCACGTTCCCCTCGAATCGCAGCGAGGTGGCCTCCACGCGCCGCGGCTCGATCTCGCCCGCCTCGACGAGGTCGATCATCGTGTTACAGACGCGGCCCATCTCGCCGTGGGCGGGGCGTTCCCCCGGCAGCGTCGTCGTGTAGGCCACGGCGACGCGCTCCGGTGAGACACGCACGTCGGCGACGTCGATGCCGTCGGCTCGCAGTTCGCCCGCGAGCGTCGACTCATCGGTGGTCATACCGTCGGCTACACCCGCGGCCGACTTACTGGTTCCGGGCGGGACTGCGAACCGATGGGGTCGCAAAACGGGACGGCTGGGTGCGGAGGGATGGGAGTCCATGTCAGAGGCACTGTAGTCCCTCCGTTCCCAACGCAATGTATCGATCACCGTACACCGACTTAACCGCTTGGTGAAAATCCGTTCACTACGTGTGAGGCGGCCGATAACAGGTGAATCGGAATACACTCACTTGATCTGATATGACGAACGGAACACGTATCTGTCCCCGTGTGGCAGTAGGGCTCGATGGGTGTCGACGAGTCGTCGCGGCGGACGTTCGAGTTGTTGGCGAACGAGACGCGGTTGGGGATCATCTCGGCGCTCGGGGAGGCCAGCGGCGAGGGCGGGTACGCGACGCTCTCGTTCTCGGAGTTACAGGAAGCGACGGGTATCGAGGACAACGGCCACTTCAACTACCACCTGAAGAAGCTCGTCGAGGAGTTCGTCGAGGACCGGGAGGACGGGTACGCGCTGACGCTGGCGGGGATCCGGGCGTATCAGGCGATCGTGGCTCAACAACAGCTACCGTCGACGGAAGTCGCCCCGTTCGATCTCCACAGCGCCGATGAGTGTCACTGTGGGGGAGTCATCGAGGCGTGGTACGAGAACGGGCGGTTCCATGCTGAGTGCAATGAGTGTGACGAGTCGATCCAATATTATCCCGTTTCGCCGAGAAGTTTCGATGTAGCGGACCCGGATACTCTCGTCACCGCGGCCGCTCGGCGGATAACACGCGACGAGTCTTCAATGGTGCGCGGCGTTTGTCCGTACTGCACCGGAAACGTGACATGGTCGTTTGAGATGCCCGAGGGGTATTGGGCTGAAAACGGAATGCAGCAGGAAGACATCGTTTCACACGTAGCCTGCGACGACTGCGCGTGGTTCATGTACGGGACAATAGGCGGGAAAGCACGGTTCAACACCATCATCTCATCATTCCTCGCTACCCGCGGACACGACCCGTGGAGAGAGCCGCCGTGGGGAGAGCCGTTCGAGTACACGGAACGTGTTTTGAGTGACGATCCGTGGCGCTTAGAATTAACGTATGAACTCGAGGGCGACGAACTGACCGTAACCGTCGACGGGAGCCTCAACGTGATCGACCACGAACTCACCGAAGGTGCAGTCGACCGCGAGGATTAATTCGATCTCGGTACGTCCATCCCCAACCGCTCGAACACGAACCCCCACCGCTCGCTGTTCTCGCGCACCTGCATCGACGTTGGCTTGCCGACGCCGTGGCCCGCGTCGTCCTCGACGCGGAGGATCACCGGCTCCCCGCCGGTGTTCCGTTCCTGCACGAGCGCGGTCATCTTGCGCGCGTGGCTCGGGTGCACGCGGGTGTCGCCCAGCGCCGTCGTGAACATCGTCGCGGGGTAGTCGGCCTCGGGGGCGTTGTGGTACGGCGAGTACTCGCGGATGTACGCGAACGCCTCCGGGTCCTCCTCGGGGTGGCCGTACTCGGTCGTCCACGACGCCCCGAGCAGGAAGCGGTGGAACCGCAGCATGTCGAGCAGCGGCACGTGACACAGCGCGACCGCCCACCGCTCGGGCCGCTGGGTGAGCAGCGCACCGACCAGCAGCCCGCCGTTGGAGCCGCCGACAACGCCGATACGGTCGGGATCGGCCCAGCCGGTCTCGGCGATGCCGTCGGCGACCGCGAGCGCGTCGTCGAACACGCGCTGCTTGTGCTCCCGACGCCCGGCCTCGTGCCACGGCTCGCCGTACTCGGTCCCCCCGCGGAGCGTCGCGAGCACGAACACGCCGCCGGCGGCGAGGAACGGCAGCCGGAACCGGTCGAACGTCGGCGTCCGGTTCACCCGGAAGCCACCGTAGCCGGTGAGCAGCGCGGGGTTGTCGCCGTCGGGATCCACGTCGCTCCGACGGACGACGAACGCCGGCACGTCGGTGCCGTCGGCCGACTCGAACCACTCTTGGCTCACCTCGATGTCGAACTCGACCGCCGTGGACTGCCGGCACAGCGTCGCTGTCGTCCCGTCGTCGAGGTCGACGCGGCGGACGGCGGGCGGCTCGGCGAACGACTGCACCGTGAGGTACGCCTCGGCGTCGTCGCTCGCGCCGTGGATCCCCGCGGCCGTCGGGAACGCCGGGAGATCGACCGTCCGCTCTCGCTGGCCGTCGGCGTCGAGGATCGCGAGTTCGGAGCTGGCGTCGCGGTGGTAGTGCGCGATCAGTCGGCCCCCCGCGCGCTCGATACCGCGGAGGACGGCGTCCGTCTCCGGGACCAGTTCGTCGTACGCTTCCGGGGTCTCCGCATCTCCCGCGAGCGCGTCGCTCAGCGGTGTCGCGATCACGCGCGCATAGTCGGCGTCGTGATCGGTCGCTAGCAACAGGCGGTCGCGGTCGCCGTCGACCGTCGGCTCGAATACGGCGTCATAGTCTGTGAGAACCGATCGCAGTTCGGCCTCCGTCGGGTCCCCGCGGTAGCCGTACACGTCCGACCGCTCCCACCCCTCGACGTAGCCGGCCACGAGCGCGTCGCCGTCGGTGGCGAGCGTCGGCCACGTCGTCTCGCCGATATCGGTCGCGACGACGTGATCCTCGACGGGGGCCGTGTGCGAGCCGAACTCGTGGTACCGGATCGTCTTGTCGAGTTGACCGTCGGCTGCGTTGTCGCCATCCGCCCCGTCGTCCATCGCGGCTCCGTCGGCGTCGCCGCCGGCATCGCCATCGCCGCCAGCGGCGCCCGTCGTAACGTAGTAGAAGCCGCGAGGATCGGCGTCAGCGGAGACCGCGTCCGCGACCTGCGCTACCCACGCGAAGCCGTCCGCCTGGGTGCGTCCGGCGTCCTCGACCGTCTCGACGACGGCTGCGGTGGCGGCGTCGACGATCCTGATGTCGTACTGCTCGTCGCCGCCTTCGGCGACGCCGTACGCGACGTACTCCCCCTCGGGGCCGGGAACGAACCAGTCCACGGAGACGGTTCCGTCGCCGGCCCACTCGTTGGGGTCGACCAGGACGGTCCCCTCGTCGGTGCCGACGGCGGCGTGGTCGTCGTAGGCGTACAGGACTGGCTGCTCGTCGTCGGGGCGCTTCACCTCTTGGAACAGGCGATCGCCGGCGGGCGTAACCGCGCCGTACTGGTCGACGCGCCCGAGCGACTCGAACCGCTCGGCGAGCGCCTCGCGGTGCGGAGTGTCGAGGAGCGCCGCCGCGTACCGGTTCTGTGCGTCGGTCCACTCCCGGACCTCGCCGTCGTCGCCCTCCAGCCAGCGGTACGGATCCGTGATCGACTCGCCGTGGAGCTCGTCTGCGACCGGTCTGCGTGGCGTCTCCGGAGGCGGCGCTCGCGCGTTCGGCGCGTCTTCGGACATGGGTCCGATCTCTAAGCCGTGCGGCAAGTACCTGCGGTTAGGCGGTCGAGTTGCCGGGACCGGCGGGCGTGAACGAAGGCGCCGGACAGTCGAGACGGTGTGGCGGGTGTCGGGGTGACCGCGCGGACGTTATCGACCGAACAGCCGGTCGCGCAGACTCCGGCCGGTCGGTCGCTCGGCCAAGAGGACCGAGCAGTCCACGTCGTTGACGACATCGAGCGCGAGCGCCCCGTTGATCAGTCGCGAGAGCATGCCGCGCTCGGTGGCGCCGATGACCACGAGCGAGCTGTCGGCGGCGTGGTGCTCGATGGCCGCCTCGACGTCGCCCGACTCGACCAGGAGTTCGGCGTCACCGAGGCCGTGATCGTTCGCCCACCCCGCTAGGAACTCCTTCCCGTCGCCAACGTCGTCGGCGACGTGAAGCAGTCGGATCTCCGAACCGAAGGAGTTCCGCAGGGCGACGGCGATCTCCGCGGACAGGTCAGAGTCCGGGCCGCCAGCGGTGGGGACGAGCACGCGCTCTGGGTCGAAGCCGCGGTCCTTGAGCACGAGGAAGTCACACGGGAGGTTTTGGGTGAGCTCGTCCATCCGACCCTCGACACGGCCGGGGGCGCCGTGGCCCTCCGGCCCCCAGCCCATCACGACGAGGTCCGCGTTGTGGCTGTCCGCCACGTCGAACACTTCCGCGAACGACTGGTGGGAGACGACCGTCGTGGTCTCGACGGGGACGCCCAGATCCTCGGCGTCGAGGCGGGCGCGTTCGAGGATCTCGTCGTTCGTGTCGTCGAAGGAGGGGACGTGCTCGGCGGCGTGCGCCAGGGAGGTCTGGTCGGGCACCGAGACGATGTGGACCGCTTCGACGGTACCGCCGCGCTCGCGGGCGATGTTGGCCGCGAGTTCGATGAGCGTCCCCTCGGTTGCGGGGTTCGCCAGCGGCACCAGCACGCGGTACTCCCCGCCGTCGGGAGCGACCGCGTCCGCCGCACCGACGGCGGCGTCGGGCATCTCCTCGGACTTCGAGCGGACGTACTCCGCGAGCGCGCCCTCACTTTCCGTCCGCGAGCGGGCGTATCCGAAGTACCACACCAGCGCGAACGCGACGAACGCGCCGCCGATGAGTACGACCGTCGGCTCGATGAAGACGATGAGCGCGAGCGAGACGATCGCGCCGAGCACCGGCACGACGGGATACAGCGGGACGGTGTAGCTCGGCTCGTACCCCTCGACGTCTGCCTCGCGGAACACGATCAGCGCGACGTTGAGGAGGGCGTAGATGATGAGGTGGAGCACCGACCCGAGCGTCGCGAGCGTATTCACGTCCGCGAGGACGATGAACAGGAGAATGAGCGCGCCCGTCATGGCGATCGAGCGGTAGGGCGTCCCGAATCGGGGGTGGATCTCGTTGAGGTTCGGAGAGACGAGCCGGTCCCGGCCCATCGCGAAGTTGATCCGCGAGGACGCGAGGATCGAGGCGTTCGCCGAGGAGGCCGTCGCGAGGAGCCCGCCGATTAGCATCGCGATCGCCCCTGCGGGGCCGAGGACGATCCGCGCTACCTCGACGACCGCGATCTGGCCGTCCGGGATGTTCGCGATGAACCCCTGCTCGACGGCGGCGCTCATCACGATGAGCACGAGCGCGTAGATGACGGTCACGATGACGACAGAGCCGATGACGGCTCGCGGGAGGTTCCTCCCGGGGTCTTTGATCTCCTCTGCGACGGAGGTGATCTGGACGAATCCGAGGTAGGAGACGAAGATGAGCCCGGTCGTCGTGAGCATCGGCCCGAAGCCGGTCCCCTCGGCGATGTTCGCCGGATCCGCGCGGAGCGTGCCCGCGATCGTGAACACGGTCAGGATGATCACCAAGAGCACGACGATCACGTTCTGGAGACGTCCGGTTTCCTTTGCGCCCACGTAGTTGATGAGGACGAACAGCGCCGCGCCCGTGAGCGCGACGGCCTTCACCCCGACGGGGATCGCGATCCCGACGAACGGGATCCCGATCGACCCGCCGGAGATGTTGACGACGTACTCGCCGAACCCGACCATGTAGAACGCGGAGGCGAACGCCAGCCCCATCCAGTTGGCCCAGCCGGCGACGGAGCCGAACATCGGGCCAAGCGCCTGGTTCACGTAGTAGTACGCGCCGCCGGACACCGGCATCGCCGTCCCCAACTCCGAGGCGGAGAAGGCCGTCAGGATCGCGATGGCGCCCCCGAGCACGAACGAGATCACGGCGAACGACCCGGCCTCGCTGATCGCGACGCCCGGGAGAACGAAGATCCCCGCGCCGATCATCGTCCCGACGCCGATCGTCAGCGCCGCGAGCGGGCCGAGGTCCTTCGCGAGCTCCTCGTCGCCGCTCATTCGCTCTCCTCTGTGGCGTCGTCAGCTCCCTCGCCGCGGGGTTCCTCGTCGGCCGGCCGCGGGAGGCTCACCACGGGGCGGTCGGCGTCGGTGACCAGCCGGAGCGCCACGCTGCCGGTGAGCATTCGGATGAACCGGCCCCCGTCGCGGGGCGTGAACACGACCGCCGTCGCGTCGACATCGTCGGCGACCGCGAGGATCCCCTCGACCACGTCGGTGGCGTAGACGATCTCGCGGTCGGCCGTCACGTCCGGCAGCGCGGCGTCGAAGGTGTCGAACGCCTCGTCGGCGGCCGCCTCGCGCTGTTCGACGCCCGCCTTGTCGACGGCGCCGCCGGCCTTCTCGACGACGTACACGAGGGTCACGTCGCCCACCTCGGCGTCGTGGGCGGCGATGGCGGCGGCCGTGGCGGCCGCGTCCCCTCGGAGGCCACCGGGACGACGACCCGCGAGAGCAGGTCGCTCACCGGCGGTCACCTCCCTCGGTATCGCGCTCGGCTGGTGTGCGGTCGCACCGACTGGGGGGCCGATGCGTCTCGTCGCCGGCCGCGTCGCTGGTGTGTCTGTCAGTCATATCACGTCGGTGGGCCCCGACCGGAGTAAACGCTTCCCCTCGCTGCCGTGAGTGAGTCCGTCTAGCGGACGTCCTCAAGCGACACGGCCGCGTCGGTGCCGACGGTGATCCACGCCGTCTCCAGCGTCTCGGGGTCGTAGACGGTCACCGAGCTCGGGTCGGACCCGTCGTCGAAGAGGTACCGGAGGCCGAACTCGGGGAACTCCTCGAGCGAGGCAGCCTCGCGGAGTTGGGGACGATCGTCGCTCGCGTGCATGCGAGTGGATACCACATTCGAGTATATGACGCTGTGGCTCTGATTATCGAAGACGAGAGTGATCTGCGGTGTGGGCGTGTCGTCGCGAGACGGCGAGAATCTACTGGCTTCGTCGATCGCGAGTGACCCACGACACAGCGCACTCAATCCGTCTCGTACGCTACACACCGACCTCAACCGCTGTCAACGCAGGTACTGAGCTCCGCTGATTCTGCGGCGGTTCTGCCGGTCGCGGCGATCAGGACCCACCTGTGCTCTGTTCCACTACTGCAGGCGACGACTCCCCGGTCAATCGCTTCTCCGCCTCGTCCCGATCCGCCGGGTACCCGACGTCGATCCGCCATCCGTCGATCCCGATCGCATCGATCGTCCGCCCGCTCTGGATCAGTAGGTCGATCGCCTCCGAGATCTCGTACTCCCCACGATTCGACGGCTGCACGAGGTGACACGCGTGGAAGATGGCCGGCGTGAACGTGTAGAACCCGGTCATCACCAGGTTGGACGGCGGGTCCTCGGGCTTTTCGACCACGTCGGTGATCTCGCCGAACTGGTTGGTGTCACAGACGCCGTAGCGACTCGCCTCCTCCCAGTCGACCGCTTCGACGAGGAACGCGGCGTCGGCTCGTTCCTCGCGCTGTCGACGCACGACGTCCTCGAGGTTCGCGTCGAAGACGTTGTCGCCGAGCATGAGCATGAAGTCGTCGTCGATGGACTCCTCGACGGTGAGCAGGGCGTGAGCCAGCCCCTGCTGCTCGCGTTGGTGCGAGTAGGTGATGGGAATCCCGTCGAACTCGTCCTCGTAGTAGTCGATGATGTCCTGTTTTCGATAGCCGACCACCACCACCAGCTCCTCGGCACCCAGCTCCGCCAGCTGTTCGAAACAGTGTGTCAAGATTGGTTTCCCGTCTATCTCGACCATCCCCTTCGGCTTGTCCTCGGTGAGCGGCCGAAGTCGCGTCCCCTCGCCGGCGGCCAGAACGACGGCTTTCATACCTACCGCGGAGGGCAACGACACGGATTGTTATGAGTCTCCAAACCGCCTGTCCATCGCGGTACCGGGAGCGATTCCACGCGGCGGCCGCAGGTGTGAACCAAACGCTGATTACTCGCCCACCGAACCGACACCTAATGCGTATGAGTATTATCGGGAGCGGGTACGTGGGCACCACGATCGCCGCCTGCTTCGCGGACCTCGGTCACGAGGTCGTCAACGTCGATATCGATGAGGCGGTCGTCGCCGCGATCAACGACGCCGACGCACCCATCCACGAAGACGGCCTCTCGGACCTCATCGAGGCTCACGCCGGTCCGGCCGGTACCGGCCGCCTCCGAGCAACGACTGACTACGACGCCGTCCGAGACACCGAGGTTACCTTCCTGTGTCTCCCCACGCCCCAGAACGACGACGGGAGCATCGACCGATCCATCATGGAGGCAGGCGCGGAACGACTCGGTGCAACACTCGCACAGAAGACAGACTGGCACTCCGTCGTGGTCAAGAGCACCGTCGTTCCCGGAACGACCGAGGATCTACTCACGCCTCGCTTGGAATCGGAGTCCGGCAAAACCGCGGGCGAGGACTTCGGCGTGGGGATGAACCCGGAGTTCCTCCGCGAGGGAACCGCGGTCCGCGATTTCTTGGATCCGGATAAGATCGTCCTCGGCGCCGACGACGACCGCGCACACGCCGACATGCGCGAGGTGTTCCAGCCGCTGATCGACCGAAGCGACACGCCCGTCGTCGAGACGGACACGCGAACGGCGGAGATGATCAAGTACGCGAACAACGGCTTCCTCGCGGCGAAGATCTCGCTGATCAACGACATCGGGAACATCTGCAAGGAGTTCGATATCGACGCCTACGAGGTCGCCGACGCGATCGCCCTCGACGACCGAATCGGCGAGCAGTTCCTTCGAAGCGGACTCGGCTGGGGGGGCAGTTGCTTCCCCAAGGACACGAACGCGATCGTCGCCGCCGCTCGCGACGCCGGGTACGAGCCCGAGATGCTCGCGAGCGCCATCCGCACGAACGACCGCCAGCCCGAACGACTCCTCTCGCTGCTCGATGCACACCTCGACGTCGACGGCGCTCGCGTCGCCGTGCTCGGGCTCGCGTTCAAACCCGGAACGGACGACGTCCGGAACTCCCGAGCGATCGAGGTGATCCGCGGACTGCGCGAGCGCGGCGCGACCGTCGCCGCCTACGACCCCGTCGCGACCGAGAACATGCGCGAGTACTTCCCCGATCTCGACTACGCGGAATCCGCGCAGGCCGCACTCAGCGACGCGCACGCCGCCGTCGTCGCGACCGACTGGGACGAGTTCGCGGCGCTCGACGGCGAGTTCGACGCGATGGCGAGCCCGATCGTCGTCGACGGACGCCGGGTGATCGAACGGCGCGACGGGATCACCTACGAGGGGCTCACCTGGTAGCGGTACGCTACTTCGAGAACTGTTCGACGAACTCCCTCTCGGCTCGCCTGAAGCCGGTGTCGTCTGGTCCGAATTCTCGGAGCACGCGCGTTCGTCGCGACGGACTGGATGCGAGACAGGTGGGGCGCCCGAATCGAGAAAGCGATCGGGGGACACTGCTGGGGGGGATCGTCTGGGTCCGCTCGCGTCGGAGTCGTGTGTGACCGCGACCGCCCTGGGGCCGAGTCACGGCTCCGAACGTCCGCGTAGCGACTCCATCGAGTCGGTGACGATCGAGAAATCGAGCCGGTCGCCGGAGAGGTATCCGCGGTGTCCTGTCAGTCGCCGAACATCTGGCGCATCATGGGGTGCATTTCCATGAGCTGCTCTTCGGCGATCTCCTCGTACAGCTTATAGGTGATCGAAACCGTCAGCAGTAGCCCCGTGCCGGAGACGCCGCCGAGCGTGCCCAGCATGTTCGCCAGGACCGCCAGGAGGCCGACGAGCGCGCCGCCGATGACGGTCACCTGCGGGATGTACCGCTCCATCACTTTCTCGATGACCTGCGGGTTCTTCCGGAAGCCGGGGATCTGCATCCCGGAGTTCTGGATCTGCTTGGCGGTCGACTCCGGCCCCATGCCGGTCGTCTCCACCCAGAACACCGCGAAGATGGCGCCGCCGATGATCATGAACGTGAGGTCGACGAGCACCCGGATGATGATCTGCCACGGTTCGGCGCTCACGGTGAACGCCCCGGAGAACCACATCCAGTCGGCCCGCTGCTGGATCGGTGCGAGGTAGTAGAACAGCCCGCTCACGGGCTGGCCCTGCGAGTAGACGCCGACGATCGCCGGGAGGGTCACGTAGTTGTTGAGGATCTGCCCGAGGAACTGGATGTTCGCCTGCAGCGCGCGAACGAGGATCATCGGGAGGACGGACGCGTAGATGAGCTTCACGGGGAAGCGGCCGCGGGCGCCCTTCACCCGGGCGTGGCTCAGCGGTATCTCGACGCGAACGGACTCGGTGTACACGACGACCGCGAAGATGAGCACCGTCGTGAACAGCGCGAGGATGTTCCCCGGGTCGAACAGCAGCGACTGGACGAACGGGTCAAGCTCGATGCTCCCGGTGATGATGCCGTACCACGCGGGGAAGAAGCCGGTCACTTGCGTGCCCAGCGCGGGCACGGCGAACAGCCCGGCGACGAGTTGCTGGCTCACGCCCGCAATAATGAACAGGCCAATCCCGGAGCCGACGCCCCACTTGGAGATGACCTCGTCCATGAACAGGATGAGGACGCCGCCAACGAACATCTGCGCGAACAGCAGCGTTCGCATCCCGCCGGCCCCGATGCCCAGCGAGGTCGCGAGCTGGCCGTCAACCGGCAGGTAGTTGCCGGCGAACACCATCGGCAGCCCCGTCAGACAGATCATCACGACGACGAGCAGCTTCTGAAGCCCCTGGTACAGCACCTGGTCGCGGGGGTCGTCCGTGTCGAGGCCGAGCAGGTCGGCGCCGCCGAGCAACTGGAGGACGATTGACGCCGTGACGATCGGCCCGATACCGAGCTGTAGGATCGACCCCTGCGAGCCCGCGAGGATCGACCGGAATCGGCCGTAGAAGTCGCCTTCGGCCCCGCCCGTCGCGAGCCCGAACATCGTGATGTTCGTGAGGAAGAAGTACATCACGAGGATACCGGCCGTCCAGGCGAGCTTCCGCTTGAAGGGGACGTGCCCCTCCGGACGCTCGACCGTCGGCATCCGCGTGAGTACGGGTTCCGCGGTCTCTTTCCAACCCATATATCGTGCACCTGGTTGGCCGGCACACCTTAACGCTTCGATTGGGTCCGCGGGCGCAACGCCCGGCGAGACGCCGACGGCGGCCGCTCCCGGCTGATCCGCCAACCCGTCGTTGGCGGGTGCGACGACCGTCGGCGACGCACTCACACAGTCGCGTCCGGAGCAGCCGTTGGCCGTGCTCCGTGCATCGTGACGCGACCGCAAAGAAGTGAAACCGCGAACTGCGGCGTCAGCCGTCGGCGACTACTCGTCGTCGCTGTCTTCGTCGGACTGCTCCTCGGACGCCTCGGCGTCGGCTTGCGCCTGCTCGGCGCGCTCGGTCAGCTCCGCGGAGCCGCCCGCCTCCTCGATGAGGCTGCGGGCATCGGCGGTGAACGCGTCGGCGACGACGTGCAGTTCCCCGCGGACCTGCCCGCCGCCAAGCACCTTCACCACGTCGACCTCGTGGCCGTCCTCGGCCACGTCGCGAGCGTCGAGGGCGTAGCCGTCGCCCTCCTCCTCGGCGAGACCGTCGGCCGCCAGCAGAGCGGCGTCCTCGTCGAGCTTCTGGACGGAGACCTCGACGACCTCGTCTTGCACGCCCTGCGGGCGCTTGAAGCCGTACTTGCCCAGCGGACCGTACTGCTGTCGCTCGTGTTTCTTGCGTCCCGCGTTGCCGCGGCCGCCCCGGTGACCGGCGCCACGCCGGTTCTTGTGGGAGCCGCCGCCGTGCGTCCGCGAGCCGCGCTGTCGTCGTTTCTTGCTCGTCATTATCGCATCGCCTCCAGGAGCGTGTCGATGTCGTCGTGACGACCGAGCGCGCCGCCGTTCTTCACGGCGTGCTTGATGCCGTCGTGACCGCCGCGGGGGGCGTGCAGCCGCAGCACCGGCGCCAGCCCCTCCTCGCGCAGCGTCGTCTCCTCGGCGACCAGCGCAGCCGCCAGCGACTCGACATCGTCGTAGTCCGTGTTGTCGGCGACCCACTCGTCGTCGACGTCGGCGTCGCCCTCGGCGGGCTCGCCGCGCCGCTCGATGAGCATCGCGACCGTCTCGACGTCGGGCTCGCCGAACGCGACGAAGTCGTTCACCTTCGCGATCATCCCGCGGTAGGTGTCCTCCTCGGGCACCAGCGCGCAGTGGTTGATCGCGTGGACGTTGAGCATCTTCAGGGTGTCGCGCTGTGCGGCGGACATGTCGATCTCGCCGCGAAGCTGGACGACCGCCTGCATCAGTGCTCACCCTCCGCTTCGCGCTGGACGCGTCGCGCCCGGTCGGGCGTGCGCGCCTGCGAGGCGTTCTGCAGGGCGTTGAACGTCGCCTTCGCGAGGTTGACCGTCGTCCGCGTGTTCCCGTTCGAGGACGTCCAGGCGTCCTGGATGCCCGCGAGTTCGAGGATGTTGCGGACGGTCGGAGCCGCCGCGAGGCCCAGTCCCTGCGGGGCGGGCTTGATCTCGACCTCGACGGACCCGGCCTTCCCGTTCGCCGTCCGGGTGAGGGAGTTGACTCCGCCGGCGGAGTCCTCCCACGAGCCCGAGCCGCGGTCGACCTTGATCATGTTCAGCTTAGCCACTTCGATGGCCTTCTCGATGGCGCCGCCGACTTGGTCGTCGCGGCCCTCGGCGTAGCCGAGATAGCCGTCGTTGTTGCCGATAGCGACGACACAGCGGAACTTCACCCGGCGCCCGGAGTCGGTCATGCGCTGGACCATGTTGATGTCCAGCACCTCGTCCTCCAGATCGGGGATGAGCTGGTCGACCAACTGCGGCTCCTTCAGCGGGAGCCCCGAGTTGAGCGCCTGCTCCATCGAGGTGATGTCGCCCTCCTGTACCTTCCGGCCGAGCCGCGTGCGCGGCTCCCATCCGCCGTTTCTACTCATTGTCGAATTCCTCCGTCAGGGTCTCCCGAAGCTCGTCGAAGTGCTCGGGCAGGTCCGCCGCGTCGAACGCCCCGCTGTACAGCGGCTCGTCGAGCTGCTCGGCGTACGCGGCGATGTGCTCGCCACGGGTGCGCGACCAGTCCGCGAGGACGCTGTCGTTGTGGGGGATCTCGAGCCCGGCGTCGATCGCTCCTTCCTGCACCGCGAACGCCTTGTTCCCGGGCGTGGCGGTGTTCAGGCCGATGTCGAGAACGGCCTCATCGAGGCCGTCCTCGACCGCCCGCAGCCCCGCGAGATAGCCCGTGAGGTACGCGCTGGGGAGATTGGCCGTCGGGGCCTCCCAACCGTACTCCGCGAGATCCTCGCTGGATGCGGCCGCGTGTGTGATGTCGCCATCGGGGCCGGGGGAAACCAGCTGCGCCCTGACGTGCTTGTTCGACAGGCGCGCGACGAGGCGCGGCTTGCCGGATTTCAGCAGGCGCAACCTCTGGTGGTAATCCGTCCGGACTTCCCGGCGGCGACGCATCGGTACCTTGTAGCGTGGTCCGGTCGCCATCAGTCGTCCTCCAGTGTTACGTCGTAGTTGTTCACGATGTACGAGTCGAGTCGTCGCACGTCCTCGAAGGCGCCGCCCGAGGCCTTGTTGTACAGCTCGCGGTACTGCGTGCTGTTCAGCGGGCCGTCGTCGCGGAGCGTCTTGAGGCGTGCGCGCTGGGCGCGGATCCGCGAAATCCACTCGTCCTTGGAGTTCTGGCGGCCGCCGGCTTTCCCTTTGCGGGACCCGGCGCCGGTGCGGTGGCCGTACGAGCGCTTCTCGTCGCGCTCGCGGGCACGGCCACGCGAGTTCCCCTTGGCGTCCTTCTCGCGGATGTTGCCCTGTTCGATCTGCTCGCGGATGTCCTCACGCGTGATCGCGTCCGCGAGTTCGTCCTGTGCCTCCGGGTTGAGCCACACGCGGCTCTTGCCGATGTCGAGTTCATCGGCCGCGAGCCGGCGCTGTGCTGCCAGGTCGCTCATTGGTCAACCTCCACTTCGACGTAGGTCGGGTTGAGGACGCGGATCTCGCGGTCCTCGCACTCGTCCTCGATGGCCTCGCGCTTGCGTCCGCCGACGGTGGACGCGATGCGCACGGCCTGGGTGTCGCCGTCGACGCCCTCGAGGTCGTCCGTGTTGAACACGCGGACCTCCTCGAAGCCGCTCGGGTGCAGGCCGCGGGCCGCCTTCGGCGAGCGGAAGCCGGCCTCGACTTTCGGGCCCTTGCCCTTCATGCTGCGGCGCTGCTTCGACAGCTGGCCGCGCGGGCGTCGCCACGAGGTCGGGATGCGCTTCTTCTTGTGGTAGTCCTGGCGGTTGAACTGCGGCGTGCCCTCGCGGAGCTTCTTGCCGAGCGCACGGGCGCGCTCGTCGGAGAGCTCGGGCGTCTTGTCCGCGTGACCGCGCGGGCGCAGTTCGGTCTCGACGTCCTCGGCCTCCTCCTCGTCGGCCTCGGGCTCGTCGTCTTCGATCTCGGCGTCGGCCTCTTCGTCGACCTCGAGCCCGCCAACGTCCGCCTTGATGCGGGCCGCGAGGGCGTTCCCGACGCCGTCGACCTCCGCGAGTTCGGACTGTGAGGCGGCCTTCACGTCCTCGACGGTCTCGTAGCCGGCCTCGCTGAGCGCGTCGGCCTTCGACGGGCCGACGCCGGAGATGTCCTCCAGGCTCTCGATGTCGTCGCTCATTTAGACATCACCCGTGGGTTTGCGCGTGATGTACACGCCGTCCTGGAAGATGCGCGTGTCCTTGTCGGTCACGCGTGTGAGCTGTTCGATGCTGGCGGCCGTCTGGCCGACGTCCTCCTTGGACGGGCCGGTCAAGACGAGCTCCTCGCCGTCGATCTGTACGTCGGTGTCGCCGCGGATCGCCGCGCGGCGGGGTGCCGTCTCCCCGAGGAAGTTCGTGATGACGACCTCGTCGCCCTCGACGTCCACGTCCATCGGGAAGTGAGCGTAGAAGACTTCCATCTCGTACTCCCACCCCTCGGTGACCCCGTGGACCATGTTGTCCACGTGGCTCGCGAAGGTGCCGACGGTCGCGTTCGTCTGGCGGTCAGCGTCGTCCGGGTACGCGATGACGACGGCGTTCTCGTCCGTGGAGACGCTGACGTCGGGGTACCACAGGCGGCGCGTCACCGAGCCGTTCGGCCCCTCGATCGTGAGATCGAGGTGGTCGAGGTCGGCGGAGACGTCCTCGGGTAGTTCGATTGTTCGTTCTGCCATTGTCAGTAGACGTATGCGATTACCTGGCCACCGATGCCCGCCTCGCGGGCCTCGTAGTGGCTCATGACGCCGTGACTCGTCGTCACGATGAGTGCGCCGTAGTCACGCGCGGGGAGGAATCGCTTCTCCCATCGCTCGTAGCCGTCCGCGGCCACGGAGTAGCGCGGCTTGACGGCGCCGCACTCGTTGATGGCGCCTTTCAGTTCGACCTCGAACGTTCCCGCTCGGCCGTCGTCCACGAACTCGAAGCCGTCGACGTAGCCGTTGTCGTACAGCACTTCGAGCGTGGAGCCGATGATGTTCGAGGCGGGCTGGACCGTGTATTCCAGATGGCCGACGTCCTCGGCGTTGTCGAGGCCGGCGAGGGCGTCGGAGAGTGGGTCGTTACCTGCCATAGTTTATCGGTACTTCCGGAACCCCATGTCCCGGGCGACCTCGCGGAAACACTGGCGACAGAGGTTGATGTCGTACTTGCCGACGAGCCCCTGTTTTCGCTCGCAGCGTCGGCACGCGACCTCCTGGCCGGTGCGCTTTGCTGCGTGCTCGCCCGTTTCTTCGGGTCCTGTGGATTCTGTGTCTGCGTCGCTCATGCTGTGACCTCCACGTCGAACTCGCGTTCGAGGAACGTGACGGCGTCCTCGACGGTCATCCGGTGCTTGCTCGGGATCGACCGGGTCACCTTGTTCCGCTGGGAGACGCGGTAGCCCGGACGCGTGAGCGTCACGGTGACGTCGAGCCCGTAGATGCCGATCTGCGGGTCGTACTCTTGACTCGGGAACTCCGTGTGTTCGGCGACGCCGAAGCTGAAGTTGCCCGTGTCGTCGAACTGCGAGGCCGAGAGATCGACCAGCTCCAGCGCGGTGTCGAGGAACTCGTCGGCGTCCTCCTCGCGCAGGGTGACCTTCGCCCCGATGGGGTCACCGGGACGGATGTCGAACTCGGCGATCGCGCGCTTGGCCGTCGTTCGAACCGTGTCCTGCCCGGTGATCTCCTCGAGGATCTCCTCGCCGTTAGCGAGTTCGCGGCCACCCTGACCGACGCCCATGTGGACGACGACCTTCTCGATACGTGGTTCGCGCATCTCGTGGATATCCGCTTCGGCCTCGCTCATTCGTCATCACCCGTGAAGTTCTCGTCGATGACGACGACGTACTCTTCGATCGTCTCGAAGCCGCCGTCTTCCTGTTCGACGGTCACGGCGTTGTCGCCGGAACCGGCCGTGACGGTGATGTCCGAGATCTCGCCGATATCGCCGGCGTGCGAGCCGGCGACCGCGGTGACGAGTGCGCCCTCCTCGTACGGGAAGTGCGCGACGACGTCTTTCGTCTCGTTGTCGACGACCAGCGAGTCGCCGCCGGCGTAGCTCCCGTCGTCGCTGACGAGGGTCGTCCCGTCGTGCAGCATGTACTGGAAGTCGCCGCCGGCGACCTGCGTCTTGCCGGCGACCTTCCCCAGCCGCGAGGAGGCGGCCTCCTCGTCGATGGGGGTGAGGGAGAGCCGACCGCCCTCGCCGGGGAACACGCGGTAGTACTCCTCGCGCTCGGCAAAGGCCAGGATGTCGAACATCCCGACGGGGCGGGCCTCATCGGAGACCGCCTTGCCGTTGACGAGCACGGATCCGTGATCGAGCGCGTAGCGCGCCTCCTTGCGCGAGTCGACGTAGCCCAGCACGTCCCGAAGGACGATGAGCAGGGGAACGCCTGACTCGCCGTGCGGGCCCGCGCCCGCCTTCACGGTGAACGTCTCTTCCTTCCGCTCGATCGGCCACGAGTTCGGGGCCGACAGTCGCTTCTGGTGGTTACTCATGTTATGCAGCCTCCTCGTCGGACTCCAGACGCGCCTCCCGGCGGTCGTCCTCGAGGTCCAAGTCGACGACGCGAACGTTCGAGGTGTCGAGCGGACGCGGGGTCTCTTCCCCGTCGGCCTTCTCGACGACGACGTCCTCGACGTGGATCTGCGACAGCCGCAGGTCCACATCGAGCACCTCGCCCTCCTCGCCCGCAAAGTCGCCGCGCATGACCTCGACGGTGTCGCCCGCGTTGACGCGGACGTTCCGCTGGCCGTACTCCTCCCGGAGCTCCTCCGAGAGGGTGGCGCGGACGAACTTCTGCCGCTCGTGGAGCGGCGCGTCTCGGGTCCGGGTGCGCTGTTTGTGCGGTTGTTCGCTCATACGATCTGAGTCGCGGTTGATGCGATGCTCCCGAAGCGTTCGGCGACCTCTCGCGCGATGGGACCCTTGATTTCGGTCCCACGCGGCTCCTCCATGTCGTCGATGACGACGGCGGCGTTGTCCGCGAACTTCACGCGGGTGCCGTCGGGTCGACGAATGGACTTGCGCTGGCGGACGATAACGGCCTCCAGCACCTGGCGCCGCATCTCCGGCGTCCCCTTGGTCACCGAGACGGTGACCTTGTCGGCGACGCCCGCTTTGGGGTGGCGATTCTTCGTGCCCGAGTAGCCGGACACGGAGATGACCTTCAGCTCACGCGCGCCGGTGTTGTCGGCGCACGTGATGAGTGAGCCCTTTTCGAGGCCCTGCGTGACGTCGGCCTTCAGGGCCTCCATCAGGCATCACCGTCCGTGTCGAGCTGTTCGACCACGACGTGGCTCTTCGTCTTCGACAGCGGCCGCGTCTCGGCGATCTGCACCTCGTCGCCCTCCTCGATGTCGAGGCAGGGCGAGACGTGTGCCGGCACGCGGCTTCGTCGTTTCATGTACCGGTCGTACTTCGGCACGAACACGTCGTATTCGCGCTCGACGACGACCGTCTTGTCCATCGCTGTGGAGGCGACTGTTCCTTCGAGCGTCTGTCCGCGCACGGAAAGCGATCCGTGGAACGGGCAGTTCTCGTCGGAGCAGGACTCCTCCGGTTCTGTTACGTTCAGTCCGATTGCCATTGGTGATCACCCGCACGTTCCGTGCGGAAGGCGGGTCGTGAGAGCAGTCTGGCCCCATCCACCGTAACGGAGACCGCGTCCTCGCAACCGTCCGACTGACCGGCTGTGACCCCGGTAGTATCGTACTGCCCGCGCTTCCCGGCCAGTGTGGGGAAGTCGGACGACGGAAGTTCGAACGTGGACCCGGGGGCCTTGCGGTCCCCCGCGGCTTCATCTATGACGGGCGACGCCTCGCCGCTTCGAGGCGCGTCCGTACTAGGCCCGGCTGGGCGACGGCCCACGTCGCCAGCCGTTCGCTCAGTGGAGAGAACGAACCGGAACGTCGTCCCCTCCTTCGGCACCCGTTTGTCCCCCCGAGCGGTACGCACCGTGAGGGTGCGCATGCTCTCGGACACGACGACGCCCGCGAGCCCGACGTGGGCGTCGCTGGCGGCGGCGACCACCCTGACGGGGAGGCCGCGGAGTTCGTGTCGCGTGAGCGTCTCGGGTGTGAGTGCCATGTGTCGTGTCGTTACTCGTCTGCGTCGGCGAGGTCGCCTTCCTCGCCCTGGATCGTCTTGATCCGGGCGATCGTGCGCTTCAGCTCGCCGACCCGCCCCGGGTTGTCCGGGGCGCCGCCGGCCGCCTGCACGGCCTTCGCGTTGAGGAGTTCGGTCTCGAGCTCCTCGAGTTCGGCCTCGCGTTCTGCGGCCGTCATGTCGCGGATCTCCTGGGTGTGAAGGATCGCCATCGGTTACTCCTCCTCCTCGTCCGCGTCGGCTTCGTCGGTCGCCTCATCGTCGGCGTCGTCCTCCATCTCCGCGACGAGATCCTCGGCCTCGGCCTCGACGTCCTCGTCGAGGTCGTCGAGCTCGACGTCATCCTCCTCGGACGGCTCGGCGGTCTCCGCGGCGTCGCCGTCGGCGGTCTCGTCGCTCTCGATGACTTCCTCGACGACCTCCTCGTCGATGACGTCCTCCTCGTCGGGGACGTCCTCGTCGTCGAACTCCGGCTCGCCGTCGGGGATCTCGGGGTCCGTCTCCGGAACCGCTTCGTCGTCGACGTCGGCCAGGAGGTCCTCGACGCCACCCTCGGCCTGCTGCTCGACCTCGGGCGCGTCGGCGTCCTCGGCGATCTCGAAGTCGTCGGGCAGCGTCGCGCCCGGCGGGATGATCTTCACCGTGACGCCGATGGTGCCGAGCTTCATGACCGCGACGCCCTGGCCCTCGTCGACGACCTCCTCGGCGGGCTCGCCGTTGTGCTTGATGTACCCGCGGTTGAACTTCTCCACGCGCGAGCGGGCACCCGTGACCTTCCCGGAGAGAACGATCTCGGCGCCCAGCGCGCCCGCGTCCATGATCCGGTCGATCGTCGTGTGGCCCGCGCGGCGGAAGTACCAGCCGCGCTCGAGTGCGTTCGCCAGACGGTCCGCGACGATCTTCGCGTTGAGGTCGGGTTCGTCGACCTCCTGCACGTCGATCTGCGGATCGTCCATGTCGAAGCGCTCCTCGAGTTCGGTGGTCACCTTGCGGATGTTCTTCCCGCCCTTGCCGATCACCATACCGGGCTTCTCGGCCTTGAGCACGATCTGCGTGCCCATGGGCGTCTTCGCGACCTCCATCCCGCCGTAGCCGGCGCGACCGAGCTCGTCCTCGAAGAACTCGTTGATCTGGCTCCGTCGGAGCCCGTCCTCGATGAACTGGTGCTCGTCCGCCATGTTAGTCGTCCTCCTCGATGATCATTTCGACGTCCACTTGCGGGGTGTTCCAGGCGCTCGCACGGCCCATCGCGCGGGGCTTGCGGCCCTGCTGCTCGCCGACCTTGTGGGCGGCGACGTGTTTGATCGTCATCGACTCGCCGTCGAATCCCTGCTCGTCGGCGTTGTGCGTGACGTTCTCAAGGAGCTTCAGGAAGTCCTTGGAGGCCTTCTCGGGGTAGCGGCCGGCGTCCCAGCCGTCGATGTCCGAGCGGTGACCCACGCCGGAGTTGTGCTTGCGGAACGGGACGGAGCGCTCCCCGTCGATGACCGCGTGCAGGTACTCCTCGGCGTCGGCGACCGTCTCGCCCTTCAGTTCGCGGGCGATGGCCTTGCTGTGCTTGAAGCTGATCTGCCGCTCGCGGAGCATCCCCTTGGCGGTGGTCTCCGGGTCGGCGTCGACGCTGTAGCTGATTCCCATTGTTACTTGAGGGGCACGAACTTCGAGGACCGGGTCGCGCCGATGCCGGCCTGACCGTGTTCCACGGAGTTGCGTGTCAGATTGAACTCGCCGAGGTAGTGCCCGATCATCTCGGGCTCTACCCTGACGCGCTCGAAGTGGCTCCCGTCGTACACCTCGAACGTGAGGTCGACGAACGACGGCAGGATCGGCATGTCCCGAACGTGCGTCCGGATCGGGTCGTTTGCCGTCTCCTCTTCGGTGGCGTCCTCGGCGGTCGCCAGCAGCTTCTGCTGCTGGACTCCGAGTCCTCGGTCGATGGTTCGCCGCGCGCGGGCGGGAAGCAGTTCAACGACCTCGTCGAGTTCCATCGCCTGCAACTCGTCGAGCGTGTGGCCGCGGTAGGTGAACTCACCCTCGCGGCCGGTGCGGTATTCCGAACTCATGTTATCTGTCTCCACCTCGACCGGTTCGCTTCGAGGCGATGTCGCCGACCTTCCGCCCCGGCGGGGCGTTCCGCGAGACGGACTTCGGCTGCCCGGGGTGCTGACGGCCGCCGCCACCGAACGGGTGGTCGACGGCGTTCATCGCGACCCCGCGGACGCGCGGGTACTTGGTCCCGCGACTCCGCATCTTGTGGTACTTGTTTCCGGCCTTCACGAACGGCTTCTCCGTGCGACCGCCGCCGGCGACGACGCCGATGGTGGCGCGGCAGTCGGGGCTGAGCCGCTTGACCTCCCCGGAGGGGAGCTGGACGACCGCGACGTCGCGGTCGTGGGTGAGCAGCGTCGCGTTGACGCCCGAAGCGCGGGCGAACTTGCCGCCGTCGCCGGGCTTGGACTCGACGTTGCACACCGGAACGCCCTCGGGGATCTCCGCGATCGGGAGCGTGTTGCCGGGCTTGATCTCCGCGGAGACGCCGACTGACAGCGTCTCGCCGACGGTGACGCCCTCGGGCGCGAGCACGAGGCGGCGGTCGCCGTCCTCGAACTCCACGTCCGCGAGCGGAGCCGAGCGCGCGGGGTCGTGTTCGATGCCGACGACCTCGCCGTGAACGGTGTCAGCATCGCGTTCGGCGATCTTCTTGTGCTGCTTGTCCGACTTGTAGCGGTGCGAGGGGGCTCGGAACGTCGAGCCGCCGCGACCGCGTCGTTGTCCCTGAATTCTGCGTCCCATCTTAGAACACCCCGATGCGGGAGGCGACTTCCTGCGCGTCGCTGTCCTCGTCGAGTTCGACGGTCGCCTTCTTGGTCCCCTTAGGGGTCACCTGCGTCCGGACCGACTCGACGCCGACGTCGAACTGCGCGGCGACGGCGTCGGCGATCTCGGGCTTGGCGGCGTCCACGTCGACGATGAACTGGAGCTTGTTCTGGAAGTCCATCTCGTCCATCGCCTTCTCCGTGACGAGCGGGTGGTGGATGACCGAACTCATCGCTCGGCCACCTCCTCCAGCGCGCTCTCGGTGAAGACGGTCAGGCGGCCGGCGTGCGTGCCGGGCGCCAGGTCCTCGACGCTCACCTCTCGACCGGTCGCCACGTCGGCGCCGGCGAGGTTGCGGGCGGCCTTCGACGGCTCGCCGCTGGTGACGAACAGGACCGACTTGGGTTCGCGCGTCTTGCGACCGCGGGTCGTCCCGCGTCCCGCGCGGATCGTGCGCCCCTCGTCGGCGCGCTCGATGTCGGCGTCGATGCCGACGGCCTCGAGGAAGGAGACGACGTCCTTCGTTTTCACCAGCTCCTCGAACTCGTCGGAGACGACGAGCGGGAGCTCGGTGTCTTCGTCGAAGGCGTGGCCGCGCTCGGCGACCTGCTCGGCGTCGGCGGTGGCCGCGATGGCCGACCGCGTCGCGAGCTTGCGCTCCTTGTCGTTCACCTTCTTTGTCTGGTCCTTCTCGGCCTTCGGCGGGTGGGCCTTGCGGCCCTTGACGGTCTGCGGGACGCGGCGGCCCTGCCCGTTCGAACGGGGCACGTGAGCCATACCGCGGCCGGAGCCGAACGACTCCGCGGGAGTGCGGAGGCCGGCGAACTCGTCAGCGCCGTACGCCTGTTTCCGGTTTGCCTGCGCGGCGACGACGGCCCGCTGGATCAGGTCCGAGCGGAACTGCGTCTCGAAGACGTCGGGGAGGTCGATCTCCCCCGCGTCGTCGCCGTTCAGATCGCGTACTGTTGCCTTCATTATCCTTGGTTCGATGCGGTGGAGACGTAGCGCACCTCGGGGTCGAGGCGCGGCTGGTCGTTCGGCCGAATGGCCGGTCTAAATCGCAGGAGGCGCTGGGAGGGACCCGGCAGCGAGCCCTTCACGAGCGCGTAGTGGCCGTCCACCTCGCCGTAGCCCTTGAAGCCGCCCTCGACGGAGGCGTCGTCGCCCTCGCCGAAGTCGATGAGCCGCTTGTTGAGCTCCGTGCGCTGGTGGTAGCCGGTCTGCCCCTGCTGGGGGACGGTCGAGCGAACGCGCGAGGGGTTCCACGGGCCGAGGTTGCCGATCCGGCGCCGCCAGCCCTGTCGCGCGTGCTTGCCCTTCCGCTTCTGGACGCCCCAACGCTTGACGGGGCCCTGGGTGCCCTTCCCCTTCGTGATGCCGGAGACGTCGGTGTACTCGCCGGCGCGGAAGACGTCGCCGAACTCGTGTTCGCCGCCGTCCTCGACCAGGTCGAGCGCGTAGTCGAGGCGCTCGTCCATCGAGTCGCCGCCGACACGCGTCTCCATCACGTCGGGCTTCTTCTTGGGGACGTTCGAGAGCTTCGCCGGTTCGGTGTGGGTGATGAACCGGAGGTCGTCGACGACGCCGTCGTCGACAAGTTCGCGAAGCTCCTCGGCGTCCGCCTCGAAGGTGTTCTCCGCCGGCAGGTCGAGCGTGCGGTCGAGCTCCTCGTGGAACTCGGTGGCCCAGACCTCGGTTACCGGCTTCTGTCCGTACGGCGTGTCCTCGTAGGCTCGCAGAGCGACCGCTCGCATCGGCGGCACTTCCACGACCGTCACGGGAACGGACTCCTCCATCCCCTCGCGCGGGGAGTCGGATTCGTCGTTCACCATGACGACGTGGGTCATGCCCGCCTTGTAGCCCGCGAAGCCCTGGACGCCGGCAGCGCCGTCGTCCTCGGGCCACGAGCGGATGCGGGGGACTTCACTGCTCGCGCGCTTGCGCGGGCCGAAGCCCAGCGAACCCTTGCGTGGTCTGCTTGGTTGTGGCATTGTGTTTGGCTTACTCCGTGAGTGTGAGCGGCGAGAGCGCGGCGAAGATCGCTTCTTCGGTCCGCACCACCTCGCTGCCCTGTCGCGGAATCGCGTTCAGCCAGAGGTCGAACCCCGAGCCGTCCGTGGCGTCGGGGTCGACCGGGACATCCTCGGTGTCCATGCCGAGGATGGCCGGGAGCCCCCTGCCGGGTGAGCCGAACGCGACGGCGACGTGTGTGTCGCGCGTGCGAGCACGCACGTCCGCCAGGCCGGACACGGACAGTTCGCGTCCGTGTCGCGACGTGGCGATCGCGGTGTCGGCGTCGGCGAGGGCGTCCTCCAAGGCCGCGCCAGCCACCCGAAACCCCGGTGCGGGGTCGTCGGTGAGGCGGGCACGGACCGGTTCTCTCGAAGAGACCCTGACGGTGACGCGCTCCCCCTCCACGTACTCCCGTCCGGGAGACGCGTGCAGGGAGATCGGGTGTTGCATTCCGCAATTGACCCGAACGCGGCCTTCAGGTCCGACCTCGGTCACGATTCCCTCTCGTAATTCCGACCCGTCTGGGCCGGATCGAGCGGGCCGCATCGGCGGGAGCACGCCGACGTACCGGAGCTCGTCGCGTTTCCCCCACACCTCGCGTCGGAGGTAGGCGGGGGTCGCGCAGTACTCCAGTACGGTTCGGACGTACTCGCTGCCTCTGCGGCGTTCGCCTTCCCGGTCGGGGAAGACGACCAACCGGTCCGCCCGGAAGATCGTCGCCGCACGGGCGACGTAACCGAGTTTTCGCGTGGCCTCGCGGCCGTCCTCGGCCTCCCGGACGAGCGACGACGGAACGAGCACATCGAGCGTCGTTCCGTTCATTGTCGCTGCACCGGACTGTACTCAGTTGTTCCTCAGCCACGAGGTAAAAGGGTATTGACTCGCGCCCCCGTAGACACGGCGTCACACACCCGTCTGCGGGCGTTTCACGTGTGAACCACTCTCGTACCAGTCGCCGTCACAGTGCTGGGATCGCGACCCACGCGAGGGTCCCGCACGGCGCCGTCGGAGGAACGGATTTATATATTACCCTGCCGTTAGTGGTGAATGCGCACCGGGAGAAAGCCGGAGACGGCGCCCGGATGCAGGTACGCACTGGTAGTGTAGTGGTATCACGTGACCTTGCCATGGTCACAACCGGGGTTCAAATCCCCGCCAGTGCATTTCTCTGCCGACGATCGAACTCGCGTGGCGACGCCTCGTGAGTTTGGCCGGTAGCGCGTGCAGTTCGTTGAGGTTCTGAAACGAGGAGTGAAGCGAACGCCGTGATCGGTACGTCCGTGGTTCAGCATCCGGGGGTGTGGATCTGGCCCGGTCACCCCACAGCGAGACGCGGTCTCGCGGGCCGCGATCGCGACGTTACCAGCCCAATCAGTCCACGAGCGCCGGCGATTGTCACACGCGACGCCAACGCTTATTCTACCCCCGACGTATCCGAGAATACGATGGACGATCTAGACGACGTCTTCGTCGCCCAGGTGATGTCCGAGAGCCTCTACACCGTCACGCCCGACACGTTGGTCGAGGACGCGGCCACGGGAATGATGGAGCGCGGCATCGGGTCGGTGATCGTCGTCGACGACGACGGTACGCTCCGCGGGATTCTCACGAACACCGACTTCGTGCAGATCGTCGCCGAGCGACAGCCGAAAGACCAGACGCCCGTCTCGGAGTACATGAGCACCGACCTCGTCACCGCCGACCCCGGCGACTCGCTGGCGGACGTCGCCGCGACGATGCTCGACCGCGGGTTCCACCACATGCCCGTCACCGACGGCGAGAGCGGCGTCGTCGGCGTCGTCTCCACCACCGACCTCACCGCGTACCTCTCGACCCTCCGAGCCTGAATCGGCGGGATTCCGGGGCCAACGATCGAATCGCCTTCGGAACCGGACGATGACCCCGCGGGCGGGACAACCGATTTGTCTCCCGCCGCCGACTGGCCGCTATGACCGTCATCGCGCTGTTGAGCGTCGCGCCGGTTGTCGAGGGGAGTATGGCCGGCGAGGTCGCGAAGGCCGTCGCCGCCCTCGAGGACTTCGACGTCGCCTACGAGACGAATCCGATGGGTACCGTCATCGAAGCCGAGGAGATCGGGGAGCTGATGGCGGCCGCGACGGCCGCACACGAGGCCGTCGACGGCGACCGCGTCTCCACGTTCCTGAAGATCGACGACAAGCGAACGCGCAGCCAGCGCGCCGACGAGAAAGTCGGCGCCGTCGAACGCGAACTCGGCCGTCCCGCCCGGAGCGACGTGAGTTAATAATTCGTCCACAGTTCGTTGTTATGATATACCACCAATTCAGCCGGAATTGGCAGGAGAATTAATACCGACTCGGACAGTAGCGTCGGCAACAGCGATGACGGACGACCACGACGATCACCCGGGCGCCGACCACGCTCTCGGCGAGGACCGAGAGACCGGCCCCGGCGGCGACGAGTCGGGCGAGTTCTCACTTCGTGTGCCCGACATGGACTGCGCCTCCTGCGCCGCGAAAGTCGAGCGGAGCGTCTCGGGGGTCGACGGCGTGATCGACGTCGACACATACCCGACGACCGGCGCGCTCTCGGTCACGACCGACGGCTCGATCGACCGCGAAACGGTCGGTTCGGCTGTCGAGACCGCCGGCTACACCGTCGAGGACGAGGGCGGCCTCGAATCGGTGACGCTGGCTGTCCCGGAGATGGACTGCGCCTCCTGCGCCGGCAAGGTGACCGGCGCGCTGGAGCGCGTCGCGGGCGTGCGCGAACTCGACGCGCACCCGACGACGGGGAACGTCCTTCTCCGCTTCGACCCCGAGGCGACGACGCTGACGGCGATCGTCTCGGCCGTCGAGTCTGCCGGCTACGAGGTCGTCTCCACGTCACTCGACGGAGACGGTGAGAGCGGCGGCGCCGGCGAGGACGAGCGCTCGGTGTGGCGGAGCCGTCGCGCGTACGCGACGTACCTCGCTGCGCTGCTCACCGGCGTCGGACTGGTGCTCGCGAACCCCTTGGCGCCCGCGGGTGCGGGGCCGACAGTCGATCTTCTGGGTCGTGCGGTCCGGATCGGCGACCTCGCGTTCCTCGGGGCGGTCGCAGTCGGCGGCGTCGCCGTCTTCCGTAACGGCTACTACTCGCTGCGCCAGCGCAGCCTCGACATCGACCTGCTGATGAGCGTCGCCATCCTCGGCGCCGTCGCCGCCGGAATCGGCTTCGACGAGCCGCTGTACTTCGAGGCGGCGACGCTGACGACGCTGTTCTCCGTCTCTGAGCTGCTGGAGGGGGCGGCGATGGACCGCGCGCGCGACTCCCTCCGCGAGCTGATGGAGCTGTCGCCGACCGAGGCGACCGTCGTCAGAAACGGCGAGGAGGAGGTCGTCCCCGCCGACGCCGTCGCCGTCGGCGAGACCGTCGTCGTCCGCCCCGGCGAGCGGATCCCCCGCGACGGCTCCGTCACCGACGGCGCGAGCGCGGTGAACCAGGCGCCCGTCACCGGCGAGTCCGTGCCTGTCGACAAGGCGCCCGGCGACGAGGTGTTCGCGGGCACCATCGTCGAAGGGGGATACCTGGAAGTCGAGGTGACGACCGAAGCCGGCGAGGACACGCTCTCGCAGGTGGTCGACATGGTCGAGGCCGCCCAGGGCGAGCGCTCCGAGCGCGAGCAGTTCGTCGAGCGCTTCGCGGGCTACTACACGCCGGTCGTCGTCGGGTTCGCGCTCGTCGTCGCCCTCGGTCCGCCGCTGGCCGTCGGCGCGGCGTGGGAGACGTACGTCCTCTACGGACTCACCCTGCTCGTCCTCGCGTGCCCGTGCGCGTTCGTCATCTCGACTCCGGTCACGGTCGTCTCGGGGATCACCTCCGCCGCCCGCAACGGCGTGCTGATCAAGGGCGGCACCCATCTGGAGGCGATGGGCGACGTTGACGCGGTCGCGTTCGACAAGACGGGCACGCTCACGAAGGGCGAACTCACCGTCACCGACGTGATCCCGCTCGGCGACAACACCGCAGACGACGTGCTTCGATGCGCCCGCGGGCTGGAGCTCCGTTCGGAGCACCCGATCGGCGACGCCATCGTCGAACGCGCGGAGGCCGAGAACGTGGGAGACCGCGCCGTCGACGACTTCGAGGCCGTCACCGGGAAGGGCGTGCGCGCGACGCTCGACGGGACGCCCCACTACGCCGGCAAGCCCGGCCTGTTCGCGGATCTCGGCTTCGACCTCTCGCACGTCCACGCCGCGACCGACGGCGGGGTCGTCACCAGGACCTCCAGAGCGATCTGCGAGCGGAACAACTGCCTCGACCTCCTCTCGGACACCGTCCCCGAACTCCAGGCGGAGGGGAAGACCGTCGTGCTCGTCGGGACCGAGGCCGACCTCGAAGGGGTGATCGCGGTCGCCGACGAGGTGCGCCCCGAGGCGCGCCGCACCGTCGAACGCCTGCGCGAGGCGGGCGTCCGGACGGTGATGCTCACCGGCGACAACGAACGCACCGCCCGCGCGGTCGGGGAAGCGGTCGGCGTCGACGACGTGCGCGCCGAGCTGCTCCCCGACGAGAAGGTCGCCGCCGTCGAAGCACTGCTCGCCGAGCACGACGGCGTGGCGATGGTCGGCGACGGCGTCAACGACGCCCCCGCGCTGGCGACCGCGACGGTCGGGATCGCCATGGGCGCCGCCGGCACCGACACCGCGCTCGAAACCGCGGACGTGGCGCTGCTGGCGGACGACCTCTCGACGCTCCCGTACCTCCGGACGCTGGCCGAGCGCGCGAACGCGGTCATTCGCCAGAACGTCTGGACCAGCCTCGCGGCGAAGGCCGCGCTCGCGGCGGCGGTGCCGTTCGGCCTCGTCCCCATCTGGTTCGCGGTGCTCGCCGGCGACGCCGGGATGACCGTGGGCGTCACCGCGAACGCGAGCCGACTGGCGCGCGTGTCGCCCGCTGACCCGGACGCGTCGGAACGCCCGACGGACGCCGGCGGCACGGGCGATCGGGGGATCGGGAGGACCCGGACGGCAAAGACGGGTCCGCGGAGAGCGAGGAACGGCGATCGGTCGTCGAGGCGTGACGCGAGCGATCCGTCGCGGGTCCGAACCCGGCGGCCGCGCTCGGATCGCACTCACCCGCGGAGCCACGAACGCGAGGCACACGTGAGCGTCGCCGATCGACTGAACCGACACCAGGTCCTCGTCTACGCGGTCGGCGTCGTGGCCGCGGTCACGGCTGCGGTCGCACGGCCGGACGGCGTCGCGGCCCTCGACGCCGCGATCGACCCGGTGCTCGCGGCGCTGCTGTACGTCACCTTCCTCGAGGTCCCGTTCGTCAGGCTGCGCCGGGCGTTCACGAACGGCCGGTTCATCGGGGCGGCGATGGCGACGAACTTCCTCGTCGTCCCGATCGTCGCGTGGGCGCTCACGCGACCGATCGCGGGCGACCCGGCCGTCCTCGTCGGTGCGCTGCTGGTGCTGTTGACGCCGTGTGTCGACTACGTGATCGCCTTCACCGGGATCGCCGGCGGCGACGCCGAACAACTCACGGCGGCGACCCCGGCGCTGCTGTTCGTGCAGTTCGCGTTGCTTCCCGGCTACCTGTGGCTGTTCGCCGGCCCCGCGGCCGCGGCGGCGGTGGAGGCCGAGCCGTTTCTGGCGGCGTTCGCGACGCTCATCGCGGCGCCGTTGACGCTCGCGTGGGCGACGGAGGCGTGGGCCGAGCGCTCGGCGACGGGCCGGCGCGCGGAGGCCGCGCTCGGGACCCTCCCGGTTCCGATGATGGCGCTGACGCTGTTCGTCGTGATCGCCTCGCAGTTCTCCCGCGTGAGCGCGTCGCTCGAACAGGTTGGGGCGGTCGTCCCGATTTACGCGGTGTTCCCGGTCGTGATGATCGCCGTCGGCCGCGTCGCCGCCGGCGTCTTCGCCCTCGATCGCGGCGAGAGCCGCGCGCTCGTGTTCACCTCGGTCACGCGCAACTCGCTGGTCGTCCTCCCCCTGGCGCTGGCACTGCCGGACGGCTACGCGCTGGCGCCGGCGGTCGTCGTCACACAGACGCTCGTGGAGCTAGCCTGGATGGTCGCGCTCACGCGGGCGGTGCCGCGGTGGATTGTCCCGGGCGCGTCCGGGGAGCGATCCGTTCCGGATCCGCGGGTGGAGGAGTGATCCGGTCCCCCGCGTCGCCGAGGGGTCGCCGCCCGAAGCGCGCGTGACTCGAACCGGGAACCATTATGGCTCGCGCGTCGAAGCGCCGGTAATGCCGGAGTTCAACGCCTTCTTCGAGCGCCTGCGCGAGCGGATCGACTCACGCGACACCGTCGTCTCCGTGGGGCTGGACGCCGACATCGGCCGGATCCCGGAGCAGCTCCTCGACAAGGACCTCCCGCGGTGGGCGTTCAACCGTCGGATCATCGACGCGACCCACGAGTACGCCGCGTGTTACAAGCCAAACGCCGCCTTCTACGAGGACGCCGACGGCTGGCGCTCGCTCCGCGAGACGGTCGCGTACGCCCACGGCAAGGGCGTCCCCGTCCTGCTCGACGCCAAGCGCGGCGACATCGGCAACACGGCCAGGAAGTACGCGGAACTGCTGGAACACGTCGACGCGATCACGGCGAACCCGTACATGGGCCGCGACTCGCTGGAGCCGTTCCTCTCGAAGCCCGACAAAGGCGTGTTCGTCCTCTGTCGCACCTCCAACCCCGGCAGCGCCGACCTCCAGGACCTGGAACTCGACTCCGGCGAGCCGCTGTACCGACGGGTCGCCGCGCTCGCGGACCTGTGGAACGAGCGCGGGAACGTCGGGCTCGTCGTCGGCGCGACCGCGCCCGACGAACTGGAGGAACTGCGCGAGGCGGTCCCCGACCTCCCATTCCTTGTCCCCGGCGTGGGGGCGCAGGGCGGCGACGCGGAGGCGGCCGTCGAGCACGGACTCGCCGACGGCGTCGGACTCGTCAACTCCTCGCGGGGGATCATCTTCGCGGGGGAAGACCGCGAGGCACACAGCGCCTCGGGGGGTCGGTCGGCGGAGTCGGGAGACCCCGAGGAGACCTTCGCGAAGGCGTCCGGGCAGGCTGCGAAGCGACTCCGGGATCGACTGAACCAGTACCGCGGGTGACGCCGGGACCGCTCGGCACCCGGATCTGACGGGGTCGCGTCACTTTGGGCGGGACAGTCGGGGGATTCGTATTTACGTCTCGGTCGTGGAGTAGCGGCCATGTCACCCGGGGGTGTCGCGATCGTGTTGCTCGCGTTCCTCGGGGGAGCGACCGGGGTCATCGTCGGGGGGTACGCCTGGCGCAATCGGAGCGAGCCGGGGGCGACCGAGTTCGCCGTGTTGATGGCGGGCGTCGCCGTCTGGTCGCTGACCTACGGCGTCGCACTCACCGTCTTCGACCCGGTCGTGCGGCTGTGGCTCGAGATCCCGCTGGAGGTCGGCAAGGCGATCATCGCGCCGGCGTGGCTGTTCTTCGCGCTCGGGTACACCGGCCGCGGCGAGTACGTCACGCGGCGTCTCGTCGCCGCGGTCGCGGTGATCCCCGTGCTCACCACGGTGCTCGTCGCAGCGACTCCCTCCCACAGCCTCATGTGGACCGCCTACCGGATCGACCCCACGCTCGGCACCGCGACGGTGTCGTTCGATCCCGGGGGGTGGTTCTACCTCCACGCGGGATTCGGCTGGGCGGTGATCGGGGCGGGGATGGTGTTCCTGCTGGAGCCGGTGATATCCTACGGCGAGCGCTACCGCGACCAGGGATTGGCGCTCATCGTCGGTGCCGCCGTCAGCTTCGCGGCCCACGTGAAGGCCGTGTTCTTCCTGCCGCCGGCGCCGGCGCTCGATCTGACCCCGCTGACGCTCGCGTTCACGGGGGTGTTGTTCGGGTTCGCCCTATTCCGATTCGACTTACTCGGGCTGCTCCCGGCGACACAGACGCTCGGTCGGCGCGCAGCCATCGAGGACGTCGGCGTCGGCCTCGTCGTCGTCGACGCCGCCGGGACGATCGTCGAATTCAACGGCGCGGCCCGACCTCTCCTCGGGATCGGTCGCGACGGCGACGCTAACGGGTCGGCTGACGGCGTCCACGAGCCGATCGACCCCACATCGCCCGCCAGCGACGCCGCGGCAGGCGAGTCGCTCGCCTCGTACGTGTCCGGCGTCGACCTGAGCGCTACCGGCCCCCAGCGCATCGAGGCGGCCGACGGCGACGGCTACCGCGTGTACGAGGCGACCGCCTCGCCCATCGGCGACCACACCGACCGGACCGTCGGCTACACCGTCACCTTCGCGGACGTGACCGACCGGGAACTGCGGCGCCAGCGACTCGAGGTCCTCAACCGCGTGCTCCGGCACAACCTCCGCAACGACATGACGGTCGTCGTCGGCAACGCGGACCTGCTGGTGGACCGCGTCGGCGACGACGAGCGCCCGCTTGCCGACGCCATCGCCAGGCGCGGGCGCGCGCTCCAGCGGCTCGGCGAGAAGGCGCGCGACGCCGAGGCGGTGCTCGCGGACGGAGCCACCGCCCGCGAGGTCGCGGTCGCGGACCTGTGTGGGGGACTGGCCACCCGCGCCCGCGACTCGTATCCCGACGCGTCGGTCGGGGTGAGCGTCCCCGACGGGCTCGCGGTGACCGTCGCGCCGACCGTACTGGAGACGGTGCTGTGGAACCTCGTCGAGAACGCCCTCGAACACGGGTCGGCCGTGACCGTTCGGCTCTCCGCGAGCGTCACCGACGGGGGCGTCGCGTTCGCCGTCGCCGACGACGGTCCGGGGATCCCGGAGGCGGAACTGGAGAGCATCCGGTCTGGGACGGAGACGGCCCTGACGCACGGGAGCGGGCTGGGGCTGTGGGTCGTCCGCTGGGGGACGCGCATGCTCGGCGCTGACCTCTCGTTCGAGGAGCGCGATCCCACCGGCACCCTCGCCACGGTGACGCTCCCGCCGGACGCGCCGAAGGGGCCATCGGCACCGGGATCGGCTGAGGCCGAGGGCGACGGCGACGGCGGAGCCGACAGCGAGAAGAACGGGTGACAACCGGGTCGGCGGAGAGCCGCAATCCCGACCGCGGTGGCTGACCTCCGGGTCCGACCGACGCCGTCACAGGCTCCGGACAGTCACGTCGCCGAAGCCGCTGTGCAGTCTGCACAGAGCCGTCGGTCGGCGTCCCAGTGGTCCTCGCAGACGACCGCGCCGCACTGCCGACAGGAGTGCGACGCCGTCGCGCGCTCACAGATCTGGCAGAGTCCGGTCGTGCTCATGGATGACCCTCGTGTGGATCCTCGCCGCGCGGCGACTTGGGCGCTCCGGGGATGCGCGCGCGACGGGAACGTCGCGGCCGCGGTGTCGGCGCGATATCGACGGCACGCCGCGCCAGTCGCGGCGAGGGGTTTACGGTCCGTCGTCGCCGATCACTGGTGTGGACCGCGACGTGCTCCTGCTCGGGATCGCCGCCGTGCTCGCCGGCCTGACGGCCACGCTCGCGATGCTGGGGATCGCGTACTCGCCGTTCGTACTCCTCGCGGCGATCCCGACCGGTGCGGCCGCCTACTTCCTCTGGTATCAGGCGTCCGGCCGGCTGAAAGAGGACATGCGATCGCGCGCGGCCGGCCGACGTGCGGCCTCCCGTGCGGGAGAGGGCGCTCCGGGGGGAACTCCAGGTTCGCCCGCGAAGCGCGCGCCCGGATGGGTGACGGCGGTCGCGTCGGCCCGCGTGGCACGGGCGGTCGTGACGGCCGGGCGCGCGGTCGCGGCCCGACAGGCGGCGCCGCGATGAACGCCAACTCGGGGATGCCGCCGGGCGACGCGCGCCGGACGCTCGGCGTCGACGCCGACGCCTCCCAATCGGAGGTGAAAGCCGCCTACCGCGACCGCGTGAAGGAGACGCACCCCGACTCCGGCGGCGACGAGGACGAGTTCAAGCGCGTGAACCGCGCCTACGAAACGCTGAAAGACGACTGACGAGCCGAGACCCGGCATCGCCGCGGGCGCCGCAGGAAGCGCTAGTTTCGCCCCGGTCCCGCCGGTCGCCGCGAGGCGATCCCGTTCGGTATCGTGACAATGCGTGGCATACACGTGAAAACCGTTATACTTGCCCACCGCTACCCCTCGGTTATGGGCGCTGACCGGGCCGTGCTCCGGCGGACCATCGAGCACGGCGAGGAGGAAGGCGGGAACGTGGAGTTCAAAACCCGCCTCACGCGGGAGGTCCATCTCGCGGAGGGACGGATGGAGTCGCTGGCCGCACAGCTTCGCCACCGGGTGCTCTCGGGCGACGGCGAGGCGCTGTACGTGGTCGGCGTCACAGACGACGGCGGCATCGCGGGCATCCCGCCGACCGCGTTCTCCGAGTCGATGGACGTGCTCTCGCTGCTCGCCGAGGAGGCCGACGCGCACATTCACGAGGTGGAGACGTGGGCCGCCGGGACCGGCGAGGCCGAGGGCGGACTCGTCGGCCTGGCGACGATCCGGGAAGGTGCGGCCTTCGAGGCGGACGACGACCACATCGTCGTCGGCACCGCCGGTCACGTCGACCACGGGAAGTCCACGCTCGTCGGCACGCTCGTCACGGGACAGACCGACGACGGCGAGGGCGGCACCCGATCGTACCTCGACGTGCAGCCGCACGAGATGGACCGCGGGCTGTCGGCGGATCTCAGCTACGGCGTCTACGGCTTCGACGACGACGGGCCCGTCCGCATGGACAATCCCGACCGGAAGACCGATCGCGCGCGGGTGGTCGAAGAGGCCGACCGCCTCGTCTCGTTCGTCGACACCGTCGGTCACGAGCCGTGGCTGCGCACCACTATCCGCGGGCTCGTCGGCCAGAAGCTCGATTACGGCCTGCTCACCGTCGCCGCCGACGACGGCCCGACGAAGACGACCCGCGAGCACCTCGGTATCCTGCTGGCGATGGAGCTGCCGACAGTCGTCGCGATCACCAAGGTCGATGCCTCGCCCGAGGAGCGCGTGCTGGAGGTCGAGCGCGAGGTCGAATCGATGCTGCGCGACGTGGGGAAGACCCCGCTCAGAATGGAGCGCCACGGCGTCACCACCGCCGTCGAGGAGATCGGCGACGGCGTCGTCCCGGTGCTGCAAACCTCGGCGGTGACCGAGCGGGGACTGGACGACCTCGACCGGATGCTGGAGCGCCTCCCGAAGCGCGAGGACGACGCAGACGGCGACTTTCGGATGTATATCGACCGCTCCTACGACGTGAAGGGCGTCGGGGCGGTCGCCTCCGGCACGATCCGCTCGGGCGAGGTGGAGGCGGGCGACGAGCTCTTGCTCGGGCCGATGCCCGACGGGTCCTTCCGCGAGGTGGAGGTGCGCTCCATCGAGATGCATTACCACCGGGTCGACAGGGCCCGCGCGGGTCGGATCGTCGGCATCGCGCTCAAGGGCGTGAAGGAGTCCGAGGTCGAGCGCGGGATGGCGCTGGTGCCCCGCGAGGCCGAGGTGCGGCCGGTTCGCTCGTTCGACGCCGAGGTGATGGTGCTCAACCACCCCACCCGGATCCAGGACGGGTACGAGCCGGTCGTCCACCTGGAGACTGTCAGCGAGGCGGCCGTGTTCCGCCCGGAGGGCGGTCGCCTGCTGCCGGGCGACACCGGCGAGACGGAGGTCCGATTCAAGTTCCAGCCGTACCTCGTCGAGGAGGGACAGCGGTTCGTCTTCCGCGAGGGGCGAAGCAAGGGCGTCGGCACCGTCACGGGCGTGAACTACGGCGGCGAGTAGTCCGCCGACCCGCTCTGTTCGTCCCGTCGTCCCGTCGCCCTCAGCGGAGCAGCGCCGCCATCGACGGTACTCGAACCGCACCCGCCGGCGTCGGCTCGCGGTCGCCGACCAGTACCGCTTCCATCCCGACCGCGAGCGCGCCCGCGGCGTCCGACTCGGGGGAGTCGCCGACGTGAACCGAGTCGCCGGCGACGACGCCGAGCGCGGACAGCCCCGCCTCGAACGCCGCAGGATCCGGCTTCGCGGGCGCGTCGTGGCCCGCGAACACCACCTCGGCGGCGCGGTCGTCGACGCCGACCGCGCGGGATTTCGCCGCCTGCGCGTCCGGCGGACCGTTAGTGACGACGGCGTAGGGCGTCCCGTGCGCGTCGAGCGCGTCCAACAGCCCGCGCGCCCCCGGCCGCCACGCGACGTTCGCGTGATCGCGCTCATCGGCGAACGCACGCGCCACCGAACGCCCGAGTTCCGGGTCGCGACCGCGGTCCTCACAGAGCGCGGCGAAACACGCCGCTCGGAGTTCCGCCATGGAGTCGGTTCGGTCGTTGAACTCCTCGAAGCGGTCGGCGTACGCCTCGACCGGGAACACCGGATCGACGCCGACGGCGTCGAAGGCGGCCGACAGCACCTCACCCGGCGACCGCCGGTAGGCGACGAGCGTCTCGTCGAGGTCGAACGTCACTGCAGCGGCGCCGGCCAGCGGGGGAGCGAGCCGCGGTGGGTCGGCGTCCTCAGGCATCGTTCGTGCGCTCATCCATCGCGCGCGCCCTCGCTATCGTGCTCCCCGCTCGCGTCCCCCTGGAGACCGCCGCCGCGGAGGTCACGGAGTCGATCGGTCGCGACGTAACGCCCGTCCCGGCGCGTCGCGAGGTCGAGCAGGGCGAACCAGGCGAGGTGTCGCTCGACGCGCTCGCGCCACACCGACTCCCAGTCGTCCGTCCGGTAGCGCTCCCACTGCGGCACGCGGTCGACGAACGCCGCGAACGCCTCGTCGACGGTGGTCCCGTCGGCGTCCCCGGTGGCCCCGTCATCCGACTCGCTCGCCAGCAGCGCGTCGGCCACGTCGCTTGCGCCGTAGACTCCGGACAGGAACTGTTCGCGGACGTACGCGGGCGTCGGGTCCGCGCGCACGCGCTTGAATCCCTCGTCGGTCTCCGCGGCGAGCCCCAGCGCTCGGAGGAACGTGAGCCACGTGCGGGCCACGTCGCGCGAGCGGAAGCCGAGCCGGTGCAGCAGCCTGGCGCAGCAGTCGTCCTCGCTCCCCGGGACCAGCGGGACGGCCGCCTGCGCGTCGGCGACGAACGCGACCGTGTCGGGCGCCGCCGGGACGAGTTTGAACTTCATCGCCGGCGACGGCTCACTGGTAGTCGAACGACGCCGCGAGCAGGTCCTCGCGCGTCTCTCCGAGCGCGTACGTCGGCCCGTCGAGCACGTCGACGCTGACGGCGCCGGGCGCGAACACAGACTCGTCGAGCTCGTAGAAGTCGTAGTCGGCGTCGGCGAACACCTCGGCGAACGGGCGGCCGTGCTCGGCGGCGGCGCTGGAGGGGATCTCGTCGAACCGGTCGAAGTCCTCGGTGACGGTGAGGTGAACCTCGCCGCCGTACGCGAGCGCGTCGTTCGTCCGCCCCATCGCTTCGGTCTCGTCGTAGCTCACGGGAGCCACCGGCGCCGAGCCGGCCACCGACTTGACGTTTTCGGGGTCGTAGCCGAGCTCGAACAGCCGGAAGACGGCCAGTTCCGCGGCGCGGGCGGCGGCGGTCACACTCCCCGCCGTCGAGCCGAGCGCGGTCGTCGGGAGGAAGACCGCGGGCTCGTTCACGTTGGCCTTCTCGGCGACGTGCTCGACGACGGCGTCGTCGGGGAGGGTGGCCGATTCGACGCACAGCACCGTGAGGTCGAACTCGTCGTAGTAGCCCAGCGCCTGGAACTCGCGCTCCTCGCCCACGAGCGCGCGGGCGGGGCCGGAGCCGAGCCCGGAGAACCCTGGGAGGTCGAGTTCCCAGCCGGCCTTCTGACACCCGAGCAGGGCGATCCCGGGATGGTCGGTCGTCAGCTCCACGTACGGGGTCGGCGACCCGTCGACGCGGCCCATCCGCGTCTGAACGGTGGCGAGGCCGGCGGTCTGGATCTCCGCGAGCAGCAGCCCGGCCTCGAGGCCGCCGTCGGCCTCGACGCCGAAGTCGACGACGGTCGCGCCCGAGTCGAGTTCGTAGCCGGTGATGTTGAGCTCGTCGGCGAAGTCGAGCGCCTCGTCGACAAGTTCCACCGCCATGCGATTGAGACTGTCCATGGACGGGATTGAACGGCATGCGGGTTAAACTCGGTCTTGTCCTGGTGGTCGAAGACCGGAGGAGTTTATCGCGGGAGGAACGCTGCGAGATACCAGCCGAACAGCAGCGGGGAGACGAGCAACGCGATCGGGACGGCTATCCACACCTGCCCCGCGAGCACGTCGTACTGGCCGAGCGTGACCGAAACCGGCGTTCCTTCGGCGTATCCGACGACGAACTCGAAGCCGACGGTGAGCACCGTCCAGAGTATCCCGACGAGGGCGAGTTCTGCCCGGGCGTAGACGACGGGCGTCAACGAGAAGTAAGCGAACGAGACGACGAGTATCGCGGCGACCAACACTCCGGTGCTCAGGACGTGACCGGCGTATGTCCCGACGCGGGGAATGAGGAGGACCTCTCGAACGGCGCCGTTGGCGACGGCGATGACCGCCATCACGACCCAGATACCCAGCGGGTACAAGAACACGTGCGGCCTGACCGACACCGCTTCCGACCAGAGCGAGGTGGTCATGCGCCCCCGTTCTCAGTGCGACGACAAATTCACACCGGTGAGCCGCACCTGTGTCCCGGTCGAACTCCAGGGCGACCAGTGCCACCCGAGGGGTCCGAAACAGGCTAGTCGTCTCCCACCACGCCGGCGCCGAACTCCGCGGTCGCGGTGCCGGTCTCGGCCGCGTCGGGCAGTTCCTCGCGCACGTCGTCGCCGCGGCCCTCCGCGATGACCTCGGCGTACGCGTCCGGCAGGACACGCGTGAACGCGCCGACGACCGACTCCCAGTCGTCGAGCAGCTCTCGCGCGCGGTCGCTGCCGGTGCGCGCGAGGTGGTTCTCGACCAGTCGGCGGAGCATCGCCTCGTCTTGGTCGGTCAGCTCTTCGTTCAGGCTCACCATCCCGGGGTTCGTCTTGGCGGCCAGGTCGTCGTCGGGGTCGTGCACGTACGCGACGCCGCCGGACATCCCCGCGGCGAAGTTGCGGCCGACCTCGCCCAGCACCGCGACGACGCCGCCGGTCATGTACTCGCAGCCGTGGTCGCCGACGCCCTCGACGACCGCCTTCACCCCGGAGTTGCGCACGGCGAATCGCTCGCCGGCCATCCCGTTAACGTACGCCTCGCCGTCGGTCGCGCCGTACAGCGCGACGTTGCCGATCAGGATGTTCTCGTCCGGCTCGAAGGCGGCGTCTTCGGGCGTCTGCACGACGACCGTTCCGCCCGACAGGCCCTTGCCGACGTAGTCGTTGGCGGCGCCGACGAGGTGGGCGTCCACGCCGTGGGCGAGGAACGCGCCGAACGACTGGCCCGCCTCGCCGCGGAAGTCCAGATCCAGCGTGCCCGCGGGGAGCCCGTCCTCGCCGTGGGCGTCGGAGATGCGGTTCGAGAGCGTCGCGCCGACCGCGCGGTCGGTGTTATCCACGTCGGCCGCGAGCGCGGCCGGCTCGCCCGTCTCCACGCTGTCGCCCAGCTCGTCGAGGAGCTCCCAGTCGAGTGCCTCCGCCAGGTCGGGGTGGTCCTGCTCGCGCACCTTGTGGCGCGGGCCGTCGTCGGCCGGCTCGGCGATGAGCGCCGACAGGTCGAGCTTGCTGGCTTTCGGGTGGTCGACCTCGCGCTGGGAGAGGCACTCGACGCGCCCGACCAGGTCGTCGACCGAGGTGAAGCCCAGGTCGGCCATGATCTCGCGCAGCTCCTGGGCGATGAACTGCATGTAGTTGATGACGTGCTCGGGCTCGCCCGGGAAGCGGTCGCGCAGGTCCTCGCGCTGGGTCGCGACGCCGACCGGGCAGGTGTTCTGGTGGCACTGCCGGGCCATCACGCAGCCTGAGGAGACGAGCGCGGCCGTCCCGAACGCGAACTCCTCGGCGCCAAGCAGCGCGGCGACGGCCACGTCGCGGCCGGTCTTGAGCCCGCCGTCCGCGGAGACGGTGATGCGGTCGCGCAGTCCCGTCGCCCGCAGCATCTGGTTCGCCTCCGCGACGCCCAGCTCCCACGGGAGACCGGCGTTCTTGATCGAGGTCTTCGGCGACGCGCCGGTGCCGCCGGAGTGGCCCGAGATGTGGACCACGTCGGCCTCGGCCTTGGCGACGCCGGCGGCGATGGTGCCGATGCCGGCCTCCGAGACGAGTTTCACGTTGACGTCGGCCTCGGGGTTGGCCGCCTTCAGGTCGTAGATGAGCTGCTTGAGGTCCTCGATGGAGTAGATGTCGTGCAGCGGCGGCGGCGAGATGAGGCCGACGCCAGGCGTCGAGTAGCGCACGTGCGCGATGTACTCGTTCACCTTCGCGCCGGGGAGGTGGCCCCCCTCGCCGGGCTTGGAGCCTTGCGCCATCTTGATCTGGATCTCCTCGGCGTTCGCGAGGTAGTTCGACGTGACGCCGAAGCGCCCGGAGGCGACCTGCTTCACGCTACAGCCGCGCTCGGTGTCGAAGCGCTCGGGCGGCTCGCCGCCCTCGCCGGTGTTGGACTTCGCGCCGATCCGGTTCATCGCGATGGCGTTGTTCTCGTGTTGCTCGGGCGAGAGGCTCCCGAGGCTCATCGCGGCCGTCGAAAATCGTTTCGCGATCTCGTCGACGGCCTCGACCGCATCGACGGGGACCGGGTCGCGATCGCTGTCGATGTCGAGGAGGTTGCGAAGCTCCGCGGGCTCGTCGGGGTCGTTCACCTGCGCAGAGAACTCGTCCCACGCCTCGCGGTCGCCCTCGCGGACGGCGGTGTGGAGCGCGTTCACCGAGTGGGGGTTCCAGCCGTGTTTGATCCCCGAGGAGCGGTTCTCGTACTCGCCTTGCGTCTCCAGTTGCGGGTCGTCGCCGAAGCCGACCGCGTAGCGGTCGCGGAGGTCGGACTCGATCTCGGGGAGGCCGATCCCCTCGGTCCGGATCTCGGTGCCCTCGAAGTACTCGCGCACCAGACCCGAGTCCAGGCCCACCGCCTCGAAGATCTGCGCACCCTGGTAGGACTCGACCGTCGAGATGCCCATCTTCGCCATCGTCTTCAGCAGGCCCATCTCCAGGGCGTCGCGGTAGGCGCCGAGCGCCTCCTCCTCGTCGGCGCCGTCGGGGCCCGCGACGATGTCGCGCACCGTGTCGTACGCGAGGTACGGACACACCGCGCCGGCGCCGTAGCCGACGAGACACGCCACGTGGTGGACCTCGCGGGGGTCGCCCGACTCGACGACGAGCCCGGCGCGGGCGCGCAGTCCCTCGCGGACGAGGTGGTGGTGGACGGCGCCCGTCGCCAGCAGGCTCGGGACGTGCATCCGGTCGGGACCCATGTCGCGATCCGAGAGGACGACCACGTCGGCGCCGTCGCGGACCGCCGCTGCTGCGGCCGCGCGGAGGTCCGCGACGGCCGTTTCCAGATCCGCATCGGGATCGAACGTCATGTCGAGCGTCACCGACGCGAGATCCCCGTCGGTCGCCGTTCCCAGGTCCTGCAGCGTCCTGGTCTCCGCCTCCGTGAGGATCGGCGACTCGTTTACTACCTGCCGCGCGTGCTCCGGGGTCTCGCCGAGGAGGTTGCGCTGCGGGCCGAGTCGCGTCTCCAGGGACGTGACCAGCTCCTCGCGGATGTAGTCGATCGGCGGGTTCGACACCTGCGCGAACAGCTGCTTGAAGTAGGTGAACAGCGGGCGGTCGAACCCCGAGAGCACAGACAGCGGGGTGTCGTCTCCCATCGACCCGACCGGGTCCTTCCCCTGCTCGGCCATCGGGCCGATAAGGTGGTTGAGCTGGTCGGTCGTGTAGCCGAAGGCCGCCTGCTTGCTTCGGAGGGCGTCGCCCGGTCCGGTTTCCGGCGACGGGTCCGTCTCGGCGGTCACGTCGGCGAGGTCGCGCTGCTCGGCGTCGACCCACTCGCCGAACTTCGCGTCGGTGAGGTCGGCGAACACCTCCCCGTCGTCGAGGACGCGACCCTCGCTGCGGTCGGCGACGAACGTCTCGCCGGGGCGGAGGCGACCGCGTTCTTTGACCTCGCTCGGGTCGTGCTCGAGCGCGCCGACCTCGCTGCCCATCACGAGCCGGTTGCCGGCGGTCACGTCGTATCGACACGGTCGCAGTCCGTTGCGGTCGAGCACGCCGGCGACGCGGTCGCCGTCGAAGCCGATGACGAGCGCGGGGCCGTCCCACGGCTCGACGAGCGAGGCGTGGTAGTCGTAGAAGTCGCGGCGCTCCTCGCTCATCGCGTCGTCCTTCCGGTACGCCTCCGGGATCATCATCCGCAGCGCGTGCGGGAGGTCGCGCCCGCCCTGCAACAGCAGGTCAAGCGTCTCGTCGACGGAGGCGGTGTCCGACTGGTTCGGGTCGGAGATGATCGGGCGGACGGCGTCGAGTTCCTCGTCGGTGAAGCCGCCGTCCGCGAGGTCCGACTGCCGGGCGCGCATCCAGTTGACGTTCCCCTGGATCGTGTTGAACTCGCCGTTGTGGACGACGTTGCGGTACGGGTGCGCGAGGTGCCACGCGCCCAGCGTGTTCGTCGAGAACCGCGCGTGCACGAGCGCGACGCCCGAGTCGAGGCGCTCGTCGCGCAGGTCGGGGTAGTAGGCGTCGATCTGATCGGCCTTCAGCAGCCCCTTGTAGACGACGCGCTGGCGGTCCAGCGAGCAGACGTAGAAGCGCTCGCCCGCGAGGTCCTCGGCGGCCGACTCGACGGCGCGCCGGGAAACGTACAGCCGTCGGTCGAACGTCTCCTCGTCGATGTCGTCGTCCGCCGTCGGCGCGACGAACACCTGTCGAACGTCTGGTTCGGCGTCGAGCGCGGTCTTCCCCAGGTCGGCGCCCGCCGCGTCGGTGGGCACGTCGCGCCACGCGAACGCGTCGAGGCCGTGGGCCGCGAGCGTCTCCTCGAACATCGCCTCCAACTCCTCGCGCGCGACGTCGTCGGTCGGCATGAACACCGATCCCACCGCGTACGTCTCGGGGAGGTCGCCGACGACGGCCTCGAAGAACTCGTCGGGGCGTTCGATCATGATTCCGGCACCGTCTCCGGTGTTCTGTTCTGCCCCCGTCGTGCCTCGATGTTCGAGATTCTCCAGCAGGTCGAGTGCGTCCGATACTACTTCGTGTGACCGCCCGCCGTCGAGGTCGACGACGGCGCCCACACCACAGTTCGAGCGCTCGTCAGTGGGGTCCGCCAGGCCCCCGACGCGCGCCGACGCGTCCGGCTCAGTCATGCCTGTCTGTTTACGAGGCCCGGGTAAAGGGTTGACCCTAAACGGCTAAGGGTGTGTTATTGGCATATTAGGATGATATAGGATGACTGTATGTCCTCGGACGACCGTGAACGTTCTCGATCGCGAGACGGCGCGCTGGGACTCACCGTCGAGTGATCGTTCGGTGGAATAACGAAACGCGCGACCGGAGCGGTCGGCGGAGATCGCGGCGATCGGCGAAGGCGTCCGCCGACCCTCGGAGCTCAGTACGACTTCGCGAAGTACGCCGTCCGCGTCGCGTCGTCGCCGCAGACGGCACACGCGTCGTCGTGGTCGGTCCCGCGGCGCTCGTCGTCCTCCTCGAAGGGGATCATCACGATCTCGGCGGCGATCTGGTCTTTGATCTCTCCCTCGCAGGCCTCGTCGCCACACCAGGGCGCCTTCACGTAGCCGCCGTGCTGGCCGATGGTGCCGAGGATCTCGTTGCGCGAGTCGGCCTCGCGAACCTCGCCGTCGAGGTTCTCCTCTGCGGCGGCGTACAGTTTCGCGTACACCTCGTCGAGGTGCTCGCGGGCCGCCCCGGCGACGCCGTCGCGGTCGACAGTCGACTCCGCCCCGTCGGGACGGTGGACGACGGTTATCTCGTCGTCCTCGACCTCGTAGGGGCCGATCTCGAATCGGACGGGCACGCCGTTGAGCTCGTGTTCGTTGAATTTGAAGCCGGGGTTACGCGTGTCGCGGTCGTCGAGTTCGACCCGGATCCCAGCCTCCTCCAGTTCGTCGGCGACGCCCTCGGCGTACTCGAGCACCTCGTCTTTCGTCTCCTCCTGCCAGATGGGGACGATCGCGACCTGCGTGGGCGCGACGGTGGGGGGCAAAACGAGCCCCTGATCGTCGGAGTGAGTCATGATCAGCGCACCCAGCGCGCGCCACGAGAACCCCCACGAGGTGGTGTGGGCGAGCCGCTCCTCCTCGTCCTCCCCGGAGAAGGTGATGTCGAACGCCTCGGCGAAGCTCGTTCCGAGGTAGTGGGAGGTGCCGCCCTGCACGGACTTGCCGTCGGGCATCAGCGCCTCCACCGTCGTGGTCGTGTCCGCTCCGGGGAACTTGTCGTGGTCGGGCTTCTGTCCGCGGAGGACGGGGATCGCGAGGAAGTCCTGGTAGGCGGACTCGTACTGCTCGAGCCGGGTCAGCGTCTCCTCCCACGCGTCGTCGCGGTCGGCGTGAGCCGTGTGCCCCTCCTGCCAGAGGAACTCCTTCGTGCGGAAGAACGGCTTCGTCTCCGTCGCCTCCCAGCGCACGACCGAACACCACTGGTTCACACGCAGGGGCAGGTCGCGGTGGCTCCGGACCCACTGGCTGATGTAGGGCGTGATGATGGACTCGGAGGTGGGCCGGACTGCGAGGCGCTCCTCGAGCTCCTCATGGCCGCCGTGGGTCACCCATGCCACCTCGGGGTCGAACCCCTCCACGATGTCCTTCTCGGCCTCGAGGTACGACTCGGGGATGAACATGGGGAAGTAGGCGTTCTGCACCCCGGTGTCCTTGAACTTCGCGTCCAGGAAGCCCTGGAGGCGCTCCCACAGCGCGTACCCGCGGGGTCGAGTGATGATGAACCCGGACATTCCCTCGGGCGCGTAGTTCGCGAGCCCCGCCTTCTTCACCACCTCGGCGTACCACTCGCCGGTCTCGTACTCCTTCGACTTCGTGATCCCCAACTCCTGGGCGTCGTCGCCGGAGTCGGCGGATTCGTGTTCGCTCATACTCGTGGATATCGGACTGCCGTCTTAAACTCGGTGCGATCGGCCTGCGAAGGGTGAGAAGTGAGTGCGTGGCTAGGCGCCACGCGGCGGGGTCGGAACGCGGACGCGCCGCTCGCGACGACGACAACGGACCGCGATCGAGGCGCGGCGAGCAGCGCTCATAGTCGGGTCGACCGCCGCCGCGGACAAGAGGGTTCCCCCGGCGTGTGTACCGCTGTCACGGTCGACCGAGTCCGAGCGCGTCGACGCCGGTCTTCACATCGACGTACCGCGGCTCCCCGTCGTGGTAGCGGAACGTCCCCCGGAATCGGTCGCCGTCGAGCACTGCCGGCAGCCACTCGCGGTCGGTCGCCCACATCTCTCCCGTCGAGAGGTCGCCGACGGGCACCCACACCGGAATCGCCTCCTCGCTTTCGGTCGGCGTGCCGTCGTACGCCGTCGCGCGGAACACGTGCACGACGGCCGACCAGTCGTCGGCCCAGTAGGCGAGCGCGCCCGCGCGTTCCGGAATCGTGGACGCTGATGTCGAGCCCCTCGCGGACCTCGCGAACGACACACTCGCGGGGCGTCTCCTCGCCCTCGAGTTTTCCCCCGGGACCGACCAGCTTCCCGGCGCCGACGCCGCGCTGTTTGCGGATCAGAAGCGTCCGATCGCCGTCGACGATGTGACACAGCGTCGCCTCGGGAAGGGCCTCGCGGGCGGCCGCGGGGCCGAGCGGTGCGGTCACAGATCGTCGCTCGCTGTCGGTTCGACCGCGAACGGACTGTCGCCCTCGCGCCACGACCAGCCCGGCAGTCTGGTCTGGAAGCCAGCCGCAAGCGCCGCGTCGAGGTCGTCGGCGCCGGCCGTGTCGCTGTCGGCGGCGCCGTCCACGCGCGTATCCGCGAAGTGGAACGTCGCCTCCGCCAGCAGCGCGAGCGGCTGGCCGCCCGCGATGGTCGACGCGAGCTGTCGGCCGAGCAGTTCGTCGACGACGAACCCGGGGTAGTCTCCCTCCACGTCGAGGTCGCGGAGGAGTCCGGCGAGGGCGGCGACGTTGACCGCGCGGTCGCCGTCGGTGAACACGCGGTCGACCTCGCGGCGGTACTGCTCGTCGGTGACCGCGTCGACCTCGGTGTCGAATAACTCGCCCAGCGCGGTCCGCGTGTCGTTGAGCAGGGGGACGACCGCGGGGGCGCGCTCGCGGAGTCGATCCCGCTCCGCGGCCACAGTCGCAGGCGTGAGTCGCATACGGGCCGTTCGGACCGCCCCCTGGTAGGGGTTTGCGAAGGGTTTTATAACGCGCGGGGGATACGGGGTGATAAGCGGGTTTTCCGTCGCCCACGAGGGCAGCTACAACGGAGCGTCCCGTACGCATGCAGTCTTCAACTCACAGTCGACCCGAGGGCGTCGCGTCCGACAGCCGCGCCCTCCGGGACCCGCGACGATCCTCTCACATATGAGTCAAGTCGAGAAGCAGTTAGCCGACACGAAAGCACAGATCGAATCGGAGATCCCCGACGATATCTCCGTCACCGACGTGAAGTACGAGGGCCCGGAGCTGGTCGTCTACACGCGTCACCCGAAGGAATTCGCCCAGGACGGCGACCTGGTCCGACGGCTCGCGTCCAAGCTCCGAAAGCGGATCACCGTCCGACCGCACCCGGACGTGCTCTCCGATCCGCGCGAGGCCGAGACGAAGATCGAAGAGATCATCCCCGGAGACGCCGGGGTCACCGACCTCGACTTCCACGAGGACACCGGAGAGGTCGTCATCGAGGCCGAGAAGCCCGGCATGGTCATCGGCCGCCGCGGCTCGACGCTCCGGGAGATCACACAGGAGGTCGGCTGGACGCCCGAGGTCGTTCGGACGCCGCCCATCGAGTCCTCCACCGTCTCGAACGTTCGAAACTTCCTGAAGCAGGAGCGCGAGGAGCGCCGCGACATCCTCGAGCGCGTCGGCCGAACCATCCACCGCGAGGAGATGGCCGACGAGCAGTGGGTCCGCATCACGACCCTCGGCTGCTGCCGTGAGGTCGGGCGCGCCTCGTTCATTCTCAACACCGCCGAGACGCGGATCCTCGTCGACTGCGGCGACAAGCCCGGCGCGGAGGGCGAGGTGCCGTACCTCCAGGTGCCCGAGGCGCTGGGCGCGGGCGCACAGAACATCGACGCGGTCGTGCTCACCCACGCCCACCTCGACCACTCGGCGCTCATTCCGCTGCTGTTCAAGTACGGCTACGACGGCCCGATCTACTGTACGGAGCCAACGCGCGACCTGATGGGCCTGCTCACGCTCGACTACCTCGACGTGGCGAGCAAGGAGGGGCGCACGCCGCCGTACGAGTCGGCGCAGGTGCGAGAGGCGATCAAACACACCATCCCGCTGGAGTACGGCGACGTGACCGACATCGCCCCCGACGTGAAGCTCACGTTCCACAACGCGGGGCACATCCTCGGCTCTGCGGTGTCGCACTTCCACATCGGCGACGGCCTCTACAACGTCGCGTTCTCCGGCGACATCCACTACGACGACACGCGGCTGTTCAACGGCGCGGTCAACGACTTCCCGCGCGTCGAGACGCTCGTGATGGAGTCCACCTACGGCGGCCGCAACGACTACCAGACGGATCAGGAGGACTCCGAGCGCAAGTTGGTCGAGGTGATCAACGAGACGTACGAGGACGACGGGAAAGTGCTCATCCCGGCGTTCGCGGTCGGGCGCTCCCAGGAGATCATGATGGTGCTGGAGGAGGCGATGCGCACCGACAAGATCCCGGAGATGCCGGTCCACCTCGACGGGATGATCTGGGAGGCGACGGCGATCCACTCGACGTACCCCGAGTACCTGCGCGACGACCTCCGTGACCGGATCTTCCACGAGGACGAGAACCCCTTCCTCGCCGACCAGTTCAACCACATCGACGGCGGCGAGGACGAGCGACAGGAGGTCGCCGACGGCGGCCCCTGCATCATCCTCTCCACCTCGGGGATGATGACCGGCGGCCCGATCATGTCGTGGCTGCGCCACCTCGGCGGCGAGGAGCACTCCACGCTCACCTTCGTCGGCTACCAGGCGCAGGGAACCCTCGGGCGTCGCATCCAGAACGGCTGGGACGAGATTCCGGTGCAGGACCCGCGCGACCGCAGCCGCGAGTCGACCATCTCCCTGCGGATGGGAGTCGAGGTCGTCGACGGCTTCTCCGGCCACGCCGACCGACAGGGGCTCGAGAACTTCGTGAAGACGATGAACCCGCGCCCCGAGAAGGTGCTGTGCGTCCACGGCGACGAGCGCTCGGTGCAGGACTTCTCGTCGGCGTTGTACCACGAGTACAACGTGCGAACGTTCGCCCCGAAGAACCTGGAGACGTTCCGGTTCAAGTGAACCGCTTTTGACCGGGGAGTTCCTCGGCCGCCTTCGGCGGCCTGCGGGAACCCCCGGCCAAAACCCGTTCCTGCTGCTGACGGGAAATCGAAGATTTCCTGAATGCCAACACCGCTCGCTCGGGCCTGCCGGCCCTCGCTCGCGGTCCAACACGGAGTGGTCTCGGATCGGTCCCTGGACGCTCACGGTCAGTCGACCGATCACCGCCGGTACTCAAGTTCCGTCCCGTCGAGAGACTGGTATGCGCCTCGCGCTCATCGCCCACGACGAACAGAAGGAGATGCTCGTCGAGTTCGCTCGCGAGTACACCGACACGCTCGCCGAGCACGACCTGCTCGCGACGGGAACGACCGGCAAGCGGCTCAACGAGGAAACCGACCTGACGGTCGAGCGAAAGTCCTCGGGACCGCTCGGCGGCGACATGCAGATCGGCGCGGAGGTCGCCGACGGCGACTGTCACGGCATCGTCTTCCTGCGCGACCCCCTGACCGCTCAACCCCACGAGCCGGACATCTCCGCGCTGTTGCGCGTCTGCGACGTACACGACGTGCCGCTGGCGACCAACCCCGCGAGCGCGGCGTACCTCATCGAAGGGATCGACCGCGAGGGGACGGGATATCACGGAAAATAGCCGGCGCGGTGGACTTTTTCACTTCGACCGCCGAATCGTTGCCAGTGAGCCACCGGATCCCGGTCCGCGTCGCCGTTGCGCTCCTCGTGTCGCTGACGGCCCTCGGGGGGCCCGTCGTCGCGCCCGCCGCGGCCGCGCCCGAGGACTGCTTCGGCGACGGACGGGACCTCGACGTCGGCACCGAGGGCCCGACGATCGACCTGTCGATCTACACGTCGCTGTTCACGAACCTCGGGGGTGAAGGCGCGCTCGGAATGTCCGCCGTCGGCCACACCGGCGAGTACGAGGTGATCAGCCTCCGGACCGGCGTCGTCTTCGCGGGCGTCGGCGACCCCGAGGGGTTCCTCACCGACCCCTTCTCGCGGTTCGGGCTCGCGTTCGACTACACGCTCTCGCTGCCGATGCTGTCGGCCGCTCCCGGCGACACCACCTACGAGCAGTCGGAGGCGCCCGTTGAGGGCGTCCCCGAGGCCGAGTGCTCTGTCGACTGAGGCGCGCGAGGCTGCTCGAACCGCCGTCGGTTCGGGGTCGCTCCGGCGCGTTCTCTCCGGAATCGAAGTCGGCGGGACCGCAGACAGGTATTTACCGGTTCTCGACGTGAACTGTGCAGAGTAGTTGTGGTCCCAGACCCAGGGGCGGACGACGACCCGCCCGTCGAGGAGCCGGCCGACGACGAACCCGCGCCAGAGCGCGTCACCGAGGGCCCCGTCCCAGACGGTACCTCGGAGCGGACCGGCCTCGACGAGCGCCGTCGCCGGCTCCTCGGGATCGCGGGTGTGGGGGTGCTCGGCGCCGCTGGAGTCGCCGGCGCGTGGCGCGCCTCGCGCCCGGCCGGAGCGCCGCCGGCCGAGACGCCGTCTGCGACCCCCACGCCGAACGCGACGGAGCCGGCGACAGAGCCGACCGAGACACCGCCCGAAGCGTCGACCGACGAGGTGCCCGCGTTGGTCCGGCGGTACGCGCCCGACCTCTACTACGGGCGGTTGGAGAAGTGGTTCCCCACCGATCCGCGCCCCTACGTGATCGAGACGGCGGACGGCCGGGTCGTCGACGGGTTCACCGCGCTCGACGAGTACACGGCCGAGTTCACAGCGACGGGCGCGCCGCCGGCCCCGACGGTGTTCTACAACGTCGTCGAGGCCGCAGACGGCGTCGACGCGATCCAGTACTGGCAGTACTCCGTGTTCGATCAGTTCACCGTCAACTTCCACTGGCACGACTGGGAGCTGTTGCAGGTGTTCGTCGACCGCGAGTCCGGCCGGCCGTTGCTGTTGTCGGCGAGCGCGCACTCGCGGTCGGTTCCGAACAACGAGTTCCTCGATCCCGGTCTCCCCGATGGGACTCGCCCGGGCGTCCTCGCGGAGGTGGGTTCTCACTCGAGCGCGAGCGAGGTCAACGGGCGCGTCCCGACCTTCGAGCGACTCGCGGGCGGGAGTTGGAACTCGGACGTGTCGAACGACTTCGTCGACGTCGCGTCGGGTGAACTGGCACGGTTCGCCTACGGACTCCCGCGCGACGAGGGGGCGCGGCTCCCGTTCGTCATGCCGGAACTCGACGGGCACCGCCTCGACGACCACCCGGACCTCTCGGTCGGCCCGGCGGGGTTCATCGACGCGGCGGTCACCGTGACCGACTGGCGCGGGCTCCCTCGGCCGCCCGAATCGCTGCCGCTTCGCGTTCCCGGACTCGTTTTCACCCACCCGGAGAGCGCGACCGGGGGGGACGCGACGTACGCGCTCGAACCGATCGAGGTCGTCAGCGACGCCATCGACGACTTCGTCGGCCCACAGTTGAGTTTCGAGTTCGCGATTCCCGGTTTCGTGGAGGATCAACTCGCGAGCCACATCACGTCGGTCGGCATCCCTTGGGAGCAGGAGCGGTTCACTGACCCCCTCGCGGACGTCACCGACCCCGCCCACCGGCAGCGCATCGACGGGGAGTCGCCCGCGGGACTACGAAACCGCGTCGTCGGACGGGTGCGGCTGCTCCAGACCGGGGCCGAAGGGGCCCTCGACCGCGTGAGCGACGGCGCGCGCGACGCACTCGCGGATTCGATCACCGTCTCGTTCCGTCAGCCCCCAGTGGAACTGTGCACGCAGCTCGCGAGCGAGGACCCGGTCGCGTCGGTCACCAGGGCGGGTGCGTTCGGCTACCTGCACGTCGCGCCCGGCGAACACCGGCTCACCGTGAACGGCCCGGGGATCGCGCCGCTGGCTGTCGGATTCGACCATGACGGCGGACTCCTCCAGGCCGGCTCGGCGGGCGATCTGACGGTCGTCGCAAGCGAGAACGCCGGCTGGATCCGAGGGGACGGCCGTGACGCCGCCGGAGTCGCGCACGTCCGGGTCGTCGAAGACTACGCGGGTGTCGTCTACGACGGCGCCCCCGTGGAGGACGACCGCTTCGCCGTCGCAGTTCACCGCGGTGGCCACTACACGGTCACCGTCGTCGACAGTGAGGGTCGCCCCGGCGCGTACCGCGTCGCCCCGGCCGACTTCGACGACGCCGGCGAGGCGGTCCGCGAGACCGTCGGGACGGGGAAGGCGAGCCTCGCGCGGACGCTCCGTGCGGAACTGTCCGCCCTCCTCGATCTGGCGAGCGAGTTCGCACGACAGGACCGCGGCGGCGACGAGGTCGTCGATCGACTCTCGGCCGCGCTGGAGGACGTCGACGCGGCGACGGCGACCGCCGAGCGCGGCGACGCCCAGTCCGCGAACGACCGGCTGTCGCGTGCGGCGGCGGCGCTGGAGGAGGCGCTCGACGTGCTGTTCAGCGAGGACCTCGGGGGGTACGACGACTCGTCGGTAGTGGCGCTGTACCCGCGCGTGCAGGAGGCGATAGGCCGGGCGGAACAGGCGATCCGAACCGAACTCGCCTGAGGATCGTCCCTTCGACGGCGTCGCGCCCTCACTCCTCGGTGACCGCCTCGCTCGGGTCGACTGCCTCCCCGGCGAGTTCGTCCACACCCCTCCGGTCGCACAGGTCGTACAGCGGGCAGGCCTCCGGTCGCTTCAGGCAGGCCGGGTCGCGGGCGGTACAGTACTCACGTCCGAACTGGATCATCGCGGTGTGGCCGAAGCCGCATTTCTCGGGCGGCACCGCCTCCTCTAGTGCGGCCCGTACTGCCTCGTGGTCGGCATCCCCGGGCGCCAGCCCCATCCGGCGGGAGATGCGATGGACGTGCGTGTCAACGGGAAAGACGCCGCCGCGGCCGCCGGCGAACAGGAGGACGCAGTCGGCGGTTTTGGGCCCGACGCCGTCCATGTCGAGCAGCGTCTCGCGGACCGTGGCCGGGTCCGCCTCGCGAACGAAGGCGTCGAACCCGTCGGCGCCGCCGTACTCCTCGACGACGCGCTCGGCGAGCGCGACGATCCGCTCCGATTTCACGTTGTACAGCCCTGCTCCGGAGATAGTCTCGGCCAATTCGTCCCGCGCGGCGTTCGCCAGCGACGACGCCAGATCCCCTGGCCACTCGGATCCGCCACGCTCGCGGCCCGCGTCGCTCCCCGATCGCGTCGCCGCGGCGCCGGGCGGCTCCTCCGGCCCGTACCGCGCCAGCAGCGCGTCGTGTGCCGGCTGGCTCGCCTTGTCGCTGGTGTTCTGCGAGAGGACCGTCCGGACCAGACATTCGAAGGCGTCCTGCCCGCCGTAGGCCTTGCGCCAGTACAGGTCGCCGAGGGCGTCGACGACGGCCTCGCCGCGCGTCGCCGGCTCGTCAGCCGAGTCGAACGCCGCCGGACGGCCGCCGCCCGCGTCGCCGCCGCTGATGTTCTCGGCCGGTTCGTCGTCGGACATGGCCGCCGTTCGGGCGTCATCGTACAAGAACCGTCGCCCGCGCGGTCTGGGTGCCTGGTGGTCGGGCGGCCTCCCCGCGTCAGCCGGTGGTCGCCGGTTACGGTTCGACGCGCAGCGTCACTGTCAGCGGTGCGCCCCGCTCCAGCGCGGTCACGAGCCGTCGGTCGAAGTCGGCGGCGGCCTTGTCGGCGTCGACCATGATCGTCCGCTCGTCGACGTAGTCGCTGGTGCGTCCGACAATGCTCCGGTCGCCCTCGTACGATAGGTCCGGGTGGCCGCGTCCCGTCACCGTCTCGGTCGCGTCCGCGGCGCCGAACTCGGCGACGATCGTCGCCTCCCGCGAGCGACACGCCTCGACGAACGACCGCGGCACGTCCGCCGGAGTCGTGTCCGCCTCGATCGCGAGGATGCAGTCGCCCGCGGGCGTGAGCCAGTCGTCGCTCGTCACCTCGAAGGTGCTCGTGTGCTCGGCGCTGACGTGCTCGTGGCCCGACGCGCGGACGGTCACCTCCCGGATCGGACCCGCGGTCGTCGTCGCGTCCGACTCGCTCGACGCCTCGTCGGTCATATCGGTGCTGGGCGACGGCGGGACAAAACGCCCGCGGGTCGCGATCGAGGCGATCAGTCCAGGTCGACGCCGCCGGCGAGCCGGTCGAGTCCGACGACGAGAAGCGCGCCGACCGCGGCCGCGACGACGAACTCGCCGCCGACCGTCGCGGTCCAGGCACCGATCTCCTCGCCGACGCGGACGACGGGCGCCCTGAGTGCGCCGACGATGAGGCCGATCAGGAACGCGAGCGTCGCCTCGCGCCGCGCCGCGAGCGCCGCCCGAACCGCGTGGGCGACGGTGAGCAGTCCGACGACGCCGCCCGCGAGGAACGCGACCACCGGGATCCCGGCCTCGATGGCCGCGGCCATCGGGCCGCCGGTCGCGACCGCCAGCAGCGAATCGACGAACACGGACAGCGCCTCGGTCATCCGCTCGTACTGGCCGAGGATGACCAGCAGGAGCGACCCCGAGATGCCGGGGAGGATCATCGCGCTCACCGCGACCGCGCCCGCGAAGAACGTCGCGAGCGCGGTCTCGCCGAGCGCCGCGGACGCGCGCCCGGAGGCGACGAACGCCAGCGCCGCTCCCGCGACGGCCGCGGCGGCCCGGCCGGCGGTGTCGACGCGGAACTCGTCTCTGAGCACGACCGCCGACGCGCCGATGAGCCCGAAGAAGAAGCCGTACGTGAGCACGGGGGCCGTCTCCAGCGCGACGTGTAACACCCGGGTGACGGTGAGGATCGCGGTGGCGATTCCCGCGCCGAGCGCGAGCAGGAACGCCCCGTCGATGTCGGTCCAGACGGCGCGAAGCTGGTCTCGGTCACCGAGGAGCCCCTCGATCGTGCGGCGCGCGAGCGACGGCGAGGCGGCCGTGACCGCGGCGATGAGGCGGTCGTAGATCCCGGTGATCAACGCGATGGTCCCGCCGGAGACGCCGGGGACGGCGTCGGCGGTCCCCATCGCGACCCCGCGGAGGTACGTGCCGATCGGTCCCTCGTCGCGTTCGATCAGGGTCGCGTCCGCCGAGCCGGTCGCCTCCGAATCGTCCGCCGCGTCGACTGCGTCATCGCCGCTGGAGTCCGTCATCTACGGCGTGACGTGTCGGCGGATCGGAGCACGGACCGATGGTGCGGCCCCGTCCGTCGCACCCGTTCCCGCGAACGACTCGCCGCTCGGGTCGTCGCTCGTCGAATCGAGCCCGTTCAGCGAGTCGAACTCCGCGGGCAGCGAGCTCGTGTTCTCGGAGTCGTCGGTCGTGTTGTTCGTCTCCGAGCCGTTCTCCTGGGCGCCTTCGGGCGCACGGAGGACTTCCTCGGACAGCGTCACCGTCGCGGTCTCGTCGGTGTCGCCGTTGACAGCGCCCTCGCTCACGTTGAACGTCCCTTGGTTGCGGACGATGTACGCCGACTCGTTGCTCTCGACCTCGCCGGTGACCGTGTACGCGCCCGTCGCGCGGACGCTCACGTTGGTGTAGCCGTTCTCGGGGCCGTACTCGTCGTAGCCGGCCGTCGAGTAGGGGACGGTGAACTCGAACTCGCCGTCCTCGTTCGCGGTAGTCTGCTGCTCGTAGGTGAACGTCGACGCGTTGCCGCCGGTGCCGCCCTCGGGAACTTCCATCTCGACGGTCGCGGTGACCGTCTCGTTGGGGTCGGCGCCGTCACCCTCGACGGTCGCGCCGGGCACCTTCTCGAACGTCTTCACCCACTGCGGCTGCGTCTGCTGCAGCAGCGACGGGCGCAGCCCCAGCGACTGCGACTCCTGCAGCACCGTCCGTTGGTACTGACTCGAGGCGTACGCCGAGGTATCGGAGGTGCTCACGAGCCGGTAGTGCTCCAACGCGGGCACGGACTCGCGCGGGAACGCGCCGACGCCGCCGATCTGGGCGGTGCCGTCCTCCTCGACGAACTGCTGTGCGGCGCTCTCGTTGGCGAACGTCCGCACCGCGGTTGCGTTCTCGCCCTGCGGTAGCACCTTGTAGCTGGTTCCGTCCTCGGCGGAAACGGTGTCGTAGTCGAACACGATCACCCGGTCGCCGAACAGCGTCTGGACCGCCGGGTCGGCGCGACTGCCGTGGTACATGTACAGCCGCACCATCATGCTCTCGTAGTAGCGCTGCTTCTTGTCTTGGAAGGCGACACCGTAGCGAGTGCCCTGCTGGGTCTCCTGTGCGCGCAGCGTCGGCTCGTAGTAGTCCGAGGCGTTCGTGTCGTCGTCGAAGACGACGGGCGCGCCGAACTTCGAGCCGACCGTGACCATCTGCCAGTCGATCATCGTGTACCGCATCTGTTCGGCCTCGCCGTCGTCGTCGATGTTCGCGAGCACCTCGCTCGCCTCCTCCTCGCTGGGTGCGAGGAGGTAGTTCGCCGCGGAGGTCGCACCCTGCTGGAACGGGTTGGCGTGCGGGATGCGCTCGCCGCGCGTGGTGATCCAGTGCCCGTAGTCCCACCACGACATCACACCATAGGCACCCTCGGGATAATCGTAGTCGCCGGCGGCGGGCCGCTGGTAGGTTTCGTAGTAGTCGAGTTCGTCGGCGTTGCCGGCGCCGCCGAGGTTGCCCTCGGCGGGCGTGTTACTGTTCATTTTCTGCAGACTCTCGTCCCAGATAGTCACTGCGCCCGGACCGGTGCTGTTGCCGACGCCGACGGCGGTGTTCGTCTTGTCGATGGACACCTGGCCGGTGCTCCCCAGCGACAGCGGGACGACGAGCACCGGACCGAGGACGACCAGCACCGTGAGCACCACGGCGATGATCTGGTACGTCTCCACGTCCGGCATCGAGAGGTCCGCCGAGAAGTCGATCCCGATAACCGCGAGGATTTCCCGGAGGAAGTAGGCGTTCATTCCCGCGACGGCGACCGCGAGGTAGTAGTTGAAGCGCACCTGCGTGAACGCCGCCGCGGTGATGAACGCCGCCCACACGAACACGAACAGGTGTTCGGCGTCATAGCGGACGCGCGCGGCCGCGCCGAACACGAGCAGCGCGACGAGCGCGAGGCCCGCCACCTGCGGGTTGAGTCCGAGCCCGCTCGCGAGGTCGTTGAAGATCGGCGCTCCGACGAACACGAACAAGACGACGAGCGTCGAGCCGGCGAGGTAGTAGTAGTCGCTCGTGGTGCCGCGCTTCCACAGCGGCTTGACGAGCATCCACACCGCGGCCGCGAGGGCAGTGATGAACGCGAAGCCGTACTCGGCGAGGACGACGCCGAAGCCGCCGTAGTACTGGACGAGCCCCGACTGGAGGAACGGCTGGGCCTCGCCGATAGTCCGTGCTGTCGCTGTAGCAGAGAAGCCGACGAACCGGAGGAGGTTGCTCTCGATCGTGGTGAACGGCGCCGCCTCGACGAAGATAACGAGGAGGACGCCGACCGCGCCGAGCACGCCGACCGTCGCCGCGAACCCGTCGTCGTTCAGTCGTTCGTCCGCGAACTCGCGGGCGTCAAGCTGACGTGCAAGGAACGCGAGGAAGACGGCGCCCGCGGCGGTCGCGAGCGCGAAGGCGGGCTGGATGAGGCTCATCGCGGTCGGGGAGAACGTCGCCTCCTCGAACTTAACCAGGGCCATGAGCGCCGCAACCACCATCGAGATAACCGCAACGAACGCGACGTGGTCCGGGGATCGGTCACCCGCATAGTCAGAGACGGCTTGGAACACGACGTATGCGGCGAAGATACCGAGTAGGAGGACGCCCGGTGGCCACACCCACAGATACAGCCCGATCGCGAACCCCCCGAGTGCACTCCAGTACAGAGTGGGCTTCAGTTCGTCCCACTCGCTCGCTTGCACGAGTTCCCAGATGGGGCGGTCCCGCTGGGCGACTGCGAGCGCGACCATGATCGAGACGACCGCGAACGCCTGAAAGAACGGTTCCACAATGTTGTGGTCGGCGAAGCCGACGAGTCCGCGCCGGAGGAACGTTCCAGGCAGGAGCATCAGGATGACCGCGCCGAAAAGGCCTGCGAGGCGGCCCCCGAGGCGCTTCCCGATGAGATAGGTGGGGACCGCGATGAGCGCCCCGAAGACCGCGGGCGCAACGAGGAGGGTCTTGGCGACGAGTGCCTCGGAGGGGGCCCCGAGGCCGACGATGAGGGCTGCGGTGGCGACCAGTTGGTCGTAGAGCGTACCGAATTGGCCGGAGTTGGTCCCGAACGGGTAGTACGTCCACGGGTCCCACGGCATCGTGGAGGGCCAGTTCGCGACGGTGTACCGGACCTGTCTGAGGTGGTACCACGCGTCGTTACCGTTGAAGTACACCTGCCCGTCGCGGATGAAGTTACTGTAGGACTGAAGGCGGACCCACAGCATGAACGCGACGATCGCGAGGAGCGTCGGGATATGGTAGAGGTCACCGAGGACATCGGTGGCCGACTTCCCCGCGAAGGAGTAGTCGAGGCCCGGGACGGAGGTGGCGGAGTTCCCACCGTCCGGGGTCGTGTCGCTATCGCTTCGACTCATTGCATCGATGGACTTGGAAAACGAGGATAAGCCTTGTGAAGTGGTCGCCCACACTTCGTCCACAAGAATGCACAACACGTAAGCCACAGACGGTTCTGCTACCGTGTGTGCAAGTCTCCGTCGTCCTCTGCACGTACACGGAGTCGATGTTCGTGGATTTTTGCGAGGCGGCGGACAGTATCCTCAACCAGTCCTATGAGGAAGTGCAGTTGGTCATCGTCGTCGACGGCAACCATAACCTGTACGACAGAGTGATCGAGGAGTACGGGGATAGGTCCGATGTCGTGACCCACTGCAACGACTGGAACGTCGGTCTTCTAGAGAGTCGGAATACCGGTGCTGAACTCGCCGACGGAGACGTGGTCGCCTTTATCGACGATGACGCTGTGGCGGATAAGCACTGGGTCGAGGAACTCGTTGGGAGCTACGAGGCGCAAGACGCAGTCGCGGTCGGAGGGAAGATGACCGCCGATTGGGTTGCGGGGCGCCCCTCCTATCTCCCCGAGGAATTCTTCTGGCTTGTCGGCGTGACTCATCGGGGGTTCGCCGATGGCCCCGGCCCAGTCCGAAACACATTCGGCTCGAATATCTCCTTCGACCGAGAGGTGTTCCTCCATCTTGGAGGCTTCGACGCAGAAGTCGGGGGCCGCAAGGGCGACAAGAATCTGCAGGGCGGCGAGACGGAACTGTGTGCGCGCCTTCGCAAAGAGTACGGAATGAGCGTCTGGTACAATCCTAATGCGACGGTCGCACACAAGGTATATGAATATCGAACTGACATAATCTGGCTGCTCGACCGGGCGTTTTGGCAGGGCTACTCCAAACGCGGGATGCAACAGCTTGTCCCCGACTCGGGCGGCGAAGAGGGTGAGTTTCTCGGCGACCTGCTGCGAGAGTACACTCCCGAACGCTTGTATCGCTTGTTTCGTGATCCTTCCAGTCCAAAAGTTCAAAAGTTAGTGCTGTTGCTGGTGCTAACAGGAGCAGTCGGCTGTGGGTACGTGTACGGTATTGCTAAGTGGGGTTGATAATGGAGGGCGAAAATGAATCCGGCGACAACTGGACTGGTGGGGACTCCGAAGACATTGGCGACGTAAACCCCCTTCCGGGCGTCTGTGTCGTGACACACCCGCTGAGTCCTGCTGGAGAGAATGCAACACGGACTCTATTGAACGTTCTTGCGGCGATTACGACTGTCTCTCTGGTGACCGCTGACCTTCCGGAGAACTCGTCGATCTGGGACGATCACCTTGTTTTCGAGGTATCTGAGCACGGGGCTGGTCAGTCAAATATCCTCATTGCTGCGTATCGCTTCCTGCGCAATCAGCTCCGGATGGCAGCGCGGATACGCGAGCGTGATGAAGAAATCGTCTTGTTCTTCGGAGCCACCTCGTATCTTCTCCCTGTCTTGTTCGCAAAGGCGATCGGGAAGACAATTGTTGTCGAACCGCGGGGAGACGTTCCGCTGACGCTCCGGTTGAACTGGGAACAGCGGATGCCGGCGCAGCTGGCTCGTGTGCTCGCGGGACTCGTCCGGGCGCTCGAGGAGGTGTGTTACCGCGCCGCCGACGCAATCGTGACGTACACGCCGTCGATGGCTTCTGAACTGGGATTGACACGCTTCGACGGGAAATTGTACCCAAACGGCGCACGGTACGTGGATACCGACGCTTTCGATGTGCGTGTTCCATTCGAGTCGCGGGGGGAAGTCGTCGGGTTTGTCGGTCGGCTGGACGAGGAAAAGAACGTCCGATCGCTCTTGGCGGCGGCGCAGAATCTACCCGAGTCGACTAATTTCCGGTTCATCGGCGATGGTCCACTATTTGAGGAGCTGGAGACCACAGCGACGACAGACCGAGTCAGCTTTGCCGGCTGGGTCGACCACAATGAAGTCTCTGCGGAACTGAACGAGATGCGCCTGCTCATCCTTCCGTCTGACCCGACGGAAGGACTCCCGACGACGATACTGGAATCGCTCGCGTGTGGGACTCCCGTGTACGCGACACCAGTCTCTGGCGTCCCAGACGTGGTCAGAGAGGGGGAGACAGGCTTTCTCATGAATGACCCATCACCCGAGGGCATTGCGGCTGATGTCGCCACTATCCTCGACCGGGACGACCTTATCGAGGTGAGCCGGCAGGGGCGAGCAGAAGTCGTGCGCGACTACGACTTCGAGGCAGCGACCCATCGGTATCGGGATATCTTCGCAGACCTCGCATGAACAGAGGCGACTGGCGTGGTGACTACCAGTCTCGCGACTACGGGCCGCTGTCTGTTCCCGAAACCCCTAACTCACACCCGGAACCACTCCACACACATGACTGACGACGTCTGCGTACTCCTCCCCACCTACGACGAGGCCGCCACCGTCGCAGACGTCGTCACGGAATTCCGCGACCACGGCTTCACTAACATCCTCGTCATCGACGGCGGCTCCACGGACGACACTCGCGAACGCGCTCGCGATGCCGGCGCGCGCGTCGAGATCCAATCGGGCTCCGGCAAGGGCCAGGCTATCCGCGAGGCCGTCCGCGAGCACGTCGACGCCGAGTTCGTCCTCATGGCCGACGCCGACGGCACCTACCGCGCGAGCGACGCCGACGCCATGCTCGAACCGCTCCGAAGCGGCACCGCCGAACACGTCATCGGCGATCGCTTCGCCGACATGCACGACGACGCGATGACCGGCCTCAACCGCGTCGGCAACACGATTTTCAATAGCCTGTTCTCGCTCATTCACCGCGAGGACTTCGGCGATATCCTCTCGGGATACCGCGCCTTCACCGTCGACTCTTTCAAGCGCCTCCGCCTCTCGGCGGACGGCTTCGGTATCGAGACGGAACTGGCCGTCGAGTGCGCGCGCCACGGCGTCCGCACGACCGTCGTCCCGATCACGTACCTCCCGCGTCCGGACGGCTCGAACACGAACCTCCACCCGGTGCGCGACGGGGGGATCATCCTGATGGCGATCTACCGGCAGGCGAAGACCTCGAACCCGCTGTTCTACTTCGGGAGCGCGGGCGTGGCCTCCGGGCTCGCGGGCGGACTCGTCGCCGCGTACGTCGCCTATGACTGGTTCGCAAACGGGATCTCCCACAACGTCCTCGCGATCGTCGCGGGCGTCGGGGTCATCCTCGGCGTGCAACTGCTCATCTTCGGCGTGCTCTCGGACCTGCTTGTCACGCTCCACGGCGAGACACTCGACCGAGTCGAGGCGCTCGAACGGGAGATGCCGGCCGGAGCGGACACGAGTAGCGAGGAAGCCACCGAAAAAGGGGTGACACCTACGAAAGACGAGGGATGTGTGGGCCCCCCCGAGCAATAGCCTCTCCTGTGTAGTGCTGCCTCACTAGATCCGGAGGACGAGTAGACTGTTGCCCGAGGGTAGCCCCCCTCGCTCAGAATCACAGAAGCGCAGGTTCGAGCAACGTCGAAGGAACCTCTACCGCGGTCAGCGTACCTTCACAATCGATTCAGCTCCCCGGTAACAGGCGTTTGAACAAGTGTGTGGGTGATTGTGGCGTTCTCGGTTCGGGTACGATCGTCGGCCACGATCGCTCACTACATGGCGTCTATCGGCCGATACCGCGCGGAGCAAGAAAATACGGGATGACACGACAACTCACTCGATACAGGACTCCCAACGGTGCTGATGAAAACCCGTAGACTGCGACCAGGTGTGACCGCTCCTGTGCTGTGATGATGTCCCCCGGCAGCGCTTCTTCGAGGCACTGCTTGCGGCTACACGCTGATCACCTCGGCCGCAGGCACCCACAGTCTGCCACTCGTCTATTGATACGACTCTTTCCGGAGGTCCATCGCTGCTGTGAACGCCGCCGGACGTCCGGTGTGGCTTCGATACCCCCTTTCGGACAACAGGAGCGAGCGAGTCCGATTCGGGACAAGAGGGCCGGCCGATAGTGTTCGACCGTTCGGAGTAGACACTCGGATGATGGAAACCGGACCTGATCGGATATGGTCAGAACGGTAAGAGTGCGCGAACCCGCCCGAGCAGTGACCCCGCGCCGCTGCGCCGCCGGTCCTCGAAGATCGGATGGAGACGATTGAGCAGGTCGCGCTCGGTCTCGAACCGTTCCTCCGGGAGCTCGCGGAGCACCTCCGCCAGATCGAGCGTGTTTCCCGCGGCGTCGTAGGGGACGCTCGTGTTCCGCATCGACGCGATCAGCTCCTCGGTCGTCGCCGGGAACCGCACGCCCGCTCGGTCGAGGCGGGCGTCCAACGCCGCGATGCCGAACTCGATCGACTCGGGCTCGCTCGTGTCCCCCTGCGGCGGTCTGGCTGCCATTACGCCGAGTTGCCGCCCCGGGGACTAAAGCGGACGGGCCCACGGACGCGACGCAGGAGTCGGTGGCTCGCACGACGCAGACGGCGTGTCGCCGGCGGCGGCTCCGTCGCGCTTATCGGTCGCGCGCCCGTTCCCCGAGCCATGACCGACTACACCACCGTCTCCATCCCGAAGGACCTCGCCGAGCGCGTCGAGGAGACGCTCGAGGGGACGAGCTTCTCGTCGACCTCCGATCTCGTGCGCTTTCTCCTCCGAAGCATCGTGATCCAACACCAGAAACAGGGGTCGCTCTCGGAGGCACAGTTCGAGGAGATCACCGAGCAACTCCGCGACCTCGGCTATTTAGAGTAGGGACGCAGCCGACTCTCACTTATCACGACTCAGTCCTCGACCCGCTCCTCAGGCGGGTGCGCGTCGACGACGACCAGTTCCCGCCGACGCCCCCGGCGGTCGTACGCGGTCACGTTCTCGGAATCGTACGGCGGCACCGCCACCAGCACCGCGGCCGCGAGGTCGTCCTCCTCGGTGAGCCGGCGGTCGCCGTCGGGATGCGAGAGAAAGCGTGCACGGCCCGCAGGTCGACCCAGATCCATCCCGAACACAGCCGAGACGGACCCGGCGGCCGCCGGGAAGTAGAAGTGCGTGAGAACCGGCGTCGACGGATCCAGATCCGCAGGTCTGTCGACCAACTCGCCTCCGGGCGTCGCGTCGAGGACGACGTTCTCGGCTTTGGGGTCGGCGTCGGCCGCACGTTCGACCAGCAGCGAGAGCAGGTCGGCGGTGATGTACACTGGCGCGGGATCCTCACGGCTGGGAGTGGCGTCCATTCCAACCGATCCGTCCGTCGTCGCGTCGGCGGGACCGTCGCCGCCGGGGCCGCCGCCGGTTGGGGGATCACGACGGGGCGCTCACCCGAGGAACTGCCCGATGGCCTTCGCGTACAGTCCCGGCGCGTTTCCGCGCGAACTGTCGAGCGCGGCCGCGAGCTCGCGTCCGGCGTCCTCCATGACGCCGGCGCCGTGTCCACACAGCACCCGCTCGGGGTCCAGCCCGGACAGCGCGCGCCGCGGCGGGAACAGCCGGAGCATCGGGTGAACACCGAGGGTCTCGGCCCCCGTGCGCATGTACGAGGAGGCCCCGACGGACTCGGGGACGTACAGCGTGCCGCCGTCCTCGTCGTACAACCCGACCTCCTGCCACGGCGGGATCGACGAATCGCGGATCGTGATCGCCTGCAACCCGCCGAGTTGGCGTCCAAACCGCTCGACGGGCGCGTCGAGCTTCGTGGCGACACCAGTCATCCAATCGGGCACGTACACGGGCACGTCGTGGCGGGTCGCGATCGCCGCCGCGTCGCGCTTGTGGCGATCGAGACAGACCACTACCCCGGTGACTTCCCCTCCAGATCAGCCAGGAGGTCGTCGACACCGTCGGCGTCCACCGGATCCAGTACCCACACGTCACCGTCGACGGACAGGGCGTGGCTCGCGCGCTCCATCGTCTCGTCGGGATAGGCGATCCACCCAACGCCGTCGGTGAACTCGTCGATCACGGTGAGGTCGGCGTCGCCGGAACCTTTCATCGCCATCGGAAGACGAAACGGGCGCCGCGGGCTTAAGTGGGGTGCCGCCGGAAGGGTGGACGAGATGACGACGCGACCCGCGGCGACGCAGCCGCGCCCGGCGCTCGCGTCGCTCGCGCTGGAGGTGTCCGACCTCGGGCGCGCGGCGACGTGGTACGCCGACACGTTCGGTCTGGTTCCGACCCGTCGAACCGCTACCGAGTGTGCCTTCGACGTCGGCGGCACCGAGTTCGTGCTCCGTCGGCCCGACTCGGTCCCGCGCGGCGGCCTCCACACGCACTTCGCGTTCGAGACGCCCGCCCGCGAGTACCCCGCTTGGCGCGCTCGCTTCCCCGACGCGCCCGAAATTGATTTCGGCACCTTTCGCTCGCTATATCTCGAGGACGACGACGGCCACGCCCCGGAGATCGGCGGGACGGCCCCCGACGGGACCGGAACCGGTCTCGTCGGCGTGTTCGAGGTGGTGCTGGAGGTGGCGAACGTCGACCTCGCGAGCGACTGCTGGTCGGCACTCGGGTTTTCGGCGGTCGACCGCGGCGACGGGCGGCGACGGATCCGGATGCGCGGCCCCGCCGGCGCCGACCGACAGTTCGACGTGGAACTGTGGGAGCCCCAGCTGGGACTGGCGGGCGCCCGTGGTGGCGTCCACGTCGACCTGGCGTTCCGGGTACGCGAGCCCGCGGCCGTCGCGGAGCACGCCTACGGCGACCTCCCTTCGGTGACAGTCCAAGAGGCGCCCGATGGGTCGGTCGAGCTGTACGACCCGGACGGCCACCACCTCGTGTTGCTGCCCGACGACGAGAGTACGGACACGGCAGAGGAGGAGCCGTGACGGAGATCCGGTCTGGTCCGACGCCGACGAAGGCGGCGTCGCCGGACCCACCGAGCCGGCCGAGGGCGATTACCGGCACCTCGTGACCGGGGACGTGGCGAACACGCCGAACCCGACACGCGCGAAACGCGAGTTGGACGTGACGATCGGCGCGTCGCTGTTCGGGCGTCAGTAGTTCTGGCGGTCTCAGTCTCGTTGCTATTCGTCTATGCAGCAAGATCTCGGGTGAGGTGAAATCTCACCGAAGTGCCGGATTTCTCACGATGAGTGAGAAGCCTTGTTGAACCCTATTGGTCGGACCCGATTCTCGATGAACTAGCCGTTACCGCTGAACGCTCTTCCAGTTCGACATGTTGTTCATAGAGCCATGCTGAATATCCGGCGCAAATCCCCTTTTGGTGACCCGGCGACGACGAATAGCAAGCCACCGAGAGCAACTTCCGAAGAACACCAAGTGCGGCGTAGTTCGCCGATGCTCTTCGAAGATATGGATCGAATCCACACTACCGGATAATTGACCGGAGATGCGTGCAGAGGTCTTTTACCGCCTGTGTGACCCGTCGCCGGCGACGTGAGTTGACATCGACTTCTATGCCGTGGCTCTCGATCCAGTTCCGCATTTTCCTCCGACCGACTTTCCGCTTGATTCCGACCTGCCGGAAGTGTTTGATCGGGTGTCGCAGCCAGCTGTATTCCTCGTGGGCGAACACGTCGATATACTCCGGGGAGTGGGCGATGAGGATGACGTGGATCTGTCTGTCGGCCAGCACGGTCCGCCGATACGTCCAGCTCCCGTTTGGCTCCGACCCAACTGACGGCTGATGATACCACGCCAGTGGGTCCCACTCGAACCCGTGTTTCCGGAGTGTTTCTGTGAACTCGTCCAGCGGCTGTTGAACGGTGCCGACATATTCGGTATCACGAAGGCGATACTCGGGCTGTCCGAGAGCTCGGCCGAGTCGGGTGATCAACGGACCGAGCCGCGTTCTCACGCGGGAGGGAACATTGGGTTCGAGAGTCTCAACGATAGACTCCATTCGGCGCCCGTTGGGGTTCCATCATCTCGAATGTGTCGAACCGGCGAAACGTAAGTGAACTGAGCGATATCCCGCAACCGTGTCCCGACCGAGATCACCCCGTGCTGACTACACCCTCTGTACGTAGCGAAGCTACCCGCCATATGGAGGGGGATTCTTACGGTCTAATCTAGAGTGGAACAGCCGCTGAGTGAATCTGCGAATTGATCGTAACTGTTCCTACAACTCGGTGACTGATCTCTGGAACGATCTGGCCAGATTTCGCGTGATAGTGCCCAACCACGACGTTGATACGTGTTACACGCGAATTTTTGTGTTATGGACTGGACAAAACGACACCGTACTGTCGTAATCACCGGGGCAAACGAGGGGATCGGCTATCATCTTCTCACCTCGCTCGTCGAGGACGGCTACCGAGTTGCTGGACTCGATATCAACGGAGAGCACATCGAACCTCTCCAAAACAGCCACCCTGAATTGGTGCGTTTTATCGACTGTGATGTGACCGTAGATGAGGACGTCGAGACAGCGATCGGGGAGGTCGTGAGCGAATGGGGACCGATCGACATCCTCGTCAACAATGCTGGAATATTCAACTTCGACCTCTTCGAGGACCAGACGCTCGCCGACACAAAACGGGAGTTCGAGGTGAACTACTTCGGCTATGTCCGGCTGATCCACGCGATCCTGCCGCATATGCGGGAACGGGGGGAAGGACTCATCCATAACGTGAGTTCCGGGGCAGGCCTCGTCGGCCATCCCGGACTCTCCGGCTATGCATCGACGAAAGGCGCTATCGAAGCGCTCGTGCGATCGCTGCGGCTGGAACTGCAACATGAGAATGTCACGTGTACAGTGATGCACCCGCCGCTCTCGAACACGCGCTCCACGGCCGAACTCGGCTATCCGGAATCCCTGCTGAGTGACCCGAAAACCGTCGGCCGCAAGCTAGCTGGGAAGATCGAATCGAGGGGGCCGGTTATCTACGCCGACTGGAAGACGAAATTCGGCCTCGCCGTCTCGAAACGCGTTCCGTATCTCGTCCGAAAGGGAACCCAGCAGTTCGTCGAACCCACCGAGTAAATCCTCTGTACTCATGGAAGGTACACCGCATGGCGAGGCAAGTTCTCGCACTCTGATCGGTGTGGAACAGCCACTGAGCACGTGTGCGCGTGTAAATAGTTCTGGGGAGTTCCGTTCTGGTGACATTCACCGAGTTGATCGTGGTTGTGGTGAGATTTCATGTCACCGTCTCGCTAGGTGTCTCACTTTCATGGAGGCGCCGGTGAGTCGTCTCAACTAGTAGTCTAATTGCTCTCGCAATTCGTAGTGCTGTGCATGATCGTCGAATCTTATGAGTACATCACGCGCCTCCTGAGGTACGTGAGCAGTCTCGTAATCCTCCCCTGCGAATTGCTTCACCGATTCAATCGATCTGAACCTCATGATCGTGACGAATTCGACTTCCTCCGGGCGTGAGCGACGCAACAATCGAAACCCACGATACCCATCGATTTCTTTGTCGTCAAAGCTCGGGATTATCTCTTCTCTCAGAAGCCGCTCATACTCATCCGCGTTTTCCGGGGTCGTCCATCCGTGCCAAATGCGTTCGATCATCGGTTCTCGTTGTCATTCGATCCTTTTCTGTCGGACGGTTATCGGTGTCATGAGGGAGTCTTCAAGTTGTAGCGAGCCAACCAATGCACCGGCCCCTTCCGATTTTCCCGGGGTTTGCATGCAGTACATAGCTGGCTCTCATAGAGTCGCCATATAGAACCACCAAACAGAATTTGATGGTAAGAATCTTTGACTGTGGTAGACTATATGCTTCTATGTCAACAGAGACCGATGGGCAGGGACGGCTGTACATCCCGAAAGAGGTCCGCGAGAAGTACGGCCAGAAGTATCATCTCGTGATGTACGAGGACAGAATCGAGTTGATTCCGGTCGCAGACGATCCACTCGCCGCCGTCCGCGAGGCGGCGGGCGACCTTCGTGATGCACCAGTCGAGGACATTCGAGAAGACATCGAAGAAGAAGCAATGGCAGACGCCGGAGAGGAGGACGCCGATAGATGACGGTGTACGTCGAGACGGACTTCTTGCTCGCACTCGCCAAGGACTCCGACTGGCTGCAGGGGTCCGCTGAGGAAGCACTCGGGGAATACGAGGTCGAAACATCGGCGTTCTCCTACCTCGAACTCCTTCTCGCCCGAGAACGCTACGAGTTCGACTACGTACCGCTCGTGGCGAATCTGCTCGAACTCGTTCCAGTGCAGGACGAGAAAGAGAAACAGGTAGTTCTGAAAGCAGTCAACTATTACGACGAGGGGATGACACCGTTCGACGCGTTCCACGCAGCGACTGCGGAAACGCGAGGGATGGACGTACTCTCCTCTGAGAGAGACTACGAAGACATCGAGGTAGAGCGAGTCCCACTCGAACCGACCGATGAGGAATAAGACCGAGGGCGTCGGATCGAGCGCGAACCCCGAGGTGGAGGAGTACGTCCTCCGATGTGCCGATTGCGGCGCCGAGACCGATCGCTTCTCGGGGTAGCTGCTGGAACTCTCCGACGCCCGTCCCGCCACGTCGTGCCGGGTCGAACCCGCCGACGCTCAGCTCAGTTTCTCGGTGTCGACGTCGACGCCCGGCGGGGAGACGATGAGGAAGCCTCGGAAGTGGGTCAATTCCCCGCCCATATCCTTCACCTCTCGCGCGAAGCCGCCGGCCCGCTCGTTCAGATCGCCCTCGACGGCGAGCACGAGCACGTTCCCGTACTCCACGTTGCGCACCCAGTGCTCGGGTTCGGTCTCCCCGTCGAGCACCCCTAAGATCACGTCCCCCACGGTCCCCTCCGACTCGATCATCTCCTCGGCGTCGCGGAGGTCGAGCCCGAAATCGGTCATATCGCCGCTCACGGCGTGTGCTTTCAAAAGGGTTCGGTCCACGGTCGGACGCCCGTCTGACCCCGACGGACCGGCGATCGCCTCGCACCCGCGGTCGGCCGGATGATGCCCACCCCGCATCCGTCAATATCATGCATATTAGGAAATACTAAGAATCGTATTCAACGGGTAGTCGGCGAAGTCATTCGATTTTACGGTAGATCGAACGTTCGTGATGGATCTCTGCGGCGGCGTCGACCTGTCCGACCACAACGCTTTACAATCAGTTCTGCTCTCCCATGGGATGATGTCCCATAATCAGGACTCGTCGGTAACCAGTCCGGCGGAACGAGTTCTTCCAGGGCACACTGAGTGCAACTGACGAGTTCGATTCTGTCCGAATCTTCGACACGACGCTCCGCGACGGCGAGCAGTCGCCGCGCACGTCGTTCGACTACGAGGAGAAACGTGAGATAGCCGCGGCGCTCGACGAGCTGGGCGTGTCCGTCATCGAGGCGGGCTTCCCGGTCAACTCCGACGCGGAGTTCGAGGCCGTCAAAGACATCGCGGAGTCGACCGACACGACCGTCTGCGGGCTCGCCCGCGTGGTCGAGAAGGACATTCAGGCCGCCATCGACTCGGGGGTCGGGATGATCCACACCTTCGTCTCCACGAGCGACGTGCAGATCGAAGACTCGATGCACGCCACCCGCGAGGAGGTGAAACAGCGGGCGGTCGAGGCCGTCGAGATGGCCAAGGAGTCCGGCGCCGAGGTCATGTTCTCGCCGATGGACGCCACCCGGACCCAGGAGTCGTTCCTGGTCGAGGTCATCGAGGCCGTCGACGAGGTCGGCGTCGACTGGATCAACATCCCCGACACCTGCGGCGTGGCGACGCCGCGCCGCTTCGGCGACCTGATCGAGGTCGTCGCCGAGCACACGGACGCCGGCATCGACGTCCACACCCACGACGACTTCGGGCTGGCGGGCGCGAACGCGCTGGCCGGCGTCGAGGCTGGCGCCCACCAGATGCAGGTGTCGGTCAACGGCATCGGCGAGCGCGCGGGCAACGCCGCCCTCGAGGAGGTCGTCATGGCCGCCGAGTCGCTGTACGACGCCGACACCGGCATCGACACGACCCGGATCACCGAAGTGTCGCGGATGGTCGAGCAGGCCAGCGACATCGAGGTGCCGCCGAACAAGCCCGTGGTCGGGCGCAACGCCTTCAGCCACGAGTCCGGCATCCACGCCGCCGGCGTCATCGAGAACAGCGACACGTTCGAGCCGGGGGTCATGACCCCGGAGATGGTCGGCGCGACCCGCGAGCTGGTGATGGGCAAACACACCGGCACCCACTCGGTCCGCCAACGACTGACCGACGCCGGGTTCGACCCGACGGAGTCGCAGGTGCGCACCATCACCCGCCGGGTGAAAGACGCCGGCGCCGAGGGCCGCGTCACCATGTCCGACGTTCGCCAGTTCGCCCGCGAGGAGGGCGTCGCCGAGATGGAGGACGACGGCGAAGAGGAGCGCGAGCGGGAGGCTCGGATCTGAGGGCGGCGGTGCGCTCTCCCCGCCCACGAGCGGGCAGGAGGCGCCGCAATCGTTGCCACCCGCGCCACGGTTATACGGATCCGACCGGTAGCCATGTGCGAGATGACGACCCGTTCCACGACGGCCGCCGTTCGCCCGGCGCCCGCCGAGCGTGTCGTCGCCCTTCTCGCCGGGACCGCGGGTATCGTAGGGGCGTAAGCGCCCCCACATCACCCACCCCCGACGCGCGTATCGACACCAGATGACCAGCGACCAGCGATCACCGACCGCGAACGAATGACACACACGGATGGAGGAGACCGACGATGACCGAGCCAGCGACCCCCGACGCCGAGCCCGACGAGGGCGACGGCGGGGGGCGAACCGACCGAGCGGAGCGACCCGACGAGGCGGACGCCGAACCGACCGACGAGCCCACCGCCGACGCCGCCGCGGCGCGAGCGGAGGCAGCCACGAGGTCTCCGGGGACGGGGGCGAACGCGGTTATCGCCGCCCTTGAAGCCGCCGGCGTCGAGACGGCCTTCGGCGTGCAGGGCGGGGCGATCATGCCCGTCTACGACGCGCTCTCGGCGTCGTCGATCCACCACGTGACAATGGCTCACGAACAGGGAGCAGTCCACGCGGCCGACGCCTACGGCATCGTCCGCGGCGACCCCGGCGTCTGCATGGCCACCTCGGGACCGGGCGCGACGAACCTCGTCACCGGCATCGCCGACGCGTCGATGGACTCGGACGCGATGCTCGCGCTGACGGGACAGGTCCCCTCGGACATGGTCGGCTCCGACGCGTTCCAGGAGACCGACACGGTCGGCGTGACTGCGCCGATCACGAAGCACAACTACTTCGCCAGCGACTCCGACGACGTGGGCCGAACTGTCGGCGAGGCGTTCGCGCTCGCGGGGACTGGTCGTCCGGGGCCGACCCTGGTCGACCTCCCGAAAGACGTCACGTTCGGTGAGACCGACCGCCCGGTCGGCGAACCGGCGGCGCCCGACCGAGCGATCCCCGACGCCGAGGCCGACGACCGGCAGGTCGAGGAGGCCGCGAGCGCGATCCAGCGCGCCGAGCGTCCCCTCTGCCTGTTCGGCGGCGGCGTGATCAAAGGCGACGCGACCGAGGAGGCGCGGGCGTTCGCCCGCGAGTTCGGGATCCCGGTCGTGACGACGATGCCCGGCATCGGATCGTTCCCCGAGGATGAGGACCTGTGTCTCTCGTGGGCGGGGATGCACGGCACCGGCTACGCCAACATGGCGATCACCCACACGGACTGCCTGATCGCGGTCGGAACGCGGTTCGACGACCGCCTCACCGGTGGCGTCGACACGTTCGCGCCCGAGGCGGAGGTCGTCCACGTCGACATCGACCCCGCCGAGATCTCGAAGAACGTCCACGCCGACTACCCGGTCATCGGCGACGCGGCGACGGTGCTCGACCAGCTCGACGCCGCCATCGGCTACGCGGACGCGCCCGACACCGCGGCGTGGCGCGAGCAGTGCGCCGCGTGGCGCGAGCAGTACCCGATGGACTACGCCATCGACCCCGACGAGCCGGTGAAACCGCAGTTCGTCGTCGAGGCGTTCGACGCCGCCATGGACGACGACGCGTACGTCACCACCGGCGTCGGCCAACACCAGATGTGGGCGGCCCAGTACTGGACGTACCGCGAGCCGCGGACCTTCGTCTCCTCGCACGGGCTGGGGACGATGGGGTACGGGCTGCCCGCGGCCATCGGCGCGCGCGTCGCCGCCGACGACGACCGGCAGGTGATCAGCTTCGAGGGCGACGGATCGTTCCTGATGACGATCCAGGAGCTCTCCGTCGCCGTCCGGGAGAACCTCGACGTCACGATCGTCGTGCTCAACAACGAGTACATCGGGATGGTTCGCCAGTGGCAGGACGCCTTCTTCGAGGGCAACCACATGGCCTCCCAGTACGACTGGATGCCGGAGTTCGACACGCTCGCGGAGGCGTTCGGGGCGAAGGGCTTCCGCATCGACGAGTACGACGACGTGGAGGGCGTCGTCGAGGAGGCGCTGGCGTACGACGGCCCCTCGGTCGTCGACGCCCACATCGACCCCGAGGAGAACGTCTATCCGATGGTCGCCAGCGGCGCCGCGAACGGCCAGTTCGCGCTCGCGGAGGACCAGCTATGAGCGAGCGTACCGAGGGCGACCGATCCGAGGAGGAGACTGAGCGATCGGCCGGAGCGCCTACCACCGACGGCGGCACCGACCACCCGGCCGAGTCGCCGGTGGCCGAGCACGCACGTCCCGCCGGCGGCGACGCCCCCGAGACGGGGCTGGCGGGACCGACTCCCGACGAGCGGCCACACCCGACGGGTCGCCGAGACGAACACGGCGTCCGCAAGGAGCCGGACCACGGTCCGGAGCCGACGCGACGCGCGACCGTTTCCGCGCTCGTCGAGGACGAACCGGGCGTCCTCGCGCGCGCCGCGGGGCTGTTCCGCCGCCGGCAGTTCAACATCGAGAGCCTGACGGTCGGCCCGACGACCGTCGAGGGCCACTCGCGGATCACCCTCGTCGTCGAGGAGACCGAGGCGGGGATCGAGCAGGCGAAAAAGCAGCTCGCGAAGCTCACGCCGGTCATCGCGGTCGGCGAGCTGAGCGGCGACGCCGTCGCCGCCGAACTGGTGTTGCTGAAGGTCCGCGGCGAGGAGCCCGACAAGGTGCACGCGATCACCTCGATGTACGACGGGCAGACCCTCGACGCCGGCCCGCGTACCATCACCGTGCAGATCACCGGCGACGAGAACACGATCGACGACGCGATCGACGCGTTCGACCAGTTCGGCATCATCGAGATCGCCCGGACCGGCCAGACGGCCCTGGAGCGAGGGGACTCCCCGACGACGCCCGGCGAGGAGCCGGGGCACTCGGCGGGCGAGACGGACGACGACGAGTTCACGAACTACGACGACTGACCGCGCCGCATCGACAGCCAAATCACACCACACCGCACACTACACACCGATGACAGACTCCGATTCCACCTTGGACACAGACGTATACTACGACGAGGACGCCGACCGCTCGGCGATCGACGACAAGACCGTGGCCGTGCTCGGCTACGGCAGCCAGGGCCACGCCCACGCGCAGAACCTCCACGACTCCGGCGTCGACGTGATCGTCGGCCTGCGGGAGGACTCCTCCTCGCGCGCGGCCGCCGAGGGCGACGGGCTGCGCGTGGAGACGCCCGCTGACGCCGCCGCCGAGGCGGACATCGTCTCCGTGCTCGTCCCCGATACGGTCCAACCGACCGTGTACGAGGAGATCGAGCCGGGGATCGAGGAGGGCGACACGCTCCAGTTCGCGCACGGCTTCAACATCCACTACAACCAGATCGTGCCGAAGGACGGCGTCGACGTGACCATGGTCGCGCCCAAGTCGCCGGGCCACCTCGTGCGCCGCAACTACGAGGCCGGCGAGGGCACCCCGGGACTGCTCGCCGTCTATCAGGACGCCACCGGCGAGGCGCGCGAGGAGGGCCTTGCGTACGCTCACGCGATCGGCTGTACCCGCGCGGGGGTCGTCGAGACGACGTTCCGAGAGGAGACCGAGACGGACCTCTTCGGCGAGCAGGCGGTGCTGTGCGGCGGCGTCACCTCGCTCGTGAAGCAGGGGTACGAGACGCTCGTCGACGCGGGCTACTCCCGCGAGATGGCGTACTTCGAGTGCCTGAACGAACTGAAGCTCATCGTCGACCTGATGTACGAGGGCGGGCTCGGCGAGATGTGGGACTCCGTCTCCGACACCGCGGAGTACGGCGGACTCGTCAAGGGCGACGAGGTCGTCGACGAGCACGCCCGCGAGAACATGGAGGGGGTGCTGGAGGCGGTGCAGGACGGCACCTTCGCGCGCGAGTGGATCGCCGAGAACCAGGCCGGCCGACCCTCCTACACGCAGCTTCGCGAGGCCGAGAAGAACCACGACATCGAGGACGTGGGCGAGGACCTCCGCTCGCTGTTCGCGTGGGACGCCGACGAGGCCGCCGAGGACGGCGAAGGCGAGGAACCCGGCCAGGCCGAGGTACGCGCCGATGACTGAGGAGCGCACCGTCGCCGACGTGGATCACACCGCGCCGTATCCCGAAGCGAACGACGTGTGGTCGCGCGGATTCGCGCGCGCCAGCGACGACCCGAGGGACGTACGCCGATGAGCAAGGGGACCCTGTACGACAAGGTGTGGGAGCGACACAAGGTCGCCGACCTGCCGAACGGGCAGGACCAGCTGTTCATCGGCCTCCACCTCGTCCACGAGGTGACGAGCCCGCAGGCGTTCGGGATGCTGCGCGAGCGCGACATGGAGGTCGCGTTCCCGGATCGGACGGTCGCCACAACCGATCACATCGTCCCGACGCGCCCGGAGGGGCGCGATCGTCCGCTCGCCGACGACCAGGCGGAGGAGATGCTCACGCACCTGGAGCGCAACACCGAGGAGGCGGGCATCCGCTTCTTCGGCCTCGACGACGACCGCCAGGGCATCGCCCACGTCGTCGGGCCCGAGCTGGGCTTCGTCCAGCCGGGGATGACCGTCGTCTGCGGCGACAGCCACACCTCGACCCACGGCGCCTTCGGCGCCATCGGCATGGGGATCGGCACGAGCCAGATCCGCGACGTGTTCGCCACCGGCTCCATCGCCGCCGACAAGAAGGACGTCAGACGCGTCGAGGTCACCGGCGAGCTGGGCGACGGCGTCGGCGCGAAAGACGTGATACTCCACGTCATCCGCGAGTTGGGCGTCGACGGCGGCGTCGGCCACGTGTACGAGTACGGCGGCGAGGCCATCCGCACGCTCGACATGGAGGGCCGCCTCGCGGTGTGCAACATGTCCATCGAGGGCGGCGCCCGCGCGGGCTACATCAACCCCGACGAGACTACCTATGAGTACCTGAAGGGGCGCGAGTTCGCTCCGGACGGCGAAGCGTTCGAGGAGCGCAAGCAGTACTGGGAGTCGATCCGCTCGGAGGAGGACGCCCAGTACGACGACTGGGTCGAGGTCGACGCGGACGACCTCGCCCCGCAGGTGTCGTGGGGGACCAACCCAGAACAGGTCGTCGGCGTCGACGAACCGGTGCCCGCCCCGTCCGAGACGCGCGACCCCGCGGCCGCCGAGTCCGCGCAGGATCACACGGAGGTGACGCCCGGCGAGACGATGGAGGGCCACGAGATCGACGTGGCGTTCCTGGGCACCTGCACGAACGGCCGCGTCGCGGACTTCCGCGAGGCCGCGAAGGTGCTCGAGGGCCGCGAGGTCGCTGACGACGTTCGCGCGCTCGCCGTCCCCGGCTCCGGCACGGTCAAGCGGACGCTGGAGGCCGAAGGCATCGACCAGATCTTCAAGGACGCCGGCTTCCAGTGGCGCGAGGCCGGCTGTTCGATGTGCCTCGCGATGAACGACGACGCGCTCGAGGGCGACGAGGTGTGCGCCTCGTCGTCGAACCGCAACTACGTCGGCCGACAGGGCAGCACCGAGGGGCGCACGCACCTGATGTCGCCCGCGATGGTCGCCGCGGCGGCCGTCGAGGGCGCGGTGACGGACGTGCGGGCGTTCGACACGCCCGAGCTCGTCGGCACCGCCGACGGCGACGGCGCCGCTCCCCACGATGACGACGCGAGCGCGGAGGTGAGCGAATGAGCGACGACGTCCCCGGCAGCGCCGGCGACGACGCGCCCGAGACGGACGGCGCGGACGACTCGGCCGCGGTGCCGGCGATCCGCCGGGTCGCCGGTACCGGCGTCCGCTTCGCGGCGACGACATCGACACCGACCAGATCCTCCCCGCCCGATTCCTGAAGGCTGTCACCTTCGACGATATGGGCGAGTACGCCTTCTACGACCAGCGCCGCGACGAGAACGGCGATCCCAACGATCACCCGTTCAACGAGTATCGCGGCGCGAACGTGCTCGCGGTCAACGACAACTTCGGCTGCGGCTCCTCCCGGGAGCACGCCCCACAGGGGCTGATGCGCTGGGGCGTCGAGGCGATCGTCGGCGAGTCGTTCGCGGAGATCTTCCAGGACAACTGCAAGTCGCTGGGCATCCCGACGCTCGCGGTCGACCACGAGGACGTCGTCGCGCTCCAGGAGTTCATCGAAACGAACCCCGACGCGGGCGTCGAGGTCGACGTGCGCGAGGAGACCGTCCGCTACGACGGGACCGCGATCGAGGGGGAGGTCCCGGACGCGATGCGCGAGGCGCTCCTCGAGGGGAAGTGGGACACGACCGCGGTGATGCGGACGAACCTCGACCGCGCGACGGCGGTCAACGACAGTCTGCCCTACACCGATGACTGAGGCGAGCCCGGCGGACGCGCCGCGATCGGACGGCGGCGATGTCCCCCAGATCGCGGTCATCGAGGGCGACGGCATCGGGCGGGAGGTCGTCCCCGCGGCCGTCGAGGTGCTCGACGCCGTCGGCGACTACGCGTTCACCGCGGCCGAGGCGGGCGACGCGACGCTCGACGAGACCGGCGAGGCGCTGCCCGCGGAGACGTACGAACTGGCCGCGACCGCGGACGCGACGCTGTTCGGCGCGGCCGGCGACTCGGCAGCCGACGTGATCCTCCCGCTGCGGGAGGCGGTCGGCTCGTTCGTCAACATCCGCCCGGCGCGGGCGTACCCCGGCGTCGACGCGCTCCGCCCGGAGACCGACCTCGTCTTCCTCCGAGAGAACACCGAGGGCGTGTACGCGGGCCACGAGGACCGCCTCAGCGACGACGTGTCGACGCTGACGCGCGTGGTGACGGAGTCGGCCTCCCGGCGCCTCGGCGAGTTCGCCTGCGAGTACGTCGCCGAACGCGACCACGACGGATTCACCGTCGCGCACAAGGCCAACGTGATGCGCGAGACGGACGGGCTGTTCCGCGACACCGTGCTCGCGACGGCCGAGGCGGCCGGCGTCGACGCCGAGACCGTCCTCATGGACGCGTTCGCGACGCGCGTGTGTCTCGACCCGACGCAGTTCGACGTGATCGTCTGCCCGAACCTCGCGGGCGACGTGCTGTCGGATCTGGCGGCGGGACTCGTCGGCGGGCTCGGCCTGTTGCCGTCGGCGAACGTCGGCGCCGAGCGGGGCCTGTTCGAGCCGGTCCACGGCACCGCTCCCGACATCGCCGGCGAGGGGGTCGCGAACCCGTCGGCGACGATCCTCTCGGCGGCGATGCTCGTCGAGTCGCTCGGCGACGACGACGCGGGCGCGAAGATTCGGTCGGCCGTCGAGCGCGTGCTCTCGGACGGGCCGCGCACGCCCGACCTCGGCGGCGAGGCGACGACGCGCGAGGTGACCGACGCGGTGCTGGCGCGGCTGTAAGCGACAGAAACCACGCCCGCGAGCCGACTTCCGCGCTCGACCGATTCGTTACTCCTGATACGCCAGTCGGACCTGTTCGAACTTCCCCTTCGACTCCAGGTGTCGCTGGAGCTCGTCGGCGTACTCCTGGGTGAGTCGCTCGGCGGCCTCCAGTTGCTGGGTGTCCGTGCCGCCGCCCCCACCGCCGCCCAGGAGGGCGTCCTTGATGTCGGAGACGATCTCGCCGAAGGCGCCGCCAGAGGAGTCGCCCGTGGGGTCGCCGCCGGGCATCCCGCCCATCTGCTGGGAGACGTTGTCGAGTTCGGGCATTATCTGGGGAAGCTTCGACGTGTCGGCGACGATCCGGGCGTTCTCCGGGTCGTCCGCGTCCTCGATCTCGAACTCGACGGCCGTCATGATCAGTCCCCACTGCTGGTTCGAGAACTCCGACTGGTGGATCCGGTCGTTGAACTCGCGGTCGACGGTCATGCGTTCGCCGACGATCGCGTCCGTCCAGTTGCTCATGTGCCCACGAACGGCGGGGGCGGGTATGTCGGTTTCCCTCGGGCCGGCGGGGCCGACGGACGATCGGGGGCGAACCGGAACGCGTATCGGCCACCGTCCGGTCCCCTCGCCATGGGACTGCTGGATCGCGTTTTCGGAGCGAGCGCCGGCGGCGACGACGCTCGCGGCGCAGACGGGCCGTCGTCAGCGGGCGATGGAGCCGCGGGTCCGCGGGGCCCGTGGCGAGACGCCGACGGGGAACCGGCGCGACCGCGGGGCGTCGCGCTGTTCGTCGACGGGCCGAACGTCTTCCGCGATGAGTTCGACGTGGACTTCGCGGATCTGCGCGCGGCCGCCGAGGCCGACGGTGGACTCGTCACCGCGCGGCTGTACCTCGACGAGCACGCCACCCCGGGCCTCATCCAGGCTGCCGAAGCCAACGGCTTTCAGGTGATCACCACCAGCGGCGACGTGGACGTGAAACTCGCCGTCGACGTGGCGTCGTTCGCGGCCGAGCGTCGCGCGGCGACCGTCGCGATCGCCTCCCGCGACACCGATTTCAAGCCCGCGCTGGAGGTCGCCAACGAGTACGGCCTCGGGACGCTCGCGATCGCGCCGGGGAGCTACGGCCGCTCCGACGCGCTCCGGCGGAGCGCGGACGAGGCTGTCACGCTCGGGGAGTAGCGACTCCGAACCGGCAGTAGCGACGACGCGCCCGCCGCGCTCGGACCCACCCATACGTATATGTTCGATCGCTAGCAATTCGTGCGTGTGAAACATCTCCTCTTGGCCATCGACGAGAGCGGCGACCGTGCGGCCGCCCAGGCGGCGACGGTCCGCGACCTGTTCGACACCGACAGCACGACCGCGCACCTGTTGCACGACTTCACGGACAACCGCGAGGGCGCGTCGGTCAGTCAGGTCGCCGCTGTCAGGCGTGCGGCTACCATCTTAGAGGACGCCGGGGTCACCGTGGAGTACCACGAGACGAGTGGAACGCCGTCGAGATCTATCATCCAGACCGCGGAGGAACTAGACGTTGACGCGATCAGCATCGCCGGACGCAAGCGCTCGAAGGCGGGGAAGGCGCTCTTCGGGAGCGTCTCCCAGGAGGTCGTCCTCGGGACGGACCGCCCGGTCCTCCTTTGCACTCGGAAGGACGAATCGTGACGCGCGGACGCTCTACACGGGGCAGTCGCCAGTTAGTGCGTCGGCGTTCCGGCTCTCAGGATCGACCAACGCCTCGGCGCGCTCAGTGAGAGACCGTGACGGTCACGCCAGCGGCGTCCGCTCGACGACCGTGCCGTCGTAGGTCGGGTACTGTTCGACGACCTCGCCGTCGTCGAGATCGCCCTCGTCGATCATCTCCTCGAGCAGCCACCACGCCACCTCGACGTGGTCGGACTTCGTGGTGTAGAACTCCTCTGGAACCCCGAGATCGCGGATGCGTTCTGGGCTCGCGTACGTCTTGCCGTACACGAGTGTGCCGTCGTCAGTTACCTCGTCGAACGGGCGCTGGAGGTTGCGCGCCATCCGCTTGAGGCGGTTGCGGTGCTGGGCGGCGTCCTTGAACACGGAGGTGCAGAAGTACACCTTCTCGTGGTCGCCCATGACGTCCAAGATCTCCTCTTTCGAGCCGTCGACGGCCGACATGTGGCCCTCCTGCAGCTCGAAGCCCTGCTCTTGCATCCGGCGGTAGTTCCCGTCGGACATCTCGAACTCGTTGACGTTGCAGAAGTCGGCGGCCCCCTCGTCGAGGAACTCCAGGAACTCCTCCTCCGCGCGGATGCCCGGGATCTCGAACGCCGGCGTCAGGCCCTCCTCGCGGGCGACGTAGAGAATTTCTTCCCACTCGGTGCCGTGAAGGTCTCCCCACTGCTCGACCGGCGGGTGAAATCGGATCTCGTCGAGGCCCGCCTCCGACAGGCGGCGCATGTTCTCGCGGCCGCCCGGGATCCCGGTGTAGAGGTGCGTGTGGTGGTCCTCGCCGAACTCCTCCTTGAGCAGGCGGAGATACCGCGTCGTCTTCCCCATCGCCTCCTGGGGCTCGCCACCGGTGATGGAGGTGCCCAACGCCGACATCCGCTTGGCCTCCTCGATCACGTCCTCGTCGGACTCGACGAGGCGCTCGTTGGCGTACACGTCCGTGACGTTCTTGCGGTTCTCCCCGAGCGGACAGTAGAAGCAGTCGCGCTGGTCGCAGTAGCCGTACACGAACAGCACCATCTTCCCGCCCTTGGAGCACTGTTCACAGCCCTTCGAGATCATTCGGTACCCTACGTTCCCGGCCGAGCGGCAAAAGCGGTACGATACCCGGTCGTTCGACCGTGTGAGCCGTTGTCGCGACGGGTTCGAGGCCGACAGCGGCGTGCTCGCCCGCGTCGCCGTCGACCACGAGACTGATACCGCTTGAATCCAAGGTCCGTCCCATGCCACGAGAGGCACGCAGACGGGAGTTCCTTCGGCGGACCGGTGCGGCGCTCGCGCTGGGGGTGCGGGCGCGACGAGCGGCTGTCTCGGCGTCATCACCGGCTCGGAGCCGGCGGAGTTCTCCGCCAGCGTCGCGTCGGTCCCCGATTCGACCCTGGAATCGACCGGATTCGAGGAGTACCGGGTCGAACCGATGGAGATCACCCGGGAGTTCACCGTCGCCGACCAGACCCGAGAGGTCGTCGTCACCAACCAGGTCGCCGAGTACGACAAAGCCGCGGAGATACTCGGCGAGCGCATCCAGGCGTCGCTGTTCGTCGCGCTGTCGACGCCGGCCGTCGAGATCGCCGAGCAGACGTTCAACCCCGTCGGGGAGTTGAGTACGAGGGAGTTGGCGCGGCGGATGCTCTCCCAGTACGACGGGATCTCCAACCTCCAGTCGGACGGCGAGGAGACCGTCACGGTGCTCGGCACCGACACGACCGTCGGGCTGTTCACGGCCGACGCGACCGTTACCGAGGGAGTCACCGTCGAGATTCGACTGCACGTCTCGGAGGCGGTTCGCGCGGGCGGGGACTTCGTCGTCACGGTCGGCGCGTACCCGACCCGACTGTCGGGACAGGCCGACGACGTCCGAACGATGATGCGCTCGGTCACCCACGACGGGGGGTAGTCCGAGGATGCGCGACTCCGCCGCCGACGCGGACGACGAGACCGACACCGCTCGACGCACGCGCCGCGAGGTTCTCGCGGCCGGTGCAGCCGCCGGTGCCGCCGCCGGCGCCGCGTCGATCGCGGGCTGTGCGGGAGTTCTCGGGGGCGGAGACGCGCCCGAGAGCGAAGCCGTCTCCGGCGAGCGCGCCCGGACGCTCGCGGAAGCCCACGCACCGGACCTGTACTTCGGCGCCGGCGAGCGGTGGTTCCCGACGGACCCACGAGAGTACACCGGCGACGACGGCGACGGGGGCGTTCTCGACGGCTTCGCGGCGTTCGACGGCTACGCCCGCGACTACGAGCCCGGCGGCGAGCCCCGCATCGGACGGCGTTCTACAACACCGTTCGCTACCCGGACACCGATCTCACGGTGGTGCAGTACTGGTTCTACTCGGCGTTCGACCAGTTCTCGGTGAACTTCCACTGGCACGACTGGGAGGTGCTGCACGTGTTCCTCGACGTGGGCGAGGGGTCGGGCGACCCGGAGACGGGCGACCCGACGCTGCTGGTCGCGTCGGCCCACTCTCGGAAGGTGCCGAACAACGAGTTCCTCGACCCCGAGACCGACCGCGCGAGCATCATCAGTGAGGTGGGGAGTCACTCCTCCGCGCTGGGGATCAACGAGACGAAAGCGGAGTTCGAGCGGCTTCCGCTCGTCACCGACATCGCCGACATCTCCAACGGTGCGCTCTCCCCGCTGGACGTGCCCGCGGCCTACGGGCTTCCGCGGGGAGAGGGGTATCGTCTCCCCTTCTCGCTGCCGGAACTCGACGGCTCGCCGATCCACGATCACCCGGACCTCCCGAACGTCACCCGCGATCACCTCGTCCCCGCAGCGATGACCGTCGAGTCCTTCTCGGGGACCCCTCGCCGCCCGACGACATTCCGCTGCGAGAGACGGGCCTCATGTTCGCGTTCGAGGGAGCCGACACCGCCGGCGAAGCCGACTACGGCTACTCGCTGACGCCCATGGCGGACCTGACTATCGGGGAGTTCACCGGTCCGCAGTTGAGCTTCGAGTTCGCGGTCCCGTCCTTCGCCGAGGACGCGGTCGCGTCCCACATCACGACCACGGGCACTCCCACGGCGCAACCGAGATTCGCGGACCCGCTCACGGACGTGACCGACCCGCGGCACCGCTCTGCGCTCTCAGAGCGGTTCGACCTCGACGTGAGCGGACTCGCCGGGGACGTGGTCGGCGTGATCCGCGAGGCCACCGACAGCGACGACGCACCCGGGAGCAACGGCGTCGACACTGGCGAGCCGGTCGTCGAGGGGATCGCCCTCCTCGAATCGGATCCCGAAGCGGTTCCCACGTTCAACGGGGTCGTCGCTCTTCGCGACGTGCCGGCCGGAGAGCACCGACTGACCGTCAACGGCGCCGGCGTCGCGCCGTACGGCCAGCGGATTGATCACGGCGGCGACGGCGGTGACGGCGCAGGATCCACCGACTCCGCGACGACCGACTCGGAGACGGCCGAGCCGACCGAGTCAGCGGCCACCGCCGACGGCCCGCCCGCGACCACGACCGTCGGCGTCGACGGCGACGTGGTGGTGACGCCCAACGAGGACGCGGTGAAGGTGCGCGCCGAGCCCGCCGCGGACGCGCCCGGCTTCGACCGGGTCGCCGTCGAGGACGACGTCGCCGGCCGGGTCTACGACGGCCTCCCCGCCGACGACGAGGCCGAGGGCGCCGCGGTGTACGTCCACCGCGAGGGCGCCTACACGGCCGAGGTCGAGGACGAGGCGGGCGCGCTCGGCGCCTACCGCGTGAACCCCGCGGCCGACCAGTCGACCGCGACCGTTCGCGAGGCGCGCACCGGGAAGGCGTCGCTGACGTCGTTCCTGCTCACCCTGCTGACGGAGACGATCGCGCAGGCGAGCGTCTTCGAGGACGGCGACGCCGACGGCATCGACGAGGTCGGCGTCCCGGACGACACCGAAGAGCAGACCGGCGCGGCCGCCGACGCCGTCGAGGACGTGCTGGAGGCGACGGCGTCGGTCACCGGCGGACCGGGCGGCGACACCGGTGGCGGCGACAGCGGCGACGACGGGTCGGGCGGCGGACCGGACGCGGGGTTCGTCGGGCTGCTCCGGGCGTTAGAGGCGTCGACGAACGCGGCGCGGCGGGCGAACGAGGCGGCGCAGGCGGGGAACGCGCAGGGAGCGGACAACCGCCTGCGCGGGCTCAAACAGCGGACCGCCGCGATCGCTGACGCGCTCGAACGCAACCGCGAGAACCTCCCCGGACAGCTCCCTGGCCTGGTCGAGCGACGGGTGCCGCAGATCGAGCGGCGGATCCAACAGGCGATCGACGCGGACGAATAAGCGAAACTCGGCGGGCTCCACCGGTCCCCGATCGGCCGAGCGTCGTCGGACCCCGGTCTCGGTCAGTTCGACGCGCGGTCGGGCTCGTCGGTCGGGTGCGGGCTGCTGCTCCCGTCGTCGGGGTCGACCCGGAGGTACTTCGCGAAGAGGTCGGCGACGCGGGTGTACGCGTCGACGACGTTCTCTCGTCGTCCGAAGCCGTGCGGCTCGCCGTCGTATCGGCGGAACTCGAAGCGCTTGCCGTGCGTCTCCAGTTCGTCGCACAACTGCTCTGACTGGCTGATGGGGACGCGCGCGTCGTCCTCGCCGTGGAGGACGAGCAGCGGGTCCTCGATGTCCTCGACGTGGCGGATCGGCGACGCCTCGCGGTAGTTGTCGAGGTCGGTCGCCACGTCGCCCAGTTCGCGCTTCATGAGCTGCCAGCCGATGTCGTCGGTGTCGTCGAGGAACGTCTCGTAGTCGTAGACGCCGTAGAAGGCGGCGCCCGCGGCGAACCGGCCGGAGTTGCCGAGCGCGTTCACCGTCATCAGGCCGCCGCCGGAGCCGCCGTAGATGCCCGCCCGGTCGCCGTCGACCGCGTCGAAGGCCGCGTCGGCGGCGTCGACCGCGCGGATCACGTCGTGGAGGTCGCCGCCGCCCCAGTCTCGGTCGTTGGCCATGCGGAACGCGCGGCCGTAGCCGTCGCTGCCGCGGTAGTTCGGGAGGATCACGCAGTAGCCCAGCGCGGCCAGATAGGCCGCGCGGTGGTCGAAGCCGAAGCGGTCGAAGGAGGTCGGGCCGCCGTGGGCCTTCACGAGCACCGGCACCGACTCGTCGTCCGCGTCGTCGGCCGGCGGGTAGACGACCGCCTGGACCTCCGTCCCGTCGGAGTCGTAGGTGAGCGTCGTGGGGAACGGGACCCGGGCGCCGAAGTCTGGCGCGGCGCTCGGCGTCACCCGCTCGCCCGCGGAGGCGTTCCACACCGTCGCGGGCTCGTGCGGCGTGTCGCGGACGGTGAGGACGTCGCCGTCGCGCCACCTGGGCGCCGTGTGGAAGGCGTCCTCGTCGGTCACCTCCTCGGCGAAGCCGTCGCGGTCGACGGCGTGGACGTTCGCGCGGCCGTCACGGGTGACGGTCACGGCGAGCGTCTTGCCCGAGGGACTCCACGCGGGGTCTGCGACCTCCGCCTCCTCGACGGCGTACAACTCTCCGGGGTCGCCACCGGCGCTCGCAGCGGCGTCTGCATCCTCGTCCGGTCCGTGGCCGTCGACGACGGATACGGCGTCGAAGCCGCTCTTGTCGTGCACGAACGCGACCTCCGTGGAGTCGGGGCGCGGCCGGACGTTCTGGACGCGGACGCCCTCCTCGGCGAACACCACGCGAACGCCCTGTCCGCGGCCGCCGTCGTCGCGGTCGACGGCGACGAGATGGGCCTCGTCGTCGAACAGGTGTCGGTGCTCGGCGCGAGTCGCGTACACGGTCCCGTCGTCCGCGACGGCGGGGTCGCCGTAGAGGAACTCGTCGTCGGCGAGCGCCTCGACCCGCGAACCGTCGGCGGCGACGAGCGCGAGCGAGGCGCGCGAGAAGTGGTCGGTCACGACCGCGATGTCGTCGCCGCCGGGGGCGTACGCGAGGCTGAGGTCCGGGTCGTCGTAGCCAGTCAGGGTCGTCACCGCACCGGTCTCGGCGTCGACCGTCGAGAGGTCGCCGTCGCCCGAGACGAACGCCACCTCGGTGCCCGCCGGGTGCCAGTCGAACCACGCGGGGTCGCCCCGGCCGTAGCGCATCGCGGCGACGCCCCCGCTCGTCAGTCGGGTGTCGGTCGTCCCGTCCCACACCCACAGATCGATCTGGCCCTCGCGGGCCTTCGCGTAGGCGATGCGGTCGCCGTCCGGTGCTGGCGCAGCCTGCACGACCGAGTCCGCGCTCGCCATCGCGGCCAGCAGGTCGTCGAGTTCGGTGTCGCGGAGGTCTCGTCGGTACACGGCAGGCGATGGCGCTCGGGCGGCTTGTAGCCCGGGGTCGCGGCACGCCGGGTCGAGCGGCGGCAGGCAGCGGCAGGCAGTGGCAGTCAGCGGCGACCACGGGTAAGGCGCCCCGGTCGCGACCCGCTGTTGCCGGTTAACGGCGACGCCGTCGGGCGGCCGTCGCCCGGGGAAGGACAACCGTTACGTACGCACACCCGTAACGTAGACCATGACCGAGGAGACCGATCTGGAGGAGCTCAAACGCGGGACCGACCTCGTCAAGCGCGGCTTCGCGCGGATGCAGAAGGGCGGCGTCATCATGGACGTGGTCAACCGCGAACAGGCTCGGATCGCCGAGGACGCCGGCGCGGTCGCCGTGATGCACCTCGAGTCCGTCCCGGCGGACATCCGTAAGCGGGGCGGCGTCGCGCGGATGGCCGACCCCGGCAAACTCGAGGAGGTCATCGAGGAGGTGTCGATCCCGGTGATGGGGAAGGCCCGCATCGGCCACACCGCCGAGGCACAGATCCTGGAGGCCGCGGGCGCCGACATGGTCGACGAGTCCGAGGTGCTCACGACCGCCGACGAGCGCTACCACATCGACAAGCGCGAATTCACCGCGCCGTTCGTTTGCGGCGCGCGCAACCTGGAGGAGGCGCTGCGTCGCATCGACGAGGGCGCCGCGATGATCCGGACGAAGGGCGAAGCCGGCACCGGCGACGTGAACCAGGCGGTCACCCACCAGCGCAACATCCAGCGCGCCGTCCGCCAGCTCTCCGGGATGGCCCGCGAGGAGCGCGACGAGTGGGCTCGCGAGCACGGCGCGCCCCGCGAACTCGTCCACGAGACCGCCGAGATGGGTCGCCTGCCGGTCGTCAACTTCGCTGCCGGCGGCATCGCGACGCCCGCCGACGCCGCGCTCATGATGCAACACGGCTGCGACGGCATCTTCGTCGGCTCGGGTATCTTCGGCGCCGAGAACCCGCCCGCAATGGGCGAGGCGATCGTCAAGGCGGTCAACAACTACGACGACCCGGAGACGCTCACGGAGATCGCCAAGTCCCCCGGTAAGGGGATGTCCGGCCAAGCGAACGAGCAGATGGACGAGGAGGAGAAGCTGCAGGGCCGCGGCGTCTAACGACGAGAGACACGCGTTGGGTGTTCGCCCGCACGAGCGTTTTTATTCGATACCGGGGCCACAGCTGTGCGACTGTCGTGATCTGACTCCGGCCGCGGGGCGCACGCGGGTGTGCGACACGCCGTTCCGCGGGCAGCCCGCCGTGTCGCCTGTTCGCCACCACACCGGCGACGAGCCCGCCGTGCGGCCGCCCGGTCGCCGCGGGCTTGATGCCTTCGGAACTCGTAGCGACAGCCGTGAGCCACGACGGAGCCTCGGACGCGCCGCCGGACGCAGACCCGTTGGCAGACGTGGACCCGCACCGTCATCCGGTGATCCTGTTCGACGGGGTCTGCAATCTCTGTCACGGGACGATCAGATTTCTCGTCCGCCACGACGACGAGGGCGTGTTCCGGTTCGCGCCGCTGGACTCGCCGGTCGGGCAGGCGCTGTTGCGCGAGCACGGACTCCCGACCGAGGACCACAACTCCTTCGTGCTCGTCGAGGGCGACGAGACCTCTCAGAAGTCGACGGCAGCGCTACGGGTCGCCCGTCGGCTGGGGGCACCGTGGCGGTTCGCGTGGGCACTGCGCCGACTCCCGCTCGGCATCCGTGACGCCGCCTACGACGTGGTCGCCGAGTACCGGTATGAGGTGTTCGGGAAGAAAGACGCCTGCGAGGTGCCGGAGCCGGAGGTCAGGGAGCGCTTCGCCGAGCGGGCGCTGGAGTGACCGGCACGCCGGTCGGCCGCGGTTCCCAGTCGAGCTACAGCACCGTCGCGCCGTCGCCGACGGCGGTCTGGTACGCGCGCGCACCGACGCCAGCGTCGGCAAACCCTCGACCATCGCCGAGGCGACCGCGCGCTTGCGACCCGGTTCACACACCGCGAGCACGCTCGGGCCGGCGCCGCTGACGGTGACGCCGGTCGCCCCGGCCGCCAGTGCGGCCTCGCGGACCCCCTCGTAGCCAGTGATCAGTTTCGCGCGCGCCGGAGTGACGACGGGGTCGTCGAGTCCGCGGCCGACCAGTTCCGGGTCCGAGCGACACATCCCGGCCGTGAGCGTCGCGGCGTTGCCGACCGTCTCAACGTGGTCGGTCATCGACACGGAGTCCGGCACGACTCCGCGGGCGTCGCGCGTGGAGACGACGACCTCCGGGAGGCACGCGACCAGCGCCAGGTCGGCGTCGACGCTCGTCGCGCCGTCGTCGCTGCGGACGATCGTGAAACCGCCCAACAGCGCGGGTGCGACGTTGTCTGCGTGGGCCTCCCCGGAGACGACCGCCTCCCCTCGGCTGCGACGGGAACGAGGTCGTGTCGGCTGTAGCCCCTGTCGTACAGTTCATTCAGTGCGACCGCGGCGGCGGCGGCGGACGCGGCCGAGGAGCCGAGTCCCGAGGACGGACGGACGCCCTTGTCGATGTGAATGTGTGCCGGAGCGTCGAGCGCCTCCGCGACGGCGCCGACGACGTTCTTCTCGGGGTCGGTCGGGATGAAGTCGGCGCCCGCGCCGCGCACTCGGATGGTCGTCTCGGCGGCGCGCTCGACCGAGACGGTGTCTGCAGGGTGTGACAGCGCGACGCCGAAGGTGTCGAAGCCGCTGCCGAGGTTCGCGCTGGTCGCCGGCGCGCGGGCGGTTACCATGCCGCCTCGGTCCGCCGCGGCGGCCAAAGGATGACGTTCGGCTCGAACCGCCTGCCGCTCCTGTTCGGTGTTCGGGAGTCGTCGGGCGCGAGTCGGGAGTCGACGCGAGGCTATCGCCGCGAGACGACGAACACGAGCGGGCCGATGACGACGAGCACGATGCCGAGGAAGAGATAGTGGACCGGCACGAGCGACTGCGGCGTCAGCAGGAACACGACGCCGAACAGCATCGTGTTGAGCGCCATGGCTTTCCGCGAGACCGGTAGCGTTGCGAGCGTCGTCAGCACGAACCCGAGCAGCAGCGCCTGTCCGACGTTGTACGGGAGCAGGAAGCTGTCGACGATCTGGAGCGGGATCATCTCTTGTCTTCAGTTCCCCCCGGGCGCCGCATTAACGTTCCGTTCTCGCTCGTTTGCGCCCGGCCCCCGCGATGCCAGACCACCGTTGAGCGGACCGTCCGCACGGCGGGTACATCGATCGAATCGCCTCCCGCAAGACGTGGCTCTGGATCGCTCCGCCGCCCGACTCGTTCGCCGTCTCGCTCAATTCGCGCGGTCGTTCGGCGTGCCGGGGTCAGCAGCGACACCGTTCTCGCCGTCGTTCGGGTCGCTCTCGGTCGGCTCATCGAGCGACGATCCGGACGGCGAGATCTCGCGATCGGTACCCGGGCCGGTGATGTCCAGCGGTCGGATCCACCCGTACCAGACGGCGAAGACGGTGAGGCCGTACCCGAGAATGAACACCACGCGACCGAGTTCGTTGAAGCCGAGGAGGCCCAGCTGACGGCGGACGATCCCCGTTCCCGCAATACCGACGACCAGCACCACCGCGAGCAGGAGTCGATCGCGAGTGATCCGGTCGCGAAGCCGCGTGTCGTCGCCCATACCCACGCCAGGGTCCCCACCACCGAGAACCCCGCGATCCGAACCGGAACCGGTGACCAAGAGCGCGGGCCTGAGCATCAGAGCGCGAGCTAGAGCATCGCACCGGGGAGAGACCACCGGTCGTGTGAGTCGGTCTCGCGGCAGCGCAAACACTATTCGCGGAGCGGGACCCGTCCTCTCATGGACTACCGCGCGATCCCCGACGAGCACGAGACCGCATTCGACGACGTCCTCGTGTACGCCTTCTCCCCGGAACGAGGTCCCGATTACGAGCCGGAGGGCCCAGATCGGCCGGCGTCGTTCCAGCCCAGAGGCCTCTACGAGGACGACGGCGGGGATCGAGACGACCCTGCAACCGAGACGCTCGCCGCTGTTTGCGGCTACTACGACTTCTCTGCGCGGATCCGCGGGGGCATTCGAGACGTGGCCGGCGTCTCGGCGGTCGCGTCGCCCCCGGAGATGCGCCGTCGCGGACTCGTCCGCGATCTCCTCGGACACGTCCACCGCGAACTCCGTGACGCCGATGTCGCCTTCGCCGCGCTGTGGCCGTTCGAATACTCTTTCTACCGCCGACTCGGCTACGAGCGGATCGGCGAGTACGCACGGATCGAGGTCGCTCCGGAGGCGCAGCGAGCGCGTGTCCGGACCCGGCGGGGGCGTTTGAACGGCTCGACGCCGACGCGTGGCCGCGGCTGGACGCAGTGTACGACGAGTGGGCGGGCGACGAGTTCCGGCTGGACCGCGGCGAGGGCTGGTGGCGCCATCGAGTATTCGAGTCGTGGGAGACCGACCCGTACGTGTACGGGTGGACCGACGGTGACCGGGGCGACTCACTCCGCGGCTATCTCGTCTACACGATTCGGGACGAGGATGGCTCCGACGGACGAGCGTTGACGGTGAACGAGTTCGCGGCCAGAGACCGGGAGGCTCGCCGACAGCTCCTGCGATTCTGTCGCGATCACGACTCGCAGGTTGAGCGCGTCCGGTTCACCGGGCCGGCCGACACCCGCCTGTTTGACGACCTCGACGACCCGCAGGCCGCGGAGACGGAGATCCGTCCCGGACCGATGGCGCGCGTCGTCGACGTCGAATCTGCGCTGGCGGCGATCGAGTATCCCGCGGACCTCGAGACGACGCTCGTGTTCGACGTGCGCGACGACTCCTGCGAGTGGAACGACGACCGCTTCCGGCTGCGCGTTGCCGACGGTCGCGGCACCGTCGACCGGGTCGCGGACGCGGATGCGGAGGTGGTGCTCGACATCGGCGCGCTCGCTCGATTGGTCGTCGGCTCACACTCGGCGAATCGGCTGGTCGAACTCGGCGCCGTCGATACCGAAGGTGAGGCGACGCAGCCGGCGCTCGCAGCCGCGTTCCCGCCGACAAACCCGTTCCTCCGCGAGGGGTTCTGATCGCGCGAACGCGGCGCGTGACGTGGCAGTCGCAGTCCTGACAACCGCGATCTGCGGATTTGCCAGATCCGAACGCGCGGTTCACGAAAGCCACCTCCCGCCTCTGGCACCGCTGTACGGGGTGGACCCGCGTGTGGTGTGAGTGTGAGTCGAGGTAAACCTACCCTTACCCGTAGTATTGGTAGAACGCGGAAATTGGGTGGCTGGGGAGCCAGTGGCCCAATTCTCACCGGCCAAGGGCCGGTGATACCTTGGATGGGCCAACGCGGATTTGAACCGCGGACCTCCCGGTTATCAGCCGAGCGCTCAACCTGACTGAGCTATTGGCCCAGGTGAGCGCATCTCCGAGTAGTGGGAGGGATTGGTTAAGCGTTTCCGTTCGGCGTCGCCGCCACGTCATGCGGTTGCACGCCGCCCCGGTCGGGTGGATCTCGGTCACCTCACCCGCGATCGGAGACGGCGTCTGAGGCGACCGGGTGCGCCTCACTACCGCCGTTCATCGTCATCGTCGACCTCCTCGAAGTCGACGTCGACGACGTCCTCGTCGCCGGCGGCGCTGGCGTCACGGCCATCCGTCTCCGTGGGGCCGAATCCCACGCTTCCGGCCGTCCCGTTCCCGTCGCTGCCGGCCGTTCCCTCGGGGTTCGGGAAGCCCTCGGTCCAGACCGCGCCCGTCGCGAAGCCGTCCATCCGCGCGTCGACGTACGGGACGACGACGTAGCGCCGCAACAGCTCGCGGATCGGGTACCTCGTTGGCGGGATCGCGAGCAGGAACCCGATCGTGTCGGTCACCAGACCGGGCGTGAGGAGGAACGCGCCGGCGGCGATCAACAGGCCGCCGTCGAGCACCTCGCCCGTGGGCGCCTCGCCCGTCGCGAGCTTCCGCTGGATGGCCCGGAGGGTGTGGCGCCCCTCCGCGCGTACGAGGAGCATCCCGAGCAGTCCGGTGAGGACGACCAGCGCGACCGTCTGCACCGCGGTGAGGAGATTCGTCGCCACCCACAGCAGGAACGCGGCGTCCGCCAGCGGGATCGCGAGCAGGGCCACGAGCAGGTAGCGAACCCGAATGCGCATACCCGGGCTACCCGAGCGCGCAGTATAGCCCTTTTGGAGGTCGACTCGCTGCTCGCACGCTCGGCCGATCGCGCGACGACCTCGCCAGCGGCTCTACCGGGCGAAGCGACCGAACGGACGAGCGCCGCAACTGCCAGTTGCCCCTCGCGTCCGCGAACGCCGACTTTACCCTCGGGCGCCCCCGAGCGCGACTATGACCGAGGACACGCGAGTTCTGTGGCGTGAGTGGGGGGATGACGCGTTCGCCGAGGCCGAACAGACGGACCGCCCGGTGTTGCTGTTCCTCACGGCCACGTGGTGCGACGACTGCCACGAGATGCTCGTCGAGACGTTCGGCGAGCCGCGAATCGCGGCCAACGTCAACGACGGATTCGTCCCGGTGAAGGTGGACGTAGACCGCGAGCCGCGCGTCCGGGAGCGGTACAACATGGGGGGGTTCCCATCGACCGTGTTCACGACGCCGTCGGGCGAACTGCTCACCGGAGCGACGTATCTCGGACCGGAGGGCTTCCGCTCGGTGCTCACCCGCGTGCGAGAAACGTGGGACGAACGCGGTGAGGACGCGGGACGAATCCCGCGTGCGCTCGCCGGCAACGAGACGCCGAGCGGGCCGGTGACGACCGCCATCGAGGAGCACCTCGCGGGGCAACTCGACGCCCAGTGGGACCCGGACTTCGCCGGGTGGGGCGACGACGCGAAGTTCCCCATGCCGCGGACGGTCGAGTTCGCGCTCAAGCGCGACCGGTACAAGGCGACTCAGACCCTCGATGCGATCGACCGCAACCTCCTCGACGAGGACGGCGGCGTCTTCCGGTACGCGGGCGCGCGAGACTGGTCCGACCCCGCCCGCGAGAAGCTGCTCGCCGACGACGCCGGCGTCCTGCGCGCGTTCGCCAACGCCTACCTCTACACCGGCGACGAGGCGTACCGCGAGGCGGCCGACTCGATCCGCGCGTTCCTCGACGCCGACCTCTGGTCGGGGTTCGCCTACGGCGCCAGCGTCGGCCCCGACGGCGAGCGGACCGACCTCACGGCCTACGCCGGCGGCAACGCCCTCGCCGCCGATGCACTGCTCACCCTCGCGGCCTACACGGATGACGAGCGCGCGAAAGCGTCCGCCGAGCGCGCGCTTTCGTACCTCCGAGAGACGCTCGTCGCTGACGACGGCACCGTCCGCCACGTCGACGACGATGGCGCCGAGATCGATCTGCTCGAGGACGTGGGGCGCGTCGCGGCGGCCTTCTGCACAGCCGAGTCCGTCCTGGGCGACGGGCTCGACCTCGCCCGCGCAGTCACCGACCGCGGGCTCGACGTCCTCGGCGACGAGCCGGCGTTCCGCGACGGTCCCGCGACCGGTCTCGGGCTGGTCGACAGGCCGCTCCGACCGATCGACAGCGTGGTCGAGTTCGCGGACGCGCTGGTCGACCTGGCCGCGCTCACCGGCGAGGACGCTTACCGCGAGCGCGCCGAGGCCGCGGTCGGCGCCTTCGCCGGCGCGACCGAGCGCATGGGCGCGCAGGTGGCCGGCTACGGCTCGGTGGCCGCCCGACTCACACACGAACCGCTCGTGGTCGACGTCGGCGTCCCTGCCGGCTCGGATCTCCACCGCGCAGCGTTGCGTGTCGCCGACCACGAGAAGGTCGTCGTCCCCGACAGCGACCGCGCGCCCGAGGGTGCCGCCGTCCTCCGCGGCCGCGACGCCGGGCCCGCCGAGTCGCCGGACGCGTTGATGCGCCGCGTCGCCGACGCCGCCGAGTAAGCGACGACGTGCCGCTTCGCTCCGCGCGCCGGAGGGTAAACTCGGAGTGTGTTTTTTGAGTGTCCATGTCCTGGGTGTGGTATGGCCGACCTTCGCGACCTCGGGCTCTCGGAGTACGAATCTCGTGCGTATCGCGCGCTCCTCGACGTCGGACCCGCAACCGCAAAGGAGTTGTCAGAGGCGAGCGGCGTCCCGATGGGCCGGGTGTACGACGTGCTCAACAGCCTCGAACGCCACCGGCTCGCCCGCAGTCAGGCCGCGAGCAGACCGAAGAAGTACCTCGCAGTCGAGCCGGACGCCGCCCTCGACCGGCTGCTGGAGGAGAAGCAGCGCGAACTCGACGAGCAGGCCGAGCAGTACGAGGCCGTCGTCGACGAGCTCTCGTTGGAGTTGGAGGCCGGCGACCCGCCGGACGAGCAGTTCTGGACGGCTGCACTCGGCCCGGAGGAGACGGCTGATCTGTTGCTCGAACGGCTGTCTGCGGCCGACGATCGAGTCGTGATGATCGCAGCCGCGCCCGCCTCCGGACTCGACATCGGTGCCGTCGGCGAGCGGATAACCGAGGAGTTGGAGGCGGCGCTCGAACGCGGCGTCGAGGTGTCGCTGCTGCTGTCAGAGGAGCTGCCCGCACAGCTTCCGGAGGGGTCGGCGAGCGCTACTTCGACCGGATGGCCGACCACCCGAACTTCACGGTGCGGACCGCGCCGGGACTGCGCGGGACGTTCACGCTCGTCGACGACGCGGAGGTGTGCATGGAAGTTCCGAGCCCGGTGGATCCGGACGAGTCGTTCGCGATGATCGACCTGAAGGACCCCGAGTTCGCCGGCGACGTTCGCCGGACGTTCCGCGAGCGGTGGGAGGACGCCTCGCCGCTCGGGCTGTAGTACGGGACGGAATCGACGACCGGAGACGAACAGGCGAGGCGGAAACGGAATGGCATGACGAGGTCGGCGGAACCGGGAGCGGGTGAATCGATGAGTCGAGCCTGAACTCCGCGATCAGCGACTGAGCTCCTCGCGCAGCGCGCCCATGGTGATCTCGCGTTCGGCGTGGGCGTTGTGCTGGTGGATGGACTCGTCGTTCGACTGCTTCATGTGAACGACCACGTCGTCCGCGAGGTGGTCGTACGTCTCGACCACGTCCTCTGCGAGCGCGCGGACGCAGTCCTCGACGAACTTCGCGTCCATGTGTGCCTCGTAGGTCATGTGGTCCTCGTCCGGGCGCTTGGCGTAGTTGTAGATGCGCGCGCTCATCGCGTCGCGTGCGGTGTCTATCACGTCCAAGAGGTCGACCTCGGGGGCTCCGTCGGCCGTGAACGTGAGCGTGGCGTGTCCGCGCTGGGAGTGGCCCGGCTGCGGGACGGCGTCGAGGAACTCCTCGGCGACCTGATCGTCGACACCGAGATCGTCGAGCTTCTCGCGGGCGCGCGACTCCGACATTCCCTGTGAACACGGGCAGACGGTCATGCCGGTCACTTCGGCGCCGATCTCCTCGCGGGTGCCCTCGTCGTCGGCGACGGCGGAGGCGACGACGGTGAACGTCGACTGCGTCTCGCGGTCGGAGGCGGGCGTGTCCTCGCGGGCCGCGAGCTCGGCGGTCATCTCGACTTCCGCCGTGGTGGTGTAGTCGTGCTTCGCAAGCAGCCGTTCGGCGGCGTCGCCGCAGACGTCCTCGATGCGGTACGCTTCCTCGCGTGTTGCCGCCTCCAGCACCTCGTCGATCACCTCCATGTTTCGGCTCATGTCGATCCCCTTGCGCTCGCTGGGCAGGTCGACGAACACCGAGAACTCGGCCATGAACACCCAGGGTCGCTTCTCGTCCCGGCCGACTTTCACGAGTTTGTCGACGCCGGTGACACCGACCTGGCTGAGTCCGACGGTGACGTCCGGCCGACTGGCCTGCACGTCCGGCAACTGGTGACTCATTGAGTAGATACTCACAAGGGTCGACGCTGATTAGTGGTTTCGAAAGCTGAAGGTGGCGCCCATGCTCCTTCGAGACCGGCCGTCGCGCGCGGTGTCCCCCGCGGCGTCAGGGCCAGTCGTCGCGCGCGTTCTCGTCGAAGTGGTCCGACTGGTCGTCGGGTTCCGTCGTCGTCCACCCGGCCGCCTCCGCGGCCTGCTCCAGCGGGAGGAACTCCCAGCCGGTGTCCTCGGAGACCGCGCGGTCCTCGTCGGTCGTGCCGACGAACACGTGGCGGTCGGTGTCGAACTGCCGCTTGACGTTCTCCAGTGACTCCCGCACGCCCCGAGGGCCCGAGAAGAAGTCCTGGCGGATGCGGTGCTTCCGGGTGAAGTTGGTGACGACGTACGTGGGCTTCTCCGAGACCACGCCGACGTACTCCGTCCACCCGCGCGCGTCGTTGAACACCTCGTTCGGATCGGCCAACGACTTCAGCGCGTCCAACTCGAAGGCGAGCGTCATGTCGCTCGAACCGCCGCCGTTCATGAGCGTACTCCGAGAGTCCCGCCGAAAACGGTGTCGGTCCGACGGCTCGGTCGTCGGTCCTGTCGCGTCTTGTCTCTGTGAACCCAGCGGGAGTTGGCGTCCTCGGCGGTTACTCGGCGGTCGCGCCCTCGGTTTCGAGGTCGTCGACCGAGAAGCCCTCGGTCATGAGGACGTCCTTCTGTCCGCTCACGTCCACCTGCTCGCGCATGAGCTGTTTGTACGCAGACTGCGGTGCGAGGTTGCCGATGAGCACGCCGCCGACGATCTTGCCGTCCTTCAGCGCGAGGCGGCGCCACTCGTCGTCGCCAAACGAGCGCATGACCTCGTCGTCGCCGAGCGTCGGATGGCCAAACGAGAGGAACGGGAAGTCGAAGTGCGTGATCGAGTACGACGAGACCCAGCGGAACTCCGCCGAGCCGTACTCGAGCATGTTCTTCGCGGCGATGCTCCCCTGCTCTTTCGCGCTTCCCCACGCGCCGTTTTGGGCCTGCTCGCCGAGGATGACGTCGTAGAAGCGCGTGATGTCGCCGGCGGCGAACACGTCCTCGTCGTTCGTCTGCATGAACTCGTCGACGACGATGCCGTCGTCCGTCTCGATGGGCGTGCCCTCGACGAGTTCGGTGTTGAGGTTCAGCCCGATGGCGACGCCCGCGAAATCAGCGTCGAAGCGGTCGCCGTTGGGATCGACCGCGGCCGTCACGTGGCCCTCGTCGTCCGTCTCGAAGTGGTCGACGCCGGAGTCGAAGACGGGTTCGACGCCGCGCTCGCGCATCGCCTCGTGCATGATCTCGGCGCCCTCCTCGTTGAGCGCGTAGCGCCACCAGGCGTTGCCGCGCATCAGGTACTTGCCCTCGATGTCCTGCGCGCCGCAGATTGCTGCCAGGTCGATGCCGAGCAGACCGGCGCCGACGATGACAGCCTGGTCCGCGTTCTCGGCGGACTCGCGGATGCGACGGGCGTCTTGGAACGTCCAGAAGTGGTGGACTCCGTCGGCGTCGCTCCCCTCGACGGGGAGCTGCTGGGGCGTGCCGCCGACCGCGAGCAGCAGCTTGTCGTACTCCAGGACGTCGCCCTCGTGGGTTTCGACCTCGTGCTCGTCGGTGCGGATGTCCGTGACGAGCGTGTTGAGTTCGAGGGAGATGTCTCGCTCCTCGTACCATCCCGTCTCGTGGATGGAGATGGGCGCCTCGGGGAGCTTCCCCTTGGCGAACTCCTTGATGAGGATACGGTTGTAGAGGGCTTCCCCCTCGTCAGTGATGACGGTGATGTCGGCGTCGGGCGCCTCCTCACGGAGGGTCTCGGCGGCGGAACTACCGGCGATCCCGTCGCCGATGATGACGAACGACTCGCTCATACCGGCGATTCGGATTCGGGGTTAATGTGGGTTGCTATCGACGTGAGGGTTCACGAGAGTTCGTCCCAAAGGGATTCACGGGTTCCTCTAGGAATCGAAGGACTGCCCCATCGCCCCTCGACGATCGCTTACCGTGGGTTCCGATTCGCCGCACATTCAAGAGCGTCCAGCGCCATCAACTGCGTATGAAGCTCCGCCAAAACGTCCGCCACTGGGCCGCAAAGCGCGCGCTCACCACGCCGGTCGTCGGCGACTACGTCAACGAGAGGCTCGTCGGGATGCACACCGATATCTTCCTCGACAAGGCCGACGAGGAGCGGCGCGAGGGCCGACGCGCCCATCTCGACGAGTTCTTCGACGCGACGATGGACACCTACGTCGCGGCGCTGGAAGCGGGCTACCCCGAGGCGGAGGCCCGCGAGATCACTCACATCCAAGCCAACTTCGACTTCTTCAACCACGGCTGGGCGGAGATGATGGAGATCCCCAGCGACGAGTTGGAGCAGCACTACCGCCGATACGAGCGGTTCTTCCAGCGGTACAGGATCACCATCGACGACCCGCTCGGCGAGTTCCGCCCCGCGGACGGCGTCGCCGACGCGCCGGCCACGCCCGAGCGGATGGACGCCGGCGAGTTCGAGAACGCGGTCGCGGGCTTCGCCGACGACGCGTACGTCGAGGACGCGGACGGCGAGCTCCACGTCGGCGGGACCGACGAACCCGACGAGGTCGACGTGAGCGTCGCACCGGGCGCTGACGAGGTCGATTTCGACGGCGACGACGAGGCGAAGGCCGACTGATCGCGGCGCCGCGTCCTGCGCCGACTGCGGCTTACTCCTGCCAGTCCGGGTTCGGCCGCGGCGGGCTGAAGATGTCGACCCCCTCGACCCGCTCGTCGCCCCTGTTCTCGGCGCCGTGAACCTCCTCGCCCGCCAAGACGTACGAATCGCCCGCCTCGCAGACGACCTCCTCGCCGTCGGCCAGGATGAACGTCAACGCACCGGCGGTGATGTAGCCCGCCTGCTCGTGGTGGTGGCTGTGCGACGGCACCTCCGCGCCGGGTTCGATCGAGAAGTGCTGGACGCTCATCTCCGCGCCGGTCGCGAGTTGGGCGAGGTGGGCCCCCGGAACCGCTTCGGTGTCGGTGCTCGGATCGTGGCGTTCGCGTTCCATACCCTCCCTGCCGACGGCGAGGCGCTTAATTCCGCGGGCGACGCTGGGGGCCGGGCTCGAAGACCACACGGGAGCTAGCCCCCACAGCGGGTCCCGAGTGCCGGTGTAGTAACAAGGTTCAACACCGGTGGCGAGCAACCCGCGAGTATGTACGCGGTCGTCGGCTGTCACTCCTGTGGCACCTACTGGCTCGTCGCCGACCCCCGGGACCAGGACTCCGCCACCTGCCCGCGCTGTGACACCCGCCACCGGACCGACCGCCTGAAACGGTTCTACGAGTCCGAGGACCGGGCGGCCGCCGCCGAGGCGCGAGCGAAACTGCTGGCCGACAAGCAGGGGCAGTCGGCGGCGTTCGAGCGCGCGGGAACCGTCGCCGAGTTAGAGCGAGAACTGGAGGAGTCCGAGGCGGTCGTCGACGATCGCGAGTATCTGGAACGCGCCGGCCTCGACGCCGACGAGGTCGCCGCCGCCGGCGCCGACGACGCGGGGGAGTCGCGCTCGCGAGACGAGGTCGTCCGCGACGCGTTCCGCGAGGGGACTGCAACCGAGGCGGATATCGTCGCCTACGCGACCGACCACGGCGTCCCGGCCGAGGCCGCGCGCGACATCCTCGACCGGCTGACGCGGCGGGGGAGGCCAGCGAATCGCGCGGGGAGTATCGGCTCCTGTAACCGCGACCGAGCGTTTATATCGGACTGCGGACCAGTCGACCCATGTCGATGCTCGCGGGACCGGTGGCCGTCGCCGACGCGGTCACGGTGCCGCTGCAGTCCGGCACCGTCGGCGGCGCCGAGGGCGTCCCGCCGTACGCAGGGTTGCTGTTTCTCGCCACGTTCGTCTCGTTGCTGGGGCTGTTCCTGACGCTGCACGGCGCGGCGGCGTACGCGCTGCTCGTGTGGGAGTGGACCGCCGGCGTCGCCGCGTGGGTGTACGTCGACCCCGCCGTCGGCGTCTTTCTCTTCGCCGCCGGCGCGTTTCAGGCGCCGATGGCGGCGCACCTCTGGGGCGACCCGCTGCGCCTCCGGCGCCGAAGCTGGTGGGCGGTGCAGTCGCTCGCGGCGGCGCTGAACGAGCGGTAGCGACGCCGACGCGAACGAGCGCCGCGGTCGCGACGCGGGGTCACCGCCCGAGGCTCGCGTGCGCCGACGAGAGGTTTCTCGAGGCGAGCGCCGACAGCAGCGACAGTTCGCCGGCCAGCGCCGCGACCGCGACGGCCTCCGCGAGCGCGTCGCCGTTGCTGCCCGCTGGATCGCCGCCGCCCCGGATCCCGAGCACGTCGAGCGCCTCCGACTGCGTGGGCAGTTTCGTCCCGCCGCCGACGGTTCCCACCTCCAGCGAGGCGATGGTCACGCTCACGTACAGCCCCCCGTCGTCGTCGACCTCGGCGGTCGTGATCGCGTTCGCGCCCTCGACGACCTGCGCGGCGTCCTGGCCGGTCGCGAGGAACATCGCGGCGACCGAGTTGGCGACGTGGGCGTTGAACCCCAGGCTGCCGGCCTTCGCGGAGCCGACGAGGTTCTTGCGTGTGTTCACCTCCGCGACGGCCTCTGGCGTCGTCTTCAGCGTCTCCGCGACCGTCTCGCGGGGGATCGTCACGTCGGCGGCGACGGTTCGCCCGCGTCCCTCGACGGCGTTGATCGCGGCGGGCTTCTTGTCGGTACAGAGGTTCCCCGACAGCGCCACGAGCGAGGCGGTCGTCTCCGCTTCGATCACGTCGCAGGCCTCCTCGGTCGCGATGGTTGCCATGTTCATCCCCATCGCGTCCTTGGTGTCGTACGCGAACCGGACGAACACGGTGTTGCCGACCACGTACGGCGTCGCCTCCTTCAGTTCGCCGTGGCTCGTCGTCGCCTCGGCCGCCTCACGGAGCACGGCCGTGTTCTCCCGCACCCACTCGGAGAGCGCTTCGGCCTCGGCCACGTCGGCGACTCGGAAGGCGGGCGCACGCGTCATGCGGTTCTTGAGGACGCGCGCCCCGCTCCGCCGGCGGTGTTGAGCGCCGCGCAGCCGCGGTTGACGGAGGCCAGCAGCGCCCCCTCGGTCGTCGCCATCGGCAGGTAGTGCTCGCCCGAAATCGCGCCGCCGTCGATCTCGACCGGGCCGACGACGCCCAGCGGGATCTGGATCGCCCCGAGCATGTTCTCGATGTTGGCCTCGACGCCGGCGGCGTCAAAGGCGTACTCGCCGCTGGTGGAGAGATCGGCACCGGAGTGGTCCTCGACGAGCAGCCGTCGCGCCGCGGCGGCGGTGTCGGCGTCCGCGTGTTCCTCCAACTCGTACAGGCGGAGGTCGCTGTCGCGCACGCGCTCGGCGAGCGCGGCCGCGTCGGTGTCGGTGTCGGTCATACCTCGGCGTGACGGCGGCGGCCGCTAAGTCGTGTCGGTTCCGTGCACCCGCCCGCTTCCCGAACCGTTTTGCTCCGGGCGGACCCGGCCTCTGACATGACCGAACCCGCGGACCTCGTCGTCACGAACGCCGAGGTGCACACGCTGGCCGACCCCGACGAGACGGTCGACGCCTTCGCCGTCCGCGACGGCCGGATCGTCCGCCTCGGCACGACGTACGACGTGGAGTTCCTCGCCGGCGCCGACACGACAACGATCGACGCGGGCGGACGCATCGCGCTCCCCGGACTGATCGACGCGCACACGCACCTCCTCAACGCCGGCCGGTCGCTCGTTCACGCCGACCTTTCGGCGGCCGACTCCCCGGACGAGGCGGTCGAGTTGCTGCGCGAACGCGCCGAGGAGGTCGAGGGCGGCGAGTGGGTGCTCGGCTTCGGATACGACGAGTCGACGTGGGGCGAGTCGCGATACCTCACGCGCGAGGACCTCCACGCAGTGAGCGAGTCGCTCCCCGTTGTCGCCTTCCGGGAGGACATGCACGTCGCCAGCGTCAACGACCCGGTGTTCGACCGCCTCCGCGAGGAGATGCCGGCTGACGACGTCCACACGGCGGGTCCGAACGACGAGCCCACCGGCGTGATCGTCGAGGAGGCCGTCGACCCCGTCTACGAGGCGATCGAACCCGGCGCCGCCGAGGCCGAGCGGCTGGTCCGCGCCGCGCAGGCGACCGCCAACGAGCGCGGGGTCACGATGGTCCACGACATGGTCCGCCAGTCGAAGGCGCCGCAGGTGTACCGCGACCTCGACCGTGCGGGCGAGCTCACGCTGCGCGTGCGGATCAACTACTGGGCCGACCACCTCGACTCGCTCATCGACGCCGGCCTTCGAACGAACCACGGCAGCGACATGGTCCGGACCGGCGCGGTGAAGTCCTACACCGACGGCACCTTCGGCGGACGGACGGCGAAGCTCCACGAGCCGTACGCCGACGCCCCCGACGAGACGGGCACGTGGGTGCTCGGTCCCGACGAGATCGACGAACTCGTCGCCCGCGCGGACGATCACGGCTTCCAGGTGACGCTGCACGCCATCGGCGACGCGGCGGTCGACGCGGTGCTCGACGCGTACGAGGACACCGACGCTCCCGGCGACTCCCGACACCGGATCGAACACTCCGAGCTCGCCAGCGACGAGGCGATCGACCGGATGGCCGACATGGGCGTCGTCGCCTCCGTGCAGCCCAATTTCCACAAGTGGGGGTTCGAGGGCGGTCTCTACGAGGATCGCCTCGGCGACCGCAGAACCGACGCGAACCGCCTCCCGGCGTATCTCGACGCCGGCGCCCCACTGGCGTTCGGCAGCGACTGCATGCCGCTGAACCCGCTACTGGGCGTTCACTACGCGGTCAACGCCCCCAGCGAGGATCAGTCGCTCGGCGTGACTGATGCCCTCCGGGCGTACACGGCGGGAGCGGCGTACGCCGGGTTCGACGAGAACCGACTCGGGACGATCGAGGCGGGGTACCGCGCGGACTTCGTCCTGCTCGACGACTCGCCCTGGGAAGAGGCCGACCGGATTGACGAGATCGGCGTCGCGCTGACTGCAGTCGACGGCGACGTGGTGTACGACGACCGGTAGCTGTCGGCGCGCCGGCCGGGCTCAGTCCCGTCGTTCCACGTCGAGGAGATCGAGCGTTTCGTCGACCGTTACCGAGAGCACGTCGCCACCGCAGGGCAGGTCGAGCCGGGCGCGCAGCGGCTCCTCGCTCACGACGGTCGTGTGCACGTCGCTGACGGTCCAGGGATGCGTCCAGAACGGCTCGGTCGTGAGGTCGACGCCGCGCTCGGAGAAGAACGTGAGCACCGGAGCGGAATCGAGGAGGTTCACGCCGACCGCGGAGGTGAGTCGGTTGTCGCAGCGACCGCACACGTGTCGCACCGCGATCTCCTGGCCGGGAACCGCGGTGTCGGCCGCGACGCTCGTCTCCATGCGGCCCATGCACTCCGGGCAGACGCCGTCGGCCGCGAGGCAGTAGTGGTGGCGGACGTGGTGGTGGAACGCGTCGAGGAACTCCTCGGGAGTGCGGTCGGCGAGCCCCCCCGGCGGGAACGAGTAGTTGACCGGCGTCCGTCCGCACTCACTGCAGGCGATCGTCAGCAACTCGTTCGCGTACGTCGCCACCAGGTCGCCGCCGCACTCGTAGCAGGCGCCGGGCGCGTCGAACGGCCCCACCTCGCTTCGCCCGGTGAACGTGCCCGCGAACACCGAGCGCACGACCTTCCAGCCCGGGGTGCGGAATTCGTATCCCTCGACGCAGTCGTCGGAACCCGTGCTGTCGTCCGATCCGGCTTGGCCGTCGTCGGGGTCGCCGCACTCGACTTTCCGGACGAAGTGATCGAGGAGTTGCTTGAGGTGGTAGTTGAAGTGCGCGCTGTCGTCCAGGCCGGTGCGGTCGTACAGTTCTGAGAACGCGACCGGTCGGTCGTCGTCGCGCTCGATCGTCGCCTCGTGCAGCGACTGGAGGATGTCGATGCGAGTCTCGTTGCCGAGGAGGGCGAACGCCTCGGCCGGATCGAGGTCCGCCTCGCCCGCCCGATCGATAGCCTCCTCCGCGGATCTGCTCATACGGATATCTGCGTCAGCGCTCGGTAAAATCGTTGGGTCGAACCCGCGGATCCGCGACCTACTCGACGGAGAAGCGCACCGCGTCGTCGTCGCCGGCGACGCGCGCGCCCTCTTGCTCGGCGAAGGCGTCGCGGAGGCGTTCCCAGGTGTCATCCAGCGCCTCGACGATCACCTTCGTATCGGAGACGACCGGCATGAAGTTCGTGTCGCCCTCCCACCGCGGGACGACGTGGGTGTGGAGGTGGTCGTCGATGGAGCCGCCGGCGGCGCTTCCGCCGAGGTTCATCCCGGTGTTGAGTCCGTCGGGGCCGAGGGCGTCGTCGAGCGCGCGCATCGTCCGCTGTTTCAGCCGGGCGTGATCCAGCAGGTCGTCGTCGTCGAGCGCGGTGAACCCCCCCTCGTGAACGCGGGGGATAACCATCACGTGCCCCGGGTTGTACGGGTAGTTGTTGAGCAGGGCGAACGCGCGCTCGCTGCGGGCGACGATGCGCGAGGCGCGGTCGTCGTCTCGTTCGGGGAGCACGCAGAACGGACAGCCGTCGATCGCGGCCCCGTCGTCGCGTTCGACCCACTCGATCCGCCACGGCGCGAACACCTGATCCATACCCGGCGGTCGCCGGCCCGCGTCTTGAACGGTGCGCTCGGACTGCCACCCTCGCGACGCAAAGAGTTATCACATACGTAGTAGCTTTATCGGGGTTAGTGCCGTAGGCGACCGTACATGGCGACCCAACCCTCCGATCCAGACCACGTCACCGAACGCTGTTCCGACTGTGGCTGGGAGACGACGCACGACGTGCAAGTCGAGATCCGCACGGAGAGCCAGAAGGAGGAAAACGCCGAGTTCTCCCGCGAGCCGTACCGGATCACCACCTGCAGCGAGTGCGGGTCCGAGACCGCGACCCGGATGAACAACGCCTGAGACCGGCTGCTTGACTCGACCGACCGACTCGTCGGGTCGAATCGGAGCGACCCCGGAACCACGCGATCCTTCTCTCGCCGCCCGCGCCGATCAGCGCCGCATGCCGACTCAGCCGAACAGCCCTGCCGTCGTCACCTCGATCCCGTCCTCGGTGACGACGAGCGTGTGCTCCGCCTGGCTGACCAACTCGTCGTTCTGCTCTTTCAGCACCGGATACCCTTTGACAGCGCCCTGCTGGGAAAGCCGCCGCAGCGCCATCTCGGTGCGCGAGGAGTCGAGCCAGCGGGCGGCGAAGGGGAGCCCGTCGAACTCCCGGACCTGTTCGAGCGCCTGTCGGGCCGCGCGGTTGCGCACCGACACGTCCTGGGTCAACTCGAAGATCTCCTCCTGGCTGCCCTCGCCGACCTTCCCGCGGCCGGTGGTGGCGAACGGCTCGATGGCGACGACCTGCCCCGGCTCCAACTCGACCGATCGGTCGACGCCGCGATTGGGCACGCTTGGGCCGGTGTGGGCGTCGAAGCGCTCGACGCCGTGGCCCGAGAGGTTGTACACCGGCGTGTAGTCGTACGCTTCGATCACGTCCTCGATCTCCGCGCCGATCTCGCCGACCGGAACCCCCGGTCCCGCGGCGTCGACGGCCGCCTCCAGCGCCTGTTCGGCGGCCTCGACCAGTTCCGTCTCCCCCGCGAGGTCGACCGTCACCGCGGAGTCGGCGATGTACCCGTCGACGTGGACGCCGATGTCGAGACAGACGACGTCCTCGCCGAACTCCGTCTCGCCGTCGCGCTCGGGCGTCGCGTGGCTCGCCTCCTCGTCGATCGAGATGTTCACAGGGAACGCGAGCCCGGCGCCCTCCTCGCGGATGCGCTCCTCAGCGTACTCGGCGACCTCCAGATGCGTCGCGCCCGGCTCGACCAGTTCGCGGGTCTCGCCCATCACCGTCGTCAGGATCTCGCCCGCCTCGCGGTACTTCGCCAGCACGTCCTCGTCGAGGGCACTCATGCGCTGCGTTCGACTGAGCGGGGAAAGGGATTGCGCTACCGCGGAGTGGAACACCGCCGCCGCTCCGGGGATCGCCGACGCTTCCGCGGCCTTTTTGCTGAGCGGGCGGCGAGCGGGCGTATGGCAAACCAGCCCCACCTGCTCGTCGACGAGGGCGACGTCCACGAGATCGCACTCATCCCGGGCAACCCCGACCGCGTCGACCGCATCGCCGACCACTGCGACGAGTCGGAACTCGTCGCCGAGAACCGCGAATACCGCGTCGTCAACGCCACCTACGACGGCGTCGATCTCACGATCTGCTCGACGGGTATCGGCTGCCCCTCCGCCGCCATCGCCATCGAGGAGCTCTGCAACGTCGGCGTCGAGACGGTGATCCGCGTCGGCACCTGCGGCGGGCTTCAGACCGACGTGGAGATCGGCGACATGGTCGTCGCCACCGGCGCCGCGAAAGAAGAGGGGACGAGCAAACGCTACGAGAACGAAGTCTACCCGGCGGTGCCCGACTACGACACGCTCACGGCCCTGGTCGACGCGGCGGAGGCCAACGACGAGGACGTGCACGTGGGGCCGATCGTCTCCGACGACGCGTTCTACAACGAGTCCGACGAGTACGTCGCCGACTGGGAGGACGCCGGGTTGCTCGCCATCGAGATGGAGGCGTCGGCCGTCTTCTCGCTGGCGCGTCGCCGCGGCATGAACGCCGGCGCCATCTGCACCGCCGACGGCAACCTCGTCGCCGGCACTCAGAAGGGCGCCGACTCCGAGGACGAACTGCCGGAGAAGGCGAAAGACAACGTCGGCCGCGCGATCGACATCGCGCTCGACGCCGTCGCATCGCTGTAGGGGCGCTGACGGATCGCCACCCGGCCGCGATAGCGCTGCTGTAGCGACGCTGAAGGTCGTTTGGGCACGGGGTTGATCTTCGGACACGATCCCGTCGAAGAAGCTTTGCCGGATGACCATCCTTTATCTGAATACTATGGGCCGTGACGGGATAGCTGCCGACCAGCACGACGAAGGCGAACAGACCGAGTGGAGTGTGACGCTGGCGGACGATGCGCTCTACCGCGCGTTCGCCTCGAGGGCGCGACGACGGCTTCTAGCGGCGGTCCAAGACACTGGCCCCGACGGAATCTCCGTTGACGAACTCGCGACCGTGTTGTGCGGGTGGGACGCCGCTGACGCCGGGGCGATGCGAACCCCGAGCGACCGGAACCAACTGCTCATCGCGCTCAGGCACGTTCACCTGCCGTCCCTCGACGATGCCGGGCTGGTGGAGTACGACCGATCCGCCGGAAGGGTCGCGCCGCGGCCGCTCGATCCGCGCGTCGAGGAACTGCTCGAGCGGAGCGTCGCGGCCGAGTCTCTCTCCGGGAGTGACGATGCTCGATTCGTTGCTCGCGAACGCCCGGACCACCGCACACGCGTTCACCGTCTACCGCGGCGCGGAACCCACCGGGATCGAGTCGCTGTTCGACGCTCACGGCGTGGCGTTCGAGGTGCGAACGCTGCCGCCCCTCGGGCCCGATCCGTTCGTGCTCATCGAGAGCGGCGGGGAGTTCCTCGGAGTGATCAGCGTCGACGAGTTGGACGACCTCCTCGACCCACCGATCGTCCGTCCGGGCGATCGCGACGGGGTCTCGCCCGGGTACCGCGCGGTCTTCGAACTGTTCGACGACACGCTGTTCACGTCGATGCGCCGGCGCTCGCTGCTCGCGGTGAGCCGCGAGATCGAGGACCGGGCCCATCGGGTCGGGACCGGCACGCTCCGCGCGAGCTTTCAGCGGTTCTCTGCGTTCCGGCCGCAGGTCGGCGTGTACAGCTATCTCGCGGCCGACACCGACCTGTCCGTTCACGTCCACGGCGTCGACGACTGGGACGTGCCGCCGATACCGGGAGTTCGGTACCACGCGGTCGACGACGAACTCGAACGGTTCTGGGTCCTCGCGTTCGACGGCGGCGACGAGGGACAGGCCTGCGGGCTCGTCGCTCGGGAGGACTCCGACGGCTACACCGGCTTCTGGACGGACGACGCTGCGATAGTCGCCGAGATCGCGGCCGCGGTGACCGCGGCGTGAGCGGCGGTCGTTCCCGACGGGAGGGAACCGATTGCAGTTCGTCCGGGTCCGCGCCGCCCCTCGATCACTCCTCGTCGAGGAGGCGCCGGGCGAGTGCCTCCGAGTCTCCGCCCCCAGAACGGATTGGACGAGCAGGTGACCGCCGATCGTCGCCGGCGAGATCACCATGTCAGCGCCCGCGCGCTTCAGCTTGTTCACGTTCTCGCGGTCGGTCGCCGCCGCCGCGATCGTCACGTCCGGGTTGAGCTGTCTGGCGGTGAGAATGGAGAGCGCGTCCTCGGCGTCTTTGTTCGTCGCGGCGACGACCGCGCGGGCGTCGCCGACGTTCGCGCGCTCGAGCGCCTCCTCGTCGGACGGGTCCGCGGTGAGCACGTGCACGCCGTCGCGCTCGGCGAGCACGCGTGCGACCGACTCCTCCGGTGTGACGACCAGAAACGGCACGTTCGCTTCGATCAGTTCGTCGATGAGCGGTTCGGTGAGTTCGCCGTAGCCGAGCACGAGCACGTGGTCGGCGAGTAGGTCGATGTCTGTGTCTGTCATGCGTCCAAGGGCGGTTGTGAGGCGGGCTTCGATCGCGGGCGTGAACAGGACCCCGAGCGCCACCGCGAAGGCGGCGACGTTGAGCACGAGCGCCGACATCGCGAACCACTTCGCGAGCGGCGATGTCGGGGTAACGTCGCCGTACCCGACGGTCGAGGCGGTGACGACCGAGAAATACACCGCGTCGGTGATCGTCGCGAGGTTGGTGAACTCCTCGTTGAGCGCGTACGCGCCGGCCGTCGAGTAGCCGAGCGAGCCGACGAGGCCGGCGAGCGCCGCCCACTGTGTCGGGGTGAAGTCGATCTCCTCGGAGAACGGGCGGCGGTCCACCGCGAGCGACAGCAGCGCAACGAGCGATACCAGCGCCAGCAGCAGGCCGATCCGCGTGGATCCCACAAGTCCCTGCAGCGCCGTCAACGGCAGGAGGATGACCGCGGCAAACCACCCCGCTCGGAGTCGGCGCCTGAGCAGATACGCAGCGATCAGGAGCAGGAACCCGGTGATCGCGCCGGTAAACCCCGCGAGCAGCGTCGCCTCCTCGGGCAACAGCGCGACGAACGGCAGTCGGTTCCCGGGCGGCGCGACGATCCGGTTGATCCCCGTGACCACCGACAGCAGCGCGGCGGCGCCGACGAGCCCCACAGCAAGCCGACCGCCGAGTCGCTTCCGCAGCCCTGTCATTACCGGAATCACCCGGCCAGCACTGATAAACAGTGCGGGACAGCATCTCGACGGTCACCCCACACAACACGGTCTCCCGGTACGAATTTGTGCTCCCGCCGTCACCGGGAGGCATGGTCGATTCATCGCTCCCGGTCCAAGTGTTACTCGGTGTCTACCTCGGCCTGCTGACCGGGATCGTCCCCGCGCTCGTCGCGTGGACGCTCGGCTTCACGTTCAAATACTTCACCAGCGTCTCGATACCCGGGTTCGGTGTGGTCGTGCTCTCGCTCGCCATCGCCGGCGTCAACGGCGGACTCCTCGCGCTGAACGACCAGACGATCCGCAACTCGGCGAACGGAACGGCGCTGCTGATCGCGATCGTCGTCGTCCTCATGATCTCGCTGTACGCCCACGCGAAAGGCGACGCGATGGGGGCGGCGCTCCCGAAGCGAGTGACGCTCAAGAGCCTCACCGAGCGGACGCTCTCCACGGACGTGATCGACCTCAGCGCCGGACGAGGCAAGGTTCGGGTCACCGTCGGCGGCGACGTGGCCGACATCGAGGGCTACCCCGCGCTCCCGACCGACCTCCGCTCGTCGATCGCCGCCTTCACCGAAGTGTTCGATGCGGATCTGTCGCTGGGGGAATTAGAGGCGGCGGTGGCCGACCGCCTCCGGTCGGAGTTCGACCTTGCGGAGGTGACGGTGCGACTCGACGAGCGCGGGACGGCCACCGTCGCCGCCGCGCCGCCCACCGCCGGCATCTCCACCCGCGTGCCCGAGGGGAAGCGCGCCGTCTCGGTGTCCGCGCTCGTCCCGACCGGACTCGCCCGCGGCGACGAGGTGACCGTCGTCGTGGCCGACGGCGATCCCGTCGACGGCTCGGTCGTGGCCGCCAAAACCGACGGCGCGAAGGCGAGCGACGCGACCCCGGCCGGCGACGGCGGGACCGACCCCAAGCCCCTCCGGCGTCGCCGACGACTACCGGGGGCGACGGACGGCTCACGCTCGCGGTCGACCGTGCGTCCGCGGCCCGGCTCCTCGCCGCCGACGTGCGCCGCGTCGTCGTCCGGTCACGCGGCGTTAGACGCGAGTTCGAACTGCTCTCGCTGCTGCGACGCGCCGGCAAGCGCTTCCGCCGCGTGACCGTCCGCGCGGAGGGGGCTCTCGACGGCGTGAGCCTCGGCAACGCCGCCGTCCGCGACGAGTACGGCGTGGCCGTGCTCGCGGTTCGCGACGGCGCCCGCTGGCGGCTCGCGCCCGACGGCGACGTGACGCCCGAGGCCGGGGCGGATCTCATCGCCGTCGGGACCCGCGACGACCTCGATCGCTTCGGTCGGGAGGCGGCGACGTGAGTCCGACGGCACCGGGCTCGATCGGCGGTGCATCGCTCGCCGCGGCGCCGCTGCAAACGGTGGCCGACGCGCTCGATCTGGTGAACGCTCCCCGACTCGCCGGCTTCGCGGTCGCGTCGTTCCTCGTTGCGACCGTCGCAGCGGCGGCGTACCGCTGGTTCGTTAGTGAACCGGTGCCGCGCGGGCTGACGACCCTGTTGGGGACTGCGGTGGTCGCGGTGTACCTCAACACGGTGGGGCTGTTCTCGACGGTCATCCCGGTGGGGGGGATCGCGACCGCCGACCCGTTCGCGCCGATGGCCGTGCTGCGAAACGTCGTCAGTCTCCTCATCGCCGCCGGAACCGCGCCCCTCGGGCGACGCGTGGGCGACCGGTTCGCGACGAACGTGACCGCCGTCACCGGCGGGGACCGCGTCGAGGGCGAACTCAGTCGATTCGCGCGGACTGTCGGGCGGATCCGCACCGTCACGCTGCCAGACGAAATCGCCGATATCGACGGGTACGACCCGGTCGACGACGACACGAAGGAACTACTCGCCGGCGAGACGCTGCTGTTCCCCAAGCGCCTCTCAGGAGAAGCGCTCCACGAGGCGTTGCTCACCCGACTGAAAGAGGAGTACGACGTGGGGCACACCGACGCCGAGTTCGACGGCGACAGCGTGACTCACCTCGGTATCGGCCGCCGCATCGCGGGGATCGGCCCGACGCTCGGTCCGGGAACGCGCGCCGTCGCGATCCGCGCGGACCCCCAACGGGGGCGGTCCGGGAGACATCGTACAGGTGTGGCGCGTCCCGGAGCCGCCCGCTCCCGCTTCGGCGGAGCCCTCGGAGGCCGACGACGGCTCCGCGGCGGCACTCCCGGCGAGCGAGGCCGAACGGATCGCGACCGGGGAACTGCGTGCCAGTGCCGGCGACGTGGTGACGTTGGCCGTCGACGACGACGACGTTTCGGCCTTCGACGACGACGGGACGTACCGGCTGATCACCATGCCGGCGAGTCCCCGTGCCGACCGCGAGTTCGCGTCGTTGCTGCGCGGTGCCGACGAGACCATGGCCGTCATCACCGTCGCTGCGGGAAGCGAGTTCGAGGGTACGACAGTCGGGGACGTGCCCGGGTCCGTCGTCGCCGTCGAACCGACAGACGGGTCGGTGGAGCCGATCCCGGCTCGCGGTCGGCCGCTGACGGCCGACGAGACGGTGTACGTGATCGCCCGACCGGAGGTGCTCCGCGAGATCGAACGGCGGGCGACCGAACGACGATCGGCGGACGGAACGGGTACCGCCGACTGACTGAGACGTTCGATCGACGAGACCGGTGGATGCGACGGCGCAACGCTCTTGATTGCCCGACGGCGACGAAGGGGTATGAACTGGAAGCTGTTTGCCGACCTCGCAGAGGCGGCCGGCGAGTCGGAGCCGACCGTCGAGGCGGAGGACACCGCGACAGTCGGGGAGGCGCTGGATGCGCTGTTGGACACACACCCCGCGCTCGCGGCTCGCGTGCTCGACGAGGACGGCGACCTCAGAGGGCACATCAACATCCTTCGAAACGGGCAGGACGTTCGGAAGGCGGAGGGACTCGACACGCCGGTCGACGCCGGCGACGAACTCGCGCTGTTCCCGCCAGTCAGCGGCGGGTAATGCGGGAAACCGTGGGACGGCGCCCCGGGGCGCCACCCTTTCGGAAGTCTTAATTATGTCCCTGCGGAATCGACGAGTGCGAAGCACGCGCGGATGGGTTGGTAGTCTAGTCCGGTTATGACACCTCCTTGACATGGAGGAGGCCGGCGGTTCAAATCCGCCCCAACCCACTTCTGACCCTATCACGAATCGACAGCCGGTAGCCTCTTCCTTATCCCACGGAGGTGAACGGCGGTGAGCCGCACCCGTCGCGTCGATTTGTCGGCGCTTCCCGCGCCGATCTGCACGGTCTGCGGCTCCCCGATTGGTGAGGACGATCAGCGGTGTCCGGCTCTCGATGATGGGAGGTGTTCTCCGTGAGCTACTGCCCGAGCTGCGGCTCCCGACTCGTTACACGGACGCCGTTTGGCAGCGGGATCCCGCGCCGCGTCTGTCCCGAGTGTCCTGGAGGTGACGAACGGTGAGCACCGACGACCGCCGCACGCTTCCAGACGCGGCCGAGGTGACGGTCTCCGACGCCGTCAGCGGCGACGTGCTCGATTTCGAGGCCGCGATGGGCGGTACCTCGTGGGACCGCGCCGACGGCCTGCACGCGCTCATCGAGCGGGCGAGCACCTACGGCTGGCGTGTGTCTCTCCCGGACGGAGAGGACGCACACAGCGTCGCCCTCGCGGACGAGAGCGGCGCGTTCGTCGGTTGGTGCGACTGCGAGGGCTATCACTGGAACGACGGGCCATGCGCTCATCTCTGCACGCTTCGCAAGGCCGCGTTCATCGGCGGCGAGACGACGACCGGCGAGCGCGTCCGGATCGCGTCGACCGCCGTCGAGGACACACCGTCAGGTGAGGCCCTACCGGACGGCGGCCACCAGATCGATCGGGCGCTTCGAGAGGATGCCGTCGGCGACCGCCGCGTCGGCGGGGAGGGTCGCAGATGACGGATCGGCCGTTCGCGACCGTCTCGGCCCGTCAGCGACGGCGGTTCCGGCGGTCCTCGCGAGCGCGCACACCCGAGGGCGCGCACGAACCCCGCGCTACCCCCTCCCCGGGGGGGTGTGTAGCGGAGGCCCGTTCCCCGTCGCCGTCTGCGTATTACACGAACACCAACCTGCTACACACGGAGGCTATCTGATGCCTCGCAACCAACAGAGTAAGAGCAACGACAGCGCGCAGTTGTCCGTCCGGTGCGACGCCGAACTGAAGGAGGACTACCAGGACGTGCTCGACGAGCGCGGCGACAGCATGAGCGACGACCTCCGCCGACACATGGAGGCCGTCGTTCGACGCGAGCGCGGTCGCGACACCTCCGACGAGTTCCGTCCCGACGACGACACACTGGCGCGCGTCTACGACGCCCTGCTGGCGTTCGCGAACGAGGACCTGAAGCTGACCCTCGACCACTACGACAGCGCGGTCGCCAACGAGGCCGACGTGAAGAAGGGGAGTCTCGATGCCTTCACCCACCGGCTCCAGCGAGAGGGCTACGTGAACCTGTCCGGCGACGGGCCGAGCGTCCGGCACTCGAAGACCTACGTCCGGGTGAAGCCGCCCGCGGCCGACCCCGACGAGTGGATCCACCGGCACCGGACCGTGGCCGAGCGCCGAGAGGCGCGGCGTGGGGGTGTTCCCGCCGATGACTGATGATCACAACGCGGGAGGTTCTCAACTCGCGCTCGACGACCATTACTGTCCGTCGCACGAGTCGCTACGTGCCGCCATCACGCCATCTGAGACCGGGAAATGCCTGCGGCTGGAGAGTCCCCACGGGACACTCTCGTGGGTTCTTCAGAGCGCCAACGGCAACATGTGGCGCGTTGCTGAGTTCAACAACCAGTGGAAGAAGACGTCCATCGGATTCGCGATCAATCGCGTGAACAGTAACGGGCGCTGGAACTGGAGCTACGTGCCGCTGTCGGACATCGAGGTGGAACCATGGGCGATATAGACGAATCTGGAGGTTCTCACCTGACCGCCGTGGACCTGTTCTGCGGCGCTGGAGGATTCAGCCACGGGCTCGCACTCGAATGCGAAAATCTCGGCTACGACGTGCGACTGATCGCCGTCAACCACGACGACGACGCGATCGCGACGCACAAGCGGAACCACCCGTGGGCCGAGCATCACAACGCGAAAGTCGAGGAGCTGCACCCGCCGAAGGTCGTTGGTGACGACGACGTGGACCTGCTCGTCGCCGGCCCGGAGTGTACGCACTTCAGCAGAGCCCACGGATCGCAACCCGTCTCCGAACAGCGCCGCGCGAGCCCGTGGCACGTCGTCGACTGGGTTCAGAAGACGCAACCCGAGGCGGTCCTCGTCGAGAACGTCCCGGAACTGAAGTCGTGGGGACCGATCGACGACGACGGGAAGCCGACGCGAAACGGCGAGACGTTCGAGGCGTGGGTCGACGTGATCCACTCGCTCGGCTACTCGGTCGACTACGACGTGCTGAACGCCGCCGACTACGGCGACACGACTTCGCGGCGTCGGCTGTTCGTCGTCGCCCGCCGTGGCGGTCGTGCTACCCACCCGGAACCAACACACGCGGAGTCGCCCGGCGAGGACCGCGATCCGTGGCGGTCGGCCGCTGAAGTGATCGACTGGAGCGACCGCGGATCGTCCATCTGGACGCGCTCGCGGCCACTCTCGAACAACACGATGCAGCGGATCGCACAGGGTATCCGCGACCACTGTGACGACGACCTCGCCGACTACGCGGACGTGGTCGCCGGGATCGGCCCCGACGACATCGAACGGATGCAGGAGGATGTCGTTTCGGTCGACGACCTACCCGACGCGCTCGACGAACGCGACGAGCCGTTTCTCGTGTCCGCGACGGCGTCCGCGGCGACCGACGGCGGAACTCGGATGGTGATGGGCCAGCAGTCGAACGCCCGTGCTCTCGACGCCGACACGGAGCCGGTGCCGACGATCGCGACGCGCGGCGCCGTTCACTTCATCGAAGCGCAGCCGTTGAAGCCGCGGAACCTGCCGGCTCGCGGGCTTCACTCGAACGCGACCTACGAGGCAGACGACCGGCCGCTTCACACGGTGACGGCAAGCAACCACGACGGGCACCTGGTCTCGCCGTTCCTCGTCGAATACTACGGGAACAGCGACACGGCACCCGTCGACGAGCCGTTGCCGACGGTGACGACGAAGGATCGGCACGCGCTGTGCGTTCCGAACCTCTCACCGCTGGGGCTCGGGCTCCGGTACCGGATGCTCCAGCCGCGGGAACTCGCCGCGGCACAGGGCTTCCCGAGCGACTACGAGTTTGTCGGCGACACGAAGGCGTCGAGGACGGCACAGATCGGGAACGCTGTCCCCGTGAACCTTGCCCGGGCACTGGTCAACGAGGCCCTCACGTCGACGGCCCCGAGTCTGAACAGCTACGGCAGTCCCGAGGAGGCTCCGGCGGATGACTGAGCCGGATGCAGTAGACGACACAGATATTCCTCAGTCGCGGATCCGCTGTCTCGGCTGCGGGAACATCGAGAACAGCGTGAAAGAGCACCGCCGGCACATGGCCCGTGCGGATCACCTCGACCACGGCGAGACCTACCTGTAGGCCCCGCCGGCGACTCCTTCTTACGGTCGCAAGTGATTAATTCCATAGCTGAATACATCACTAACAAGACTTGTAGGCAAAACCACCGTTCACGCGAACATGGGAGTGCAAACACTCCACGAGAAGCAGAACGGAACCCAGCGAACGTATCACGTCGTTTCTGTCGAAGACGCGACCGGCAAGACGTTCCCGCACACCTTCGAGGACACCGCGGACGGAATCGAGTACCGCGGCGCCGGTGAGCCCGGCGAGATCGACGAGCGCGACGACGCGCCCGCCTCGGCCGTCTCGACGTTGGAAGCGTACACCGGCGAGGAGCTGGGCGATGACTGACGCATGGACGTTGGTGTGGGCCTACGGAACGGCCGGCATCCTCGGCCTCAACGTCGGTGCGATGTTGGTCGCGAGGTTCCCGACAGACCCGCTCGGCTACTGGGGCGGGGTCGGTCAGGGGATCGCGCTGGCGCTACTCGCCGTCGGGATGCTCGGTCAGTATGTCACCCTCATCGAAGAGTCGGATACGGAGGGTATCAATGCCTGAGACGTACGAACAGGCCAAGGAGGCAGGCGTTCGGACGCCGGGCTGGGACTGCGCCAACTGCGGCCGGCCGGGCTTCGAGCACGAGATGGAGCAGACCCGCGACGGCGAGGGGCGGATCTGCTATCGATACATCTGTCCGGGTGGTGAGACATGACCTGCTTCAGCGGGCCGTTCATCGCCGCAGGGTGTGCAGCGGCTATCACGTTTGCCGTTGTAGTCACGCTGTTCTGGCTGATCATCGGCGCCGCGGTAACGCTGGCAGCGATGGAGGGGCCGACGTGAGCGAGGCCGTCGAGTTCGGCTCGAAGGCGGCTGCGGACCGCGCTCGCGAGGAGCACGCCGATCTCGTTTGTCCCGTGGACGACGACAAGCGGATGCGGACGGTCCACTTCGTCAGCGACACGCCCGACACGCTCCTTGACCGACTCCGCGCCGAGGCCGACGAGGGAACCGCCCAGCGCGAGGACCGCGGCCCCGGTCAGGTCGACCTAACCGACGCCGAACGCGGGCGCCTCGACTTCTCGAAAGGCCGGGCAAACGTGCTCTGGGCGCGCTCTATCAAGGGACTGGCCGCCCGCCACGGTGTGAGCGACTGGACGAGCTACGTCGACCCGACCCTCACGGTCGACGAGCACCGCGAGGTGATGGAGAACGCCGGCCAAGAGGGCGGCGGCGCCCGCGCCGATCCGGACCAGCGCGACGCCGACCGGGAGGCGAACGCAGCCGCCACCGAGCAGGCCGAAGGCTGCAACCACGCCCGCGGCCACTGCGAGCACGGCGACCCCGACGCCTGCGAGTTCCTCCAAGAGGCGTGTGGGTACTCGGAGGCGGAGGTATCCGACCTGCTCACGGAGCCGGACCCAGCACCCGGAGACGGGCCGACCGACGACGATGCCAGCCCGCTATCGCCGCCGGACGATCTCGAGGGAGCGCGTGTCGGTGCGTACCTCCGGTCGGTCCGGGGCTATCTCAACGCGACCGACGCTGTCGCCGAGCACATCGAGAAGCTGCGCGAGTCGCTGGAGCACGCGAACGACGCGGCGCGGGCGGTGAACGGCATCCGAACCGACGCGGGGCTGGAGCCGATCCACTTCACGAAGCTGGAGGATGCGAACGCCGACCTCACGGATCTTGTGCGGATGGTCGCGACGACCTGCGAGGAGTGCCATGCAGACCACTCCGAACACGGTCACGACGTGACCGCCGGCGACCGCGAGGACGTACGAGAGGCGGCCGTCGACGGTGCGGGTTCGACGCCCGTCGGCGTGAGTGACGAAACCGAACGAGCAGCTACGGAGGCAGACACATGACACAGATCACGATCAGCGACCCGACCGAGGTACAGGCAGGCTACTGGAGCGCCGAGATTGTCGAGGATGGCGACCTCATCGCAGAAGCGCACCTCTCGCCCGATACGCTCCCGGACTTCGACGACCCGCGCGAGTTCCGTGAGTTCCTCGAAGCGATGGCTGAGGGCGTCGGTGCGGCCGAGCACATGGACCTATGAGCGGCCACACCTGCCCAGCCGACGACTGCGATTTCGGCACTGGCGAGTTCAAGACCGCGAACAGTGTCCGCTCGCACATCAACGCGATGAGCGACGATCCCCACGCCGACAAGGAGGCGCTGCGAGCCGAGCTCGAAGCTCAAGAGCCGGGCGACGAGGGGGGCGACGAAGGGGTCGAAAGCGCCCCCGAGGGCCCCGCTACCGAGTCCCCGGCCGAGGAGAGCGGGGAGAAGGGCGAAGAACAGGGCGGAGAGGGGCGCGAGAGCGCCGAATCCGAGGCGACCGAAGCGGCCCCTGAAGGGGGTGCTACCGACGACAGCATGGCAACCGACGACGAGTACCAACAGCAGCAGGGGAACAGCGAAGGCGAATCGAGCGACGGCAGCGCTTCGGAAGGCGATTCCGAAGGCGACGAGAGCGGCGCCGGAGGGGGCGCTTCAGGGGCGGAAGCGGCCGCCGCTGGGGGCCTGCTTGCCGGCTCTATCGGCGGGGTGTCCCCTCCACTCTTGCTCGGGCTGGCCCTTGGGGCGGTGCTCTTGGTGCTCCTCGTCACCGCCGACGGTGGCGGAGGCGAATCAGGCGATCCAGCCGGCTCAAGCGGCGCGGAAGGGGCGGAACCGGGGGGCGCTGAAGCGGCCCCTGAAGCCGGTGCCGGCGAGTCCGGGGGTGGTCTGACCGCATGAGCGACCCCGAAGAGCAAGCCGAATCCCCAGACGGCAGGGCTGAAGAGAGCGCCGACGAGGGGGCGCCCGAGGGGGCCGAAAGCGCCCCTGAAGGGGCCGCTACCGAGGGCGGTAGCGACACCGGCGACGAACAGCCGGACATCGAGAGCGACGAGCAGGCGATCGTCCCCAGCGACATCGACCCCGACGATGTTGAGGCGGAGGCCGGTGCCGACGACGAGAACGAGAGCGAGGACGCCGGCGACGACGCCGCCGAACCGACCGAGCCGGGCAGCATGGCGGACGATGCGAACCCGGATGCGTCGGTCGCGAAGGCTGGCGAGATGTACGTCTCGGTCGTCAAGTCCGTGACCAACGCCCAGATCCGCAAGCACGGCGGCGAGAACGAGCTGGGGCGCGACCACTTCGAGCAGTACGACCTCGCGGACCACTTCAACGAGACGATGGACATGATGGGCGTCGGGAGCGACCTCGAACCGCACGAGGCGCTACTGTTCGCTACGGTCCTGTCGATGGGCGACGGCCTCACTCGTGAGACGGACGTTCTCGACAAGCAGATCGACCGGCTGATGGAGAAGGCGATGGGCGGAACCGGGGGTGAGGCGGCCGCATGAGGGGGATCAGAAACCGCGCCGTCCGCAAGATGATGGCGAAGCTCAAGGAGATGGGCGCGATCGACCACCTGACCGGCATCATCGCCGGCGCCGAACACGAGGTACTGACCGCCGCCAAGCGCCTGGAGGACGCCACCGACCAGGACGTGATCGGCGAGGTGCCGGCCGTCGAGATGCGCCGAGACTCGCTCGAAGCAATGATCGACGCGATGGCCGGCGGCTCGTTCGACGACCTCTGGCTCGAAAACGTCGCGCCCGAACTCCTCGACACCACCGACGGCGTCGAGGGGTATCTCGGCGCCGACGCCGACGAGTGGGAGGCGCAGATCGCCCGCTGGGCGGAGACGTACCGAGAAGGCGGCGCCGAGGGCTCCGACCGAGCGCTCGCCGACCACCACGTTCGGAACAAGTGGGGCGTGGACCTCGCGACGTTCGAGGATCGCGTTGTCGAGTTCGACGGAGGAGAGGCGGCCGAACGACTGTTCGCAGCGAACTTCCGCGCCGCCTGTACGGTCATCCACAACGCCGCAGACGAGCTGGAGGGCGACGCGGATGAGTGAGACCGACAGCGAACCGAAGGACAAGACCGACGTGTACCGCGAGCGGAACCTGAACGCGCTGCTGGCGCTCCGGGCGCTGAGTCTGCTCGATCAACACAACCTCGCATACGTGCCGATGGGCTACTGGCACGACACCGACGACGTGAACGGCGACGAGTGGGCGGTCGTGTGGGCCGACCTCCCCGACGAGGGACAGGCGGGCTGGCATGTCCCCACCGAGATGGTCCCCGACTGGCTCCCCGAGCGAGATCCCGAGTACGACGGGTACAGTACGCCCGAGAAGAACCGCCGGGTGGCGCTCGCGGCCGGCGTCGACCCGGACGCCGCAGGAGTTCGCGAGCCGTGACGCGCCGGCTCCTCGGCGCCATGAGCGGGCACGGGAAGTCCTTCGTCGGGCAGTCGATCATCGAGCGCAACATCCCCGAGTTCGAGCACGTCGCCGTCCTCGACTTCAAGGACGAGTACCGCGGGCTGGTGAAAGCCGGCTTCGCCTCTCACTTCATCGTCGGTCCTCGGGAGGCGTCGTGGTCCGTCAAGATGTGGGAGTCGTTCATCGCGGAGAACGGCGCCGTCGTGCTCGCCCGCTACAACCTTCCGCCGGAGGAGTGGCGGACGGTCTGTGCCCGCATCATCAAGGCCGCGCGTCGCCTCGGCGACTCTCTCACGGCCATCGACGAGGCGCACTTCGTCGCCCCGCAGACGGGGAAGGTGCCCGACGCTATCGAGGGGCTGGCAACGACCGGCCGCGGTGAAGGTGCGTCCTCGTTGTGGATCACCCAGCGGCTCGCGAAGCTGGAAAAGACGGTCGTCTCACAGTGTGACGAAACGGTACTGGGGGCGTTCAAGGCCAAACAGGACCGGAACCAGATCGAGGCCGAGTACCCCGTCGACGTACACAACCCGTCCGTCTCGCGCGTTCCGTCGCTTCCCGAGGAACTGCACGCGCCGGACGCCGGGCCGGTCCCGCTGCGGCAGTTCGAGGACGACGCGGGCCACATCATCGGCTCGGAGTGGATATTCGCGAACACGGCCGGCGAGATGGACCGTTGGGACACCCGCGGCTTGGAGATGGAATCGACACACTACGGCCCGGAAGGCAACCCGATTCACGACCCGAACCTCTGACCATGGCCCGAGAACGCACCACGCTGAGCGGTGAGGACGCCGAACAGTTCGCGGACATCCGCGAGGACCTGAGCGAGCACCGCCGCGGCGAGCTCTCGAACGCCGAGGTTGTGCGCCGACTCATGGAGATGTGGGAGAAAGAGCAGTCGCCCGGCCGTCGCTGATCACCAGCGACGCAATCAGGACACACGCGACGCAATCCCTGCGCAGGCCGCCTTTTTCGCCCCCTCTCATCGGCCCGGGTGTAGCATGGCAGACATGGCAGAGGCGTTCGACGCACTCGCATCGACCGAACTGTGGGAGTCCGTGGCCGCGATCTTCGCGGGCTTCATGGCCCCCACGGTTCTCAAGAACCTGACTTCCGGCGTCGCGCCGGACATGGTGAAGGACAACCCCGAGGTATACGGGCTCGCGGTCGCAGCCGGCGGCCAGCTCTCCCCGATGTACTCCTACGAGATCAGCATCGGCGGCGGCCTCTACACGGTCGACAAGGCCGCGGAGCGGTTCGACATCAAGTCGACGGTTCAGGGAGTGGGGGCGTAGATGACTGAAACGCTTTCCAACCTCGGCACGCGGCAGGTCGAGGCCACCGAGAAGACCAACGTCGTGGATCAGGCGACCTCGGTCCTCGGCTTCTCGCCCATCGACGGGATGGTCCTGGAGATCTCGAACATGGGCGGCGCGGGCTTCCCCATCCAGGCGAAGCTCCGCGACTCCAACGACGACCCGCTCCCGCTCGACACGGAGGTGACGATCCGATGGGACGCACCCCACCTCGATCAGCCGCAGGTCGTCTCCTACAAGCTCTCGAACATCGGCACGTTCCGCCGTCTGAGCATCAAGGAGCAGCAGAACGAGGAGTACCGCGACCGGACCCGTGTCGAACTCAAGGGCTCCGCGCTGGTCGTCGAGGACATCGAGAGCGTCGAGGTGTTCCTCGAGTCCTCGGAGCAGATCGACTGGGACAACTCGGAGTTCTACTTCGACGACAAGGCCGTGACCGTCCGGTCCGGGGGGGACTGAGCGATGGCGGACGAATCCGCCGTGCGCTCGCGGCTGAAGTCGGCCAGCATCAACCGCGACGAGTTCACCAAGGCGAGTTTCGACTTCACCGCCGGCACGCCCGGCGAGCGGACCGAGGTCGCTTCCGTGCAGGTCAACCGGGCGCACATGCTCCGCGAGACCAACGCCACGGAGTACGCCATCATGGCGTACCAGGAGTTCACGACCGACGGGACTGCGGACAACCAGGAGACGTTCAACCTCTCGCACGACCTCATCGACTCCGGAGCGGTCGACACCTCGCTGCTACTGTACGAAGGCGGTTCCGTCGTGCAGCCCGACTCGGTGGACTACGACGCCAACACCTTCGACTACACGAGCGGGGGCACCGACACCACGCTGGGCGTCTACTACGCCGCGGGCGATCAGGCCCAGCTCGAACTCGTCAAGGAGGCACCGAACGGGACGAAGGAGACCGTCGACTCGCGGCTCATCAACAAGCTGCACCTGCGTGACAACGCCAAGGAGCCGGTGAATCTCTCGCTCGGGCGGTCGTACTGGCAGCGGTACGTCCCGACCGACTGGACGCTCTCGCTGTACGTCGACGCGCCGTACACGGCGGCGTTCATGCAGGACGTCGACGGCGACGGCGAGCCCGAACCGGCGGCCAACGCGCTGCTGTCGATCCCCTACTCGGCAGCCACCGGCTCCATCGAGGGGCTGGGCGCGGTGGTCCGCATGGACGCCGCGAGGCGGTAAACAATGTCCGGCGGACTCACGCCGGCCGCGACTGGCGGCGCTCCGACCGGCACCGAGCCGTCGGACCGTCTCACGACCATGACCGACGGCGCCGCCATGCCGGGGTACGTGGAACCGGGCACGCCGGCACAGCCGGGCGCCCCGGTGTTCGAGAACGCGCTGGCGGGTACCTCGGTGACACCCGAGGACATCCAAGTCGCGGCGGCGCTCATCAACGTGCTGCTGTTCGCGTCGCTGGTGTACGTGGAGGTGAACCGCTGATGGTGGGCGGACTCACCGGCCCGTCGTGGGACCAGGACGGCGGCGGTGGCGGGACGACCGACACCACCGACGACACGGACTCCGGCGGCTCGGACGACTCCGGCGGTTCGAGCGACTACACGAACGACACCGAGGACATCGAGCAGGACCAGACCAGCGACGACCTCGATCTCGGGCAGGCCGACGGTGGCGGGCTCGAATACGACAGCGAGGACTCGGCCGGCAACGTCGTGGACTCGGACGGCGACCCGGACACGGGCGGCGTCACCATCATCAGCGACAACAACAGCGACGACCCGGCGGCCGACGACGCCCAGCAGGATCTCACCGACGACGCGCTCGACACTATCGGGGGCTCGGACGGATCGGACGGTTCGGGCGGGTCGGACGGGTCGGACGACACCGGCGGCATCGAGAGCGGGGTAGTCGACAGCGAGAGCGGCGAGTACACCGACGGCGCCGACACCGACAACCAGCCGGACAACACGCCCGCCGACACAGAGACACCGGGAGTCGGCGGCGACATCGGCAATCCGGCGCTGCTGGCGCTGGCACTCGTCGTTGTCGGCTGGGTCATGTACGGGGGTGAGTAGCCCGTGGCGGATGTTCGAGTTCGGCGCGTCGAGTTCGAGGGTCCGGCCGCGGCGGGGGTTCCGATCCCGATCCGCGTCGGCGTCAACAACAACGAGACGGCCGCGTTCTCGTGGGAGGAGAAGACCTGCAACACCGGCGGCGAGTACGGACACAAGACCGACGTAACCCTCGTCATCCGCGACGCTGCCGGCGAGAAGGTCTTTGATGAGACGGTCCGCGAGTGCGTCCCCCGGAACCGTGTGGGGCAGATGCTCGGGGCGAACGCGGCTGTCGAGTTCGACCCGGAGCTTCCGGCGGGAGAGTACACGGTGGAGGCGACCGTTTCGGTCATCAAGGAGGAGCGGACGCACTCCAGTACGCCGCGGTCCCTGACCGTCGAGGAGGACAGCAGCGCGCTTCCTGGTGGCGACGACCCCGGCGGATCGAATCCGTTCGGCGGGGGCGGCGACGACCAAAGCGATGACGGCGGAAACAACCCGTTCGGCGGCTCGGGCGACGCGCTCGGGCTGCCGAACAGCAAGGTCGTGCTGGCGCTCGTCGCGCTGCTGGCTATCGCGTGGCTGGCGAACAGCGCGAGCAACACCGCGGAGGCGTTCACATGATGGACCTACTGGCGAGCTACGCGGTGCAGGTGTCAGCGGGTATCACCGCCACGTCGGCGCTCGGCATCCTCTACGAGGCCCACCGGATGCGCGGCGCTGTCGAGCGGAATAGCGAGCGGGGCGCAGCGAACAAGACGCGGTCCATCGGCAATCGCCGGTGGCTCCAACGCTTCGGGGCGCGGCTCGTTGGCAACGAGAAGTACCAGCCGCCGCACCGCTTCGACCCGGACGAGGAACCGCGACCCGACGGAGGGCGACAGGATGGCTAACATCGAGAACACCGAGTACGAGGACATGACGGACGAGGAACTGAAGCGGGTCCGGGAGAAGATGGACGACGACACCGGCCGGACCGGCGGTGAGAGTGACGGCACCGACAATAACGGCGGGGCGTACGCCGATCCTCCCGAGGAGGTGCGGTGATGCCCTGGGTACCAGAACCCGACCCGGACGACGTTCCCTTCAACGAGCCGTACACAGCCGAGTTGGACGACGGCGAGAAGGTGACGGTTACGTTCACGCCCGAGCAGTCCGGTAGCGTGTTCTATCTCCCGATTCTTGCCATCTCGAAGGTCCGCGGCACGATCTACGAGATCCGCGACGACGGGAGCACGCAATACGGGCCGGCGGCCATCCCACCGACCGACATCGACGACATGACCGTAACCTTCGCCCCAGCAAAGCGCTTTCGCGACTCCCAAAGTAATCATCCGAAACACGTCGGGAGCACCCCAGACGTACCACATCCAGCCGGTCGGTTTCGAGCAGATCGAAGGGGGTGCCTGAGAATGGTACTTGATACCACCGCAGAGGTAGACAAAATCGACTCCGTTCGTGATCGCAACGGAGACCCACGACCACCGGCAAACGCCGACAAGCAGGATGTAACAAACGCCCGGCTCGGGAACTACGACAGCCTGACGCAAGTTGTCCACTCGACTGGCGGGACCGACGCCGAACCCTTGCCGTCTCTCGACGTGCCTGAGGGAGCTGGAGTGCTGGTCGAGTACAAATCCGACAACTCGGGCGACGTGTTCGTCGGTGACGCCGACACACAGGAGTCGCCGCTAACCGGCCGTACGGACTCGCTGTTGTTCAGCGTCACAGATACGTCACTCATCCACGTTCGGACGCCGAACGCTGGTGACGCTGTCGTGGTCACGTTCGAGGGAGGCGAGTAAGCGTGCTCGAAAGCATTTCGAGCATCAGCGGATCGAACCTCGGGTACCTCCTGTTTGGGATACTCCTGGGGCTGGGCGTCCCGTTTCGGTACGGTATGGAACGGATCCGGGGACTATCCCGCGCAGCACTCGACAGACTCCCGTACAAGCCGCCGCAGACGAGCCGATCCGACCGAGAGAACACCAAGACCGACATGGAGGACAACTAAATGCCAGAGAGAACGCCGGCGACCGGCCCGAACGCGATTCGGGGAAGAGACATCGAACCTAAATCGGTAAGTACAGAGGAATCGTTTACCGATCCAGGGAATAGGACACACACGCGCAAACTGCCCTTGAGAGATGCAATAGAAGTTGATATTGCGAGTGGCGACAGCATCCAAGCCGCAATCGATGAGGCAGCCGCCCCAGATTCACGGAGGAGTGGATCGGTCAGAATCCAAAAAGGTCCCATCACTAACGACTTCCTCGGAGACGTGTCCGCAAACGATACGTTGCCAATCACAATCGAGGGTGGCGTCACGCTCTCGCTATCAGGGGTGTGGCTCCGAGAGACGGCATCGTCAGCCGGTTCGGTGTTCGATTTGAAGCCAAACGCAACTGTCTACGCCGATGGGGCAATGCTATCGGAGTCGAGCGGTGTTGGGTCGTGGTTTCGATTTAACGCGGATCTTGAATCTATTGCGAGCCAAGATCAAACGGCTGTCTACGGCTACCCCCGTGTTGACACGACTAACGGCACCCCAATTGTTGAGTTTCGACAGACGAACGGGAATAGCGTTGTCGGCGGGTACGCCGAAGTCCACGCGTGGAACGCGGGCGGCGTCGCGCGCTTTCATTCTGGCGGAGCAAACGGCTGGGCGAATATGAATCGTGTGGAGGTCCGCGGCAACGTTTCTGCTGGGGAGGCTTTTGTGTTTGATTACGATGATGGCGTTGAAGTCACCCTCAACGTGGTCAATTCACACGGGTTGAATTTCACCGGCGGCGATCGGATCGCACTCTTCGACAACGCGGACTCAACTACTGCCGGAGTGCGGGCAAACGTGTTGCGAGGGACGATGTTTGACGTTGCGTCAGTAACGACCCCGTGGGAATGGACAGCCAACTGCGACAGTAATAACAAGGTTATCCGCAGGTGGCCAACCGTCGCGGCAGGGATAAACGACTCTGGGGACGAGACGAACGAAGCGGTCGCCGACATGACGATCTAAAAACTCGGATTGGCACCTCATTTTTCAGTCTTTCCAGCCGAGTGTTCCAACGGATTGGCAAAGTCTAAATTCGGAGCGATGTAGGCATGCATATCGAATGCGACCTCAAATCTATACTCGCCTTTTTGCTCTACTACTTTCTTTGCCGATCATCGGCCACTTCATTCCGTACGGTTTTGATCTCGGCTTATATATTACACCGCGTATGATAGGTGTCTTTTTTGTAGGTTCTTTCGCATTTATAACGGCAATCAAAGAACGATATGTCAGGCTCACGCACTCGGATATTGGAATTTTTGTTCTACTCTCTATCTTGATCGCCAGTTCATCTTGGTCTCCAAGTCCATACGAATCTATGCGCCGAGCTATTGATCTCGGCTTAATGATGATTTATTATGGATCTATCGTAGTATATCTCGGTCGAGATGATGCTCTACAGGAACTCATCCGAGTACTTCTAATTATCTCGACTTTGTGGGTAGGATACGGAGTGTTCGAGATCGCTTTCGGCGACCTCACGCTAGGTATTGTCCCGTATATTAGCCGAAACGAACTTTCGCGCAATCTCTTAGCTCTCATCCCACTCATGGCACTCGTCACCCATTGGAAGACCGGATGGACAAAAGTGGCGTACGTGGGGCTGACTGCGTCTATGATTTTCCTCATTCCTCTTTCGGGTTCCCGGGGAGGTATCGTTGGGCTTGTTTTCGTACTTGGTGCATTGACTATACTGTTTCTTCGGTCTATCGCCGAACTGGAACTCTTGAGACTACTTCCAGCTGGAGCTGTGGCAGTCATATTATTCGGCCTCGTTGTACTTGCTGCAGTCCATATCGGCATATTCCCACAAAGACTAACGAGTATCCCGCTCACAGCGGGCGCGTTCTCGCCTGAGGTTTTGGGACCGCAGCGCTATGATGTTCACAAAGCGGAGCTTGTTACAATTCAGCGGCACTGGTTGACTGGTGTCGGATACGAAGGGTTTGTTGTCTTGACTGAGAAAATGTACGAGATCGGCTCCTTCCGGGCACACAATCTGATTACACGTGTCTGGATGGCGGCTGGTATTGGACCAGTTCTCATACTGCTGGCAACCGGATTATCCATCATTCGCAATTATACTCGAGCGATCTACAATCTGGATAGTATAGATCAGATGTACCTCTCAGCACTCTTTATTGGATTTGGTGGGATCACCGTCGCCGGAATGGTCAACATCGTGATTGACGAGCCACTTTGGTATGTCTTGATTGCTGTCGGGAGCAACTTGATTCCGGAAGAATCCAATAGGAGTTGAATGCTCATTAATTGGCTCTGTTGAAACCCTCTTGCTGTCGTGCGATTTGTTGAGACGGTAATTTAGCACCGTAACCGAGAAAATCGGTCAGGAGACTCGCTCTTGCCAATGTCAGATCTGAAGGATTTCAACAGAGCCCATTAATTGAATTCACACGAATTGAGTACATGCGTTCAAATCTAAATTTGACATTTTGATGCCAATCTCATTCATAGGTCCTCTGAATTCGAATGCAGACGCAAGAGGATCAGCTCGGCCGTGAGTACAGAGAAAAATGGCATGACGAATACCCAATAGTATCTGAGTGATTTAATGAATAATGTGCAGAAATAGAGCACAGAGAGAATCAATGATTGTCCCAAAACAGAATTTGGGCTTGAAGCAATTATCTGGATTGGTTGGCTTCGAACCTTCCGAGATATCAAAATTGCTGCGGGAACACAAACGTGAACAGTCGACACAATCACAAGACCAAGTAAACTCACCCAACGTATCGGATTTATAAGCGGATTTCGCACAGGAGTAGCAACGTAATCTCCCGCAGCAAGCACCGAGGACAAAATAGCTTGCTGGAATGACTCAACACCCCAGATAACCCCAACAGTGCCATAACTGACTGCAATGACAAGCAACCCAGCAGAAATATAAGAGAATACCCACTCGCGGGTACGCTTGCTTCGATGAATACCCCAGAGCAAAATTGGTATTGCCGCTAATGCAGTATATTGAGAGAACATCGCACCTGTGGCGATACTGACGCCTTTCGCGAATGGCTTCTCAGTATAAAGGGCGAAGAGGAGACATACGACGGCAACTGAGCGGACATTAAGGATAGTTCCATTGATCAACGGGAGAGTAGATAGGTAGAGTAGTGCAGCGGCTTCACCAAATATCAAAGAGTAGTCTTGAGCAACCCATCGATAGAGTAAGACTGCTGCAAGTGCATTAGATAATCCAACAAATGCAAAGAACGAAAGCTCGTATTGTCCCGTTTGATAAAATAATACATTGAGGATCTCAAAGAGAGGTGGTTTGTTGTCGCCCGCATTGCCGAGGTAAAGTGCCTCTCCAGAACTAACTGCTTCCGCGACGGGATACCAGACTTCCCGCGCATCGAAAAACAAATTCGAAAGACCTGCTCGCACCATTAGGAATTGGTAAGAAGCCTGGCCAATGGCTACTGTGGCAAGAAATATAGTAGCGAGACGTTCCCGATTCACAATCACAAGGGTAAATGGAAATTCTTGTAATATTAACTGTTGTTCTTCAGCGATGCCAGGGGAATACTGAGAACTTGTTAGCGGCCGATTCTTCTTTGACGCGGTGAAATGAAGTTCGCGAGTGTATCAGGAACCCCGGCAACCACCACCCTGAAATTAGTACTCGATTCTGCGCTCGGATGTGTACTGATCCGGTGTCCGGAGAATCCCCCGAGGGGTGGGGCTGAACTTTAGTCCCTGCCCAGACTGGGCGTAAAGACTAGATATTAAGTGCTCGAAGTGGTGGGCGTGACCGTCGCCTGTTACACCCGCGTTTCCACCGCGAAGCAGAACCTCGAACGGCAGTTGACTTCGACGAAGCAGTACGCCGAGGACACCCTCGGCGCGTCGCTCGCCGAGATCGAGGTCTACCGCGACAAGTCGAGTGGCACCAACACCGCCCGCGACGCCTACCAGCGGCTCATGTCCGACGCGGAGGCCGGCGAGATCGACGCCGTCGTTGCGCACGAGGTCTCGCGCGTCGCCCGCTCCATCACCGACCTGGAGCGCACCGCCGAGCGGCTGCGAGAGGCTGGCGTCGAGCTGCACATCGTCTCCGAGTCGCTGGTGATGAAGCCCGACGAGGAAGATCCGTACCAGCGCGCGCTCTTTCAGATGCTCGGTGTGTTCGGCGAGTTGGAAGCGCGGATCAAGCGTCAGAACATCCGCGAGGGGATCGCGGCGCGCCAGGACTCCGATGAGTATCGGCACGGTCCCGCGCCGCTGGGGTTCGAGAAGGACGACGGTCGGCTCGTCGAGGGCAGCGACTACCACCGCGTCGTTACCGTGCTGGAGCAGGTCGCCGCCGACGAGATGAGCCAGCGCGCGGCGGCGCAGGAACTCGATGCCGGTCGGAAGACGGTCCGGCGGGCGGTGAACGAGCGCGCAGAACTGTACGGGTTGTAGCCTACTGCCGCCGACCGTATGACATTCCGAGGCGCCACATCAGCGGGACTGCGATCATCGGGATGAACGCCGCCGTGTTCGTTGGCTGGAGCGCGCCGAGAACTGCTGCCGCAGTCGCTACGACGGCCGCGATCGTCTGAACCCATCGGTTCCCGAGTAACCCATCCACCGCGTCGCCTGCGGTCGGCTCTTCTGACATAATTCCGATTCCTCAACAGACCGTCTTAGTTTCGACGGTAAGTTAACATAATCAACGAGTTACTCGCGGCGCGGTGCATACTGTATTTCGCGCCCCAGACCGTCCCTCCGTGTCGCTTTTCTGTTTTGCATATATCTGAGAGCGTAAGAAGCTCCGAGAAGACATACCAGTGAAAGCGGGACAAGAGTGAGTGTCGAAGCGATACCCGATCCGGCTACTTCTGATGCGGTTATTCCTGTAACAATCCCGATGGCGCCGTTTTCTAACACACGCTGATCCCACGGCAATCGATCAACTGTCATTTCTGCGCTCGGTCGACTGGTGCCGCCGGCGAGCCGCGCGAGACGCCGACCTGCTCGCGGAACTCCTCGTACCCGTCGCGATCCTCGATGGACTGCAACAGCGACTCGTTGATTCGCATCAGCTCCGGAACCACTTCCGCCGCCTCGATGTCCTCGCGCCACCCCTCCGCTTCCCCCGGTCGGAACAGCCCGAACCCCTCCACGTCTGCGACTAAGCGGAGCAGATCGGATCGCATCGATTCTATCATGTTGGATATAGCTTCCGTTGTTTCACTTTCACTCCGGGTAGTAGGCTGACCCCTAATACCCTCCCGGCGTTACACGATAGTGCCGGTGCCGGGGAGTCCGGTTGCACTCACTCGCCCCCGTCGTCCTCGGGACCGGCCATCAGCGACGGATCCGCAATCGCCGCCTGCATGAGGTTCCGAATCGCTTCGGAGCGAGACATGTTCAAGGGAACGTGCCCCTCGATCTGGGCTTTCTTCAAAGCCCGGTCGAAGTCGTCCTTGAACTCCGAACTAACTGTGGTGGTGACGTTGTGGGTTTCGTCACCGCCATCTGAGGTTGCACTCACACGCGCGATTTGTGGCGCAGTAAGTGAATAGCTTAGGTACTAAGTCACTAACTTAATCAGGTCTACGGATACATGGTGAAACAAGTGCAGCACCAAAATGACTAAGTTAACCACCTACTAAGCAGGGGGCGCATGGCGCTATCAGCCAACGTGACCGTCACCATGCCGATGGAGATGGTCAACAACATCGACGAAGAGGCCGATTTGCTCGGGATGAGCCGCGCGGAGTACATCCGCAACGCTGTTCGGACGGCCAACGGAACGCCGTTCGACTACCCCAACGATCTGCTCACCGAGAAGAAGAACGCCGCAACGACCGAAGCATGAACGGGGGCCAGTCTCACACCACGCCTGCCAGCGAGTCCGAGCCGACCCCCGAGTCGTCGAACGAGGCCGAATCCCGTAAGCCTGCCGTCACCGACGAGTCCCCTGACTGGGATCTCATCGGGGCGGTCGCGGCCTCGGAACACCGCGCGGCCGTGCTCGAACGGCTCGCGGAGAGTCCGGCGACGCCGTCGACGATCGCGGAGGCTACCGGCCTGGACCTCTCGCACGTCTCTGGGACGCTTGGCGACCTTCGCGAGCGTGGCGCCGTTACGCTGCTGGTGCCCGAAGAGCGCCGGAAGGGCCGCCTGTACGACGCGACCGACGCCGGCGAACTCGTCGCCGACCGCGTCGCCGACGTGGGGGGTGTGTGATGGCGCGCACCGTCTACACGGTCGAGGGTGACCTCGGTGAGTTCAAGACGTACTCGGCTGGGACCGCATCGGCCTACGCCGAGATCGGGCGTCGCGTGACCGCCCAATCGGAGAGTGACGCATGAGTGCCGAGACGCCCGCGTACGTCTCGGACGGGTTGGTGGTCGACCATCACGACCCGCACGAGTTCATCATCCGGTGCCCGAGCTGCGGGCGGCAGGGCTCGCGGGGCGACCGTCCGGGCGAGAACGATCGCCGTTGCAGCCGGTGCAACCGCATCATGGGTGTGACGCCCGTGCGGCCCCAGCGCTCCGGGTGGGCCGCCGACGCCGCTCGCGAGGAGGAGGTGCGTCCATGAGCGACGACCTCCCCGAGACGGTGTACGAGAGTCGCCGCCGCGGCAATGGCGGCGGGATGTTTCACCTCGACGAGGAGTGTCGGCAGCTCAAAACGACCGAACCGCGGCCGGTTGCGCTGTCTACGCTCCCGCCGGCGTTCCGCGAGTGGTGCGGTGTGTGTGGCCCCGACGGGCGAGCACAGCGACCCCCCGAGAACGCCTCGGGGAAGTGCGCGGACTGCGGTCGGCACGTCGGTAAGCCCGCGCTCGACGAAGAGGGCGTGTGCATCGGATGCCAGTCCGACGACGAGGACGATCGGCGCCTCGTCGCTGACGGTGGTCAGGTCGTCGAGGACGACCGAGAGAACGAGTTGGCGCAGGAACCCGCGGAGGAAGCGCGTGTGTCGTTCACGACCGCGGGCGACCCGCTCCGGTCGTTCCTGCGGTACCCGGCGCCGCTCGTGGACGAGTGTGTCGCCGTGTTCGACGACGACGGCTTGCAGATCAAGGCCGTTGACGCCCCGAACGTCGGGATGGTGGATGCGTCATTCCCCGCCGAGGGGTTCAGTCGGTACACTGTCAGCGGCGACGAAGACCAGACCGGTGTGAACCTCAAGCGGTTACGGAAGACCCTGAAGTGGGCGCGAAAGGGTCGCGGGAGCAACGACGGCGATCCCGTTGTGGTGGACGTGTTCGACCGCCGGATTCGCGTTCGGATTGTCCGCGAGGACACCCGTATGACGCGGCGCTCGGAGTGGTTCGCGATCGACCCCAACAACATGCGACCGCGTCCAAGTTTCCCCGGTCTCGACCTTCCGAACCGTGCCCGTCCGTCCATCGACGCGCTCGGTGACGCGGTCGCCGCGATCGACTCTCGGCACGACTACGTCCGCGTCACTCGCGACGGCGAGACGTTGGTCTTGGAGTCGCGGAAGGACGCCGACCCGGACGACGACACGACCGCCGACCGCGTGACCATGCTCGGTTGTGCGTGGGACACCCGCGACGACGGCGCGGAAGCGTGCTCGTCGCTGTTCAGCATGGACTATCTCGCCGATATGGTCGACGCCCTGAACGCCGCGAAGGCCGACGATGTGACCCTCAAGTGGGGCGACGAGTTCCCAACCGTGCTTCAGTTCCACAACGAGGACTGGGGCCACGAAGGCCGGTTCATGCTCGCCCCGCGGATCGAAACCGACGAGGACGAACCGTGAGCGACGCGCCCGACCTCTCTCCCCGGGAAGCCGCCCAACGGTGGCTCGACAAGCGCGCCGTGTCGCTCGCGGAGCACACCCTGACGGACTACTGGTACCGGCTGAAGCAGTTCGTCGACTGGTGTGAGGAGGAGGAGATCGAGACGATGCGCGACCTCACGGCGTGGGACATCAACCAGTGGGACGCGAAGCGCGCCGGCGACGATCTCGCCCCGGTCACGCTTCGGAACCACCAGCAGACGGTCCAAGACTGGTTGCAGTGGGCCAGCGACGTGGGACTCGCTGAGGACGGCGTCGGCGACGCGATCGAGGTGCCCGACATCAACCGCAGCGACCACGTCTCGGAGGTTCGACTCGCGCCCGATCGCGGCGAGGCGCTACTCAAGGCGTGGCGCTCGTCGCCGAACCGCGCCTCGAAGCACCATGTCGTGCTCGAGATCCTGTGGACGGTCGGCTGTCGGATGGGCGGCCTCCGCGGGCTCGACGTGAGCGACGTGGACCGGTCGGCCGGCGTGTTGGAGTTCCGGCACCGGCCGGACGCGGACACTCCGCTGAAGAACGGCGTTGAGGGCGAGCGCGACGTTGGCATTCCCGACGCGACGGTCGAGGTGTTGGACGAGTGGATCAGCGTGCAGCGGCCGCAGGTTCGCGACGACCACGGTCGGGCGCCGCTGCTTCCGACGACGCACGGCCGCGTTTCGTTGACGACGCTACGGAACTGGTGCTACTACGCGACCGTTCCCTGTCGTTACCAGGACTGCCCTCACGGCGAGAAGCAAGCGACGTGCGACTGGTTCGCGGGTCGCGGCGCCTCACAGTGCCCGTCCTCGCGGTCACCGCATCAGGTCCGCTCGGGGAGCATCAGCTGGCAACGTAACCGCGGCCTCGGCGTCGAGGCCGTCGCGCGCCGTGTGAACGCGAGCGTCGCCGTGATCGAACAGCACTACGACCATCCGACGAAGCGCGAGGAGTTCCGCGAACGCGAGTCGCACCTCATCGACTCGTTGGATCTTGAGGCCGACGAACACCACGGTGAGACGCTATGATCGGAAAACCGCCCCAACCCACTTCTGACCCTATCACGAATCGACAGCCGGTAGCCTCTTCCTTATCCCACGGAGGTGAACGGCGGTGAGCCGCACCCGTCGCGTCGATTTGTCGGCGCTTCCCGCGCCGATCTGCACGGTCTGCGGCTCCCCGATTGGTGAGGACGATCAGCGGTGTCCGGCTCTCGATGATGGGAGGTGTTCTCCGTGAGCTACTGCCCGAGCTGCGGCTCCCGACTCGTTACACGGACGCCGTTTGGCAGCGGGATCCCGCGCCGCGTCTGTCCCGAGTGTCCTGGAGGTGACGAACGGTGAGCACCGACGACCGCCGCACGCTTCCAGACGCGGCCGAGGTGACGGTCTCCGACGCCGTCAGCGGCGACGTGCTCGATTTCGAGGCCGCGATGGGCGGTACCTCGTGGGACCGCGCCGACGGCCTGCACGCGCTCATCGAGCGGGCGAGCACCTACGGCTGGCGTGTGTCTCTCCCGGACGGAGAGGACGCACACAGCGTCGCCCTCGCGGACGAGAGCGGCGCGTTCGTCGGTTGGTGCGACTGCGAGGGCTATCACTGGAACGACGGGCCATGCGCTCATCTCTGCACGCTTCGCAAGGCCGCGTTCATCGGCGGCGAGACGACGACCGGCGAGCGCGTCCGGATCGCGTCGACCGCCGTCGAGGACACACCGTCAGGTGAGGCCCTACCGGACGGCGGCCACCAGATCGATCGGGCGCTTCGAGAGGATGCCGTCGGCGACCGCCGCGTCGGCGGGGAGGGTCGCAGATGACGGATCGGCCGTTCGCGACCGTCTCGGCCCGTCAGCGACGGCGGTTCCGGCGGTCCTCGCGAGCGCGCACACCCGAGGGCGCGCACGAACCCCGCGCTACCCCCTCCCCGGGGGTGTGTAGCGGAGGCCCGTTCCCCGTCGCCGTCTGCGTATTACACGAACACCAACCTGCTACACACGGAGGCTATCTGATGCCTCGCAACCAACAGAGTAAGAGCAACGACAGCGCGCAGTTGTCCGTCCGGTGCGACGCCGAACTGAAGGAGGACTACCAGGACGTGCTCGACGAGCGCGGCGACAGCATGAGCGACGACCTCCGCCGACACATGGAGGCCGTCGTTCGACGCGAGCGCGGTCGCGACACCTCCGACGAGTTCCGTCCCGACGACGACACACTGGCGCGCGTCTACGACGCCCTGCTGGCGTTCGCGAACGAGGACCTGAAGCTGACCCTCGACCACTACGACAGCGCGGTCGCCAACGAGGCCGACGTGAAGAAGGGGAGTCTCGATGCCTTCACCCACCGGCTCCAGCGAGAGGGCTACGTGAACCTGTCCGGCGACGGGCCGAGCGTCCGGCACTCGAAGACCTACGTCCGGGTGAAGCCGCCCGCGGCCGACCCCGACGAGTGGATCCACCGGCACCGGACCGTGGCCGAGCGCCGAGAGGCGCGGCGTGGGGGTGTTCCCGCCGATGACTGATGATCACAACGCGGGAGGTTCTCAACTCGCGCTCGACGACCATTACTGTCCGTCGCACGAGTCGCTACGTGCCGCCATCACGCCATCTGAGACCGGGAAATGCCTGCGGCTGGAGAGTCCCCACGGGACACTCTCGTGGGTTCTTCAGAGCGCCAACGGCAACATGTGGCGCGTTGCTGAGTTCAACAACCAGTGGAAGAAGACGTCCATCGGATTCGCGATCAATCGCGTGAACAGTAACGGGCGCTGGAACTGGAGCTACGTGCCGCTGTCGGACATCGAGGTGGAACCATGGGCGATATAGACGAATCTGGAGGTTCTCACCTGACCGCCGTGGACCTGTTCTGCGGCGCTGGAGGATTCAGCCACGGGCTCGCACTCGAATGCGAAAATCTCGGCTACGACGTGCGACTGATCGCCGTCAACCACGACGACGACGCGATCGCGACGCACAAGCGGAACCACCCGTGGGCCGAGCATCACAACGCGAAAGTCGAGGAGCTGCACCCGCCGAAGGTCGTTGGTGACGACGACGTGGACCTGCTCGTCGCCGGCCCGGAGTGTACGCACTTCAGCAGAGCCCACGGATCGCAACCCGTCTCCGAACAGCGCCGCGCGAGCCCGTGGCACGTCGTCGACTGGGTTCAGAAGACGCAACCCGAGGCGGTCCTCGTCGAGAACGTCCCGGAACTGAAGTCGTGGGGACCGATCGACGACGACGGGAAGCCGACGCGAAACGGCGAGACGTTCGAGGCGTGGGTCGACGTGATCCACTCGCTCGGCTACTCGGTCGACTACGACGTGCTGAACGCCGCCGACTACGGCGACACGACTTCGCGGCGTCGGCTGTTCGTCGTCGCCCGCCGTGGCGGTCGTGCTACCCACCCGGAACCAACACACGCGGAGTCGCCCGGCGAGGACCGCGATCCGTGGCGGTCGGCCGCTGAAGTGATCGACTGGAGCGACCGCGGATCGTCCATCTGGACGCGCTCGCGGCCACTCTCGAACAACACGATGCAGCGGATCGCACAGGGTATCCGCGACCACTGTGACGACGACCTCGCCGACTACGCGGACGTGGTCGCCGGGATCGGCCCCGACGACATCGAACGGATGCAGGAGGATGTCGTTTCGGTCGACGACCTACCCGACGCGCTCGACGAACGCGACGAGCCGTTTCTCGTGTCCGCGACGGCGTCCGCGGCGACCGACGGCGGAACTCGGATGGTGATGGGCCAGCAGTCGAACGCCCGTGCTCTCGACGCCGACACGGAGCCGGTGCCGACGATCGCGACGCGCGGCGCCGTTCACTTCATCGAAGCGCAGCCGTTGAAGCCGCGGAACCTGCCGGCTCGCGGGCTTCACTCGAACGCGACCTACGAGGCAGACGACCGGCCGCTTCACACGGTGACGGCAAGCAACCACGACGGGCACCTGGTCTCGCCGTTCCTCGTCGAATACTACGGGAACAGCGACACGGCACCCGTCGACGAGCCGTTGCCGACGGTGACGACGAAGGATCGGCACGCGCTGTGCGTTCCGAACCTCTCACCGCTGGGGCTCGGGCTCCGGTACCGGATGCTCCAGCCGCGGGAACTCGCCGCGGCACAGGGCTTCCCGAGCGACTACGAGTTTGTCGGCGACACGAAGGCGTCGAGGACGGCACAGATCGGGAACGCTGTCCCCGTGAACCTTGCCCGGGCACTGGTCAACGAGGCCCTCACGTCGACGGCCCCGAGTCTGAACAGCTACGGCAGTCCCGAGGAGGCTCCGGCGGATGACTGAGCCGGATGCAGTAGACGACACAGATATTCCTCAGTCGCGGATCCGCTGTCTCGGCTGCGGGAACATCGAGAACAGCGTGAAAGAGCACCGCCGGCACATGGCCCGTGCGGATCACCTCGACCACGGCGAGACCTACCTGTAGGCCCCGCCGGCGACTCCTTCTTACGGTCGCAAGTGATTAATTCCATAGCTGAATACATCACTAACAAGACTTGTAGGCAAAACCACCGTTCACGCGAACATGGGAGTGCAAACACTCCACGAGAAGCAGAACGGAACCCAGCGAACGTATCACGTCGTTTCTGTCGAAGACGCGACCGGCAAGACGTTCCCGCACACCTTCGAGGACACCGCGGACGGAATCGAGTACCGCGGCGCCGGTGAGCCCGGCGAGATCGACGAGCGCGACGACGCGCCCGCCTCGGCCGTCTCGACGTTGGAAGCGTACACCGGCGAGGAGCTGGGCGATGACTGACGCATGGACGTTGGTGTGGGCCTACGGAACGGCCGGCATCCTCGGCCTCAACGTCGGTGCGATGTTGGTCGCGAGGTTCCCGACAGACCCGCTCGGCTACTGGGGCGGGGTCGGTCAGGGGATCGCGCTGGCGCTACTCGCCGTCGGGATGCTCGGTCAGTATGTCACCCTCATCGAAGAGTCGGATACGGAGGGTATCAATGCCTGAGACGTACGAACAGGCCAAGGAGGCAGGCGTTCGGACGCCGGGCTGGGACTGCGCCAACTGCGGCCGGCCGGGCTTCGAGCACGAGATGGAGCAGACCCGCGACGGCGAGGGGCGGATCTGCTATCGATACATCTGTCCGGGTGGTGAGACATGACCTGCTTCAGCGGGCCGTTCATCGCCGCAGGGTGTGCAGCGGCTATCACGTTTGCCGTTGTAGTCACGCTGTTCTGGCTGATCATCGGCGCCGCGGTAACGCTGGCAGCGATGGAGGGGCCGACGTGAGCGAGGCCGTCGAGTTCGGCTCGAAGGCGGCTGCGGACCGCGCTCGCGAGGAGCACGCCGATCTCGTTTGTCCCGTGGACGACGACAAGCGGATGCGGACGGTCCACTTCGTCAGCGACACGCCCGACACGCTCCTTGACCGACTCCGCGCCGAGGCCGACGAGGGAACCGCCCAGCGCGAGGACCGCGGCCCCGGTCAGGTCGACCTAACCGACGCCGAACGCGGGCGCCTCGACTTCTCGAAAGGCCGGGCAAACGTGCTCTGGGCGCGCTCTATCAAGGGACTGGCCGCCCGCCACGGTGTGAGCGACTGGACGAGCTACGTCGACCCGACCCTCACGGTCGACGAGCACCGCGAGGTGATGGAGAACGCCGGCCAAGAGGGCGGCGGCGCCCGCGCCGATCCGGACCAGCGCGACGCCGACCGGGAGGCGAACGCAGCCGCCACCGAGCAGGCCGAAGGCTGCAACCACGCCCGCGGCCACTGCGAGCACGGCGACCCCGACGCCTGCGAGTTCCTCCAAGAGGCGTGTGGGTACTCGGAGGCGGAGGTATCCGACCTGCTCACGGAGCCGGACCCAGCACCCGGAGACGGGCCGACCGACGACGATGCCAGCCCGCTATCGCCGCCGGACGATCTCGAGGAGCGCGTGTCGGTGCGTACCTCCGGTCGGTCCGGGGCTATCTCAACGCGACCGACGCTGTCGCCGAGCACATCGAGAAGCTGCGCGAGTCGCTGGAGCACGCGAACGACGCGGCGCGGGCGGTGAACGGCATCCGAACCGACGCGGGGCTGGAGCCGATCCACTTCACGAAGCTGGAGGATGCGAACGCCGACCTCACGGATCTTGTGCGGATGGTCGCGACGACCTGCGAGGAGTGCCATGCAGACCACTCCGAACACGGTCACGACGTGACCGCCGGCGACCGCGAGGACGTACGAGAGGCGGCCGTCGACGGTGCGGGTTCGACGCCCGTCGGCGTGAGTGACGAAACCGAACGAGCAGCTACGGAGGCAGACACATGACACAGATCACGATCAGCGACCCGACCGAGGTACAGGCAGGCTACTGGAGCGCCGAGATTGTCGAGGATGGCGACCTCATCGCAGAAGCGCACCTCTCGCCCGATACGCTCCCGGACTTCGACGACCCGCGCGAGTTCCGTGAGTTCCTCGAAGCGATGGCTGAGGGCGTCGGTGCGGCCGAGCACATGGACCTATGAGCGGCCACACCTGCCCAGCCGACGACTGCGATTTCGGCACTGGCGAGTTCAAGACCGCGAACAGTGTCCGCTCGCACATCAACGCGATGAGCGACGATCCCCACGCCGACAAGGAGGCGCTGCGAGCCGAGCTCGAAGCTCAAGAGCCGGGCGACGAGGGGGGCGACGAAGGGGTCGAAAGCGCCCCCGAGGGCCCCGCTACCGAGTCCCCGGCCGAGGAGAGCGGGGAGAAGGGCGAAGAACAGGGCGGAGAGGGGCGCGAGAGCGCCGAATCCGAGGCGACCGAAGCGGCCCCTGAAGGGGGTGCTACCGACGACAGCATGGCAACCGACGACGAGTACCAACAGCAGCAGGGGAACAGCGAAGGCGAATCGAGCGACGGCAGCGCTTCGGAAGGCGATTCCGAAGGCGACGAGAGCGGCGCCGGAGGGGGCGCTTCAGGGGCGGAAGCGGCCGCCGCTGGGGGCCTGCTTGCCGGCTCTATCGGCGGGGTGTCCCCTCCACTCTTGCTCGGGCTGGCCCTTGGGGCGGTGCTCTTGGTGCTCCTCGTCACCGCCGACGGTGGCGGAGGCGAATCAGGCGATCCAGCCGGCTCAAGCGGCGCGGAAGGGGCGGAACCGGGGGGCGCTGAAGCGGCCCCTGAAGCCGGTGCCGGCGAGTCCGGGGGTGGTCTGACCGCATGAGCGACCCCGAAGAGCAAGCCGAATCCCCAGACGGCAGGGCTGAAGAGAGCGCCGACGAGGGGGCGCCCGAGGGGCCGAAAGCGCCCCTGAAGGGGCCGCTACCGAGGGCGGTAGCGACACCGGCGACGAACAGCCGGACATCGAGAGCGACGAGCAGGCGATCGTCCCCAGCGACATCGACCCCGACGATGTTGAGGCGGAGGCCGGTGCCGACGACGAGAACGAGAGCGAGGACGCCGGCGACGACGCCGCCGAACCGACCGAGCCGGGCAGCATGGCGGACGATGCGAACCCGGATGCGTCGGTCGCGAAGGCTGGCGAGATGTACGTCTCGGTCGTCAAGTCCGTGACCAACGCCCAGATCCGCAAGCACGGCGGCGAGAACGAGCTGGGGCGCGACCACTTCGAGCAGTACGACCTCGCGGACCACTTCAACGAGACGATGGACATGATGGGCGTCGGGAGCGACCTCGAACCGCACGAGGCGCTACTGTTCGCTACGGTCCTGTCGATGGGCGACGGCCTCACTCGTGAGACGGACGTTCTCGACAAGCAGATCGACCGGCTGATGGAGAAGGCGATGGGCGGAACCGGGGGTGAGGCGGCCGCATGAGGGGGATCAGAAACCGCGCCGTCCGCAAGATGATGGCGAAGCTCAAGGAGATGGGCGCGATCGACCACCTGACCGGCATCATCGCCGGCGCCGAACACGAGGTACTGACCGCCGCCAAGCGCCTGGAGGACGCCACCGACCAGGACGTGATCGGCGAGGTGCCGGCCGTCGAGATGCGCCGAGACTCGCTCGAAGCAATGATCGACGCGATGGCCGGCGGCTCGTTCGACGACCTCTGGCTCGAAAACGTCGCGCCCGAACTCCTCGACACCACCGACGGCGTCGAGGGTATCTCGGCGCCGACGCCGACGAGTGGGAGGCGCAGATCGCCCGCTGGGCGGAGACGTACCGAGAAGGCGGCGCCGAGGGCTCCGACCGAGCGCTCGCCGACCACCACGTTCGGAACAAGTGGGGCGTGGACCTCGCGACGTTCGAGGATCGCGTTGTCGAGTTCGACGGAGGAGAGGCGGCCGAACGACTGTTCGCAGCGAACTTCCGCGCCGCCTGTACGGTCATCCACAACGCCGCAGACGAGCTGGAGGGCGACGCGGATGAGTGAGACCGACAGCGAACCGAAGGACAAGACCGACGTGTACCGCGAGCGGAACCTGAACGCGCTGCTGGCGCTCCGGGCGCTGAGTCTGCTCGATCAACACAACCTCGCATACGTGCCGATGGGCTACTGGCACGACACCGACGACGTGAACGGCGACGAGTGGGCGGTCGTGTGGGCCGACCTCCCCGACGAGGGACAGGCGGGCTGGCATGTCCCCACCGAGATGGTCCCCGACTGGCTCCCCGAGCGAGATCCCGAGTACGACGGGTACAGTACGCCCGAGAAGAACCGCCGGGTGGCGCTCGCGGCCGGCGTCGACCCGGACGCCGCAGGAGTTCGCGAGCCGTGACGCGCCGGCTCCTCGGCGCCATGAGCGGGCACGGGAAGTCCTTCGTCGGGCAGTCGATCATCGAGCGCAACATCCCCGAGTTCGAGCACGTCGCCGTCCTCGACTTCAAGGACGAGTACCGCGGGCTGGTGAAAGCCGGCTTCGCCTCTCACTTCATCGTCGGTCCTCGGGAGGCGTCGTGGTCCGTCAAGATGTGGGAGTCGTTCATCGCGGAGAACGGCGCCGTCGTGCTCGCCCGCTACAACCTTCCGCCGGAGGAGTGGCGGACGGTCTGTGCCCGCATCATCAAGGCCGCGCGTCGCCTCGGCGACTCTCTCACGGCCATCGACGAGGCGCACTTCGTCGCCCCGCAGACGGGGAAGGTGCCCGACGCTATCGAGGGGCTGGCAACGACCGGCCGCGGTGAAGGTGCGTCCTCGTTGTGGATCACCCAGCGGCTCGCGAAGCTGGAAAAGACGGTCGTCTCACAGTGTGACGAAACGGTACTGGGGGCGTTCAAGGCCAAACAGGACCGGAACCAGATCGAGGCCGAGTACCCCGTCGACGTACACAACCCGTCCGTCTCGCGCGTTCCGTCGCTTCCCGAGGAACTGCACGCGCCGGACGCCGGGCCGGTCCCGCTGCGGCAGTTCGAGGACGACGCGGGCCACATCATCGGCTCGGAGTGGATATTCGCGAACACGGCCGGCGAGATGGACCGTTGGGACACCCGCGGCTTGGAGATGGAATCGACACACTACGGCCCGGAAGGCAACCCGATTCACGACCCGAACCTCTGACCATGGCCCGAGAACGCACCACGCTGAGCGGTGAGGACGCCGAACAGTTCGCGGACATCCGCGAGGACCTGAGCGAGCACCGCCGCGGCGAGCTCTCGAACGCCGAGGTTGTGCGCCGACTCATGGAGATGTGGGAGAAAGAGCAGTCGCCCGGCCGTCGCTGATCACCAGCGACGCAATCAGGACACACGCGACGCAATCCCTGCGCAGGCCGCCTTTTTCGCCCCCTCTCATCGGCCCGGGTGTAGCATGGCAGACATGGCAGAGGCGTTCGACGCACTCGCATCGACCGAACTGTGGGAGTCCGTGGCCGCGATCTTCGCGGGCTTCATGGCCCCCACGGTTCTCAAGAACCTGACTTCCGGCGTCGCGCCGGACATGGTGAAGGACAACCCCGAGGTATACGGGCTCGCGGTCGCAGCCGGCGGCCAGCTCTCCCCGATGTACTCCTACGAGATCAGCATCGGCGGCGGCCTCTACACGGTCGACAAGGCCGCGGAGCGGTTCGACATCAAGTCGACGGTTCAGGGAGTGGGGGCGTAGATGACTGAAACGCTTTCCAACCTCGGCACGCGGCAGGTCGAGGCCACCGAGAAGACCAACGTCGTGGATCAGGCGACCTCGGTCCTCGGCTTCTCGCCCATCGACGGGATGGTCCTGGAGATCTCGAACATGGGCGGCGCGGGCTTCCCCATCCAGGCGAAGCTCCGCGACTCCAACGACGACCCGCTCCCGCTCGACACGGAGGTGACGATCCGATGGGACGCACCCCACCTCGATCAGCCGCAGGTCGTCTCCTACAAGCTCTCGAACATCGGCACGTTCCGCCGTCTGAGCATCAAGGAGCAGCAGAACGAGGAGTACCGCGACCGGACCCGTGTCGAACTCAAGGGCTCCGCGCTGGTCGTCGAGGACATCGAGAGCGTCGAGGTGTTCCTCGAGTCCTCGGAGCAGATCGACTGGGACAACTCGGAGTTCTACTTCGACGACAAGGCCGTGACCGTCCGGTCCGGGGGGGACTGAGCGATGGCGGACGAATCCGCCGTGCGCTCGCGGCTGAAGTCGGCCAGCATCAACCGCGACGAGTTCACCAAGGCGAGTTTCGACTTCACCGCCGGCACGCCCGGCGAGCGGACCGAGGTCGCTTCCGTGCAGGTCAACCGGGCGCACATGCTCCGCGAGACCAACGCCACGGAGTACGCCATCATGGCGTACCAGGAGTTCACGACCGACGGGACTGCGGACAACCAGGAGACGTTCAACCTCTCGCACGACCTCATCGACTCCGGAGCGGTCGACACCTCGCTGCTACTGTACGAAGGCGGTTCCGTCGTGCAGCCCGACTCGGTGGACTACGACGCCAACACCTTCGACTACACGAGCGGGGGCACCGACACCACGCTGGGCGTCTACTACGCCGCGGGCGATCAGGCCCAGCTCGAACTCGTCAAGGAGGCACCGAACGGGACGAAGGAGACCGTCGACTCGCGGCTCATCAACAAGCTGCACCTGCGTGACAACGCCAAGGAGCCGGTGAATCTCTCGCTCGGGCGGTCGTACTGGCAGCGGTACGTCCCGACCGACTGGACGCTCTCGCTGTACGTCGACGCGCCGTACACGGCGGCGTTCATGCAGGACGTCGACGGCGACGGCGAGCCCGAACCGGCGGCCAACGCGCTGCTGTCGATCCCCTACTCGGCAGCCACCGGCTCCATCGAGGGGCTGGGCGCGGTGGTCCGCATGGACGCCGCGAGGCGGTAAACAATGTCCGGCGGACTCACGCCGGCCGCGACTGGCGGCGCTCCGACCGGCACCGAGCCGTCGGACCGTCTCACGACCATGACCGACGGCGCCGCCATGCCGGGGTACGTGGAACCGGGCACGCCGGCACAGCCGGGCGCCCCGGTGTTCGAGAACGCGCTGGCGGGTACCTCGGTGACACCCGAGGACATCCAAGTCGCGGCGGCGCTCATCAACGTGCTGCTGTTCGCGTCGCTGGTGTACGTGGAGGTGAACCGCTGATGGTGGGCGGACTCACCGGCCCGTCGTGGGACCAGGACGGCGGCGGTGGCGGGACGACCGACACCACCGACGACACGGACTCCGGCGGCTCGGACGACTCCGGCGGTTCGAGCGACTACACGAACGACACCGAGGACATCGAGCAGGACCAGACCAGCGACGACCTCGATCTCGGGCAGGCCGACGGTGGCGGGCTCGAATACGACAGCGAGGACTCGGCCGGCAACGTCGTGGACTCGGACGGCGACCCGGACACGGGCGGCGTCACCATCATCAGCGACAACAACAGCGACGACCCGGCGGCCGACGACGCCCAGCAGGATCTCACCGACGACGCGCTCGACACTATCGGGGGCTCGGACGGATCGGACGGTTCGGGCGGGTCGGACGGGTCGGACGACACCGGCGGCATCGAGAGCGGGGTAGTCGACAGCGAGAGCGGCGAGTACACCGACGGCGCCGACACCGACAACCAGCCGGACAACACGCCCGCCGACACAGAGACACCGGGAGTCGGCGGCGACATCGGCAATCCGGCGCTGCTGGCGCTGGCACTCGTCGTTGTCGGCTGGGTCATGTACGGGGGTGAGTAGCCCGTGGCGGATGTTCGAGTTCGGCGCGTCGAGTTCGAGGGTCCGGCCGCGGCGGGGGTTCCGATCCCGATCCGCGTCGGCGTCAACAACAACGAGACGGCCGCGTTCTCGTGGGAGGAGAAGACCTGCAACACCGGCGGCGAGTACGGACACAAGACCGACGTAACCCTCGTCATCCGCGACGCTGCCGGCGAGAAGGTCTTTGATGAGACGGTCCGCGAGTGCGTCCCCCGGAACCGTGTGGGGCAGATGCTCGGGGCGAACGCGGCTGTCGAGTTCGACCCGGAGCTTCCGGCGGGAGAGTACACGGTGGAGGCGACCGTTTCGGTCATCAAGGAGGAGCGGACGCACTCCAGTACGCCGCGGTCCCTGACCGTCGAGGAGGACAGCAGCGCGCTTCCTGGTGGCGACGACCCCGGCGGATCGAATCCGTTCGGCGGGGGCGGCGACGACCAAAGCGATGACGGCGGAAACAACCCGTTCGGCGGCTCGGGCGACGCGCTCGGGCTGCCGAACAGCAAGGTCGTGCTGGCGCTCGTCGCGCTGCTGGCTATCGCGTGGCTGGCGAACAGCGCGAGCAACACCGCGGAGGCGTTCACATGATGGACCTACTGGCGAGCTACGCGGTGCAGGTGTCAGCGGGTATCACCGCCACGTCGGCGCTCGGCATCCTCTACGAGGCCCACCGGATGCGCGGCGCTGTCGAGCGGAATAGCGAGCGGGGCGCAGCGAACAAGACGCGGTCCATCGGCAATCGCCGGTGGCTCCAACGCTTCGGGGCGCGGCTCGTTGGCAACGAGAAGTACCAGCCGCCGCACCGCTTCGACCCGGACGAGGAACCGCGACCCGACGGAGGGCGACAGGATGGCTAACATCGAGAACACCGAGTACGAGGACATGACGGACGAGGAACTGAAGCGGGTCCGGGAGAAGATGGACCGACGCACACCGGCCGGACCGGGCGGCCGTGAGCAGTGCGACGGACAACCGACAATCGAAGCGGCGATCGCTGGCGTTCTACGACCGACTCCTCCCGAGCGAGGCTGCGTGTCGATCGCCCATCGCGCGTCACCAAGAACCCCGACCCCGGACGGACGGTTCCCTTCAGACGACGGCGCGTACAGGACACGCCGAGTGCTGGACGACTCCGGCGAGAACGGGCGGTGACGGGTGGACTACGTTCACGACCACCGACGCAGTCCCGGTAGCGTGTTCTATCTCGCCGATTCTCTGCCACTGGCTCGGAAGGTCCGCGGCGACGATCTACGACGGCGATCCGCGACACCGACGAGGGAGACAGCGACAATACCGGGCCGCGACGGCCAACGTCGGACCACCGACCGACATCGACGACATGACGCGCTACACCTTCGCGGCGGCGCACGCACGAACCGCGGCTTTCGACGACTCCCGACGTAATCAATCCGGACCAACAGCGTCGGGAGCCGACCCCGAGACGCGTCGGCGTCAACCACGATCCAGCCGCGTCGGTTTCGACGCAGAAGGTCGAAGGGGCGAGTGCCTGAGAATGGTACTTGGCGGGATACCACGACGCAGGAGGTCCAGACAAAATTCGACTCCCGTTCGTGACGCTCGGCGAGAACGGAGACCCGAGCGCGGACCACCGGCGAACGCGGTGCAGTTCGCCCGACAAGCACGGATGTAACACGCAAACGCCCGGCTCGTCGGAACGCTACGACAGCCTGACGCAAGCGATTTCGTCGCACGTCGACTGGCGGCGACCGACGCCGAAACCCTTGCCGTCTCTCGACGTGCCTGAGGGAGCTGGAGTGCTGGTCGACGTACAAATCCGACAACTCGGGCGACGTGTTCGCGTCGGTGACGCCGACACACAGGAGTCGCCGCTGACGACCGGCCGTACGCCCGACTCGCTGTTGTTCGAGCGTCACGAGATACGTCACTCGACACTCCACGTTTCGGACGCCGAACGCTGGGTGACAGCTGTCGTGGTCACGTTCGAGCCGGAGGCGAGTTCGAAGCGTGCTCGAAAGCATTTCGAGCATCAGCGGATCGAACCTCGGGTACCTCCTGTTTGGGATACTCCTGGGGCTGGGCGTCCCGTTTCGGTACGGTATGGAACGGATCCGGGGACTATCCCGCGCAGCACTCGACAGACTCCCGTACAAGCCGCCGCAGACGAGCCGATCCGACCGAGAGAACACCAAGACCGACATGGAGGACAACTAAATGCCAGAGAGAACGCCGGCGACCGGCCCGAACGCGATTCGGGGAAGAGACATCGAACCTAAATCGGTAAGTACAGAGGAATCGTTTACCGATCCAGGGAATAGGACACACACGCGCAAACTGCCCTTGAGAGATGCAATAGAAGTTGATATTGCGAGTGGCGACAGCATCCAAGCCGCAATCGATGAGGCAGCCGCCCCAGATTCACGGAGGAGTGGATCGGTCAGAATCCAAAAAGGTCCCATCACTAACGACTTCCTCGGAGACGTGTCCGCAAACGATACGTTGCCAATCACAATCGAGGGTGGCGTCACGCTCTCGCTATCAGGGGTGTGGCTCCGAGAGACGGCATCGTCAGCCGGTTCGGTGTTCGATTTGAAGCCAAACGCAACTGTCTACGCCGATGGGGCAATGCTATCGGAGTCGAGCGGTGTTGGGTCGTGGTTTCGATTTAACGCGGATCTTGAATCTATTGCGAGCCAAGATCAAACGGCTGTCTACGGCTACCCCCGTGTTGACACGACTAACGGCACCCCAATTGTTGAGTTTCGACAGACGAACGGGAATAGCGTTGTCGGCGGGTACGCCGAAGTCCACGCGTGGAACGCGGGCGGCGTCGCGCGCTTTCATTCTGGCGGAGCAAACGGCTGGGCGAATATGAATCGTGTGGAGGTCCGCGGCAACGTTTCTGCTGGGGAGGCTTTTGTGTTTGATTACGATGATGGCGTTGAAGTCACCCTCAACGTGGTCAATTCACACGGGTTGAATTTCACCGGCGGCGATCGGATCGCACTCTTCGACAACGCGGACTCAACTACTGCCGGAGTGCGGGCAAACGTGTTGCGAGGGACGATGTTTGACGTTGCGTCAGTAACGACCCCGTGGGAATGGACAGCCAACTGCGACAGTAATAACAAGGTTATCCGCAGGTGGCCAACCGTCGCGGCAGGGATAAACGACTCTGGGGACGAGACGAACGAAGCGGTCGCCGACATGACGATCTAAAAACTCGGATTGGCACCTCATTTTTCAGTCTTTCCAGCCGAGTGTTCCAACGGATTGGCAAAGTCTAAATTCGGAGCGATGTAGGCATGCATATCGAATGCGACCTCAAATCTATACTCGCCTTTTTGCTCTACTACTTTCTTTGCCGATCATCGGCCACTTCATTCCGTACGGTTTTGATCTCGGCTTATATATTACACCGCGTATGATAGGTGTCTTTTTTGTAGGTTCTTTCGCATTTATAACGGCAATCAAAGAACGATATGTCAGGCTCACGCACTCGGATATTGGAATTTTTGTTCTACTCTCTATCTTGATCGCCAGTTCATCTTGGTCTCCAAGTCCATACGAATCTATGCGCCGAGCTATTGATCTCGGCTTAATGATGATTTATTATGGATCTATCGTAGTATATCTCGGTCGAGATGATGCTCTACAGGAACTCATCCGAGTACTTCTAATTATCTCGACTTTGTGGGTAGGATACGGAGTGTTCGAGATCGCTTTCGGCGACCTCACGCAGGTATTGTCCCGTATATTAGCCGAAACGAACTTTCGCGCAATCTCTTAGCTCTCATCCCACTCATGGCACTCGTCACCCATTGGAAGACCGGATGGACAAAAGTGGCGTACGTGGGGCTGACTGCGTCTATGATTTTCCTCATTCCTCTTTCGGGTTCCCGGGGAGGTATCGTTGGGCTTGTTTTCGTACTTGGTGCATTGACTATACTGTTTCTTCGGTCTATCGCCGAACTGGAACTCTTGAGACTACTTCCAGCTGGAGCTGTGGCAGTCATATTATTCGGCCTCGTTGTACTTGCTGCAGTCCATATCGGCATATTCCCACAAAGACTAACGAGTATCCCGCTCACAGCGGGCGCGTTCTCGCCTGAGGTTTTGGGACCGCAGCGCTATGATGTTCACAAAGCGGAGCTTGTTACAATTCAGCGGCACTGGTTGACTGGTGTCGGATACGAAGGGTTTGTTGTCTTGACTGAGAAAATGTACGAGATCGGCTCCTTCCGGGCACACAATCTGATTACACGTGTCTGGATGGCGGCTGGTATTGGACCAGTTCTCATACTGCTGGCAACCGGATTATCCATCATTCGCAATTATACTCGAGCGATCTACAATCTGGATAGTATAGATCAGATGTACCTCTCAGCACTCTTTATTGGATTTGGTGGGATCACCGTCGCCGGAATGGTCAACATCGTGATTGACGAGCCACTTTGGTATGTCTTGATTGCTGTCGGGAGCAACTTGATTCCGGAAGAATCCAATAGGAGTTGAATGCTCATTAATTGGCTCTGTTGAAACCCTCTTGCTGTCGTGCGATTTGTTGAGACGGTAATTTAGCACCGTAACCGAGAAAATCGGTCAGGAGACTCGCTCTTGCCAATGTCAGATCTGAAGGATTTCAACAGAGCCCATTAATTGAATTCACACGAATTGAGTACATGCGTTCAAATCTAAATTTGACATTTTGATGCCAATCTCATTCATAGGTCCTCTGAATTCGAATGCAGACGCAAGAGGATCAGCTCGGCCGTGAGTACAGAGAAAAATGGCATGACGAATACCCAATAGTATCTGAGTGATTTAATGAATAATGTGCAGAAATAGAGCACAGAGAGAATCAATGATTGTCCCAAAACAGAATTTGGGCTTGAAGCAATTATCTGGATTGGTTGGCTTCGAACCTTCCGAGATATCAAAATTGCTGCGGGAACACAAACGTGAACAGTCGACACAATCACAAGACCAAGTAAACTCACCCAACGTATCGGATTTATAAGCGGATTTCGCACAGGAGTAGCAACGTAATCTCCCGCAGCAAGCACCGAGGACAAAATAGCTTGCTGGAATGACTCAACACCCCAGATAACCCCAACAGTGCCATAACTGACTGCAATGACAAGCAACCCAGCAGAAATATAAGAGAATACCCACTCGCGGGTACGCTTGCTTCGATGAATACCCCAGAGCAAAATTGGTATTGCCGCTAATGCAGTATATTGAGAGAACATCGCACCTGTGGCGATACTGACGCCTTTCGCGAATGGCTTCTCAGTATAAAGGGCGAAGAGGAGACATACGACGGCAACTGAGCGGACATTAAGGATAGTTCCATTGATCAACGGGAGAGTAGATAGGTAGAGTAGTGCAGCGGCTTCACCAAATATCAAAGAGTAGTCTTGAGCAACCCATCGATAGAGTAAGACTGCTGCAAGTGCATTAGATAATCCAACAAATGCAAAGAACGAAAGCTCGTATTGTCCCGTTTGATAAAATAATACATTGAGGATCTCAAAGAGAGGTGGTTTGTTGTCGCCCGCATTGCCGAGGTAAAGTGCCTCTCCAGAACTAACTGCTTCCGCGACGGGATACCAGACTTCCCGCGCATCGAAAAACAAATTCGAAAGACCTGCTCGCACCATTAGGAATTGGTAAGAAGCCTGGCCAATGGCTACTGTGGCAAGAAATATAGTAGCGAGACGTTCCCGATTCACAATCACAAGGGTAAATGGAAATTCTTGTAATATTAACTGTTGTTCTTCAGCGATGCCAGGGGAATACTGAGAACTTGTTAGCGGCCGATTCTTCTTTGACGCGGTGAAATGAAGTTCGCGAGTGTATCAGGAACCCCGGCAACCACCACCCTGAAATTAGTACTCGATTCTGCGCTCGGATGTGTACTGATCCGGTGTCCGGAGAATCCCCCGAGGGGTGGGGCTGAACTTTAGTCCCTGCCCAGACTGGGCGTAAAGACTAGATATTAAGTGCTCGAAGTGGTGGGCGTGACCGTCGCCTGTTACACCCGCGTTTCCACCGCGAAGCAGAACCTCGAACGGCAGTTGACTTCGACGAAGCAGTACGCCGAGGACACCCTCGGCGCGTCGCTCGCCGAGATCGAGGTCTACCGCGACAAGTCGAGTGGCACCAACACCGCCCGCGACGCCTACCAGCGGCTCATGTCCGACGCGGAGGCCGGCGAGATCGACGCCGTCGTTGCGCACGAGGTCTCGCGCGTCGCCCGCTCCATCACCGACCTGGAGCGCACCGCCGAGCGGCTGCGAGAGGCTGGCGTCGAGCTGCACATCGTCTCCGAGTCGCTGGTGATGAAGCCCGACGAGGAAGATCCGTACCAGCGCGCGCTCTTTCAGATGCTCGGTGTGTTCGGCGAGTTGGAAGCGCGGATCAAGCGTCAGAACATCCGCGAGGGGATCGCGGCGCGCCAGGACTCCGATGAGTATCGGCACGGTCCCGCGCCGCTGGGGTTCGAGAAGGACGACGGTCGGCTCGTCGAGGGCAGCGACTACCACCGCGTCGTTACCGTGCTGGAGCAGGTCGCCGCCGACGAGATGAGCCAGCGCGCGGCGGCGCAGGAACTCGATGCCGGTCGGAAGACGGTCCGGCGGGCGGTGAACGAGCGCGCAGAACTGTACGGGTTGTAGCCTACTGCCGCCGACCGTATGACATTCCGAGGCGCCACATCAGCGGGACTGCGATCATCGGGATGAACGCCGCCGTGTTCGTTGGCTGGAGCGCGCCGAGAACTGCTGCCGCAGTCGCTACGACGGCCGCGATCGTCTGAACCCATCGGTTCCCGAGTAACCCATCCACCGCGTCGCCTGCGGTCGGCTCTTCTGACATAATTCCGATTCCTCAACAGACCGTCTTAGTTTCGACGGTAAGTTAACATAATCAACGAGTTACTCGCGGCGCGGTGCATACTGTATTTCGCGCCCCAGACCGTCCCTCCGTGTCGCTTTTCTGTTTTGCATATATCTGAGAGCGTAAGAAGCTCCGAGAAGACATACCAGTGAAAGCGGGACAAGAGTGAGTGTCGAAGCGATACCCGATCCGGCTACTTCTGATGCGGTTATTCCTGTAACAATCCCGATGGCGCCGTTTTCTAACACACGCTGATCCCACGGCAATCGATCAACTGTCATTTCTGCGCTCGGTCGACTGGTGCCGCCGGCGAGCCGCGCGAGACGCCGACCTGCTCGCGGAACTCCTCGTACCCGTCGCGATCCTCGATGGACTGCAACAGCGACTCGTTGATTCGCATCAGCTCCGGAACCACTTCCGCCGCCTCGATGTCCTCGCGCCACCCCTCCGCTTCCCCCGGTCGGAACAGCCCGAACCCCTCCACGTCTGCGACTAAGCGGAGCAGATCGGATCGCATCGATTCTATCATGTTGGATATAGCTTCCGTTGTTTCACTTTCACTCCGGGTAGTAGGCTGACCCCTAATACCCTCCCGGCGTTACACGATAGTGCCGGTGCCGGGGAGTCCGGTTGCACTCACTCGCCCCCGTCGTCCTCGGGACCGGCCATCAGCGACGGATCCGCAATCGCCGCCTGCATGAGGTTCCGAATCGCTTCGGAGCGAGACATGTTCAAGGGAACGTGCCCCTCGATCTGGGCTTTCTTCAAAGCCCGGTCGAAGTCGTCCTTGAACTCCGAACTAACTGTGGTGGTGACGTTGTGGGTTTCGTCACCGCCATCTGAGGTTGCACTCACACGCGCGATTTGTGGCGCAGTAAGTGAATAGCTTAGGTACTAAGTCACTAACTTAATCAGGTCTACGGATACATGGTGAAACAAGTGCAGCACCAAAATGACTAAGTTAACCACCTACTAAGCAGGGGGCGCATGGCGCTATCAGCCAACGTGACCGTCACCATGCCGATGGAGATGGTCAACAACATCGACGAAGAGGCCGATTTGCTCGGGATGAGCCGCGCGGAGTACATCCGCAACGCTGTTCGGACGGCCAACGGAACGCCGTTCGACTACCCCAACGATCTGCTCACCGAGAAGAAGAACGCCGCAACGACCGAAGCATGAACGGGGGCCAGTCTCACACCACGCCTGCCAGCGAGTCCGAGCCGACCCCCGAGTCGTCGAACGAGGCCGAATCCCGTAAGCCTGCCGTCACCGACGAGTCCCCTGACTGGGATCTCATCGGGGCGGTCGCGGCCTCGGAACACCGCGCGGCCGTGCTCGAACGGCTCGCGGAGAGTCCGGCGACGCCGTCGACGATCGCGGAGGCTACCGGCCTGGACCTCTCGCACGTCTCTGGGACGCTTGGCGACCTTCGCGAGCGTGGCGCCGTTACGCTGCTGGTGCCCGAAGAGCGCCGGAAGGGCCGCCTGTACGACGCGACCGACGCCGGCGAACTCGTCGCCGACCGCGTCGCCGACGTGGGGTGTGTGATGGCGCGCACCGTCTACACGGTCGAGGGTGACCTCGGTGAGTTCAAGACGTACTCGGCTGGGACCGCATCGGCCTACGCCGAGATCGGGCGTCGCGTGACCGCCCAATCGGAGAGTGACGCATGAGTGCCGAGACGCCCGCGTACGTCTCGGACGGGTTGGTGGTCGACCATCACGACCCGCACGAGTTCATCATCCGGTGCCCGAGCTGCGGGCGGCAGGGCTCGCGGGGCGACCGTCCGGGCGAGAACGATCGCCGTTGCAGCCGGTGCAACCGCATCATGGGTGTGACGCCCGTGCGGCCCCAGCGCTCCGGGTGGGCCGCCGACGCCGCTCGCGAGGAGGAGGTGCGTCCATGAGCGACGACCTCCCCGAGACGGTGTACGAGAGTCGCCGCCGCGGCAATGGCGGCGGGATGTTTCACCTCGACGAGGAGTGTCGGCAGCTCAAAACGACCGAACCGCGGCCGGTTGCGCTGTCTACGCTCCCGCCGGCGTTCCGCGAGTGGTGCGGTGTGTGTGGCCCCGACGGGCGAGCACAGCGACCCCCCGAGAACGCCTCGGGGAAGTGCGCGGACTGCGGTCGGCACGTCGGTAAGCCCGCGCTCGACGAAGAGGGCGTGTGCATCGGATGCCAGTCCGACGACGAGGACGATCGGCGCCTCGTCGCTGACGGTGGTCAGGTCGTCGAGGACGACCGAGAGAACGAGTTGGCGCAGGAACCCGCGGAGGAAGCGCGTGTGTCGTTCACGACCGCGGGCGACCCGCTCCGGTCGTTCCTGCGGTACCCGGCGCCGCTCGTGGACGAGTGTGTCGCCGTGTTCGACGACGACGGCTTGCAGATCAAGGCCGTTGACGCCCCGAACGTCGGGATGGTGGATGCGTCATTCCCCGCCGAGGGGTTCAGTCGGTACACTGTCAGCGGCGACGAAGACCAGACCGGTGTGAACCTCAAGCGGTTACGGAAGACCCTGAAGTGGGCGCGAAAGGGTCGCGGGAGCAACGACGGCGATCCCGTTGTGGTGGACGTGTTCGACCGCCGGATTCGCGTTCGGATTGTCCGCGAGGACACCCGTATGACGCGGCGCTCGGAGTGGTTCGCGATCGACCCCAACAACATGCGACCGCGTCCAAGTTTCCCCGGTCTCGACCTTCCGAACCGTGCCCGTCCGTCCATCGACGCGCTCGGTGACGCGGTCGCCGCGATCGACTCTCGGCACGACTACGTCCGCGTCACTCGCGACGGCGAGACGTTGGTCTTGGAGTCGCGGAAGGACGCCGACCCGGACGACGACACGACCGCCGACCGCGTGACCATGCTCGGTTGTGCGTGGGACACCCGCGACGACGGCGCGGAAGCGTGCTCGTCGCTGTTCAGCATGGACTATCTCGCCGATATGGTCGACGCCCTGAACGCCGCGAAGGCCGACGATGTGACCCTCAAGTGGGGCGACGAGTTCCCAACCGTGCTTCAGTTCCACAACGAGGACTGGGGCCACGAAGGCCGGTTCATGCTCGCCCCGCGGATCGAAACCGACGAGGACGAACCGTGAGCGACGCGCCCGACCTCTCTCCCCGGGAAGCCGCCCAACGGTGGCTCGACAAGCGCGCCGTGTCGCTCGCGGAGCACACCCTGACGGACTACTGGTACCGGCTGAAGCAGTTCGTCGACTGGTGTGAGGAGGAGGAGATCGAGACGATGCGCGACCTCACGGCGTGGGACATCAACCAGTGGGACGCGAAGCGCGCCGGCGACGATCTCGCCCCGGTCACGCTTCGGAACCACCAGCAGACGGTCCAAGACTGGTTGCAGTGGGCCAGCGACGTGGGACTCGCTGAGGACGGCGTCGGCGACGCGATCGAGGTGCCCGACATCAACCGCAGCGACCACGTCTCGGAGGTTCGACTCGCGCCCGATCGCGGCGAGGCGCTACTCAAGGCGTGGCGCTCGTCGCCGAACCGCGCCTCGAAGCACCATGTCGTGCTCGAGATCCTGTGGACGGTCGGCTGTCGGATGGGCGGCCTCCGCGGGCTCGACGTGAGCGACGTGGACCGGTCGGCCGGCGTGTTGGAGTTCCGGCACCGGCCGGACGCGGACACTCCGCTGAAGAACGGCGTTGAGGGCGAGCGCGACGTTGGCATTCCCGACGCGACGGTCGAGGTGTTGGACGAGTGGATCAGCGTGCAGCGGCCGCAGGTTCGCGACGACCACGGTCGGGCGCCGCTGCTTCCGACGACGCACGGCCGCGTTTCGTTGACGACGCTACGGAACTGGTGCTACTACGCGACCGTTCCCTGTCGTTACCAGGACTGCCCTCACGGCGAGAAGCAAGCGACGTGCGACTGGTTCGCGGGTCGCGGCGCCTCACAGTGCCCGTCCTCGCGGTCACCGCATCAGGTCCGCTCGGGGAGCATCAGCTGGCAACGTAACCGCGGCCTCGGCGTCGAGGCCGTCGCGCGCCGTGTGAACGCGAGCGTCGCCGTGATCGAACAGCACTACGACCATCCGACGAAGCGCGAGGAGTTCCGCGAACGCGAGTCGCACCTCATCGACTCGTTGGATCTTGAGGCCGACGAACACCACGGTGAGACGCTATGATCGGAAAACCGCCCCAACCCACTTCTGACCCTATCACGAATCGACAGCCGGTAGCCTCTTCCTTATCCCACGGAGGTGAACGGCGGTGAGCCGCACCCGTCGCGTCGATTTGTCGGCGCTTCCCGCGCCGATCTGCACGGTCTGCGGCTCCCCGATTGGTGAGGACGATCAGCGGTGTCCGGCTCTCGATGATGGGAGGTGTTCTCCGTGAGCTACTGCCCGAGCTGCGGCTCCCGACTCGTTACACGGACGCCGTTTGGCAGCGGGATCCCGCGCCGCGTCTGTCCCGAGTGTCCTGGAGGTGACGAACGGTGAGCACCGACGACCGCCGCACGCTTCCAGACGCGGCCGAGGTGACGGTCTCCGACGCCGTCAGCGGCGACGTGCTCGATTTCGAGGCCGCGATGGGCGGTACCTCGTGGGACCGCGCCGACGGCCTGCACGCGCTCATCGAGCGGGCGAGCACCTACGGCTGGCGTGTGTCTCTCCCGGACGGAGAGGACGCACACAGCGTCGCCCTCGCGGACGAGAGCGGCGCGTTCGTCGGTTGGTGCGACTGCGAGGGCTATCACTGGAACGACGGGCCATGCGCTCATCTCTGCACGCTTCGCAAGGCCGCGTTCATCGGCGGCGAGACGACGACCGGCGAGCGCGTCCGGATCGCGTCGACCGCCGTCGAGGACACACCGTCAGGTGAGGCCCTACCGGACGGCGGCCACCAGATCGATCGGGCGCTTCGAGAGGATGCCGTCGGCGACCGCCGCGTCGGCGGGGAGGGTCGCAGATGACGGATCGGCCGTTCGCGACCGTCTCGGCCCGTCAGCGACGGCGGTTCCGGCGGTCCTCGCGAGCGCGCACACCCGAGGGCGCGCACGAACCCCGCGCTACCCCCTCCCCGGGGGGGTGTGTAGCGGAGGCCCGTTCCCCGTCGCCGTCTGCGTATTACACGAACACCAACCTGCTACACACGGAGGCTATCTGATGCCTCGCAACCAACAGAGTAAGAGCAACGACAGCGCGCAGTTGTCCGTCCGGTGCGACGCCGAACTGAAGGAGGACTACCAGGACGTGCTCGACGAGCGCGGCGACAGCATGAGCGACGACCTCCGCCGACACATGGAGGCCGTCGTTCGACGCGAGCGCGGTCGCGACACCTCCGACGAGTTCCGTCCCGACGACGACACACTGGCGCGCGTCTACGACGCCCTGCTGGCGTTCGCGAACGAGGACCTGAAGCTGACCCTCGACCACTACGACAGCGCGGTCGCCAACGAGGCCGACGTGAAGAAGGGGAGTCTCGATGCCTTCACCCACCGGCTCCAGCGAGAGGGCTACGTGAACCTGTCCGGCGACGGGCCGAGCGTCCGGCACTCGAAGACCTACGTCCGGGTGAAGCCGCCCGCGGCCGACCCCGACGAGTGGATCCACCGGCACCGGACCGTGGCCGAGCGCCGAGAGGCGCGGCGTGGGGGTGTTCCCGCCGATGACTGATGATCACAACGCGGGAGGTTCTCAACTCGCGCTCGACGACCATTACTGTCCGTCGCACGAGTCGCTACGTGCCGCCATCACGCCATCTGAGACCGGGAAATGCCTGCGGCTGGAGAGTCCCCACGGGACACTCTCGTGGGTTCTTCAGAGCGCCAACGGCAACATGTGGCGCGTTGCTGAGTTCAACAACCAGTGGAAGAAGACGTCCATCGGATTCGCGATCAATCGCGTGAACAGTAACGGGCGCTGGAACTGGAGCTACGTGCCGCTGTCGGACATCGAGGTGGAACCATGGGCGATATAGACGAATCTGGAGGTTCTCACCTGACCGCCGTGGACCTGTTCTGCGGCGCTGGAGGATTCAGCCACGGGCTCGCACTCGAATGCGAAAATCTCGGCTACGACGTGCGACTGATCGCCGTCAACCACGACGACGACGCGATCGCGACGCACAAGCGGAACCACCCGTGGGCCGAGCATCACAACGCGAAAGTCGAGGAGCTGCACCCGCCGAAGGTCGTTGGTGACGACGACGTGGACCTGCTCGTCGCCGGCCCGGAGTGTACGCACTTCAGCAGAGCCCACGGATCGCAACCCGTCTCCGAACAGCGCCGCGCGAGCCCGTGGCACGTCGTCGACTGGGTTCAGAAGACGCAACCCGAGGCGGTCCTCGTCGAGAACGTCCCGGAACTGAAGTCGTGGGGACCGATCGACGACGACGGGAAGCCGACGCGAAACGGCGAGACGTTCGAGGCGTGGGTCGACGTGATCCACTCGCTCGGCTACTCGGTCGACTACGACGTGCTGAACGCCGCCGACTACGGCGACACGACTTCGCGGCGTCGGCTGTTCGTCGTCGCCCGCCGTGGCGGTCGTGCTACCCACCCGGAACCAACACACGCGGAGTCGCCCGGCGAGGACCGCGATCCGTGGCGGTCGGCCGCTGAAGTGATCGACTGGAGCGACCGCGGATCGTCCATCTGGACGCGCTCGCGGCCACTCTCGAACAACACGATGCAGCGGATCGCACAGGGTATCCGCGACCACTGTGACGACGACCTCGCCGACTACGCGGACGTGGTCGCCGGGATCGGCCCCGACGACATCGAACGGATGCAGGAGGATGTCGTTTCGGTCGACGACCTACCCGACGCGCTCGACGAACGCGACGAGCCGTTTCTCGTGTCCGCGACGGCGTCCGCGGCGACCGACGGCGGAACTCGGATGGTGATGGGCCAGCAGTCGAACGCCCGTGCTCTCGACGCCGACACGGAGCCGGTGCCGACGATCGCGACGCGCGGCGCCGTTCACTTCATCGAAGCGCAGCCGTTGAAGCCGCGGAACCTGCCGGCTCGCGGGCTTCACTCGAACGCGACCTACGAGGCAGACGACCGGCCGCTTCACACGGTGACGGCAAGCAACCACGACGGGCACCTGGTCTCGCCGTTCCTCGTCGAATACTACGGGAACAGCGACACGGCACCCGTCGACGAGCCGTTGCCGACGGTGACGACGAAGGATCGGCACGCGCTGTGCGTTCCGAACCTCTCACCGCTGGGGCTCGGGCTCCGGTACCGGATGCTCCAGCCGCGGGAACTCGCCGCGGCACAGGGCTTCCCGAGCGACTACGAGTTTGTCGGCGACACGAAGGCGTCGAGGACGGCACAGATCGGGAACGCTGTCCCCGTGAACCTTGCCCGGGCACTGGTCAACGAGGCCCTCACGTCGACGGCCCCGAGTCTGAACAGCTACGGCAGTCCCGAGGAGGCTCCGGCGGATGACTGAGCCGGATGCAGTAGACGACACAGATATTCCTCAGTCGCGGATCCGCTGTCTCGGCTGCGGGAACATCGAGAACAGCGTGAAAGAGCACCGCCGGCACATGGCCCGTGCGGATCACCTCGACCACGGCGAGACCTACCTGTAGGCCCCGCCGGCGACTCCTTCTTACGGTCGCAAGTGATTAATTCCATAGCTGAATACATCACTAACAAGACTTGTAGGCAAAACCACCGTTCACGCGAACATGGGAGTGCAAACACTCCACGAGAAGCAGAACGGAACCCAGCGAACGTATCACGTCGTTTCTGTCGAAGACGCGACCGGCAAGACGTTCCCGCACACCTTCGAGGACACCGCGGACGGAATCGAGTACCGCGGCGCCGGTGAGCCCGGCGAGATCGACGAGCGCGACGACGCGCCCGCCTCGGCCGTCTCGACGTTGGAAGCGTACACCGGCGAGGAGCTGGGCGATGACTGACGCATGGACGTTGGTGTGGGCCTACGGAACGGCCGGCATCCTCGGCCTCAACGTCGGTGCGATGTTGGTCGCGAGGTTCCCGACAGACCCGCTCGGCTACTGGGGCGGGGTCGGTCAGGGGATCGCGCTGGCGCTACTCGCCGTCGGGATGCTCGGTCAGTATGTCACCCTCATCGAAGAGTCGGATACGGAGGGTATCAATGCCTGAGACGTACGAACAGGCCAAGGAGGCAGGCGTTCGGACGCCGGGCTGGGACTGCGCCAACTGCGGCCGGCCGGGCTTCGAGCACGAGATGGAGCAGACCCGCGACGGCGAGGGGCGGATCTGCTATCGATACATCTGTCCGGGTGGTGAGACATGACCTGCTTCAGCGGGCCGTTCATCGCCGCAGGGTGTGCAGCGGCTATCACGTTTGCCGTTGTAGTCACGCTGTTCTGGCTGATCATCGGCGCCGCGGTAACGCTGGCAGCGATGGAGGGGCCGACGTGAGCGAGGCCGTCGAGTTCGGCTCGAAGGCGGCTGCGGACCGCGCTCGCGAGGAGCACGCCGATCTCGTTTGTCCCGTGGACGACGACAAGCGGATGCGGACGGTCCACTTCGTCAGCGACACGCCCGACACGCTCCTTGACCGACTCCGCGCCGAGGCCGACGAGGGAACCGCCCAGCGCGAGGACCGCGGCCCCGGTCAGGTCGACCTAACCGACGCCGAACGCGGGCGCCTCGACTTCTCGAAAGGCCGGGCAAACGTGCTCTGGGCGCGCTCTATCAAGGGACTGGCCGCCCGCCACGGTGTGAGCGACTGGACGAGCTACGTCGACCCGACCCTCACGGTCGACGAGCACCGCGAGGTGATGGAGAACGCCGGCCAAGAGGGCGGCGGCGCCCGCGCCGATCCGGACCAGCGCGACGCCGACCGGGAGGCGAACGCAGCCGCCACCGAGCAGGCCGAAGGCTGCAACCACGCCCGCGGCCACTGCGAGCACGGCGACCCCGACGCCTGCGAGTTCCTCCAAGAGGCGTGTGGGTACTCGGAGGCGGAGGTATCCGACCTGCTCACGGAGCCGGACCCAGCACCCGGAGACGGGCCGACCGACGACGATGCCAGCCCGCTATCGCCGCCGGACGATCTCGAGGGAGCGCGTGTCGGTGCGTACCTCCGGTCGGTCCGGGGCTATCTCAACGCGACCGACGCTGTCGCCGAGCACATCGAGAAGCTGCGCGAGTCGCTGGAGCACGCGAACGACGCGGCGCGGGCGGTGAACGGCATCCGAACCGACGCGGGGCTGGAGCCGATCCACTTCACGAAGCTGGAGGATGCGAACGCCGACCTCACGGATCTTGTGCGGATGGTCGCGACGACCTGCGAGGAGTGCCATGCAGACCACTCCGAACACGGTCACGACGTGACCGCCGGCGACCGCGAGGACGTACGAGAGGCGGCCGTCGACGGTGCGGGTTCGACGCCCGTCGGCGTGAGTGACGAAACCGAACGAGCAGCTACGGAGGCAGACACATGACACAGATCACGATCAGCGACCCGACCGAGGTACAGGCAGGCTACTGGAGCGCCGAGATTGTCGAGGATGGCGACCTCATCGCAGAAGCGCACCTCTCGCCCGATACGCTCCCGGACTTCGACGACCCGCGCGAGTTCCGTGAGTTCCTCGAAGCGATGGCTGAGGGCGTCGGTGCGGCCGAGCACATGGACCTATGAGCGGCCACACCTGCCCAGCCGACGACTGCGATTTCGGCACTGGCGAGTTCAAGACCGCGAACAGTGTCCGCTCGCACATCAACGCGATGAGCGACGATCCCCACGCCGACAAGGAGGCGCTGCGAGCCGAGCTCGAAGCTCAAGAGCCGGGCGACGAGGGGGGCGACGAAGGGGTCGAAAGCGCCCCCGAGGGCCCCGCTACCGAGTCCCCGGCCGAGGAGAGCGGGGAGAAGGGCGAAGAACAGGGCGGAGAGGGGCGCGAGAGCGCCGAATCCGAGGCGACCGAAGCGGCCCCTGAAGGGGTGCTACCGACGACAGCATGGCAACCGACGACGAGTACCAACAGCAGCAGGGGAACAGCGAAGGCGAATCGAGCGACGGCAGCGCTTCGGAAGGCGATTCCGAAGGCGACGAGAGCGGCGCCGGAGGGGCGCTTCAGGGGCGGAAGCGGCCGCCGCTGGGGGCCTGCTTGCCGGCTCTATCGGCGGGGTGTCCCCTCCACTCTTGCTCGGGCTGGCCCTTGGGGCGGTGCTCTTGGTGCTCCTCGTCACCGCCGACGGTGGCGGAGGCGAATCAGGCGATCCAGCCGGCTCAAGCGGCGCGGAAGGGGCGGAACCGGGGGGCGCTGAAGCGGCCCCTGAAGCCGGTGCCGGCGAGTCCGGGGGTGGTCTGACCGCATGAGCGACCCCGAAGAGCAAGCCGAATCCCCAGACGGCAGGGCTGAAGAGAGCGCCGACGAGGGGGCGCCCGAGGGGGCCGAAAGCGCCCCTGAAGGGGCCGCTACCGAGGGCGGTAGCGACACCGGCGACGAACAGCCGGACATCGAGAGCGACGAGCAGGCGATCGTCCCCAGCGACATCGACCCCGACGATGTTGAGGCGGAGGCCGGTGCCGACGACGAGAACGAGAGCGAGGACGCCGGCGACGACGCCGCCGAACCGACCGAGCCGGGCAGCATGGCGGACGATGCGAACCCGGATGCGTCGGTCGCGAAGGCTGGCGAGATGTACGTCTCGGTCGTCAAGTCCGTGACCAACGCCCAGATCCGCAAGCACGGCGGCGAGAACGAGCTGGGGCGCGACCACTTCGAGCAGTACGACCTCGCGGACCACTTCAACGAGACGATGGACATGATGGGCGTCGGGAGCGACCTCGAACCGCACGAGGCGCTACTGTTCGCTACGGTCCTGTCGATGGGCGACGGCCTCACTCGTGAGACGGACGTTCTCGACAAGCAGATCGACCGGCTGATGGAGAAGGCGATGGGCGGAACCGGGGGTGAGGCGGCCGCATGAGGGGGATCAGAAACCGCGCCGTCCGCAAGATGATGGCGAAGCTCAAGGAGATGGGCGCGATCGACCACCTGACCGGCATCATCGCCGGCGCCGAACACGAGGTACTGACCGCCGCCAAGCGCCTGGAGGACGCCACCGACCAGGACGTGATCGGCGAGGTGCCGGCCGTCGAGATGCGCCGAGACTCGCTCGAAGCAATGATCGACGCGATGGCCGGCGGCTCGTTCGACGACCTCTGGCTCGAAAACGTCGCGCCCGAACTCCTCGACACCACCGACGGCGTCGAGGGGTATCTCGGCGCCGACGCCGACGAGTGGGAGGCGCAGATCGCCCGCTGGGCGGAGACGTACCGAGAAGGCGGCGCCGAGGGCTCCGACCGAGCGCTCGCCGACCACCACGTTCGGAACAAGTGGGGCGTGGACCTCGCGACGTTCGAGGATCGCGTTGTCGAGTTCGACGGAGGAGAGGCGGCCGAACGACTGTTCGCAGCGAACTTCCGCGCCGCCTGTACGGTCATCCACAACGCCGCAGACGAGCTGGAGGGCGACGCGGATGAGTGAGACCGACAGCGAACCGAAGGACAAGACCGACGTGTACCGCGAGCGGAACCTGAACGCGCTGCTGGCGCTCCGGGCGCTGAGTCTGCTCGATCAACACAACCTCGCATACGTGCCGATGGGCTACTGGCACGACACCGACGACGTGAACGGCGACGAGTGGGCGGTCGTGTGGGCCGACCTCCCCGACGAGGGACAGGCGGGCTGGCATGTCCCCACCGAGATGGTCCCCGACTGGCTCCCCGAGCGAGATCCCGAGTACGACGGGTACAGTACGCCCGAGAAGAACCGCCGGGTGGCGCTCGCGGCCGGCGTCGACCCGGACGCCGCAGGAGTTCGCGAGCCGTGACGCGCCGGCTCCTCGGCGCCATGAGCGGGCACGGGAAGTCCTTCGTCGGGCAGTCGATCATCGAGCGCAACATCCCCGAGTTCGAGCACGTCGCCGTCCTCGACTTCAAGGACGAGTACCGCGGGCTGGTGAAAGCCGGCTTCGCCTCTCACTTCATCGTCGGTCCTCGGGAGGCGTCGTGGTCCGTCAAGATGTGGGAGTCGTTCATCGCGGAGAACGGCGCCGTCGTGCTCGCCCGCTACAACCTTCCGCCGGAGGAGTGGCGGACGGTCTGTGCCCGCATCATCAAGGCCGCGCGTCGCCTCGGCGACTCTCTCACGGCCATCGACGAGGCGCACTTCGTCGCCCCGCAGACGGGGAAGGTGCCCGACGCTATCGAGGGGCTGGCAACGACCGGCCGCGGTGAAGGTGCGTCCTCGTTGTGGATCACCCAGCGGCTCGCGAAGCTGGAAAAGACGGTCGTCTCACAGTGTGACGAAACGGTACTGGGGGCGTTCAAGGCCAAACAGGACCGGAACCAGATCGAGGCCGAGTACCCCGTCGACGTACACAACCCGTCCGTCTCGCGCGTTCCGTCGCTTCCCGAGGAACTGCACGCGCCGGACGCCGGGCCGGTCCCGCTGCGGCAGTTCGAGGACGACGCGGGCCACATCATCGGCTCGGAGTGGATATTCGCGAACACGGCCGGCGAGATGGACCGTTGGGACACCCGCGGCTTGGAGATGGAATCGACACACTACGGCCCGGAAGGCAACCCGATTCACGACCCGAACCTCTGACCATGGCCCGAGAACGCACCACGCTGAGCGGTGAGGACGCCGAACAGTTCGCGGACATCCGCGAGGACCTGAGCGAGCACCGCCGCGGCGAGCTCTCGAACGCCGAGGTTGTGCGCCGACTCATGGAGATGTGGGAGAAAGAGCAGTCGCCCGGCCGTCGCTGATCACCAGCGACGCAATCAGGACACACGCGACGCAATCCCTGCGCAGGCCGCCTTTTTCGCCCCCTCTCATCGGCCCGGGTGTAGCATGGCAGACATGGCAGAGGCGTTCGACGCACTCGCATCGACCGAACTGTGGGAGTCCGTGGCCGCGATCTTCGCGGGCTTCATGGCCCCCACGGTTCTCAAGAACCTGACTTCCGGCGTCGCGCCGGACATGGTGAAGGACAACCCCGAGGTATACGGGCTCGCGGTCGCAGCCGGCGGCCAGCTCTCCCCGATGTACTCCTACGAGATCAGCATCGGCGGCGGCCTCTACACGGTCGACAAGGCCGCGGAGCGGTTCGACATCAAGTCGACGGTTCAGGGAGTGGGGGCGTAGATGACTGAAACGCTTTCCAACCTCGGCACGCGGCAGGTCGAGGCCACCGAGAAGACCAACGTCGTGGATCAGGCGACCTCGGTCCTCGGCTTCTCGCCCATCGACGGGATGGTCCTGGAGATCTCGAACATGGGCGGCGCGGGCTTCCCCATCCAGGCGAAGCTCCGCGACTCCAACGACGACCCGCTCCCGCTCGACACGGAGGTGACGATCCGATGGGACGCACCCCACCTCGATCAGCCGCAGGTCGTCTCCTACAAGCTCTCGAACATCGGCACGTTCCGCCGTCTGAGCATCAAGGAGCAGCAGAACGAGGAGTACCGCGACCGGACCCGTGTCGAACTCAAGGGCTCCGCGCTGGTCGTCGAGGACATCGAGAGCGTCGAGGTGTTCCTCGAGTCCTCGGAGCAGATCGACTGGGACAACTCGGAGTTCTACTTCGACGACAAGGCCGTGACCGTCCGGTCCGGGGGGGACTGAGCGATGGCGGACGAATCCGCCGTGCGCTCGCGGCTGAAGTCGGCCAGCATCAACCGCGACGAGTTCACCAAGGCGAGTTTCGACTTCACCGCCGGCACGCCCGGCGAGCGGACCGAGGTCGCTTCCGTGCAGGTCAACCGGGCGCACATGCTCCGCGAGACCAACGCCACGGAGTACGCCATCATGGCGTACCAGGAGTTCACGACCGACGGGACTGCGGACAACCAGGAGACGTTCAACCTCTCGCACGACCTCATCGACTCCGGAGCGGTCGACACCTCGCTGCTACTGTACGAAGGCGGTTCCGTCGTGCAGCCCGACTCGGTGGACTACGACGCCAACACCTTCGACTACACGAGCGGGGGCACCGACACCACGCTGGGCGTCTACTACGCCGCGGGCGATCAGGCCCAGCTCGAACTCGTCAAGGAGGCACCGAACGGGACGAAGGAGACCGTCGACTCGCGGCTCATCAACAAGCTGCACCTGCGTGACAACGCCAAGGAGCCGGTGAATCTCTCGCTCGGGCGGTCGTACTGGCAGCGGTACGTCCCGACCGACTGGACGCTCTCGCTGTACGTCGACGCGCCGTACACGGCGGCGTTCATGCAGGACGTCGACGGCGACGGCGAGCCCGAACCGGCGGCCAACGCGCTGCTGTCGATCCCCTACTCGGCAGCCACCGGCTCCATCGAGGGGCTGGGCGCGGTGGTCCGCATGGACGCCGCGAGGCGGTAAACAATGTCCGGCGGACTCACGCCGGCCGCGACTGGCGGCGCTCCGACCGGCACCGAGCCGTCGGACCGTCTCACGACCATGACCGACGGCGCCGCCATGCCGGGGTACGTGGAACCGGGCACGCCGGCACAGCCGGGCGCCCCGGTGTTCGAGAACGCGCTGGCGGGTACCTCGGTGACACCCGAGGACATCCAAGTCGCGGCGGCGCTCATCAACGTGCTGCTGTTCGCGTCGCTGGTGTACGTGGAGGTGAACCGCTGATGGTGGGCGGACTCACCGGCCCGTCGTGGGACCAGGACGGCGGCGGTGGCGGGACGACCGACACCACCGACGACACGGACTCCGGCGGCTCGGACGACTCCGGCGGTTCGAGCGACTACACGAACGACACCGAGGACATCGAGCAGGACCAGACCAGCGACGACCTCGATCTCGGGCAGGCCGACGGTGGCGGGCTCGAATACGACAGCGAGGACTCGGCCGGCAACGTCGTGGACTCGGACGGCGACCCGGACACGGGCGGCGTCACCATCATCAGCGACAACAACAGCGACGACCCGGCGGCCGACGACGCCCAGCAGGATCTCACCGACGACGCGCTCGACACTATCGGGGGCTCGGACGGATCGGACGGTTCGGGCGGGTCGGACGGGTCGGACGACACCGGCGGCATCGAGAGCGGGGTAGTCGACAGCGAGAGCGGCGAGTACACCGACGGCGCCGACACCGACAACCAGCCGGACAACACGCCCGCCGACACAGAGACACCGGGAGTCGGCGGCGACATCGGCAATCCGGCGCTGCTGGCGCTGGCACTCGTCGTTGTCGGCTGGGTCATGTACGGGGGTGAGTAGCCCGTGGCGGATGTTCGAGTTCGGCGCGTCGAGTTCGAGGGTCCGGCCGCGGCGGGGGTTCCGATCCCGATCCGCGTCGGCGTCAACAACAACGAGACGGCCGCGTTCTCGTGGGAGGAGAAGACCTGCAACACCGGCGGCGAGTACGGACACAAGACCGACGTAACCCTCGTCATCCGCGACGCTGCCGGCGAGAAGGTCTTTGATGAGACGGTCCGCGAGTGCGTCCCCCGGAACCGTGTGGGGCAGATGCTCGGGGCGAACGCGGCTGTCGAGTTCGACCCGGAGCTTCCGGCGGGAGAGTACACGGTGGAGGCGACCGTTTCGGTCATCAAGGAGGAGCGGACGCACTCCAGTACGCCGCGGTCCCTGACCGTCGAGGAGGACAGCAGCGCGCTTCCTGGTGGCGACGACCCCGGCGGATCGAATCCGTTCGGCGGGGGCGGCGACGACCAAAGCGATGACGGCGGAAACAACCCGTTCGGCGGCTCGGGCGACGCGCTCGGGCTGCCGAACAGCAAGGTCGTGCTGGCGCTCGTCGCGCTGCTGGCTATCGCGTGGCTGGCGAACAGCGCGAGCAACACCGCGGAGGCGTTCACATGATGGACCTACTGGCGAGCTACGCGGTGCAGGTGTCAGCGGGTATCACCGCCACGTCGGCGCTCGGCATCCTCTACGAGGCCCACCGGATGCGCGGCGCTGTCGAGCGGAATAGCGAGCGGGGCGCAGCGAACAAGACGCGGTCCATCGGCAATCGCCGGTGGCTCCAACGCTTCGGGGCGCGGCTCGTTGGCAACGAGAAGTACCAGCCGCCGCACCGCTTCGACCCGGACGAGGAACCGCGACCCGACGGAGGGCGACAGGATGGCTAACATCGAGAACACCGAGTACGAGGACATGACGGACGAGGAACTGAAGCGGGTCCGGGAGAAGATGGACGACGACACCGGCCGGACCGGCGGTGAGAGTGACGGCACCGACAATAACGGCGGGGCGTACGCCGATCCTCCCGAGGAGGTGCGGTGATGCCCTGGGTACCAGAACCCGACCCGGACGACGTTCCCTTCAACGAGCCGTACACAGCCGAGTTGGACGACGGCGAGAAGGTGACGGTTACGTTCACGCCCGAGCAGTCCGGTAGCGTGTTCTATCTCCCGATTCTTGCCATCTCGAAGGTCCGCGGCACGATCTACGAGATCCGCGACGACGGGAGCACGCAATACGGGCCGGCGGCCATCCCACCGACCGACATCGACGACATGACCGTAACCTTCGCCCCAGCAAAGCGCTTTCGCGACTCCCAAAGTAATCATCCGAAACACGTCGGGAGCACCCCAGACGTACCACATCCAGCCGGTCGGTTTCGAGCAGATCGAAGGGGGTGCCTGAGAATGGTACTTGATACCACCGCAGAGGTAGACAAAATCGACTCCGTTCGTGATCGCAACGGAGACCCACGACCACCGGCAAACGCCGACAAGCAGGATGTAACAAACGCCCGGCTCGGGAACTACGACAGCCTGACGCAAGTTGTCCACTCGACTGGCGGGACCGACGCCGAACCCTTGCCGTCTCTCGACGTGCCTGAGGGAGCTGGAGTGCTGGTCGAGTACAAATCCGACAACTCGGGCGACGTGTTCGTCGGTGACGCCGACACACAGGAGTCGCCGCTAACCGGCCGTACGGACTCGCTGTTGTTCAGCGTCACAGATACGTCACTCATCCACGTTCGGACGCCGAACGCTGGTGACGCTGTCGTGGTCACGTTCGAGGGAGGCGAGTAAGCGTGCTCGAAAGCATTTCGAGCATCAGCGGATCGAACCTCGGGTACCTCCTGTTTGGGATACTCCTGGGGCTGGGCGTCCCGTTTCGGTACGGTATGGAACGGATCCGGGGACTATCCCGCGCAGCACTCGACAGACTCCCGTACAAGCCGCCGCAGACGAGCCGATCCGACCGAGAGAACACCAAGACCGACATGGAGGACAACTAAATGCCAGAGAGAACGCCGGCGACCGGCCCGAACGCGATTCGGGGAAGAGACATCGAACCTAAATCGGTAAGTACAGAGGAATCGTTTACCGATCCAGGGAATAGGACACACACGCGCAAACTGCCCTTGAGAGATGCAATAGAAGTTGATATTGCGAGTGGCGACAGCATCCAAGCCGCAATCGATGAGGCAGCCGCCCCAGATTCACGGAGGAGTGGATCGGTCAGAATCCAAAAAGGTCCCATCACTAACGACTTCCTCGGAGACGTGTCCGCAAACGATACGTTGCCAATCACAATCGAGGGTGGCGTCACGCTCTCGCTATCAGGGGTGTGGCTCCGAGAGACGGCATCGTCAGCCGGTTCGGTGTTCGATTTGAAGCCAAACGCAACTGTCTACGCCGATGGGGCAATGCTATCGGAGTCGAGCGGTGTTGGGTCGTGGTTTCGATTTAACGCGGATCTTGAATCTATTGCGAGCCAAGATCAAACGGCTGTCTACGGCTACCCCCGTGTTGACACGACTAACGGCACCCCAATTGTTGAGTTTCGACAGACGAACGGGAATAGCGTTGTCGGCGGGTACGCCGAAGTCCACGCGTGGAACGCGGGCGGCGTCGCGCGCTTTCATTCTGGCGGAGCAAACGGCTGGGCGAATATGAATCGTGTGGAGGTCCGCGGCAACGTTTCTGCTGGGGAGGCTTTTGTGTTTGATTACGATGATGGCGTTGAAGTCACCCTCAACGTGGTCAATTCACACGGGTTGAATTTCACCGGCGGCGATCGGATCGCACTCTTCGACAACGCGGACTCAACTACTGCCGGAGTGCGGGCAAACGTGTTGCGAGGGACGATGTTTGACGTTGCGTCAGTAACGACCCCGTGGGAATGGACAGCCAACTGCGACAGTAATAACAAGGTTATCCGCAGGTGGCCAACCGTCGCGGCAGGGATAAACGACTCTGGGGACGAGACGAACGAAGCGGTCGCCGACATGACGATCTAAAAACTCGGATTGGCACCTCATTTTTCAGTCTTTCCAGCCGAGTGTTCCAACGGATTGGCAAAGTCTAAATTCGGAGCGATGTAGGCATGCATATCGAATGCGACCTCAAATCTATACTCGCCTTTTTGCTCTACTACTTTCTTTGCCGATCATCGGCCACTTCATTCCGTACGGTTTTGATCTCGGCTTATATATTACACCGCGTATGATAGGTGTCTTTTTTGTAGGTTCTTTCGCATTTATAACGGCAATCAAAGAACGATATGTCAGGCTCACGCACTCGGATATTGGAATTTTTGTTCTACTCTCTATCTTGATCGCCAGTTCATCTTGGTCTCCAAGTCCATACGAATCTATGCGCCGAGCTATTGATCTCGGCTTAATGATGATTTATTATGGATCTATCGTAGTATATCTCGGTCGAGATGATGCTCTACAGGAACTCATCCGAGTACTTCTAATTATCTCGACTTTGTGGGTAGGATACGGAGTGTTCGAGATCGCTTTCGGCGACCTCACGCTAGGTATTGTCCCGTATATTAGCCGAAACGAACTTTCGCGCAATCTCTTAGCTCTCATCCCACTCATGGCACTCGTCACCCATTGGAAGACCGGATGGACAAAAGTGGCGTACGTGGGGCTGACTGCGTCTATGATTTTCCTCATTCCTCTTTCGGGTTCCCGGGGAGGTATCGTTGGGCTTGTTTTCGTACTTGGTGCATTGACTATACTGTTTCTTCGGTCTATCGCCGAACTGGAACTCTTGAGACTACTTCCAGCTGGAGCTGTGGCAGTCATATTATTCGGCCTCGTTGTACTTGCTGCAGTCCATATCGGCATATTCCCACAAAGACTAACGAGTATCCCGCTCACAGCGGGCGCGTTCTCGCCTGAGGTTTTGGGACCGCAGCGCTATGATGTTCACAAAGCGGAGCTTGTTACAATTCAGCGGCACTGGTTGACTGGTGTCGGATACGAAGGGTTTGTTGTCTTGACTGAGAAAATGTACGAGATCGGCTCCTTCCGGGCACACAATCTGATTACACGTGTCTGGATGGCGGCTGGTATTGGACCAGTTCTCATACTGCTGGCAACCGGATTATCCATCATTCGCAATTATACTCGAGCGATCTACAATCTGGATAGTATAGATCAGATGTACCTCTCAGCACTCTTTATTGGATTTGGTGGGATCACCGTCGCCGGAATGGTCAACATCGTGATTGACGAGCCACTTTGGTATGTCTTGATTGCTGTCGGGAGCAACTTGATTCCGGAAGAATCCAATAGGAGTTGAATGCTCATTAATTGGCTCTGTTGAAACCCTCTTGCTGTCGTGCGATTTGTTGAGACGGTAATTTAGCACCGTAACCGAGAAAATCGGTCAGGAGACTCGCTCTTGCCAATGTCAGATCTGAAGGATTTCAACAGAGCCCATTAATTGAATTCACACGAATTGAGTACATGCGTTCAAATCTAAATTTGACATTTTGATGCCAATCTCATTCATAGGTCCTCTGAATTCGAATGCAGACGCAAGAGGATCAGCTCGGCCGTGAGTACAGAGAAAAATGGCATGACGAATACCCAATAGTATCTGAGTGATTTAATGAATAATGTGCAGAAATAGAGCACAGAGAGAATCAATGATTGTCCCAAAACAGAATTTGGGCTTGAAGCAATTATCTGGATTGGTTGGCTTCGAACCTTCCGAGATATCAAAATTGCTGCGGGAACACAGACGTGAACAGTCGACACAATCCGCAAGACCAAGTAAACTCACCCAACGTATCGGATTTATAAGCGGATTTCGCACAGGAGTAGCAACGTAATCTCCCGCAGCAAGCACCGAGGACAAAATAGCTTGCTGGAATGACTCAACACCCCAGATAACCCCAACAGTGCCATAACTGACTGCAATGACAAGCAACCCAGCAGAAATATAAGAGAATACCCACTCGCGGGTACGCTTGCTTCGATGAATACCCCAGAGCAAAATTGGTATTGCCGCTAATGCAGTATATTGAGAGAACATCGCACCTGTGGCGATACTGACGCCTTTCGCGAATGGCTTCTCAGTATAAAGGGCGAAGAGGAGACATACGACGGCAACTGAGCGGACATTAAGGATAGTTCCATTGATCAACGGGAGAGTAGATAGGTAGAGTAGTGCAGCGGCTTCACCAAATATCAAAGAGTAGTCTTGAGCAACCCATCGATAGAGTAAGACTGCTGCAAGTGCATTAGATAATCCAACAAATGCAAAGAACGAAAGCTCGTATTGTCCCGTTTGATAAAATAATACATTGAGGATCTCAAAGAGAGGTGGTTTGTTGTCGCCCGCATTGCCGAGGTAAAGTGCCTCTCCAGAACTAACTGCTTCCGCGACGGGATACCAGACTTCCCGCGCATCGAAAAACAAATTCGAAAGACCTGCTCGCACCATTAGGAATTGGTAAGAAGCCTGGCCAATGGCTACTGTGGCAAGAAATATAGTAGCGAGACGTTCCCGATTCACAATCACAAGGTAAATGGAAATTCTTGTAATATTAACTGTTGTTCTTCAGCGATGCCAGGGATACTGAGAACTTGTTAGCGGCCGATTCTTCTTTGACGCGGTGAAATGAAGTTCGCGAGTGTATCAGGAACCCGGCAACCACCACCCTGAAATTAGTACTCGATTCTGCGCTCGGATGTGTACTGATCCGGTGTCCGGAGAATCCCCCGAGGGTGGGGCTGAACTTTAGTCCTGCCCAGACTGGGCGTAAAGGCTGGATATTAAGTGCTCGAAGTGGTGGGCGTGACCGTCGCCTGTTACACCCGCGTTTCCACCGCGAAGCAGAACCTCGAACGGCAGTTGACTTCGACGAAGCAGTACGCCGAGGACACCCTCGGCGCGTCGCTCGCCGAGATCGAGGTCTACCGCGACAAGTCGAGTGGCACCAACACCGCCCGCGACGCCTACCAGCGGCTCATGTCCGACGCGGAGGCCGGCGAGATCGACGCCGTCGTTGCGCACGAGGTCTCGCGCGTCGCCCGCTCCATCACCGACCTGGAGCGCACCGCCGAGCGGCTGCGAGAGCTGGCGTCGAGCTGCACATCGTCTCCGAGTCGCTGGTGATGAAGCCCGACGAGGAAGATCCGTACCAGCGCGCGCTCTTTCAGATGCTCGGTGTGTTCGGCGAGTTGAAGCGCGGATCAAGCGTCAGAACATCCGCGAGGGGATCGCGGCGCGCCAGGACTCCGATGAGTATCGGCACGGTCCCGCGCCGCTGGGGTTCGAGAAGGACGACGGTCGGCTCGTCGAGGGCAGCGACTACCACCGCGTCGTTACCGTGCTGGAGCAGGTCGCCGCCGACGAGATGAGCCAGCGCGCGGCGGCGCAGGAACTCGATGCCGGTCGGAAGACGGTCCGGCGGGCGGTGAACGAGCGCGCAGAACTGTACGGGTTGTAGCCTACTGCCGCCGACCGTATGACATTCCGAGGCGCCACATCAGCGGGACTGCGATCATCGGGATGAACGCCGCCGTGTTCGTTGGCTGGAGC